>CAKZSV010000022.1 GCA_937921485.1 uncultured bacterium
CACGAACGCCTATTTGAATATCAGCGAAAAGGCTTTTGCTCGTACTGAAAAAAATGGTGAATCGCGCTTGATGCTTTTGACGAGCATCATCAACAGGTTGAGCAATACATATAAATTGATGCACAAGCAGATTGAAAATCAGTACCAGCGTGACCGGATTTATCTTGTTGGCTGGATACTGCTGTTAAATATCCTTGCCATCGGCGTCTTTATCTTTTTTTACCGGCTGATAAAAAAATCTCTTCTGAATCCGCTTGGCCAGATTATTGAGATAACAGATGCGGTTACAAGGGGCGACCTTACCCGCAGAATACCGCAACCGCATTATATCCGGTGCCGTGAGGCGAAGAATTGCACAAAGTCGGATTGTCCGGCGTACGATTCAAGAAATATGGCATGCTGGCGCATTCAGGATACACTTTGTCATGACAGGGGTTTGAGCCTGGATGAAAAAATGAATACCTGTCGCGAATGCGTGGTATATACAACTGCAGTCCACGATGAAGTGACGCAGCATGTCGAATCCATCAATAATATGATTGCAACAATTCGCAGGATTGTGCGCAATATTAAAGAAACAACAGGACATCTTTCAGAAAACTCGCAGATGCTAAGCCAGTTCAGCGAACGGCTGAGCAATGATTCCGAGAGCCAGGCAGCGACGTTTGAGCAAACAACTTCCTCGCATGAGGAACTCATATCGAGTATTGAAAGCGTCGCAAATGCCGCCCAGACGCAGGCTGAACGGGTTTCTCAGACCGAGAAATCGATGAAAAATTTGCGTGAAATAATAGAGAAAGTGGGTGATAATTCTCAAAATGCCCGAAGAGTGACGCTCGCCACGACAGAAAACGCGCGGAATACCGGAGATATGCTTTCAAAAACAACGAAAAGCATTTCCCAGATTTCGGATAGCTCGCGGCAGATTGTCGATATTATTTCAATTATCAATGATATTTCGGATCAGATAAACCTGCTTTCGCTCAACGCCGCAATTGAAGCGGCGCGTGCGGGCGAACAGGGCAGGGGTTTTGCGGTGGTGGCGGATGAAATATCGAAGCTTGCGGATGCAACGGCGCAGAGCACAAAGGAAATAGAACGTCTCATCGGCCAGAGTTTGAAAGATATCGAAAATGGGGCACATCTCGTAAAGGAAACCACTATTGCCATTAGCGGAATGATCGAAAAAATCGAGAATGCGGCTTCGCTCATCAATGAAATCGCGGAACTGGTTGAATCGCAAAACACTGCGAGTGATGAAGCGATGAAAAATATTGAAACCATCAGCAGTATGGCTGAACAGGTTGCAACCGCCACAGGTGAGCAGAAGCTTACCAGCACTGAACTCTTGCGGGCAATCGGAGTGGTGAACGAATCCATCCAGCAAATGGCGCACATGTCGCAAAAACTAGCAGAGATGTCGAATTCAATTGAAACACATACTTCCCGCCTGGTAGAATACGTGGAGCGGTATACGCTGTGAGCGCTGTGTTGAAGACTTGATACTTCCCAATTTAAAAAAGTTGACATTTTTGTACTTTATCTTCTAATGTTGCTAATGTCATAATAAACAATTGTCGCGCCTTCCATTTTACGGTTGCTCGCTTCAATCCTCATCGGGACCGTGAAATGTTCATAATACCACTCTATAATGAGAGGAAGCCTATGGAATGGCTGAAGTTTGCCTCGTTTCTGCGCCTCAAAGGTCTTTCGAAAAAGCTTACTCTTGGCATTGCCTTCCTCCTTCTGACGATTATATTGCTCATGGGCGTGGTGATTTACTTCAGCACGCGGGCGAGTTTGAAGAACCGTTTCGAGCGGGAGCTTCAAAATACCAATAACCTCATCCACGATATGACCGTCACGGCGGTGAACACCTCCATCCGAACGCATCTTGCTACCGTTGCCGATAAGAATCGTGAATTGGTACACCATTATTATCAACTGTATAAGAAAGGCGAAATGGGCTATGATGCGGCGGTTGATTCCATCAGGAAAATTTTTCTTTCACCCGCGTACAGCCGCATTGGAACCACCGGATATTTAGCTATCATCGACGGAAATATCCGCACCGTGGTTCATCCGAAATTGAAGACTGGCTACGACATGAGCGGCTATGATTTCATGAGACGAGCGGTGGCGATGAAGGAGGGGTATCTTGAGTATAAATGGAAAAATCCCGACGAACCGGTAGAAAGAGACAAGGTAGCATTCCTTGCGTATTTTCGCCCGTGGGATTTCATAATATGGGCGGGATCGTATCGCAGTGAATTTCTCCATCTGGTGGATGTCGCGGAGCTTAGAAAGAATATCAGGCAAATACGCATCGGGAAAAAGGGATATCCGTATGTGATGGATCTATCGGGATTGATGGTTATTCATCCTGAAATTGAAGGACAGAATGTCGCTGGCTTGCGCGATGAATCGGGACGCTACATTATCAGGGAGATGCTCGAAAAGAAAAACGGCTTTATTGTCTATGACTGGAAAAATCCGAGCGAAGTTGCCCCGCGCAAAAAACTGGTGTACTATAAATTTATTCCCGAGATGAACTGGATTGTGGCTTCGGGAATTAATTATGATGAACTTTCTGGAGAACTCGCTACGCTTCGCTACATCATTGTTGCAACCTTGCTGATTGCGTTTATTGTGACGCTGACATTTGTCACCTGGATTGTTTCCGGAATTCTTCGGCCGCTTGGAGAGATCAAAGCGCTTTCCGACAGGGTTTCGGAAGGGTATCTCGATCGCACGCTCGATCTTCATTCGGACGATGAAATCGGCGAGATGTCCGAGCATTTCGACAGAATTGTGAAAAACTTCAGAGAACTTTTGAAGAAATTAAAAGAAACATCAGAACTGATTGCCGCCTCGATACAGGATCTAAACGTCACCACGCGCGAAGTGTCCGCTACTTCCAACCAGCAGGCCGCCGCGGTGAAAGAAATCGTATCGACGATGGAAGATTCCGATGCTCTTTCGAAAAAAGTCGCCGCCCGTATCGATGAAGTATCGAAGATTGCGCATTCCGCGAAGGAATTCGCGGAAAAGGGTTTTGCCATCATCAAAGGCAATGCGGAAAAAATGGATCAGATTCAAAACACCAACACCGACACCATCGCGGGCATCAAATTGCTTGTGGAGCAGATTGAAAGCATCTGGGAAGTGGTGAACATTATTAATTCGATTGCCGATCAGACCAAGATAATCGCGTTTAACGCGGAGCTTGAAGCTTCTGCCGCAGGAGAATCGGGACGCAATTTTCAGATTGTCGCCAGTGAAATCCGCCGCCTCGCGGACAATACTTTTGCTTCCACCTCGGAGATTAAAGAAAAAATCGGGGAAATCCAGAGATCGTCCAACCAGCTGGTACTTGCCTCACAGAAGGGTACTGAGCGCATCCGCGAAGGGGCGGAATCGACCGCAAAGATTGGCATCATTTTCAGCGATATTCTAAAGTCGGCGGATACCACCGCGGCTTCTTCCGAACAGATTGTCAATTCGGTCAATCAGCAGGTTGCGGCCTTTGAACAAATTATTCTCACTTTAAAGCAGATATCCTCCGGAATCGATGATTTCACAGCATCCGCAAAATCGACATCGGGGGCGGCTGAAGCGCTGAGGTCGATGAGCCTTGGGCTCGCGAATATTATTGAAAAGTATAACATCTGATTGCGCAGGAGTGCAAATATCCTGAAAGGAAACGAATAATGAATCGGATAATCAAAGCGGTGGGGTCATTTCTTTCGGCGTTTTCGGGAAAACTCAACATTGGGCAAAAAATAATGGCTGCGGGAGTGGGAATCGCTTTCGCGATAATGGTGAGCTTCGGCCTTGTCGGAACGTGCATCACCAGCAGCACCATTCGACACATGGCCGAAAGCGATCTTGCGCACATAACCGATAATCTCTACAATCTGTGCAACACTCATTATGAGATTAACAGAAATATTGTGCAGAACAATCTGAACGTAGCGGATTATTTCGTCAACGGCCGCGTTCGCGTGATGAGAAACACTATTCAGCAGACAACCGTTGAAGATCAGATAAACCGTGAAAAAAGCGATATTTCAATCTTTCCTCTTGCGGTGGACGGCAGATCCGTGTTCGGCGACAATTCTCTGATCGATCAGATTACCGGCATGATCGGCGGAACGGTCACTCTTTTTCAGGTGATAAAAAAACCCGACGGGCTTTTGCGTGTTGCAACAAGCGTAAAAAAGAAAGACGGCACAAGGGCAGTGGGAACTTTTATTCCTGCTTCATCGCCGGTGTATCAATCGGTCGTTTCAGGACAGACATATCTTGGCAGCGCGTTTGTGGTGGACCAGTGGTACATCACTGCCTACAAACCGCTGTATGAGGGCAGCGAAATCATCGGCGCGGTGTATGTGGGAGTGAAACAGTCGGAACTCGACATTTTGAAAAAAAGCATTCTCTCGCTGAAGATCGGCGAAAAGGGATATGCGTATATCATGGACAACCATGAAGAATCGAAAGGAACGCTGGTGGTGCATCCTTCGAAGACAGGGGAAAGCCTGTACGACGCGCGGGATGCTGATGGGAATTATTACATCCGCGAGATGCTTGCCGATAAAAACGGAAGCCGTGTACTCGATATCGTAAATCCGGAGGATAATTCGGCAGAAAGTAAAATCGTCAATTACCGATCTCTGGATACCATGGGATGGATCATCGTCGCGGAAGCGGATAGAAACGAGACATACGCGCCTCTTCGCATCCTCAGAAGAGTTATGATGACAATGAGTATCTTTGTTCTGGTGAGCATTATTGCTCTCAGCGCGGTGTTCTCCGGGTCCATCAGGCGGGTGGTAGGCCGAATGAAGGAATTTTTAGGAAGGATTTCCGAAGGAGATTACAGCAGCGATATTCCTCAACACGACATTTCACGGCATGATGAATTCGGACAGATGGCGGCGATGTTGAATGTGCTTACCGCAAACACGCGGGAACTGCTTGCGAAAATCAAGCAGACTACTGAGGTGCTCACCTCATCGATCCATGACCTCACCGTTTCATCGCGCGAAATATCCGCCACATCAAATCAGCAGGCCGCGTCGGTCAAGGAGATCGTTTCCACGATGGAAGATTCCGACGCGCTTTCGAGAAAAGTGGCTTCGCGCATCGATGAAGTCGCGCGGATCGCGGTTCAGACGCGCGAACTTGTGGGGAAAGGTTTTTTAATCATTGAAGAAAATTTGGAGAAGATGGAACAGATTCAGAAAACGAATTCCGAAACTATTGAGGGCGTGAAATCGCTCGGAATGCAGATCGAAAGCATCTGGGAAGTGGTGAACATCATCAACAATATCGCCGACCAGACAAAGATCATCGCGTTCAATGCTGAACTTGAGGCCGCCGCGGCCGGTGATGCGGGCAAGAATTTCCGCATTGTGGCGGGTGAAGTGCGCAGGCTTGCGGACAGTACGGTGTCATCCACAACACAGATTAAAAACAAGATCAATGAGATACAGCGTTCCTCCGACAGCCTGATTCTTGCTTCGGAAAAGGGAACCGAGCGCATCCGCGAGGGTGCTAAACTTTCATCAAGGCTGAAAGAGGTGTTCGGCGACATTTTGCAATCCGCTGATGTATCCGCTGACTCTTCTGAACAAATAGTGTCATCGGTGAAACAGCAGGTGGTTGCCTTCGAACAGATTCTCATCACTCTCAAGCAGATCTCTCATGGAATTGAAGATTTTGCGTCAACCACAAAATCGACGTTCAAGGCGGCGGAATCATTGAAAGAATCCGGGGAAAGCTTGCGGGAGTCTCTTTCCAATTATCGGGTTTCACGGGATTGAGGTATGGATAACAATGAAATTTTAAAAAAACTTTCAGCTTCCGGAAACGGTGAAGAGGAACAAATCGAACAGGTATCATACCGCAAACTGGTCGTGTTCATTGTCGGGGAAAAGCAGTACGCGGTTGATTCCGCGGAAGTGAAGGAAGTTGTGATTATCAGCGATCTGTATTTTATTCCATTTGTTCCTGCTTATGTCGCGGGCCTCATTAATCGTCACGGTGAACCGCACACGGTCATTGACCTGGGCATGATGCTTGAAAATGAAAAGCATCCCGGCGGGAAAGTGCTGGTTATGAACAGGCAAGACGATCGGATCGGGTTTCTGATTACGGATATTTTCAGAATCATTACTGTGCCCGAAAAGGAAATTTCTGCTATCGCGGATGCCGGGAGCACTTCGATGTTGTCAGGCTCCTTGACGCTTGATGGGGATGAGGTTTTTATCATAAATACAAGGGAGATGTATGAAAAGCTCGAACGCGACATTGAAAATATCTGAAAAGCGTACGGAATGCGCCGATTTTGTGATGCTTTCGTATCCTCGAGCTGATTATCTCATAAACCGTTTTGAAGTAGCATCGAGCCTTTATTTCCAAAAGGAAGATGAGAAGGAGTGTTTACGTCAAAATGTTCGCCTGATTGATTATAATCACAACATGTATATCCTTATCAGCCTTGATGAACATTTACAACGCAACTACGACGAAACCGTGCCGCATCACAGCGGCTTAATTCTTTTTGTGCATGGGAATTCCGGGGGCAGGCTTTTCCCTGCAGTAAAGAGGAAATCCGACGGTGCCATAATCGATACGTCTCTTGTTGCGGTACGTTCTTCGGGGATGGCATCGATGGAAAGCATGTCGGTACGGAATCTACGCCTTTTGCCTCAGAAAATCCGAAAAAATCTTTCAAAGTACGGTCTTCTTGCCGTCCGATTAATTCCCGAAACAGGGCGCGTGCAGTATTTTATCGATTTACGAAAGGTAATTATGATGGAAATAATTCAGTTTCACAACAGGCAGGCGCAGAATGAAAGTGCTCATCGTTGACGATTCCGCCATCGTGAGGAATATTCTCCGGCAGGTGCTTCAGGAGAAAAGCGATATCGCTATTGCTGGAGAAGCTTCCAACGGTGAACAGGCGGTCAAACTCTGCGAATCGGCAGCGCCGGATCTGGTTATCATGGATATCAACATGCCGGTGATGGACGGAATCCAGGCTACGGCTGAAATCATGAAAAAGCATCCTGTGCCTATTCTCATTCTTTCAAGCGCTCTTGACGGTGCCAACAGCTTCAAAGCGCTGAAAAGCGGTGCGCTGGAAGTGATGGCCAAGCCGGATATCGATCAATTCAACAATACGGTATTTTACAGCGGTTTTATTGGCAAAATCCGTGAGCTGGCTGCTTTAAAAAAATTTGATAGGATTCCTTCCGGCGAGGGAAATGTTCCGCTCCCGAATGGCGGTAAAAATTACAGGATGATTGTGATGGGCGCATCCACCGGGGGACCGGTGACCGTTTGTTCAATACTTGAAAAGCTGCCGTCAAATTATCCTTTCGGTATCGCGCTGGTGCAGCACCTTGAAAGCGGATTCGATGCGAGTTTTGCGGAGTGGCTGGCTTCGGAAACACATTTAAAGATTAAAATTGCATCTGCGGGGGATTTGCCTTCTGCGGGTGAAGTATTCGTTGCTCCGACGGGTTTTCATTGCGCGGTGCGTTCAGGCAGGATGGTTCTTGAGGATGGGCCGCCGGTTTTAAACCAGAAACCGAGCGTGGATGTGCTGTTTAAGACGGCAGCCTCATGGTTCAATTCGAACCTGGTCGGTGTTCTTCTGACGGGGATGGGCACTGACGGCGCGGAGGGTTGCGCGGAGATTGTGGCGCACGGAGGTATCACGCTGGTGCAGGACAGGACAACATCAACGATTTTTGGAATGCCCCGCGCGGCCATAGAAAGAAACGCCGCCACGCATGTGCTTTCTGTTGCCGGCATTGCGGACTTTCTGATAAAACTGGCCGAGAAGGTGTGGTGATGGCCTTTTCGGTTGATATACAGGCAATTGAAGGCTATATTTCTTTCATAGAAGAGATTACCGGCATTACCGTTCCCGATGTCGATTACCGCAACCTCATGGAAACCGTTGAGAGGAAAGCCTCGTCGAGGGGATGTGCGCGCGAAGAATATCTTCGAGTTCTCAGGAATGATGCTCTTGAAAGAGAAAATTTTTTAAATTGCATCACCATCGGCGAAACGTATTTTTTCAGGGAGTGGAAGCATTTTCGCGTATTGAAAGAAGCACTATTTCCAGAATTCAGAGAGCTTGCGGCGCGGGTGTTGTTCTGGTCTGCAACATGCGCCACGGGAGAAGA
The DNA here is from genome assembly GCA_937921485.1 of uncultured bacterium. GTDB lineage: Bacteria > Spirochaetota > UBA4802 > UBA4802 > JAGODF01 > DYLV01. The sequence continues at coordinate 8,202 of CAKZSV010000022.1, forward strand.
GGCGTATTCGCTGGCGCTGTTCGCGAGTGAATTTTTGGGATTGCCTTTTATCGTGTATGCTACTGACATAAACGGAGATTCACTCGCCAGGATGAAAGAAAGGCGCTATGGGCCGAACTCTTTTCGGGAGGATGGGCGTGCGTACTATGACGTGGTGCTGCGCAATGCAGTATTGGAAGGCAAAACAGTTGTAATTTCGCGGGATATCGAAAAGAATATTTCTCCACTTAGAATAAATCTTTTTTCCGGCTCTCTTGATGAATTGCCCGACGGTATTGATATTATCTTTTTCAGAAACACGCTCATCTACATGAAACCGGAAGCAAAATTGAAAGTCATCGGCAGGCTGGTTAAAAAACTCAGGCAGGGCGGATATCTTTTTCTCGGTTCATCGGAAACGCCTCTGGTGGAGCACAGCGAGCTTGCGCTTCAGGAAACCGACGGTGTCTATTACTTTATTCGCACAGTGAGGGTGCCATGAAGCGCGAAGCGTTTATCGGCCAGTATCTCGATGAGCTCGGCGATAACATCAGGAATCTTGATGATGCTGTTATCGCGCTGAAACGCGATCCTGAAAATGAAGAAGAATTGAATAGGGCGCTAAGAATTCTTCATACCATAAAAGGCTCTTCCCGCATGCTTCAATTCGGCAATATGGAGAAACTGGCACACGGACTTGAGTCAGTTCTTAAAGGCGTCAGGGAGAAGCGCTATTCAATCGGGCAGAGCATCGTTCAGCTTGTTTTTGCAACATCAGGGAAGGCGCAGGAGGGAATGCGCCGCATTCGCGAAAGCGGTAGCGATGAGATGGATATATCCGCGCTTCTCGACTGCTATGCGAAGGCGTACGCGAACGAGCCGTTCACGCTGAAAGAGAGTGCAGAGGATCGGATTGAATCGAAACCGCCCCAAGAGAAAAAGTCGGCTCGCCCGGAAAAAAAAGAAGCTGCGCCGACTGATTATCAGTCGGTGAGAGTCAGCACCGAAAGAATTGACGACATTATCAAGCGCCTGGACAATCTCATCATCAATCAATTCCAGTTCAAAAAGCACTACGAGCAGATTCGAAACATCGAGGAAGGGCTTAAGGAATCGGCAGACAAAAGCGGCATCGTGCCGATAAAAGAATTTCAAAAGTTGCGGAAATCGTTTGCGGAGCAGCTCGGAATCGTTGAACGGGATACGTTTGCGCTTCAGGAAATGATAATAGGTCTCCGGATGTTCCCCTTGAACATGATTTTAGGAGCCATTCCAAAGATGGTGGAAGAGATGGCGATGGCTATGGGGAAAAAGATCCGGCTGGAAATACGGGGCGGCGACATCAGGATCGACAAAGCGGTGCTTGAAGCCATCAACGACCCGATTGTGCATCTGGTGCGAAACGCGGTGGATCATGCGATTGAAACGCCGGATGAGCGAAAAGCTGCGGGGAAAAGCGAGGAAGGCTTCATTGAAATCGCGTGCAGGGGTGAAAGCGGCAGCATTGCCCTCGCCATATCCGATGATGGCAGAGGAATCAACTATGCCATCATCAGGGATCGTGCTCTCGAGTTGTTTCCCTCAAGGAAGCATGAAATTTCAGAAATGCAGGATGAGGAACTCGTTTCTTTTCTTTTCGTTTCCGGCTTCAGCACCTCAAAGCGCATCACCGAAATATCGGGCCGCGGCGTGGGACTTAATATCGTCAAATTTAACATTGAAAGAGTAAAAGGTAAAGTGAGCCTTGAAAGCGTTCCCGGTAAGGGCACGGTGTTCACGCTTCGACTGCCTCTGACTCTGGCAACAATCGAAGGATATTTCGTGAAATCGGAAAACCAAACATTTTTCGTGCCCGGTCATTTTATTCGGGAGGTGCTCTTGATACACCGGGAAGATATGCTGCGCGTGATGAACAGAGACTCGATCAAGCTTCGGGACCGTATCATACCTCTTTTAAGTCTTCAGGTTCTCATTGGCAAGAGCGATACGTCCAGCCATCCCAGAACATTCGCGATGGTGGTGGAGTCGCTTGGCAGTGTGATTGCAATATCCATCGACTCCGTCATGGAGTACACGACGCTTATTTTCAAATCACTTCCGAAAAACCTTGCCGGGCTGAGCTGCATTCAGGGAATTGTTTTCGATGAAGATTATAATATCGTTTCAATTCTTCATGTGCCGGCGCTTGTTGAAAGAAGTAAACGCCTCACCGATATTGACTTAAAGTCACGTCGTTCGGAGGCGCGAAAATCAGACTTCAGTATTCTTGTGATAGACGATTCCAAAAATTCGCGTGAAATTCAGAAATCAATTCTTGAATCGGCGGGTTACACCGTCATGATGGCTGAAGACGGCATTGAGGGATTGGAACTGCTTCGAAATCGGCAATTTCATCTTGTGCTCACCGACCTTCCCATGCCGCGCATGGATGGCTACACGCTGATTGAGAACATGAAACGAGATCGTTCTCTAAAAGAAATTCCGGTAATTGTGGTGAGCGGGTATGATGATGCAGATTCAGCGAATCGCGCCTTGAACCTGGGTGCGGAAAAGTTTATTGTCAAATCGAGTTTTGACCGAATACATCTGATTGATGCCGTAGACAAATTGTTGGCAAGGCGTGGAGAGGGCAATGGCTGAAGTGAAAAAAGTGCTCGTGGTGGAAGATTCCGATCTTGTGGCAGGCGTCCTTTCAAAGTATCTTGCCGAAGCGGGGTTTCAGGTTGTTCGCGCAGCCAATGGGCTTGACGGCATACTGGCCGCATATCGAGAAATTCCGGATGCTATTATCATGGATGTCGAGATGCCGCTACTTCAGGGATATCAAGCCAGCCGTTTAATGAAAGCGCGAAGGGGAGTGCGCGATATTCCGATTATCATGCACACATCCCTCTCTGAAGACAGGGATCAGTTCTGGGCTAAAGCGTCCGGAGCGGACGCGTTCATCACAAAAGACTTCGACAACATGGAGCCTCTTGTGGCTACGGTGAAAGAGCTCGTAAAGCACCGCGCGGTTAATATTGCTCTGATTCAGGAAGAAGCGCCAAAGATCAGCAAAGACAGCATTGTAGAAATGCTCGGTTCCGTGATTGATCAGCAGCTTTTTCAGGCGACAGTTCTGAATCTTCTTTCCGGCGCTGTCGCATGCGTTGAATCACTGGAAGAGACGGCCGAATTTATTCTCTCGCTTATCGATAAAGTCTGCGAGAACCATATTGCCGCACTGCTCCTTAAGTACAACAGGGAATGCCTCGCATATATCCGCCCAGGGTTGGAAATCGGTAAGAATACTTCCGAAGATTTCTTGAGAATCTGCATGGGTGATTTCTTCGAAGAATTCGATGATGTCAATAGAAACAGCATAACTGTATGTTATTTAAACGTGAAAGATAGATCTGATTTTGAAAAAATCAAACTTGATGAGAGAAAGATAGCATCATATTTGAATGTAACACTCATGGGACACTGCGGCGCGGCGGGGACATTTCATGTCGGAAACTGCATCAACAATTATTTTTCCGATTATCTGAAGCAGAACATAACCGTGTTTGCGAAAGGATCCGCGGCGATTATTGAAAACGCGCTTCTGATGAAAAATATACGCGAGATGGAGCAGGGAATACGCGGCGTTTTTTCGAAATTCGTCCCCGCGGAAATCATCGATGATATGGTAGGACGGCACGCCACTTCCGAGCTTCTTGCAGGAGAAAAGCGCAATGTGGCGGTGCTTTTCTCGGATATCCGTTCATTCACAGAAATTTCAGAACACAACAGGCCTGAAGATGTGGTGGGCTTTCTGAACAACTATTTTGAAATTATGACTTCGGCAATCATACGGCAGGGAGGAACAGTCGATAAATACATTGGGGACGCGATTCTTGCGATTTTCGGGGCGCCGAAAAGTTATCCGAATAACGCCGAGCGCGCGGTGAATGCGGCGTTCGATATGCTGCGCAGTTTGTCGAATGTTGAAACAGGAGCGCTTGTGCTGCCGGAAGGCGGGCTTGACATGGGCATCGGCATTCACGAAGGCGACGTGATCGTTGGAAACATCGGATCAAAAGAGCGTTTCGATTACACGGTTATCGGCGATACGGTGAACCTTGCATCGCGGCTCGAAGGGCTCACAAAGCACTACAAAAGTCATATCATCGTCTCTGAAAGCGTGAAGGAAAAGCTTAAAGGAAAAATTCTTTTCCGGGAAATCGACCGGGTGCGCGTGAAGGGGAAAGAAATTCCCACCACGATCTATAAACTCGAAAATGTCCGAAAAGATATTTTTGACAAAGATACTGTGGAAAATTTTAATAAAGCAATGAGCATGTTCAAACTACAAAACTGGGAAACCGCGATTGAGTACTTCGGCAAAGTGCGTGAGAAGATCCCCGATGATTACATCTCCGAAATGTACATACAACGATGTTGTGATTATATGAAAACACCACCCCCTGAAGGCTGGGACGGGACGCTGGATCTGCAGTTCAAATAAAACCAAAATGCCGCGTAAAAACCGAAAAATACTTGACGATTTAATATAACGCTGTTATATTAACAGTGTTATATTATTAAGGATGCAATCATGCCAAGAATTGCCCGTTCGCAAGAAGAGATCATCGCATTTAAAGAAGACATTTTGGATGCTGCGCTTCAGATTATCATCACAGAGGGATTCGAGAAGCTCAGCATGCGAAAAATTGCCTCTAAGTTCGGCCTCACCGCCACGGCGCTGTACAGCTACTATCAGAACAAGGAGGAGCTCTATTTTTATATTCGGATACGGGGTTTTGAACTTTTGTATGAGCGCTTCAAAAAAGCGCTCACCAGTTCAAAAAAACCATACGAAAAAATACGCGCTTGCATAATGGAATATCTTAGATTTGGAAAAGAATATCCTGATTATTACGAGGTGATGTTCGTTTCAAGAAGCGTTCCGAAGTTTCTGGATTGCCTCGGCACACCTCTTGAAAAGGTTGCGCGAAGGGAAAAAGAAACCGCGCTTCGTCCATTTCTGCTCATCGCCAAAGAAATGGTGGCGTATGCGAAAGTCGATATCCGAAAAGCCCGTTATTTAACCATCCGGCTCTGGACTGAACTCAACGGTATCGTAAGCCTTTATAATAGCAGGCTTTTGCGTGAAGTGGAGGAGGACACGGAAAAATTGATTGAGCGGCTGAGCAGCGACATTGCCGGCCGCCTGAAAAAATACATCTGACGGAGGTATTAATATGTTGCTCAATGTCATGTTCGGAAAATCATCAGTCAGCGCGTTAACATCGCTCATGATTCAATCCTTTTTGCGCTATTTTGCTGCAAACATGAATATGCGCTCTTCTCTGAATCGCTATTTGAAACACAAAGATGGCTGGTTTAACTTTTCAATCGGCCTTAAAACCGAAGATAGTTCCGTTGCATGTGGTATCGATTTCAAGGATGGCCATGTACTCGTGCTCAGGACTCTGCCGGCAGACGCAAGAGCAATTGCCGTTTTCAGAAATGATGCCGCAGCCCGAAGGCTACTCACCGGAAATTCCACCGATCAGATTTTCATGATGCTGAAAAGCGATATGCGCATTGAAGGAAGTCCCATGTATCTCAATCTCTTTTCATTCTTTCTTTCGCTTGTTTTTAAAAGCGTGCAGATTGGCGGCATGAAAAAGGAAAGGAAAAAGAATGAAAAGGAAGCACAAAAAATTGCACCGAAAATAAACAAAGTTCCTGATGCGATCGCACGGCGTAACCACAAAAGCCTTGCGTGCGACCGGATTGATCCGGGCGTGCGCTATCTCGATGAACCATATCTTTCGGAATATTCAATCGAAGATTTCCCCCGCCTGCAAAAATTTCTGCATGATCATCTCAATGAAAAGCCGGAAATATGTCCCGAACTTGCGTATCTTCTGACGCAATGGCATCGGGAGCACGGATTTGAGACCGATGCGAAAGGAAACAAATGGGTGCCGGTGCTCAGAAAAGCCCGCGCGTATACATATGTGATGGAAAACAAAAAGCCAATTATTGCCGAAGATTGTCTTATCGCCGGCACAACGACGAGCAAAAAAATCGGTTGTCCGGTATATCCCGATGGAAGCGGCGGATTAATATGGAATGAGCTTTTAACCATCTCTCAAAGGTCGCATAATCCTTTCAATATTTCCGAAGATACGCGCGATATCCTTCACTTCGATGTGTTTCCTTACTGGATGCACCGTAATTTCAGAGAATATGTTCGCAATAAATATCACAATCCTCTTTCGCAAATATTGGATGAACGATATGCGCTGTATTTCAACTGGAAGCAGGCCACGATATCGCACACAATACCGGATTTTCCGAAAATCTTGAAAGTGGGCACCTGTGGCATAATTAAAGAAATAAAGAACGAATTGAGAACGAAGTGCAATGAAGAAAAGAAAGCAACGCTGCATGCAATGATTCTTTGTCTGCGGGGACTTGAGGTGTACGCAGAACATTTATCGAGGCAGGCATTGCATGATGCGGGGCGAACCAGCGATTCGGTGAGAAAACAGGAGCTTGTGCACCTCTCGCGAGTGTGCGCGCGTGTTCCAAAATATGGTGCGCGCACTCTCGATGAAGCCGTCAATTCTGTCTGGATAACATGGGTGGCGCTTCACATGGAAAGCATGAACGCAGGTCTTTCGCTTGGGCGGCTCGATCAGTGGTTACAGCCGTATTTTATTGCAGATGTAAAGAAAATAAAATCAAAGGAAGATAAGGAAACATATATAAAACATGCGATTGAACTAATAGGTCATTTCTTCATGCGCTGCACGGATCATTTTCCGCTCACGCCGGATCTGGCGAACTTTTATTTTGGCGGAAGCTCTTCCGATCAGGCAATTACTCTTGGAGGGGTAACGCCTGAAGGGAACGATGCCGTATGCGATATGACCTATATTTTTCTTAAAGTGACTGAAATGCTTTCCATCCGCGATCCGAACGTGAACGCACGCTATATGCCCGGCGTCAACAGCGATGCCTATCTCAGGCGGCTTTGCGAGGTAAATCTTGTAACCGCGGCAACGCCTTCCATGCACAATGATGCAGCGATGATACAATCGCTTTCAAAATTGAAGTATGATATCCGGGATATTCGCAACTGGGCGGCAACAGGATGTGTGGAGCCCACACTTTGCGGAAAACATTTCGGTCACACAAATATGCAGATGATGAATATGGTGGCAGCATTGGAAATGGCATTGAACAATGGATATCATCCTGTGACACGGCTTGCGATTGGTCCGAAGACCGGATATCCTTCGAAAGGGCATTTTAAGGATTTTGAAAGCTTTTTTAATGCTTTTACCAGGCAGTTCGCATATCTGATTGATACTTCCATAGAATATAATAATCTGCTGGCAGAAGCTCACCAATACCTCAGACCCACCCCCCTTCTCTCAGCGCTCATTGATGGAGGCATCAAAAAAGGACTCGACGTGACGAAAGGTGGGGCGAAGTACAACAGTTCTGGAACAGCTATCATAGGTCTTGCTGATGTAACAGATTCAATGATGGTCATTAAAAAGCTTGTTTTCGAAGAAAAGAAATTTACATTTCCTGAATTAATTGCGGCACTACAAACGAATTTCGAGAAAAATCCTGAGATTCTGGCGATGGCGCGAAAACGAGTACCGCTGTTTGGTTCTGGAAGCGATGAAGCAGTAGCTCTGGCCAACCGCATTGCGAAGTGGGCACATGAGTATTATGCAAAAATGCCACACTATCGCGGTGGAAAATACACGACGGGATTCTGGTCCATGTCGAATCATGTGGCATTCGGCACGCTTACGGGAGCTCTTCCATCGGGACGACAGGCAGGAAAGCCCTTTACGCCGGGGCTCACCCCCCAGCCTTTCGCGTCGAAAAGCCTTCTTGATAATATTCGCGATGTGGCGCGCCTGAAGCCGGAAAACATGAACAATAATATTGCTTTCAATGTGAAAGTAGTTCCTTCGGCGCATCAGACGCGCGAAAAAACCGTTGAGGAAATGTTCTCATACGTGAAGACATATTTCGAACTTGGCGGCATGCAGATGCAGATGAATGTCGTCACTTCCGATATGCTGCGCGACGCAATGGCACATCCCGAAAACTACCGCAATCTCATCGTGCGCATTTCCGGCTACAATGCGTATTTTGTGACACTGAATCGCGATATGCAGCTTGAACTCATTGAACGTGCAGAATATGGCATATGAAAATTCCTTTGATACTCGATATTCGCGGCAATTCGCTCGATGACGGACCCGGCATCCGCACGGTTGTTTTTTTCAAGGGATGCCCGCTTTCGTGCAGCTGGTGCCATAATCCCGAAAGCAAAAAAACAACTGCGGAGCTTTCCTTCGATGAAAGCGAATGCGCGGGCTGTGATGCCTGCATTGGTATGTGTGAAAAGAAAGCGCTTTCCCGAAAAATTATCGGTTTTGTTGATCGGAAGAAATGTTCACTCTGTTTTCGCTGCACGGAAGTCTGCCCTTCCGGCGCGCTCTCGCGTATGGGCCGGGAAGTGCCAGTGGAAGAAATAATGGCAACAATCTTCCGGGATATGCCATTTTACCGAAATTCAGGGGGAGGTGTCACGCTCTCCGGTGGCGAGCCGACGCTTTTTATGGATTTTGCATCACAGATTTTGCAGCAATGTAAAAAGAAAAAAATTCATACACTTATCGAAACATGCGGGCATTTCGAATGGGGCCAATTCGAAAAAAAGATTCTTCCATGGATTGATATGGTGTATTATGATATAAAAATTATGGATTCAGCCTTGCATAAACGATATTGCGGTTTGAGTAATGAGAAGATCTTGAATAATTTTGAGAATCTGGCGGCGCTTTCATTAAAGAGAAAAATTAATCTTCTTGCCAGAACGCCGCTTGTGCCGGATATCACCGATACGCCTGAAAATTTACAAGCCATTGCGCGCTACCTTTCAGCGCTTGGAATTTCATCGGCTTCACTTTTGCCTTACAATCCGATGTGGAAGAAAAAAATTATGAAATTTGGAATAAATGATGAAATAAACGCTCCAGATAATGAAAGCTGGATGGAAACAATTCATATTGATAAATGTAAATCTATTTTTGCTCAATATGGCATTTCGGTGTGATGATAAAAAAGGATAATAGCAATATGAAAAAAATTTTCAAAGGTAAGAATATCTACATTACCGGCGGCTCAAGCGGGATTGGGTTTGCGTGTGCAAAACTCTGTGCCCAGTACGGTTCGAATGTGCTCATCATCGCGCGTGATGAAAAAAAGCTCGAAACGGCATGCGGCGAAATTATCGCGCAACGGATATTTCCATCTCAGCGTATTGGCTGGGCATCGCTCGATGTTACCGATGCGGATGAAGTCAATCGGCGTGTGCAGGAAATCGTAACACGGCACGGTGTGCCCGATGTGCTCATCGCCAGCGCGGGAGCAAGCTATGCGGATTATTTTGAAAATATCATTCCTGAAAAGTTCGATGAGATAATGAAAGTCAATGTGTATGGCATAAGAAACACGGTCTTTGCGCTTCTGCCGTATATGAATAATAAATCTTCCCGGATATCAATCGTATCTTCTCTTGCGGGCCTTGTGGGCGTGTTCGGATATACCGCCTACGGTACATCAAAGTTTGCGGCGGTTGGATTAGCGGAATGCCTTCGTGTCGAATTGAAACGATATGGCATCGCAGTAAGCGTGGTGTGTCCGCCGGAAGTTGATACGCCGCTGTTACGAAAGGAACTTGAAAATGCTCCGGCTGAATCGCGCGCGATGAAGAAATTTGCAGGGTTTTTAACGCCGGAGCAGGCGGCGAAATCGATTCTGCGCGGCATCGCAAGAAAAAAATTTCTCATCATTCCCGGATTTTGGGCGCGCATGACGTACTTTTTTCACCGGCATTCCGGCGGGAAAATCTCGCGCTTTGTGTCGGATATGCTTGTGCAAAGAACGGCGCAAAAATAAAAAATTATATTGAGTTGTGTAAAAAAGTTATGCTCGTCGAACTAGCACATGAGTGCGCTTGTGAGGTTGCGCACATATAGCAAAGGGTGCCGGTGCGTGTGTGGAATAAACACTCCCTGAATGCCTCAAACAGCTACCTGATATATTTTCATAATTTTCAGATAATTACAAAAAAATTTTTTCTTCGTATGCATTTCCATCGTATTAATGGGTAGAAGGATATTTTTTCAAGGAGGAAGCCATGTTTATTTATACCACCTATGTGATGTGCGATGATGTGATTACGCTTCTTGATGAGGCAGAAGAAAAAACGAAGTGTCCCAGAGAGGAACTACTCGTGCTTGCCATGCGCATGATGCTCAAAGATTGTGAACTATATCATCGTGAAGATGGCCGCATTGAATACCAGAAGCGCGTGGACAAAGAAACTGGAGAAAAGATTACAAAGCATCGGGTGAAGATGAAGGTGAATGTCCGGGAGTATGATTATTATCAGGATATGCGGAGGATTTTTAGAAGGTCGATTTCTCATGCGATGGCAATTGCGGTGCGCACCTATCTTGCGACAATTGTCGAGGCGATTGTGAATAAGGTGGCCGATGTGGTTCTTGCGGATACTTACCCATTCGAAAACTATGCAATTTCCATAGATTGTATATCTTATGCGCCAACGTTTCGCATCTGGTGGGGATTGCCAGCAGATCTGGATTTATTATTTGTAAAATAACCAATACATAAATACAAAAACGTCAATTATTCTTCTGTCGCACAACCATGCGATAAGAAAAGCTATGCTCAGTGAAAGATAATATTGCATAAAGCTGCAATAAAATATTCACCGCGAATTATAATAAGGCAGCTCTATCAGCACGTTTCGTGATGCTCTCGTATTTGTTCATTTCTTCTCTGGTTTCAATATCATCCATTTGTTCTTTACACAGTTGCGCTAACGAAGACTAACTCCCCTTCTTCTTCGACAGCTTTTCATGTAAGAATTATGTCGCAAAATGATTATTTTACTAATGTTGCATGTGATGTAATAATAATATTGACTAAAGTGACATTAGAATGTAATAAAAGTATTGACTAAATTGACGTTCGCTTGTAATAATAGTCAAAACTAAAGATACAATTGCCATGCGACATCTTGAACAGCATCTTCGCTCACATTTTACAAAATACCGGGAAATCCTGATTTTGCTCGGATCACGGCAGAGCGGGAAAACGACGCTTGTTACCAGGGTTTTCCCAAATGCCCGGTATTTACTTGCTGACAATGAGCCAGTGAGGAAATTTCTTGAAACATATGATGACAACACATATCGTACCATGTTAGGCCATGATCAAGATGTCGTAATCATTGATGAGATTCATCAGATAAGCGATCCGGGACGGGCAGCAAAAATTTTATACGACAGCTTACATGTGAAGCTCGTGTTGACCGGTTCGTCTTCGTTTCACATAAAAAACCGCACCATTGAAAGCCTTGCCGGAAGGAAGATCGATTATTTTCTGTTTCCGCTCACATTTTCGGAATACCTCTACCAGCAGCAGCTTGAAAAGAAATTGTTTTATTGGCCGCAAAGCTTTCTTGCTGTATCGGGCAAAGTACCGAATCCGCGGCTGTATGATTTCCAGGCTCAGCTGAATAACGTGCTACTATATGGCCTCTACCCGGCAATGCTTAATCATCCGATGGATGTGAAGTATCTGAAAAATTTTGTGGAAAGCCTCATTTTCAAGGATATCGTCGATTTTGGTTTGATTGAAAACCGAAAAGCAGGAATTGATTTGTTGAAATTGCTGGCCTATCAGATTGGAAGGTTAATAAATTATGCGGAGCTTGCTGAAAAACTGCAAATTGACCAACGCACGGTGAAACGCTATATTGAGATATTTGAGCAGAGTTTTATTGTTTTCAGATTATACCCCTTTTTGGGGAACAAACGGGATGAGATCGTGAAGTCGCCGAAGATATACTTTTACGATACCGGAATTCGAAATTCGATTATCGAAGATTTTTCAAGCATTGAATTTCGTTCAGATGCGGGAAGTCTTTTTGAAAATTTTGTAATAAGCGAATTCATAAAATTCAACCATTATGCGAATGCGGGGTTCTCTATAAATTTTTGGAGAACAAAAAGCGGTTCGGAAGTGGATATTGTTTTGTCGAACCGCGATACAATTGTTGGCATAGAAATAAAAGGTACAAAAGGAAAAATTTCACAGGCCTTCTCCAATAGATTTCCCGATGCGGAGAAACGAGTTTTAACGAGAGAAAACTTTTTTATTTCTCCAGAATAGTGCTGGTGCATGATAATTTTTTTTTTCACGCGGGTGGGAAGATGCAATTAGCCGAGATACGCGACCGCTTCGATCTCGATGCGAGCTCCTCTGGGAAGGCCGGCCACGGCATATGTCGCGCGGGCCGGAAAATCTTTTGAAAAGTATTGTGCATACACTTCATTGACTTTTGAAAAATCATTGATATCTGCCAGAAGAATTGTCGTTTTCACGATTTTTTCGAAACCGGCCCCGGCTTGCGAAAGTATCGCGCCGATGTTATCCATGGCGCGTTTTGTTTGCGCTTCTATTCCTTCTTCAAGAGCACCTGTGTGGGGATTGATGCCAAGCTGACCTGAAATGAAAAGAAAATCACCGGCCGAAACCGCCTGCGAGTAGGGGCCAATTGCCTGCGGGGCGTTCTGAGTGGAAATGATTTTTTTCATGTTGCTTTTTCCCCGGAGAATTCTTCTTTACTGGTGACTACTACAATAGCAAAGTGTTGTCAATCATAAAAAGGAAGAATGCGGGATGGATTTACAATTCGGAACATGTAGTAAAACTCTTGAAGCGCTTGAAATACCCTTGCCGGATATGGAGATACAGAAGCATCTTTCAATGGCATTGCTGCATATATCGGGGTTAATTGAAGCGATAAAAAATTCTCAATGATACCACATCATGGAAACGATTCTCTTTTCGAAAATCACCTCAAAGTGGGCTGGACTCAGTCTGCTGAATTTTCTTTCTACTCGTTTTAGATATCACACTGAAAGCGAGTGGCGCAGACTCATTTTTGAAGGGAAGGTGCGCGTAAATGATGCAATCGCAAACCCTGATGATGTATTATCCAATGGCGACAGCGTTTCGTATGCGGTGGTGCTTAAAGAGCCTCCGGTGGATTCGAACATTCGAATTGTGCATGCGGATGAATTTTTCGTGGTTGCATCGAAACCTCCGAATCTGCCATCTCACGCCGATGGAAATTTCATCACGCATACTTTTATTTATATGTTGAACCAGATGATGCGCGCGGAAAATTGTCGTCCATATAAGCTCATCAATCGGCTGGACAGGGAAACGAGCGGCCTCATAGTTGCTTCGAATAATCCATTGGCGCATAAAAATCTTGCGCGGCAGTTTGAAGCCGGGCAGGTGCATAAAGAATACATAGCCGTTGCACGCGGTGAAATCAGGGAAAATTCATTCACTGTCGATGGGCCGATTGTGCCCGACGCGCAAAGCACAATATCCATTCGTCGGAAAGTGGAAATAAACCCCATGGAGAATAGGCGTGTAGCGATAACCTTCTTTGAGGTTATTGAGCGCTTAAATGGTTATACCATGCTACGCTGCATTCCTAAAAGCGGAAAGACCGCGCAAATACGTGTTCATCTTGCGCATGCGGGATTCCCACTTGCCGGCGATAAACTGTATGGACGAAGCGATGAAGAATTTTTAGAATACGTGAGCCGTGTGCGCGCAGGCAATTATGAAACTCTGCCGTGGATGGATGCCCCGCGCCAGATGCTGCATGCGCATCGTATCATGTTTGTGCATCCTTCAATCAACATGACCGTTGAGTATATTGATCCGATTCCAGACGATATGAAATTATTCATTGAAGAGAGGCGAATTGGTTAATAAAAAACACGCTTGCAAAATTTACGCTGCTGGTATAACTGATGGCAAATTTACCGTGCCGGGAGCCCGATATGAGCACAATCCTTCATGTAGATAGCAGCACGCTTTTTCGGACTTTGCTGCGAGAGACGTTTATGAGTTTTGGATGGAAGTATCTTGCCGCCGATGGCATTGCTGAAACTCTTGCTGTTATTCAGGATACGCCGATCGATCTCGTGGTGACGGCGCTCGAGCTTGCGGACGGCCGCGCTGATGAGCTGGTTGCCATGGTGAACGACGGCAAGCGGCGAGAAATTCCGATTGTCATCATGTCGTCGAGCGATTCCATTGAGGTCAGAAAAAATCTTCTGCTGCGCGGTGTGATAGACTTCATCCCGAAAAACATCACGCAGGAACAGCTTCGTATCTATATTCAAAAGCTCATCCGCCGCGATGATGTCATCGAGGCGATGCAAAATATACCTGTTGCAGTTCTCGACGATAGCGAGTTCGATTTGAAATACATGAAATCGATTTTTGATTTTCATGGTCTTGAAAATGTCGATTTTTTTAAGGAACCGGATGCTCTTCTAAAAAGCGAAAAGAAATATGACGTGTATCTCGTCGATGTGGTGCTTCCGAAATATTCCGGTGATCAGGTGGTGTACAGCATTCGCTCTCAAAACAAGACGTGTGCGATTATTGCAGTATCTGCAGTTGACCATTTTAAAACAATCTCAAACGTGCTGCTCTCCGGTGCGGACGATTATATCCTGAAGCCGTACAATGAAAGCGTCTTCATGGCGCGCCTCAAGTCTTCCGTGCGGCATCTTTTGCTGTACAGGGAACTTGAAAAAAAGAATCAGGAACTCGCAAGGATGATCATCACCGATTCGCTCACCGGCTTATACAATCATCAGTATATCTATGAGCAAATTAAAAATGAAATAAAAAAGGCGCAGCGGTACGAACGCTCCTTTTCGGTAATTATGTTCGATATCGACGATTTTAAAAAAATCAACGATACGCACGGCCATCAGGTGGGCGACGGGGTGCTGGTGAAGCTTTCGGATGCGCTGCGGGAGTCGGTGCGCGAAGTGGATCTGGTTGGCCGCTATGGCGGGGAAGAATTCTTGCTTGCGCTTCCTGAAACATCACTCGAAAACGCCTACCAGCTGGCGGAGCGCATACGGGTGAAGATTGAACATCTTTCATTCGGGGGCGGAATTGGTGTCACGCTAAGCGGCGGAGTTGCCGAATCCACGGAAGATGATGATGAAAAATCTCTGGTTGCCAGAGCCGACAGTTTGCTCTATGCGGCTAAAAGAGAAGGGAAAAATAGAATAAAAAAATGAATTGACAATCGTAAAATTACTTGCAAATTTTACGATCATGAGCGAAAAAATTAAATTTTATCATCGATTTCTTGCAGATTTTTTACCATCACCTGCTGAAAGAAAAATTGTGTTGCTCACAGGTGCACGCCAGACAGGTAAAACAACCCTTGCCAGAAGAACATATACGGAAATGCGGTATATTAATTGCGATGCACCCGAGAACCGGGAACGATTGCGAAATGTTGAAACCTTTTTTTGGAATAGGGATGTAGGGTCTGCAGTGATAGATGAGGCGCAGAAAGAAAGCTCGATTTTTGAAAAGATAAAATATTCTTTTGATGAAGGGCTCATTTCTTTTTCAGTTATTTTAGGCTCAAGCCAGATTCTCATGCTGAAAAACATAAGAGAAACACTTGCCGGAAGAATCTGGGTGTATGAGCTATGGCCAATGATGATTGCGGAACTTGTGGAAGGGATTAGAGACAATGCGCTATTGCTCGATCTTCTTGATGCAGAAAATATTGATTCTATACTGAATGATACGCCTTCAGTATTATTTGATGCAGACGGTGCATTACGAAAGCATGCCGAAAAATATATCCTTCAATGGGGTGGAATGCCATCGCTTTTGCACCTGAAATCAGAGCAAGATCGGAAACAGTGGTTGCGCGATTATATATATACGTATCTCGAAAGAGATTTATTAGATTTATCGCGATTGAATGATCTTGTTCCTTTTCAAAAATTCCAAAAGCTTTCGGCGCATCGTCATGCTTCATTGCTCAATTATTCTGAGCTTGCGCGTGATGCCGGTGTCAGCGTTGATACTGCCAGAAGGTACATTGAATATTTGAAAA
Organism: uncultured bacterium; assembly: GCA_937921485.1. Taxonomy (GTDB): domain Bacteria; phylum Spirochaetota; class UBA4802; order UBA4802; family JAGODF01; genus DYLV01. Next base: position 24,250 of record CAKZSV010000022.1, read on the forward strand.
TTTCATATCAGGTGATGCTTCTGCAGCCGTATAGCAGAAACATAGGCAAAGCGATTGTGAAAACGCCAAAAATATATTGGGTTGATACCGGCATGGTGCGCCAATTGATTGGATATCACGATGAGGAAATAACCGGTCATCTCTATGAAAATGCAATTGTTGCGGAATTATATAAATACATTAAAACATTTCAAAAAGTCGCACAGATGTTTTTTTTCAGGACACAGGGAGGCCTTGAAGTAGATATTGTGATTGAAACACCAAAAGGAATACTGTTGATTGAAATTAAAAACAGGGATTCAATAGTCAAAAGCGATTGCACAGCGCTGAATAAAGTATCAGAGTTTTTTGGCAATCGGTTGATTGGAAAAATACTACTGTATCGCGGCGATACACTATATAAAATACCCGATTCGAATATATGGGCTGTGCCTTCCTGGAGGCTTTTTACCTGAAATGTTGATAGCCAGTGTGCGACAATTTTAATGAAGAAAAAATTTTTCTTGACAAAACGAACGAACGTTCGTATAATAATTATTTATCTTTACTCTATTGCATAGGAGCATTATGGATCGCTATATTCAGTTTGTCCTCGATAGGCCCAAAAGCGTGCTTTTGGTCTTGTTGGTAATTACAGTATTACTTGGGCTCGGCATTCCCAAACTTACGTTTGATACATCTGTCGATGTGATGATGCCCCAGCATGATGAGCAGTACCTCTACAATGAAGAGGTCAAAAGGATTTATGGAAACCTCGGCAAGCTCATCGTGATGGATATTGCGTCGAAGAATCTTTGGAGTTCAGAATTTTTCGGCGAAGTCGAAAAGTTTACAGAAGACCTTGAAGAATTTCAGAAGTCCGATGAAGCGCGCGAGGAAGCGCGTCTTGCGCGATTTCGTGAAATTATAAAAAACGGGCATTTTGATAAGGAAAAGATTATAGCTTCCTTTGCTGATGACCCTGTGTATGCACGGGCAATTCAGCGGGCCCTTTTTGCGCTTCCGCTGCATGGAGAAGTGCTCAATCCAATCCTGCTTGCGGAGGCAGAAAAGCGCCTGCTGAAGATGAAGGACTTGAAAAAGCAGAAGCTCGTCGACCGCATCATCACGCCGGTGACAATTCAGAACGTGAGCGGCCAGAACGACACGCTCAAAGTGGTGAATCTGGTGCCGGAGGATACAAACGGGAAGAGAATTATTCCAAAGACGGCGGCCGATTTTGAAACGTACAAAAAGCGGCTCTTCATGAATCCGGCGTTCGAAGGCGCGCTTTTTGCGAAGGATAAAGCAACAGGTGAAATCACCGGCTTTGCCGCCATCATACGATTTGAAAACATAAAAAAGGACGATGAGATTTCGCGCGAAATCTGGAACATCGCGAAAAGCTATCAGTCGATCGACATCACCCCACAGGGCATTCCCATCACCAATATGTTCATGAGCGACTACATGAAGCGCGACCTTTTAAGCTTCCTGCCGCTTGTGCTTCTGGTGGTGCTTGTGGTCTTCTATCTCAATTTTCGCACAATTCGCGGGATGCTGCTTCCCATGGCCACGCTCATTCTCACCGACGTCTGGATCATGGGCCTTATGGGGCATCTCGGCATCAACATCACCGTTGTCGGGACCTCCCTTCCGGCGCTGATGGTGTCGGTGGGAAGCTCGTATTCGATTCATATTCTTAATCAGTATTATATTGATTTAAGCTCTATTTTGTCGGCCGGTAAGAAAAGGGGACTGAAGCTTGCGATGAGCCATATTGCTATCACCGTGATGCTGGCAGGATTCACCACGTTCGTGGGATTTGCCTCCCTTGCCACCAATCAGGTGACGGGAATCCGCGACTGGGGAATTTTTTCATCGATAGGGGTGGTGTTTGCGGTTATTATTTCCACTTCGATGATCCCTGCAGTTTTAATGCTGGTTCCTCAAAAGCACCCCCGTTCGCTAAAAAAAGAAAAGGATGCCGAAACCCATATCACGGAAAATTGGCTCACTCCGTTTATTACTCGTCTTATTCACTGGTCGATTTTCCATCACAGGAAGGTTCTCGCGTGTCTGGCAATTGTAATAGCGCTTGCGCTGGCGGGCGCGGTGCAGATGAAGGTGGATACGAATTTTCTGAGCTATTTCAAAGAGCACGATTATGTGCGCGAGAGCGTGCTTCTCATCGGTAATCGCTATGGCGGAACATCCGGATTTAGCATTCTCATCGATTCGGGCCAGGCGGAGGGCGTGAAGGATCCGGCGTTTTTACACAGCATCGATGAGTTTCGCAGCTGGCTTACTTCGCCGAAAAACATCGACCTCAGCATCTCGCGCACTGATGCGTTCACCGATGTCATTAAAACCATGCACATGGCGATGAATAATGACGATCTGGCGTACTGGCGCATTCCGGATAAAAAAAGCGAGGTGATGGATTATCTTGAAATTTATGCCGGCGATGACGATAATTTCGACGGGCGCTATGACGATTTCGAGCCATATATCGACCAGCAGTACCGCACGGCGCTTGTGTTTGCGAAGATACATCATCATAAGGGAGAGCTTCTGGCTACAAGCGACGTGAAGCGCATACAGGCAAAGATTGATGAACATCTAAAAAAGAATCTTCCCGCGCCCTATGCCTATCGCATCACAGGGGAGCCTGCCGTAATGGTGCGCATGTCCGAATACCAGATATCCGGGCAGATGTCGAGTTTGGCGCTTTCTCTGGTGGTGGTATTCTTAATCGTGGTGGGGCTTTTTAAGTCGTGGAATGCCGGTTTTGTCTCGCTGATTCCGATGTCCACGGCCGTCATTCTCAATTTCGGCATCATGGGCTGGACGGGCATCGCGCTCGATGCAGCCACTTCAATTATTGCGGCGGTAACTATCGGTATCGGCATCGACGATACCATCCATTTTCTCAATACCTACCGGCATTATCGCAAAAAAGGATTGAGCGTCGATGACACCATTCGCCGTACGCTGAGTATCGCGGGCACGGCAATAATTTATACATCCATAGCATTAATCTTCGGTTTTTCGGTCCTTACGGTTTCGAATTTCAAGCCGCTCATCTACACAGGACTTCTTATTGCCAATACCATGGTGGCAACAACAATCGGAGCGCTGGTGCTGCTTCCCAGTGCCATAAAAGCGGTCGGAGGGAAACTTGACCCAAGTCCGTCGGAATCGATCTTCTGGAAAATCTTTTATATTGGAAGATTTTTCGATTTTGAGGATAATGGCAACGAAGAGAATTGAGATGTTTCCTGCAGGCTGAGCGCTGCGGAGTTCTGATCGAAACGCTTAAAAAACGAATGTGCGCGTTGGTGATTCGTCGTCGCGTAGCAGTAGCGGCAGCCGTGCGCACAGGTGTTGTACGCGCCGATGTCGATGCTTTTTGCGCAAAGGCAGGTTTTTCGCTGGGCGGTATCCCTCTTCCATCCGCCAATGCCGGTGATTTTTTCGATGAGCGCTGCATCGATGCATCCAAAACGCATAATGCCGTATGCATCGCACTCATGCCCGGTGATGTCATCGTCCGGCGCGCACCACTGCAGAGACATTCCCGTATTTGCTGCGATGCGCGCAAGGGTTGAAGCGATTTCAAGCTTTTCATCTTTCAAAACCGCGCGTGGGATCATTGGCGCACAATTGCGCAGGCTTTTTGTGTAATTCTGAAAAAAGCTTATGATGCATCTGCCGGTGCAGCTTTCGAGACTGCGCGCGATGTTTTCAAATGCGCGGTAATGATATTCCCGACCGATTTCATCGGTAAGGATAATCGGATCGTACCGCCAGAGGATTTTCTCAGGGGCGATACGTGAGGCGAGCAATTGTACTTTCGGTAGTATTTCCTCAAATCCGATAACTTTCGGCTCAAGGATAGGACCGTAATTGTTGATGGTGATTAAAAAATAAAAGGGTATTTCGCAGGACTCAAGTAGTGCAATTTTATCAAGAATTGGCCCCGGATTTCTCGTCCAGAACACAAGGCAGGCAATATCGGCGGGTAATAATGAAATTTTTCTTACCTGCCGCGGATTACATGGGTTTATCGAAATAACATACCCTTCTTTTAAACGCTGAAAAAACCACTCAGCATAAAACGCCGGGATATCGGTGCGCCTGCTTGCGCTGATAATAATTTTTTTTGAATGATGCGGTATTTCTTCCTGCACGTGTTTATCCTTAAAACGGAACAATATACTATAATGTAATATGCTGTCGTGCACCGGGAAACAAAAAAATGACCTTCACAGAATATCTGGAAGGTCACATAAGCGGGGGTATTATCAAGCGCATAACTGCGCCCGAATGCATAACTCAAAATGATTTCAGAAAAGTCATCATATATTGATACCAAAATATAAAATAGATTTTCATTTGTCATGTCAAAAACTGATAAATCTTAAAATGAGCAAAAAAATTTTTAAAATAAACAGGTTTTATTGAAAACCGACCGGATGGTCGGCGGCATGGTTATTCCGGCAGGGGTCAGAGCCTCAAAAATAAGGGAGGCGAAGAGGGGTCAGAGCCTCCAGAGCTCGATAATAATCTTGACGCAAAAGAAGTGCGTACGATAGAAAATAGTACTGCCCGTATATATTGTGCAATTGAGGTATGTGGTCTTATGCGATTGCTTGAATTTCTTAAAACCATATTTTGTCGTAAAATCATCATCCTCATCCACGGGCTTGAAAATAAGCCCCCAAAAGAGCTTCTCAAAACCTGGTGTATCCGTTCCATCAATGAAGGGCTTGAGCGGATAGGAAAATCTGGAAAACACTTCAGATTTGAATTGGTGTATTGGGCGGATCTTTTTTATGAACGGCCGCAGGATCCTCTGGTCGTTGATGAATCCGATCCGTGCTTCCTGGATGATCCCTATGTGCCGGGTGAAAAGATTCATTCCTCAGAAAAAAAGAAGGCAATCCGAAAAAAGATTCTCGATTTTTTGGAAAAGCAACTCGATGATGTATTTTTCGATGAAAAAAAAGGCATCAAAGCGGAGAAAATTTCTGAGTATCTGGTGCAAAAGCTTTTCCGCGATCTTGATGTGTATTATCATAAAAATTGCGTGGTGCCAGCTCACGCGTCCAGGAATGCGAAATATGAGCTTCGCAAACGCCTCGCAGACGTGCTGAGAAAATTCCGAAGAAAAAAAATCATGCTCATCGCGCATTCGATGGGGACAATCATTGCATACGATGTGCTTTCTCATACGGCAAAAGACGTTTACATCAATACCTTTATCACGCTCGGCTCGCCTCTGGGTTTTCCGCTTATCATGAAAAAAATTTTTGATGAACGGGGATTGGAATTCAAAAAAGGAATACCAACGCCGGTGCCGGAGAATATTAGCCGGCAATGGCTCAATTTTTCTGACTTAAGCGATCCCGTCGCGATGAATTATAATCTCGCTGATGATTATGGGGTCAATTCAAAAGGAATCGGGCCGGTCGATTTCACGATCGAAAACGATTATGTATATCGGAAAAAAAGAAATCATCACAAACTGTATGGATACTTACGCGCGCCGGAAGTATCGAAGGCGATTGCGGAATTTCTTGAAAGATGAAATGAAACACCCGGGGAAGATAATTACTCCCCGGGTGCACGATTGCATTTTTTCATTAAATATCCATTATCAGTTTACGCAAGATTTTCTGCCACAAGCTCGGTGAGCGATTTCACTTCGATATCCATTGAATACCCTGATTTAATCGTATCAAGCTGGAAAATGCAGTTTTCGCATGCCGATACGACAATTTTCGCGCCGGTGGCAACAATTTGATCATATTTTGCTCTGCCGCTTTTTATGCGGAATTGTTCGTTATCGAGAGCCACAAGTCCGCCCCCGCCGCCGCAGCACCAGTTGAATGCGCGGTTGGGAGTCATTTCGCGGTAATCAGCGCAGATTGATTGCAATATCTCCCGCGGCTCTTCGTACACTCCCGCGTTTCTTCCGAGCTGGCAGGGGTCGTGGTAGGTGAGTGCTTCCTGAACGGCTTTTTCTTTAATTTTAATTTTTCCTTCTTTCAGGTAGCGATGTATGACCTCTACGATTGAAGATACTTTAAAAGGCAATGGACCCAACAAAAATTTTGGTATGCGGTATGCGGTTCCGCATTCGACGATGACAACTTCTTTCACGCCAAGCGCAATTGCTTCCTTTACTACGCGGTCGGCAATGCGCTGCATCTTCTCAGGATCGCCTAAAAAGGCACCGAAGTTCACCGCTTCGAACCAGGAAAGCGTCCAGCTGGCGCCGGCTTTATTGAAAATGATGGCGGGATTGACAATTGAATGCGCCCCGGCAAGACCTACGAAAAGTATATCCGCTCCTTTTTTCTCAAGGGGAATGAGCCCGTCGGGAGAAGCCGCACCGATGCGCTTTGCAACTTCTTTTTCAAGATCGCGAATTACTTCGCGATAGCCTTCCTTGAATTCGGAGATGCTTTCTCCTTTTTCAACGGCGCCGTCCGCGAGCATTGTTAATTCTTCGGGAGCGGTGCCGTTTTCAATGAGCAGCACCTTGGCGATTGAAAGCAAAAAGGGTGTATCGATGCCAAAAGGGCAATGAATCATACAGCGCCGGCATCCGGTGCAGGAAAAGGCTGCATCTAAAAGTTCGTCCATCGCGTGATCATCAATTTCTTTCGCGTCTCCCCACGATGGAAAGATGCGGCCGCTTGGTCGAAAATACTTTTTATAAATGCGGCGCACCACTTCCGCACGTCCGACAGGCGAATATTCCTTTCTGGGAATGCCGTAAAACACATGGCAGGTGTCGTAGCACAGCCCGCAGCGTGTGCATAGATCAAGATAGTATCGCATAGGCCGCGAAAGCCGTGTTTTAATTTTAGCTATGAGCGCTTTCCTTTTTTCATTGTCCATGGCTTACTTCCTTTTGATGAGTTGTGCAGCAAAGATGAAAACCGAGTGCACCATTTTGCTGAATGGGAAAAGCATGAGAAAAAGATTGGCGAAAAAGACGTGCAGAACCACAAGGACATAATGGGGCGAGGCTATGATGCCCTGTGAAATGGCGGGATTTCGCGTGAAGAGGCTTGAGAGATATTCCCGATAGGCGTCAAGGGGAATATCGAAGCCCGCGATGCCGTAGCGCGAAGCTAAGCTCATGTGGCTTCCGAAAATGAAAGTGAGAAAAAGGAGAAGAAGGAGCAGATAATCCTCAGGAACTGAAATTTCCCTCCAGGGAGATGTAAATCTCCTGAAGAGAAAATATAGCACCGAAACAATGAGCACGATTCCGACAAATCCTGCTCCTAAAAAAACTTTGTGCGGGATGATTTGAAGAAATATGAATTCCCGGATGAGTTCAAGATGGCCTAAAAACAAAAGAAGAAAAGCTCCATGAAACGCAATGATCATAAGCCAGAAGAGCTTGTCTTTTCGAAACGCCACAGGAACGATAAATGCTTCGCCAACAGCGCCGATGAAGCGCAAAGGCCTTTTGGGAAATACGGCATACGTCCCTGCGGGTTTGGGTGACGATAGCACGATGATGAATTTAACCAGCAAACCGAGCACGAAAGTGGCGACTGCAAGGTAGACCATAGGTATCATAATAAAATAATATACTTTATCCCACATCACGAAACCCCTTTTTTAAAGAGTAGGCGGAAAGCGAAATGCCATTCCAGATGAATTATTAAAATCGTAACATTTAATTACTTTAATTTTTTAATAAAAAATTTTGATGCATCGCCTTCTTTTACGATGTTGATAATCTCATTTCCGCTTGTTTTTGCCCATGCGGGAAAATCAGCATGCGCGCCCGGATCGGTGGTTTCAGCTACAAGCACCTGTCCAACCTGCATTTTCTTCACCTGCTGGCTTACCTTCACCACGGGAAGAGGGCATTTGAGTCCTTTAAGGTCCATCGTTACATCGACTTTGATGTCATCTGCCATGTTTTTTCTCCTTCAAAATGAATTTAATGCGCGTTTAATATCGCACAAAGTTTTCGCATTTTCATATAAAAAGCTGTATTTTGCTCGATCCCGCTTCTTCCAGAAATTTTGCCACTCCGACGAATTGAAGATCAGGATAATCAATCATTTCTTCATGTTTGAGTCCCATGAGGTCCATCGACATTTCGCAAACATACATTTTCACGCCCAGCTCTCCGGCTAACGCAATCATTTCATCAAGCGACTGGATATTTTTCTTTTTCATGAGGTATTTCATCATGCCTGTGCCCATGCCGCCCATGTTCATTTTCGAAAGGGTTACTTTGGAAGGCCCTTTGGGAAGCATAAAGCCGAACATTTTGCCGAAAAAGTCTTTTCCCTTACCTTTTTTCTTTTTATCGCGAAGGGCGGGAGTTGCCCAGAAGGTGAAAAACATCACCACCTCCATGCCCATAGCCACGGCGCCGTTTGCTATGACGAAGGAGGCTAAAAGCCTGTCTAAATCGCCGCTGAAAACGACCATTGAAAGCTTATTCTGCGTGCCGTCCCGAAGTTCCTGCATCTGAGCTTGAAGATCCGAAAGCGCTTTTTGAATATCCATAATAACTCCAAATAATTAAGTATTTTAATATATATTAACATAATATATCACTGGATCGAAAAAATCAAGAAAAAAAAATAAAAAAATTGATTTTTTTATTAAAATTGCATTTAGAGCTGTACATAATTGTACATAAACTAGTTTTTATATAAAATTATTTATGAATGGATTATTATTGAAGATTGCATGGGTCTGGATATTCTGCATACTTATGGCTTGCGCGGGAACGCCGGAAATCCAGCAGGCTCGAGGTATCGGCTGGATATCGGATGACGCGTTTCGCGTGAAGGCAGCAGGAGCGGCAAAATATGAAGTTGCGGATCCGCAACTTAGAAGGCAGCATGCACTGCAGGCGGCGATGCTGATGGCCCGGTTTATTGTTTTCGAAGAATTTACCTCCGCGATTGCGGACGAGGTAATACGGCTACCGCGAAAGGAAATTTTGAAGCGTGTGAAAAGTGAATTTGCCTCCTATGTAAAAGAGGGGAATGCTGTTGATGTGAAATACGACGGCAATGGGATATGTACCGTCCTCTTTGAAATCAGAGGGCGGGGCATTCGACAAAAATTCTTTGCTCTGAGAAACCGCCTGATAGTAGAAAGCCGTTGAAGCGAATTACACTTTAATTTTTTCTTCAAATTCTTTCGATGGAACGGGTTTGGAAAAATAATATCCCTGGAAAAAATCGCAGCGGTTCTGCACCAGAAAGGAAAGCTGTTCCTTATTTTCCACTCCTTCTGCAACAACTTTAAAGCCAAGGTTGTGCGCCAGGTCGATGATGGTCCTGGCGATGGTCGATGATTTCTGATCTCCGGGTATGTTGTCGATGAACGATTTATCGATCTTGAGAGTTTCAATCGGATAATCGCGCAGCTTGGACAGCGAGGAATAGCCAGTGCCGAAATCGTCGATCGATATCGACAATCCAAGGCGTTTCAACTCCCTCAGCTTATCGATACTTTCAGCTTCATTGCTCATGATGCCGCTTTCGGTGATTTCCAGCTCGAGCCATTTTGGGTCAAGGCGGGTATCGCGCAGGACGCGGGCGATGGTGATTGCAAGGTCGGCTTTGTTGAACTGGAAAGGAGAGAGATTCACCGCTACGCGAACCTTCCGCAGGCCCATTGCCTGCCATCGCGCATTTTGAAGGCATGCTTCGTAAAGAATCAGGTTTCCGATTTCCTCAATCATGCCGTTTTTTTCAGCGATGGGGATGAATTCACCTGGCGGGACCATCCCCCTTTCTGGTGAATGCCAGCGAATGAGCGATTCCATCCCGATTATCAGACCATCCTGGCGTACCTGGGGCTGATAGAATGCAAGGAATTCATTCCGCATGATCGCATGGCGGAGTTCCTCCTCCATGCGGATGCGCTTGATTATTTCAACGTTGAGCCGTTCATCGTAGAGATAATAGGTATTGCGCCCTTTTTCCTTCGCGTGATACATGGACGTTTCGGCGTTGCGCATGAGTACGTCTTCCCGCTTTCCATCGTTAGGAAAGAGGCTTACGCCGATGCTGATGGTGACAAGAAAAATGTGTCCATCAACTATGAAGGGATCTGAGAACGCTGAGAATGTTTTCTGCATAACTTCGGCTATATTCTCAGTACTTCCTATTTCAGAAAAAAGGATGATGAACTTATCTCCGTCGAGACGGGCGACAAGATCGTCCTCTCGGAAAGATGTTTTAAGTTTCAAGGCAATTTTCTGCAGGAGTCTGTCACCGGTTCCAGGGCCGTGCATTTCGTTGATGTTTTTGAACCGGTCGATGCCGATGCACATGACGGCGAAAATTTTATTATGATCGTGTCGCGATGACTTGATGATTTCGGTTTTAAGTTTATTTGCAAACATTTCCCGGTTCGGAAGCTGGGTGAGCTGGTCGTAGAACGTGTAGTACGTCAGCATTTCCTCGGTTTCTTTTCTGCGCGAGATATCGATGATGACGATGCTATGTGTGTCATTTTCTGAATTATGGCTGGCGGATATTTCCCCCCATTTTCGTATTTTGCTTTGAGTCATGAAGGGAATTTCTATATTCAATACATTGCCCTGCTGGTTCAAACGATTGAGGAACAAATCGGCGTCTTTCGAGTTTTCGAATAAAGAAGCAAATTCTATGCCCATCATTTTTTCTTTATTATCGAATCCGAAAAAGGTAAACCCAAGATCATTTGATTGGAGGATGAGGTTTGTTTTTGCATCGATGGTGAGCAATGCGACAAGCGCGTTGTTGTAGAGGTTACGGTATTTTTCCTCTCGTTTCAGCATCGATTTTTCGGCGATTTTCTTTTCAGTGATGTCGTGCGTGTTGAGGAGAATGCCGTTGATGAGAGGATTGTGTAATAGATTTTTCGCTGTTGTTTCAAGATAGCGCCATGAACCGTCTTTATGCCGGTAGCGGTATTCGAAAACGCGCGATTCAGTTGCTTCCATTGCGATAGTGTTTTGCAGCAATTTTTTAATCAGCGGCCGATCTTCTTCATGCACCTTTTCAAGAGCAATTGTACTAATTCTTTCTGATGGATCGTAGCCAAGAAGGCGCTGCACTGACTGGCTTTCAAAAAGTATTGTGCCATGCTCGTCGATGATGGAGATGATTTCAGAACTGTTTTCAATCATGGTGCGAAATTTCTCATGGCTTTCCCTGATGTTCTTTTCAGCTTCAAGAATTTCCGAAATATCGATTGCAATTCCCCGCATGCCCACAATAATGCCGGATTCCACCATTGGCGTGGTATAGAGATGTATGGGTATCTGGCGATGTTTTCCCTGAAAAATGTAATTTTGTGCCGTATATTTTTTACCGGAAAGCGTTTTTGAAAGGCCGCGAAGCGCGCGCTCTCTCTGCTCGGGAATGACGATATTGAGCGCGTTTGTTCCTATGAGCTCTTCATGGCTGTATCCGAGCAGGTCAAGTGTTCGCTTATTCACGTACAGAATGGTGCCCTGAGAATCGAGCTCGAAGACGATTTCGGGAAGCGATTCAACGAGATCGCGAAGGCGGCGTTCGCTGTCGATGAGGGCGTTGATGAATCGCTTTTTATCCGTGAGATCGATGATCATCCCTCGAAAACCGGTTTTCTTTCCGGTTTTCTCCATAACCAGTTCAATAGACGCCGCGATGGATTTTTTCGCTCCGTCTTTTGCGATCAGTTCCCAGTCGGAAAATTCCATTGGCTTGTTGGTTGTGTACGCCTGATGAAAGAGATCGTAAATCTTTTTAGAGGTATCTTCACTGAAAAATTTGGTATAGCTTTCGCCGATCATTTCTCCGGGTGCATATCCGCTCAGTTCCGCAATGGCCTGATTCACGAAAATGATTCTGCCTTCAAGGTCGGTCTGATAGTACCCTTCCCGCATGCTGTCCAGAATGGTTCTGTATTTTTCTTCCGATTCAAGAAGAGCGTCTTGAATTGCTTTGATTTCCGTGATGTCGCGAGCAATGCCGAAAAAATCAAGCTCGCCGTTTTCATTTTTTGCTATCGTGACGAACTGCCCTATCCAGATTGTTCTTCCGTCTTTTTTAATGATGGGGAGTTCCAGATAGGTCTGATGCAGTCCCCTGCGCATTTGATCTATGTAAAATGCACGAACATCCTCCCTGTATTCAGGAGGAATCAGTTCGATGTAATTCAGTTTCGTGAATTCTTCCGGAGTGTAGCCGAGCTTTTCCGTCCCGTAGGGATTTATGTAGTGAAAATTGCCGTATTTATCATTGCGATAGATGATGTCGTTAGCGTTTTCCACGAGATTGCGGTAGAGCCTTTCGCTTTTTTCGAGGTTTTTGAAGGTAAGGACATGGGAAGTGATATCTTTAATAGATCCGACAAATGCATGTAGCTTTGAATTTTCAACATCGGGTGTAATGCGGATTTCAAAAAAACGATTTTCGGAAGAAGATGGATTCAACGAGGAATTGCCGGGTATTGTAAGAGTGCCATAAATAGGGTCGGCAGCCTCGGCGATTGAAACTAAGGAAGGCACAATTTCTGAAATATTGCTTTCTTTAAAAAATTCAAAAAACGAATGCCCCGCAATTTCTTCAGGTGATGCATTAAACAGCCGCGCAAATGATTCGCTAACCAGGGTAAATGAGCCGTCCGAAGCGCATTCAAAATAGCCATCAGCTAATATGGAAAGGGCATTCAATTTATTTTTTTGAGATTCCGACATGATATCGACATTTTATATATTATGGGCACCTCTAAAAACCGCTTTCATCCTTAAAATTAGCATCAAAGAAAGCGGTTTTTACCAATATATTGTGCCCACAAGGGAACATCCTTTAAATCAGTTTTTAGAAGTTCCCTTATATCATAAAAAATATGTAATTAAAAAATAAATGTCAATAAAAATGTGAAATTAAGAAAAAATACAAATGTTCATTTATTATACAGGGAAAAACGTTATTTCTTAATTGTGAGATAGTAACGATTTTCGTTAAATTGGCATCATGTTTTTTGCGAATTATGCCGATAATATAAGCGGCTTTTCAGGTTCATGGATGAACCGGTACTATCAGGGAGGATGTTATGACCATCGAAAAATGTAAAAAATGCCCCTTTTATATGGTGCATTTCAAAAATGAAGTTCTCTGCAATTATCTATATGAAGTGCGCGAACGGCAGATTGATACTAATACCTGCGTGCGTTCCTGCCCGAAGAAGTAAAAAGTTACGTGCGTTTCTTGCGTGACATCCGCTCAAATGTCTCATCGCCAAGGCATTCCTTTGCATGCCGGCACCACTGTATGCACGAGGTGATGTTTTGATACACAATCGTGCCGCATGTGCCGCATTGAGCCTGGTGTTCATCTGAAAAAATTTCAACATCGCTTCCGCACTCAGGGCAAATCTTCACAGAGAGTTCGGGCGTTGTAATAACATGTGTTCCCGGACAGGATGCGGACTTTCTGTTTTCAATCTTTGTTCTCATGAAAAGAATATAGCGCAATTGAGAAATCGCACACATTTCATCTTCCGATGAAATCGCTGCGTAGTAGCATAATAAAAAGTATGAGCACCAGCACGGGGCTGATGAACTTGATGAAAAATGCCCAGAGCTCTTTGAGGGAAATGATCTTTGTGTCGGGATCAAGTTCGTGAATGGTTTTATCGAGCCCGTATTTCCAGCCCAAAAAAACGGCTATGCAAAAACCGCCGATGGGCAGCATATAGTTTGTGGTGAGTTTGTCCATGAAATCGAAAAACGTAAGAGCTCCCAGGAGCTTTGCGTCCGCTAAAACCCCAAACGATAGTGCTGATGGAATTCCTAAAAGGAAGATTATGGAGCCGAAGACCAACACCGCGCGCTGACGTTTCCAGCCGAGTTCATCGATGGTATAGGCGGTGATGACTTCAAGCAGCGAAATTCCCGAAGTGAGGGCGGCGATAAAAAGCAGGATGAAGAAAAGCACGCTGAAAATTGAACCATAGGGCATATTGCCAAACACCACCGGAATGATATGGAAAATGAGCCCCGCTCCTTCCTGCGGCGACATGTTCATGGCGAAGACCGCGGGAAAGATCGCAAGGCCAGCAAGAATAGCTACCAGCGTGTCCAGTATCACAATGTAAAAGGCAGAGTTGAGAATTTTTTCGTTTGGCGAAAGATAGCTTCCGTAGGTGATCATCGCTCCCATGCCGAGGCTTAAGCTAAAAAACGCCTGACCCATCGCGGCGATGATTGATGCAGCAGTAATTTTTGAAAAATCCGGTTTGAGAAAAAACGAAAGTCCCGAAAGGCCGCCTTCCATGGTCAGCCCTTTTCCGATTAACACAAAAAGGATGATGAACAAAAGCGGCATGAGTATTTTATTCCATCGCTCAACGCCGTTCTTTATGCCTTTGATGACAATGAACATGCACGAGACTATGAAGAGCAGGTTATAAAAGATCATTTGCAATGGATCCGAGGTGAAAGCGGAGAAAAGGCTTTTGGCAGAATCGCTGTCGTGAAGTGCGGCCACCGATCCGGAAATGCTTTTGACGATGTAGCCGATAGTCCAGCCGCCCACGACGCTGTAAAAAGAAAGAATGAAAAAGCCGGAAAGTACTCCCAGATAACCCACAATTGTCCAGGGGGATCTGCCGGCCATGAGCTTAAAGGCACCCACCGGGTCTTTTTCGGTGTGCCTGCCGATTACTAACTCGGCAATCATGATGGGAAGGCCTAAAATCAACACGAAAAGGAGATAAATCAGCACAAACGCCGCGCCGCCGTTGGAGCCGGTGACATAGGGAAACTTCCAGATATTCCCAAGGCCCACTGCCGAACCTGCCGCAGCCAGCACGAAACCAAGTTTCGATCCCCAGTGTTCACGTCCGCCGTTTGAAGCCATTGCGCTCCCTCATTCAGGAAATTTTTTCCAGTGATGCACGCACGCATTTTTTTTCAACAATATTTCAATTGTGCATACCCCGGACAGCGTATGTCACGGGTATGGTGGTAGTATATCAATAAGCGGCACCGAAATGTTCTTGCAAAGTACATCGGTTGTATTTCGATTGTAATGATAATGATAATGATAATGATAATAATATTTGCCATTTTTAAGCGAGGTGATAATGATAACGCTCCTGCATTGTGCCGATCTGCATCTCTCCTGCAAATCGGAAGATGAATCGCAGTATTCGCTTTCTGTGCTGGATGAAATCATCGCCCATGCAGCAAAATTGCAGGCGTCTGCGCTGCTTTTCTGCGGTGATATCTTCGATTCGTTCACCGATGCCGATAGGCTGAGAACTGAATTTCGAAGTCGAATTGCTACACTGCCAGAAAGCTGCAAAGTCTTTTTCATTGCGGGTAATCATGAAGACCTTGGCCGAAGCGATAGGGCATTGAAAAATTATGATTTTGGTATATCCCCGGATCATATTGTTGAAGACGTTGCCTTTCAGTATTGCGATTGCGAAGGATTCGATCTCATCGCCATACCGCACCGGCAGGACTATCGGGATTATGCCGAATGGAGCATCCCCCAAAAGAGCTCGAAAAAGAGAATCGCAATGGCCCATGGTGTTGTGACGGGCATGGTGTTTACGGGTATTGAGGACAGCGAGGAAACATCGGCCTCGGCGATAGACACCGATCTCTTTCTCAGGCATGGCGTGGACTATGCGGCCATGGGGCATATTCATGATGCGCGAAGGCATAGGTTTGATACGTGCGAAGTGGTGTATCCAGGCTCGGCACGGGTGTGGAGAAAAAAAGAATTCGGGCCGCGATACGTGTCGCTTATTCATTGCGGTGATGCGCTCACCTATAAGCTTCTGCCGCTTTCATCCGCAGGGCAGTTTCGAAGCTATGATGTGTTTGTGGATTTCGATGGAACTATCGATCCGCTGCAGTATTCGGTACACGAGTTATCCCCGAACGATAGGATCTTTTTTTCTTTTTCCGGCATTGTTGAAGATGAACCTGCTGCACGAAAAAACATTCAGCAACTGATTGGCGAAGTGCAAAAGAAGGTGCGCGTTGTCGAACGGGAGGAGCACCTTGCGGTGGTTGCCGGCATTGCCTCACAGCCGCTGGCGAAAAAATTTCTGGAACGGTGGATGGAGAATAAGCCGGAAGATGCAGAAAAAATCGAGGCATGGAAGCGGGCACGTGAGATCGGCCTTATGAAAATACGTGAGATCATCGAGGCACGGAAATGATTATTAAAAAACTCAAGCTGATATCGTTTGGAAAATTTCGCAATGCGGAATTCGACTTTGCACCCATCACTGTATTTCGGGGCAATAACGAATCCGGAAAAAGCACGCTTTTCGACGCGCTTTTCGATCAAATATCATCTCCCCAGGGTAACAGTTCAGAAGGGAAACGCTTAAAAGCCCGATATAGCAATGAAAGGAAAGCCGAGATTAACTGGAACGGCAATGAGGTGTGCATTCCCGCTGATGAATTTCTGAATGTATATGCGATCCGAGCAGGTTCGGTAAATATAAATTTTTCATCGGAGGATGATTGGAAGAAAAGAATCAAGGCATCGATTTTCAGCGGGGGGATTGATCCGGGAAGCATAGCGAAGGGACTTGATGCACTTGCCAAGGATAGAGGCAACAATACAAACGTGAAGGAATTGCGTAAAAAGAAGCAGGAACTCGAAGAAGCGGAACAATCGCTGAAAATGCTTGAAGAGAAAAGAAAGGAAATTCTTGCTGCGGAGAAGCAGGTTGAAGCAAGGAAAACAAAGCTCAATGAACTCGAAGAGAAGATTGCACTTCAAAGCGCCCAATTAAAAGAAGCAGAAAAGATACTCGAACAGCAGGAGGTGCACCGAAAGCTTGAGGATGTGCGGCAAACGATGGAGCGCATAGTGCGCTACGAACAAATTGCAAAAAATAAAGCGGAACTTGAACTGTATCGGGAAGACAACTCGGGAAGCATAAAAAAATTACAATCTGAATTCGATGATACCAAACGCGCTGTGGAGCAGGCATCCGGGGTGGTAAATCAGCAAGAAAAGCAGCGAGAAGATGTTGCACTGCGATTGAAAGAAAGAAAAGCGAGAAGCGAAATAATGAGAAAAAAATCAATACTCGCTTCAGAACTCCTCAGTCGAATAGAAAAAGATGCACCGAAAGAAATCATAACCTACAGTGTCACATGGCACCCCGCAGGAATTGCGTCAATTGCAGTAGCTATTCTCATTGGAATTGGAATGTTTTTCTATTTGTATCCTTCGCCAATGGCTGCAATTGCGCTTGCGGCAGCGCTTGTTATCGCATCGGTCGCGGCACTTGTTTCGCGGAGAAAGCAGGAAGTTCGCGAGCGCCCCGATAGCGGAGGATTGTGTACGGCGCTGAAAGATGAATGGAAAATCCGCACCGGCGAGGAACTGGTATCGTCCACCGTGGAAGGACTGCAGAGAGAGTTGGTGCGCATTCAAAGCGAGGCAGATGCGCTGGACAAGGAAATTGCCGAACTTTCGAATATGGAGGCGATTCTGGCGAAAAAGGTTGCAGAAGCCGAACAAGCATTGAAGAAGGCGCAGGATGAACATGTTGCAGCACGTCAGAAGCTTGAAGACCTCTATCGCTCTTTGCACATCGCTTCTAGCGAGGAATATGCAAAGCGCCGAACCGAATATGAAAGCGTTTCAAAAGAATTGAAGGAATTACATGAAAAGCTTGCACACGATATACAGCGCTATTCGGTAAGAACAATCGACGAGTTGAAAGCTGAATGCCTTTTGCGAAAATCGAACCTCGAAAAGGAATGCGTACTGGAAAGAAAATCTGAGGTTGACATACATCGTATAAAAAACGAAGTCGCAAAAAAGAAAGAGCAATTGAATATTCTGCAGGCGGAATTTGTGGAGATAAAAAGCAGTATCGAACGGGGAAAGGGAGAAGTCAAAGGTGCTCTGGGAGACTTGCCGCGTAGCATCTATGAAAAAGAAAAAGAAATAGAAAAACTCACGCGTGAAATTGCTCAAATGCAGCTGGATATGGAAGCTGCTGCAATTGCACGCGATATCTTTTCAGAGATCGCGCAGGATGAAAATATTGTATTTTTAGAGTTGGAAAAAGATATCGAGAAATTTCTCGGCGAAATGCTTGAAGGCGAGCGAAAAGTTGAGTTTAAAAATTTTAATCAAAATTCTATAGCACTAACCGATGCAACCGGCACTATGCGCAGCATTGAATTGCTTTCGACAGGAACGAAAGATGCCTTTGTTTTGGCGGCGCGTTTCTCCTTTGCCCTGCGGTCGTGGCAACACGAACACCCTGGAATTCTTGTTCTGGATGAGCCCTTTCATTCACTCGATAATGGAAGGATTGCCAGAACCGTTAAATTAATAATTACATTTCATCGGGAAAGCGCCTGGCAGATTGTTGTATTCACGAAGGATGAAGCGCTGGCTGAGTCGCTAAAAGGCACCGCTGAAAATGCAGTTGTGCATACGCTCAGCGCATAAACATTTTGAAAAAATCCCTGGCATGCGTTCAGGTTTACTGTTTAAACAGAAACGCTTATTCGATATATTCAAGTATGATCTTTAAAATTCTCCGGATGGGCTCTGCCGCACCCCAGAGAAGCTGATCGCCCACGGTAAACGCGGTGAGGTAATCCGGCCCGAGATTCATTTTGTGAATACGACCGATTGGCACATTAAGAGTGCCGCTGACCGCCGCGGGACTTAAGCTTTTAAGCGTCGCTTCTTTGGTGTTATCGATAACGCGCACCCAGTCGTTTGAGTTTTTGATGATGCTGATAAGGTCATTCAGCGGCACATCTTTCTTGAGTTTTATGGTAAGCCCCTGGCAGTGACAGCGCATGGAGCCGACGCGCACGCATATCCCATCAATTGGAATCGGCGAGGATGTAGCCAGTATTTTGTTGGTTTCCGCAAAGCCTTTCCATTCTTCGCGCGTCTGGCCTGTTTCGGGCATAAAACTGTCAATCCAGGGAATGAGGCTTCCAGCCAGCGGTGCTCCAAAATTTTCCACCGGCAAATTCTTCCCCCGTAATGTTTCACTGACATTGCGGTCGATTTCAAGAATCCCCGAAGCCGGATCGTCGAGCAGCTTCTGTGCATGATTTCCGATAACACGCATCTGCGCCACAAGCTCTCGCATGTTTTTCGCACCGGCTCCGGAAGCAGCCTGATATGTCATGGTTGAAAGCCATTCAACAAGGCCTTCGCGGAAAAGCCCACCGATTGCCATGAGCATGAGACTTACGGTGCAATTGCCGCCGATGTAATCTTTGATGCCGGATGCCAGCCCGCGGTCTATGACATCGCGGTTTACCGGATCGAGCACTATGATACTATCGTCTTTCATGCGAAGGGCCGAGGCGGCATCGATCCAGTAGCCTTTCCATCCTGCATCACGTAGCTTCGGATATATTTCTTTCGTATAATCGCTCCCCTGGCAGGTGACGATGATATCCATTGACGTGAGCAATTTTTCATCAAATGCATCAAGAAGCGTCAAAGCTCCTGAGCCAAGGTCCGGACCTTTTTGTCCAATTTGCGATGTGGAAAAGAAAAACGGCTCGTAGCCTTTGAAGTCGTTTTCATCGCGCATGCGGTCCATAAGAACCGATCCCACCATTCCGCGCCAGCCGATAAAACCCACCTTCTGCATAAGCATTACCTCTGCATCAATATTGTGTATTGCCAGATAGCGGAGGCTTTGTTTTTCTGTCAACTTTATAAGTTGATGATGTGATGGACAGGAGCGCGAAAACCTTCATTGCGTACCCGAAGGAGGCGACTGATCAATGGTATGCGGACCAGTTCTTTTGGGCCGGCGACGCTTCCTGCGGCGTTTTGCTATAAATGGCTTTTCGCCCGCGTGAATGGTGTTTTGCGGCAATGTATTTGCGGAAACTGCTGTTGGAGATGAATTTGCCTGTGAAGAGGCGGAAGGATGTAAGTATTCCCTTTCTTTCTGCCACCAGTATTTTAACTGTGGTTCAAGGGAGCCTTCCGCTTCTGCAAAAATTTCGAAAAATTTCAATGATTCTGGAAAATAGGCATTGCGCACGAATCTGGCTTCACCTTTCATACGCCTCTGAGCGCTGAATCGCTTGAAAACCCATGCCCGTGATGCAATATTAGTCACAATATCCCATTCCTTTCGGGGGAGGCGTAGACGAATTGCAACGTTATTGTATTTTGCCCTGATGAGATTGACGATTTCCTGATGGCTCATTTTTTCTGCTTTTTCTCCGGCGACGTCGGCGAAAAGATCGAAAAAAAGCGACGCGATGAGAATTGCGTTGGGTATATCCTGTCCGCGTGCGCGACGGTTGTCGATGGCGGAGAGCCGTTTTATCATGTCATTCCAGTGTGGGTTTTCCGCCAATTCAGGGAGCCAGAATTTCAGAACTCCGAATTGCCGGAGATTTTCGAAGGTTGCAGCGGAAGCGCCGCAGCGGAGGATTTTGTAGAGTTCTTCAAGCAGGCGGCTGGTATTGGCTTCAGTGATGAGGATTGCGCATTTTTCAGCCGCCCTGCGTTCTTTGCGGGGCAGTGAAAACTGTAATTGCGCGCAAAAACGGCCGGCTCTGATAATCCTTACAGGGTCTTCTCGAAAGCGTTTGACCGGATCACCTATGGAGCGCAGCAGCCTTTTTTTCATATCCTCCATGCCGCCGGTATAATCTTCGATTGATGAATCCGCGCTATTGTAGTACAGGGCGTTGATGGTGAAGTCTCTTCGGAGCGCGTCTTCTTCAATGGTGCCGAAGACATTATTTTCCGCATATTTTTTGCCAGTGTCTTGCAGTTCACCTCTTTCTACCAGCGCGCGGAAGGTGGCGACTTCAATAAAACGGTCTTTGCTTACATAGACGTGCGCGAGGCGAAATCGCTTTCCTATGAGAAAGCATCGTTTGAAAAGTCGTTTAATCTGGCGGGGATGCGCGTCAGTCACGATATCAAAATCTTTGACGCGTTTGCCGAGAAGTATATCCCGGATGCTTCCGCCGACCAAATATGCTTCAAAGCCGCGGCTTCTGAGCCTCGCCATGATGTCCAGTACCTCTCTGTCAACATACTCGTTTGACACTCCATGGCTTCCGGCGGGGAAGATGATGGGATATTTCTTTTTAAATAGTGACCACATGATGCGAAGGACTTATGGAATTACTTCATCAATTGCAATTTTCTATTTGATGCATGCACACAATTAACAAAAGAGAGAAATCCTGTGTCGATTAAAAATCGGGACATATTGGATTTACGGTTTTGTTTTGTCAACATTATCAATAGAATAAAATATGGTGTTAACGGGCAAACTCAGCGGCGAGTAGCGCGGGTTCGCTGGGCAGTCCCCACCAGATATGAAACACGGTCGCTTCTTCTATACATTTATCATAAATTGTACAGCTTTTGCAGGGATACGAATCCGCTTCAAAATTGAATCGGGGGAGAGTACATGCCCTTCCCGGTTCTGCATAAATGTTAGCTGATAAAAAGAATTTCCCAGAATCTGGGCATCGGCCAGATTTCTTCATCAACGAGCAGTTCAAGCTTATCGCAGTGTTCGCGGAGCTCTTCCATTGTAGGACGAATTTCGTTATAGTAATACTCGGCGCGTTTTGTTTCATCGGCTATATTCAATGCCTGATTTCGCTTTTCAAGTAGAGCTTTTTTAAGTTTTATGGTGCTGTTAATTTCGACGGCTATTTCCTTAAGTATTTCCTTCTGCGGAGTCAGATCAAATGAATCTCCAAGAACATCCCCCGTTTCCTCTATTGAAGATGCGATATCCGACTGAAACTGAAGCGCCGCAGGCAAAATCTGATTCGAAACCATTTCGTAAAGTGTCATTGCTTCGATATCGAGTTTTTTGCAATATCGCTCGATCCGTACATGGTAGCGGGATTTCAACTCGATTTCTGAAAGCACTTTGTATGAAGAAAAAAGTTTCACCGCCTTATCGGTAATCATGTCGGGAAGTGAAGCGGGAGTTGATTTTTTATTTGGAAGGCCACGACGTGCGGCTTCCTGTTCCCACTGCGGGGAATAGTTGTCGCCGTTGAATAGGATGGGCTTGATTTCCTTTATTTCTTCCCTGAGAACATCAATTGCGGCCTGTTTTGCATTGGTGCCGTGCCGGGATATTGTATTCGCAAGATAATCCAGACTTTCAGCGACGATGGTGTTAAGCACCGTCGCGGGGAAAGAGATGTTTTGATGCGAACCCACCGCGCGGAATTCAAATTTATTTCCTGTGAACGCAAAAGGAGAAGTTCTGTTGCGGTCGGTATTATCGCGGCTTAGAATGGGTATCCTGGAAATTCCCAGATCGATGATGGCAGTATTGGTGGCTTCCGTCGCGGCGCCGTTTTCGATATTGGCGAGAATTTTACTAAGCTGCTCGCCTAAAAATACCGAGATGATGGCGGGAGGGGCTTCGTTTGCGCCGAGGCGATGATCGTTGGCAGATGAAGCCACCGCGGCGCGCAGGATATCCGCATGTTTGTAAACCGCGCGTATTGTCGCGATGAGAAATACTAAAAACTGCACATTGTCGTGCGGGGTATTACCGGGATTTAAGAGATTGTTGCCGAGATCGTCGGATAAAGACCAGTTTACGTGCTTTCCCGAACCGTTGATGCCGGCAAAAGGTTTTTCATGCAGCAGCGCGACCAGGCCATTGCGATTGGCAATTTTTCTCAGCACTTCCATAATCAGAGCGTTATGGTCGGTGGCTAAATTTGCTTCTTCGAAAAGCGGTGCGATTTCGAACTGACTCGGCGCGACTTCGTTATGGCGCGTTTTGGCAGGAATGCCCAAAAGATAGAGCTCTTCTTCCACTTCATGCATGAAGGTTAGAATGCGCTCTTTGATGCTTCCGAAATAATGGTCTTCGAGTTGCTGCCCGCGGCTTGGGGGCATGCCTACAAGAGTACGGCCTGTCATCACTAAATCGGGGCGCCGATAGTAAAATTCTTTATCGATGAGAAAGTATTCCTGTTCGGGGCCCAATGTCGCGAAAACCCTCCGTGAGCGCTTGTTTCCTAACACGCGCATCAGTTTTAAGGCGTTATCGTTAATAGCGTTTATTGACCGCAAAAGAGGGGTTTTATGATCCAGTGCGTCTCCGGTGTACGAAAGAAAAATTGACGGAATGCAGAGCGTTATACCCTTTCCGCCCTTCACAATAAATGCCGGGCTTGATGGATCCCACACGGTATATCCGCGCGCTTCAAAGGTCGAGCGGATGCCGCCGCTGGGGAAGCTCGAAGCATCGGGTTCGCCTTGAACGAGCTGTTTACCGGAGAATCGTTCAATGTAATCGCCATTTCCGATTGCTTCAAGAAAGCTGTCGTGCTTTTCCGCGGTCAGGCTTGTCATGGGCTGAAACCAGTGGCTGTAGTGAGTCGCGCCTTTTTCAAGCGCCCAGTCTTTCATGGCATTCGCCACGATGTTGGCAAGTTCAAGATCGATTTTTCTTTTTCGGTCGATGGCTTCGAGATACGCTTCATAGGCTTCCCGCGGCAATCGCTCGCGCATCACTTTCGCGCTGAATGTGTTTTCGCCAAAAAACGATGAAACCGGGCGATACGATTCAGGCTGATAGGTGAAGCTTCTCTCAGCGGCAATATAGACTTCCTGTTTGGGCATGGTGGTCTCCTTGTGATGAAGGGTGTTACAGTGAAGCATCACAAGTTTTTAATAATGTGGTTTCGTGTCAAATCAAAAGAAATCTCCCATGTTTCAATTATGTAAAATGGAGCCAATTTTTTTACTAAAAAGTGAATATATTCATGAAATATTCTGCTGATTACCGGGAAATAATGGAAAATTTATTGAAATATTTTATATATATACATTTGTTGAGTTTTTTGTTCTGAAATGGAAAGCAAGTATATAATATCAGGAGGTTATTTCAATCGCTTTGAATAAATGTTTTTAGAAGTTCTCTTATGGGCACTTCTAAAAACCGCTTTCACCCTTAAAATCCACATAAAAGAAAGCGGTTTTTACTTATATATTGTGCCCACAAGGGAACATCCTTAAACATAGTTTTTAGAAGTTCCCTTATTTTTTATAATTTGACATTTTTAAGAAGATGTGAGAATATCATGTCACAAACTGCTGAATCACTATTAGGATTGCAATATGAAACTTTCAGAAGCGGTGAGTATAATTACCGGTGTGGCACTTGAGGAAATCGTGCTTCTCCGGCATAAAAACAGCCGGATAAAACAGATTCAGGAATATAAAGGTAGCATAGATGATTATTCACTTGTTCAACCAAAATTTGATGAAAAATATAATTTTCGTAATTTCAAAGCACTATGTGTTGTAATTTTTGATAAAGTGGATTCAATTTTTCTTATTGATGGAGTCGAGAAAGAGGGAATAAGCTGGGACCTCGTCGCATCAGGCAATGTTCAGATGGACAAAGAAAATAATAGACCTCCGAGACAGTCTATTAAATACAAAGCGTACAAATTGTCCAATATTCCAATTTATGGCCTTAAAGTAAACGGTTGGGCGGAAGCGGCGATATCCCCGGTAGCAAAGAAAGGGCATGTGCTTTTTGATAAATTAACTATTGATGTGCCTGATGGAGTTATATTAAAAAAATCAATTGCAATAATACACAAAAGCGAGCTTGAGCAAGATGAATATGCGGAAATGCTCGAATCAATAAAATCTGAAGAAAAAAGAAATGATGTCGCACGAGTTATTGGAATTACCACGCATTTTGTTCGTAATCAAGCAATTGTGGAGAAAAGGATTTTTTTAGCAGGAGGTATATGTGAACTTTGTGGAAATAATACAGATGTTGAAGATGTTAAACTCCCATATTCTCTGGAAGTTCACCATATAATTCCTCTTTCCGGTGGAGGGCCCGATGAACTGTCAAACACTGTTGCTCTCTGTCCCAATTGTCATAGGCGTATCCATCAACAAAACAGACCCGAGGATGTTAAAAAACTTATTGATAAAAGACAAATGTAATATCGCAAACGCTCAATACCTCAAATCCTTCTCCCTGATATTATAATGCCACAGCTCAACGAGCTTGTCGAATTCGCGGTCCGGCGGCTGTCCTTCATGCGCTTCATAGTGGCGCTTGATGAGATATTCAACCGTTGCGTCTTCCAGAAGAAATTTCTGATTCAAGCTGTTCAGCTTCCGAATGGTGTAGTTGAGATTGTGGGTCTGAAAATCCCCAAGGATGTTCGATGACGCGATGGTAGGCTCGTACTTGATGAGAAGCTCAATGAAGTAGAGCGCAAGCCTCCATGAATCGATGCTGCCGGCAAGCGCGTTTTTAAAATACATGCTCAGCTTCTCGAAAAGATTGATGTGCTGATAGTAGGAGTCGAAAATCACGCTCATGTATTCGGGAAAAACATTCATCACTTCCATAAGGTCGATGGGTTCGTCTTTTTTCTTGAAATGTTCGAATATCTTTTCGCTATGTTTATTAATAGGTTTCACGTCGATGAGTTCGATATTGAGGTCTTTTACGATGGTTCGGACCTTCCCCGCTTTTTTTAAATATATTTCAATTTCGACGGGTTCGACGTAATAGTTATTTTTGTCCTTTTCCGCCATCTATCCTGCCGTTTTTCAATGAAGCTAAAATTTTTTTATGGGTTTCGCTGAATCCGAGTTCTTCCGCCTTCCGTAGCTTTTCGGCAAAATCATGTGTATGTAGCGCGGCGTTTTTTAGCTCATCCACGAGCCGGTAGAATGCGATGTTGCGTTCCATTAGCCTTTCATGAGCGATATCCCACAAGGTATCGCCTTCTCTGACGGTGATGTTTTCGCTTCCAATTGTAAAGCGGTTTCCTGGATATATCCAGTTAGGATTTTTTTCTTTCAGTCCCTTGTATGTAATCGGGCGATATCCGTTTTCAAGAGCGATTTTATTCGCGAAGACGAATATATCGTGCGGGGAAACGTATATCTGATATTTATCGATGAGTTCTTTTCGTTCCTGAGCTTCTCGCAATCGCGCGCGCGTTTCCCGTTCTTCGCTATCCTTCCGATGCGAATCAATTGAAGAAAGAATGATGAACCCGAGCGAAAGCGCGACGAGGAGGCAGGCGATAATTTTTTTATATAAAACTTTTACGGAAGGCTTTTCGTCAACCGTAAATTCCGGTTCCGGCTCTTCAGTATAATAGTATGATTTTCTTTCTTCGAGCGCGCGGGAAAGATCGCGAAAATCCTTTTCATCGGAAGCCGGGCGCAAAAGGTCTAAAAGTTTTTGAAGCCGTTTTCTGTCCTCGATGATGCGAAGGTAAAAATTTTTTTCGTTATCATCAATATCGTGCGCGAATTTTTCCTGAATCGCGTTTTCGGATATTTCCTCTATCATTGGCGTATGGCGGACGTTCTGTGCGGGAATACATTCAATGAATTCGTATGCGCTGGCACCATAAAAGGCGATGATGCTTTTCATTTTTATTGCACAATCATGCGATAGCAGGCGGTTGAAAGGCGCTGAAAGTTCGTGAACGGCTTTTCGAAGAGCCTGTGCTTTTTTTCTATCTTTTTCTTCTGAGAGAGTAAGCCGGCACAGAGAAATGAGGTTTTGCATTTCCGCGTATTCTGTTTCTGTAAAGGGGCGCTCTCTGATGCTTGCAGATTTTTCACGCGCCATCTTTTCAATGTCATCAGGCTGAAGCGATGCAGGTGAGGGTGAATTTGAAATTACTTTTTCAAGATCTGTAAACAGGTCACGTGAAGAAGTGTATTTTCTGAATTCGTACTGAAATCCCGATTGCATAAGTATGATCGATGGATCGCGAAGTTTCTTTTTCGCGAAATCAGTATCGGCAATCACTATGAGAGGCACATTTCCTGAACGAAGGATGGCCGCATATTCTTCATAAATGGATGATGGAATGATAATGCCATCCTGTTTTTCCTTTATTATCGATGAAAGCGTGCGCGATCCTTTCACGTAGGTGAGTGCAAGATCCAGCCGATGAGGTTTTGTGCGCGAATAACGAATGGTGATATTGAAACTTCCTGCTTTTGTGATGAAAGAAAGCCCGTTTGGTGCGTCATGCGAAAGACCGGTGAAATCCTTCCGTACCAGAGTTGCTTTCGAGAATAGCTTTTGTATGTATGAAAATTGCTCCCGATGATCCGTGATGAGCAGAAGACGGCCGCCGGATGCGTGCTTCCATCGCATAAGCCTGCTTACATGGATGAAATTTGCCGATGGATGTATCACTTCACCGATGCGCGATGGATCGATTGAAAGGCGGCTGAAATCTTCAAGGAAATGCTTCGGAAAGTGATACGGCGTGAAGCTGCCGTTTTTGTAGAAGAACGGCGTTTGAGCGATGATGACCATGCCGTCGCCGTCATAGCGCCCGGACTCTCGCGTGGATCCGATGAGCCGATCCATGAGTTTTTTTTCGTCGAAGGCTGCGGCCGTTTCTCGTGCCAGATCAAGTAAAAATTTTTTTTGATGATGAATTTTGAAATTTCCATTTGTATAAAAAATCCCAATGAAAGACTCCGCGTCTTTCAGCTCTTTTTTGTTATGAATGAACGGCACATCTTTTTCCACATCAACGATTTTGGCATTTTTCAGATCGAGGCCGAACACCTTTTGAAAATCAAGGTATCTGCTGACGACGGGAAGGCTTCCGATGTAGCGGTTTTGTGAAAGCGTGCGCACATCGATATTGAACTGTTCGAATGCGGGATTGCCCACAAGGAAATCGGTGATGACGATATTTTCTATCTGAGGGATGATTTCCACGGGAAGATCGATGAAGTTTCCCAGACGTATGAAGGGGCGCTCGTCAGTGAGCGCTGTGCCGGTAAAAATGATGTAGCATTCGCGGTCTATGATGAACAACCGATCTTCTTCCCCTGGAATGATTTCTTTCAGCGCTGCCTCTTTCACGGTACTCTCCCCTTTATGATGATTATTCATGTATGTTTTTTAGTATGGCGAAAAATTCATTGAACGTTGTAACATTCATTATTGCATTCAGCATCCGTTCGTCAAGGAATATATTTGATAACTGCGACAGTATTTGCACCTGATAATCTAAATCTTTTTCACCCCTGGAATAAGACTGCATGATTTATTACTCAATTTCCTTTTTCAGTTTTGAAAGTATATTGAGCGCATCAAGCGGTGCGATTGTGTCCAGGTCAATTTCCCTGATTGCTTTGATAACCCTGTGATTTGCGGCATTGAACATTTCAAGCTGTTCCGATGAGGTATCGTGTTCTGATCCTTTTTCGCTGCGGCTTTTCGATTGTTTTTCAAGCCTCTCTAAAATCTGTGCCGCCCGTGAAGTCACTTCCTTCGGAATGCCCGCAAGCTTTGCCACATGGATGCCGTACGAGCGGTCGGCCGAGCCCGGCACCACTTTGTGCAGAAACTCCACGCCGTCGAATTTTTCCTTCACAAGCACGGTGTAGTTTACCGCTCCGTTTTTTCCGCCCAGGCGCGTCAGTTCGTGATAATGCGTGGCAAAGAGCGTCTTCGCGCGGATGTATCGGGCGAGATACTCTACCACCGCCCATGCAATCGCCAGACCGTCGTAGGTGCTCGTTCCCCTTCCCACTTCGTCCATGATGATGAGGCTTTTTTCAGTTGCATTGTTCAGGATGATGGCAGCTTCCGACATCTCGACAAGAAATGTGGATTCTCCCATTGAGATATTGTCCGATGCGCCGATGCGCGTGAAAATTCTGTCGGAAAGCGCGATATTTGCTTCGCGCGCAGGGACGAAGGAACCTATCTGCGACATGAGCTGCACTATCGCCGCGGTACGTATGTAGGTTGATTTGCCCGACATGTTCGGACCGGTGATTATTTTGATGATATTGTTTTTGGTATCAAGAAAAATATCGTTGGGGATGAACACTTCTTTGGTGTAGTATTTTTCAACAATAGGATGACGCGCGTCAGCAATTTGCATCAGCCCTTCCGCATTGAAACTCGGCCGGACAAATCTGTGCTCGAGAGCGGCGATTGCGAAGGAAAGCAATGTGTCGATTTCGCCGATTGCTTCGGCGCATGCCTGTATCCGATGGCTCTCTTTGAGAGTTTCTGCCAGAAGTTCATTGAGTTCTTTTTTCTCAAGTTCTATGAGCCTTTCCGACGCGGAAAGCGTTTCTTCTTCGAACCTGGCAAGCTCTTCGTTCGTGTATCGCTCAGCGCCTTTAAGCGTCTGCTTGCGGGAATATCCTTCCGGGACTTTGCCTGTCTGTCCGCGGCTCACTTCGATATAATAGCCGAACACGCGGTTGTATTTGACTTTTAGCGTTGAAATGCCGAGTTTCTTTTTTTCTTTTTCTTCGAATTCGAGTACCCATTTTTTTGCATCATGCGTGAGATCGTACAGCCGGTCGATTTCGGCATTGCGCCCGGGACGAATCACCCGCCCCTGCTCCGGCGTGAGTGCCGGATCGTCGAGCACCGTGGCGTCGATTCTATCGGTGAGTTCATGTAGCACGATGATCCTGGCTGCAAGCTGTTGCACATCTTCCAGCGGCTGTTCTTCAAGAAAATCGCGAAGCTTCGCGGCTGCTTTGAGCGATTGTGAAAGCGTGGGAAAATCCCTGGCTGTGGAGCGGCCGAGCATGAGGCGTGAAATAAGCCGTTCAAGGTCGGCAACGTCGTCCAGAAGATTCTGCGTCTGCAACGCAAGCGCATGGTATTCGTGAAAATATTGCACAATATTCAGGCGCTTTTCTATTTCGCGTATATCCAAAAGTGGCTGAAGGAGTACGCGTTCAAGGCGGCGTTTTCCCATTGCCGTGCGCGTCCTGTTCAGCACTGAATACAGGGTGCGGTTTTTGCTCCCGTCCTGCTGATTTCGGATGATTTCAAGATTGCGGATGGTGGCCTCATCGAGGGCCATATAGCTTGAAGTCGAGAATCTGCGCGGAAACTTCAAATGCTCGAGCGTGCGCTTTTGCGTGTCGCGAAGGTAGTGCAGTACGGAACCGGCAGCCAAAATTTCCGCGGGCGCATCCAATCCAAATCCCTTGATGCCTGCGATGCCGAAAGACTCAGATATTATTCCCTTGAGATATTCAATATCATACATCCATTCATTAAGCGAAGCGATAGAGATATCGGAATTTTTCAAAAATTCGTGAATGCGAGGGTCGGCTTTTTTTGAATTGTCCCTGAACACTATTTCACGCGGTGAAAAGCGGGTGATTTCTCCCCGGAAAAGCTCAAAGGAATTATGAATCGTCGAAAGATAAAAGTCTCCCGTGGAAATATCCACGAAGGCAAGGCCAATTTCTTCATCGAGGACGATTGCGGAGCAGAGAAAATTGTTTTCATCTCCCTGAATGAGGTTCTGT
The DNA here is from genome assembly GCA_937921485.1 of uncultured bacterium. GTDB lineage: Bacteria > Spirochaetota > UBA4802 > UBA4802 > JAGODF01 > DYLV01. The sequence continues at coordinate 54,576 of CAKZSV010000022.1, forward strand.
TCCACAAGCGTTCCCGCGGTGATGATACGGACAACTTCTCGTTTGACAATGGAGCCGCTTGAAGGGGTTGTTTCCATCTGTTCGCAGATCGCCACGCGGCGGCCCGCCTTGATGAGCCTCGCGATGTAGCTTTCCGCGGCATGATAGGGAACCCCGCACATCGGCACATCGTTCTGACGGGACGTGAGGGCAATGTCTAAAATTTTCGATGCAGTTTCCGCATCGTCAAAAAACATCTCGTAGAAATCGCCCATCCGGAAAAAGAGAATTTCATCCGGGTGGTTTTTCTTTATATCGAGATATTGCCTCATCACCGGCGTAAGCTTTGCTTCCATTGTCGCAATCATTCTCCGTAAATATACGTTTTATTGTCATCGATGCGGAGGCGGACAATTTTGCCATTATAGCCCATTTCCTCTGCAAGCCGTATTTTCATCGTCGATGCGCTTTTGGTATCGCGAAGCCTTCCTGCGTACACCGCATAGCCGCGGGCGCTATGCACTATTTTCACCGGAGAGAATTCGTTCTTGATGGAATGTGCGATTTTTACCGCATCGGATTTTTCCGCAACCGGGCCAAGCATAATCGCGTAATATAATTTTTTTGGAATATGGTCTTCTTCTGTGGGTCCGTATGAGGTGAGGTCGATTTTGTCGAGCGATTTTAAGAATGCTTCATCGGGGAGAAAACCGACAATTTTCGGATGATGGTTTTCAAGCGTGGCGATCTTTGCGGATGCGAACGATGCTTCGGGTGATCGCGGAAAGCGCTTTGTTACTTCGCGGTAGGCGGAGTATGCCCTGTTATAATCTCCCCTTTCATGATAGGCTCGACCCAGAAGGTAGAGAGCCGAGCACGCGTTTTCCGATTGATGAAACCCCGAGATAATATCGCGCAATATGGCGAAATATCCCCTCGAGTAGCCGGTCATTTTTCTTTCGGCATGTGAAAGCAAGAGCAGGGATGGCAGAACGTGCGAAGGCCGATCGCTTATTTTGATTACTTTTTCGCAGAGGTCGGCGCATTTCTCGTATTCTTCTTCGGAGATATACGCGCGCGCAAGGTGTAGCATGAAATCCGCCTTGCGCAATTCATCGCTGGCAAGAGCGACAGCGCTTCGGGCTTCTTCTTCGAGTTCCTTCCATCGTGAGGCAAGCTGAAGGATGCGGCACACTTCGAGCCGCGCGTCGAGGCTTCGATTTCCTTTCAATCTGAAAGATGCTTCTCGATATAATTTCAGCGACACATCAGGCGAAGAAGCGTGTTCTGCCATAATAACATACACCTCGCCGCGCTTTGAACTTGAAGGATACTTATTATGGAATTCATTTCCAAGCGCCATCACTTTTTTCGATTCTCCCGCTTTGGAGAGGGATGTGATACGGCTGAATAATTCCGTTTCGGCATTTTCGCTTTTTGCCTTTTGTGGTGAAAAGCCGAATGCAATTGCGCAGAGGGCGATGCACACAATCTTACGCAATTCTTTCCGCATACAGTGTGTTGCCGATTATTTTGATAATTTTCACTTGCACCATGCGGCCGATATCGTCGCTTCCACCTGGAAGTACCACAGGGTGATTGAGAAAAGTTTTCCCCATCACTTCTTTCTGCGATTTTTTGCTGATGGCTTCCACAAGCGCTTTTTCTTTCCGGTCGATGCGCTGCGCGAGTTTTTCTCTGGCAATTTCGCGTTGAACAGCGATGAGTTCATTCAGCCGGGCCAATTTTTCATCCCTGCTTAGCGTTTCCTTAAGTGAATGAGCGGCGGTGCCTTCACGCGGCGAGTAGGCATAGGTGAACGCTTCGTCGAAGCGGATACGGCGCACTGCTTCAAGCGTCAGCGTAAAGTCTTCTTCTGTTTCGCCGGGAAAGCCCACAATTAGATCAGTCGATATTGCATAATCGCCAAGGATGCGTTCCATATCGTCAATGATGCCATAGTAGTGTGCCATGGTGTAGCGGCGGTTCATCGCACGAAGGATGCTATCGGAGCCGCTTTGAAGGGGGAGATGCACTGCTCGCGAGATGTTTGAATGGTCGCGGATGACCTCCAAGGTTTCCCTGCTGAAATCTCTGGGATGGGAGGTGAGAAAATTAATTTTTGAAATACCCGGAACTTCTGCGGCTTTTTCAAGCAGTCTGTAAAAAGGGATGTCGCCACTGTCCTGGCCGTATTGGTTCACGTTTTGCCCAAGAAGCGTGATTTCAGTGGTGCTGCTATCGGCAAGAAGTTTCAGATATTCGATGATTGTATTTGAAGGGAATGAGATAAGTTTTCCGCGCACATACGGCACGATGCAGTAGGCGCAAAAATTTTCGCATCCGTGTGTGATGGTCACCCACTGGTGCCAGCTCTGAGCACTTTTTGGCGCAGCGTCGCGATTAATGCGCGGATGAAAATCTCCAACATCCTGAGAAAGAAAAAGATTCTGGTGCGATGAAAAAAAGAGCTCTAAAATGTCACCAGCGATAGGTGCCTGATAGGGACCGATGACCAGATCGGCGAGGCCATCATCAAGAATTTTTTTCCCGATGCGCTGCGCCATGCATCCTGCCACCACAATTGTGCTGCCCTTGCGCGCTCTGGCAGATGCAATACGCGAGAGCGCCCTGTTTTCGGCATGATTCCTCACCGAACAGGTATTGAAGATGATGATGTGCGCATCTTCTTCTTCGTCTGCGGGGACAAAACCTCTGGCACGCAGGTTTTCCGCCATGAGTTCGGAATCGCTTTTATTCATCTGACAGCCGAATGTTTCAATAAAGAATCGTTTGTTCATATATTGTTTGCCAGGCGCATTTTTGAATTAATGCTAAAAAATGAGCGACACCAGGTGATTGTATACAAAAAAATTTTCGATTATTTTAAAATTTTTTTATGTGATATGGATTTCCATCGTATTAATAAATAGAGGGATATTATATTCAAGGAGGAAGCTATGAATATCGACACCACCTACGTGATGTGCGAGGACGTGATTGCACTGCTTGATGAGGCAGAAGAAAAGACGAAGCGTCCGAAGGAAGAGCTGCTC
>CAKZSV010000023.1 GCA_937921485.1 uncultured bacterium
GGGTTTTATGTTAAAATACCGCTCAATAACAATTTCCGAGGAAGGATAAAAAATATCTTCCACCAGCGTTCCCATCTTCCGCGCCAGATTCCCCCATTGCGCGTTCATGGTTTCAATCATATTTTTTGACCAGTTTTTATATTCGGTCATTTCATCCTTGAAGACCGTCATCTCATCCTTGAAAGCCTTCATCTCATCTTTGAAAGCCTTCATCTCATCTTTGAAGTCTTTCATCTCCTTTTCAAGGCGATTCAATACAGTGGAACTGTTGATGATAAAATGGCCAAGCGCGGATTCGACAAACGAAACCCGCTCATCTATCTTTTCGACTTTTTGTTCGAGTGCGTTCATATCATCACCTTCATTTTACGCATTTATGGGCCGCATCAGTGCATACCATTCTTTGATTGATTAAATATACACTTTTGCCAGAAGGAAATCAAGTAAAAAAATCAAGGGCACCTCTAACAACCGCTTTCATCCTTAAAATTAGCATCAAAGAAAGCGTTTTTTAATAAACTGTGTCCACAGGGGAACATCCTTACGCATGATTTTTTGGACTTCCCTATATACCCACAGGGGAATGCGGGAAAAAATATCTTGAAATTGTCCATCTTTATTGCTAATTTTAGTATGGCAAATTGTGTACATATTTTTTGTATTACCGATGGAAGTGTTTTTCGTATCGTACATGCGCCTAGGGAATGAGGTATTCGAATACATTATCGCACGGGGTGAAATATGGCAGAAAAAAAACAAAAAAAACCAATCCCCCGAAAAAACATCAAAAGGCAGACCGAAAGTAATGATAATATTGAAGACTCCATAGAAAGCAGGCTTCGCAAAAGCGAAGAATGGTACCGCGCACTTTTCGAAACATCTCCCGATGCAATCGTCATATACGATTTTGAAGGCAATCTCATCAATGCCAACAGAAAAACCTGCCAGCTTTACGGCGTGGGTAGCGTAGATGAATTAATTGCGAATGTTCCAAATGTGCTTCACCTGCTGAATGATGACGACAGACAGAAAGCTTTAGCAAGCATTGCGCGCACCATGCAAACCGGCTATTCAAGCGGCAACGAATATTGTGCACACAACAAAAAAGGTGAAAAAATCTTCATTGAAATTCATTCATCAATACTCCCCGATATCACCGGAAAACCCCAGGCCTTTGTGAGCATCATACATGATGTCACCGAGCGCAAGAAAGCCGAGCAGCACCTCAAAGAAAGCGAGGAGCGGTATCGCAATCTGGCAGAAACAACGCAGGATGTCATCGTGCTCCACGACATGAACGGCATCATACAATACATCAACCGGGCGGGGCTTGCAATCACGGGTTATTCGTTTGAAGAAATCGTGGGGATGAATATTCTGAGGTTCATACCGAAAGAATATCTAAACGGCGTTTATGCGCAGCATAAAAAACGCCTGGAAGGGTACACCGGAATCCATGAATTTGAAGCTGAATTTATCAATCGCGCCGGTCAACTCGTTCCTGTTAAGGTGACTTCAACGCCTATAATTAAAGAAGGTCACATTGAAGCAATCATGGTGGTCATCCACGATGAACGAGAGCGGAAAAAAGCGGAAGAGCTCTCACAAGCGCAGAAACAGCGCCTTGAATCGACCATCTCCGTTTTGCAATACGAAGCGCAAACAAGCCAGGAATTATTTCACCACGTTCTTGATGAAGCCATCGGCATCACCGACAGCAAAATTGGTTTTATTCTCAACTACGATGCGCAGGCGGGGCATTTTATCCTTAACGCCTGGTCAAAAGGCGTAATGGCCGAATGCGCGATGGAAATTAAACCGGAGATATACCCTCTCGACGGCGCCGGAATCTGGGCAGAAGCGGTGCGGCAGAAAAAACCGATTGTGATTAATGATTACTCAGCCGACAATCCTCTCAAAAAAGGATGTCCCGACGGGCATGTCGCAATCAAACGCTATCTTGGAATTCCAATAATCAAAAACCAGGATATCATCGCCACGGTAGGAGTAGCAAATAAAGATTCTGACTACACGGAAATCGACGTGCTGCAGCTCACCCTGTTCATGGATGCAGCATGGAAGTCTATCGAACGCATGCAGATACTCGAAGCTCTTCGCGAAGAGAAAGAACGCCTGCGCATCACGCTTCAGAGCATCGGCGACGGCGTCATCGCTACCGATACGCATGGCACAGTCATCATCATAAATGACGCAGCACAGAAGCTCACCGGATGGGCACAGGATGAAGCCGAGGGTAAACATCTTTCGAAAATATTCATCATCCAGCATGAACTTACGGGAAAGCCGCTCGATAATCCCGTCGAGATGGTTCTCAAAACCGGCGCGCTATATGAGCTTTCCAATCATACAGTCCTCGTTGCAAAAGACGGCACCAGGCGCATCATTGCCGACAGCGCCGCGCCAATCAAAGACAGCCTGGGCATAACTTTAGGCGTGGTCCTGGTATTTCGAGATATGACCGAAAAGATGCAGCTTTTAGAACAGGCGCAGCGCGCACAGCGGCTTGAATCAATTGGCGTGCTTGCCGGCGGCATCGCACACGATTTCAACAACATTCTTGAAGGCGTGTTCGGGCATCTCGGGCTTGCGGCAGTTAATATAAAGGATGAACACATTTCTGAAATGATACGCAATGCGTTGAAATCAATCGAGAGAGCAAAAGGGCTTACCAGCCAGCTTCTGACATTTGCAAAAGGCGGCGAACCGGTAAAAAAGAATCAATCCATCGTTCCCATTGTTCGCGATACGGTGCAGTTTGCCGCAAGCGGTTCCAATGTGCGCTTGGCCTTCAGCTTTCAGGAAAATATCGCGCATGCCGAATTCGATGCGAACCAGATATCCCAGGTAATTGAGAATATCACATTAAATGCCGTGCAGGCAATGCCGCAGGGCGGCACAATATCAGTCGAAGGTAAAAACGTGCACTTTGGAGAAGGAGAACATCCTCTATTATCCGGCGATTATGTCCAGATTTCGATCCGCGATGCCGGAATAGGAATTTCCAAAGACCTCCTGATGAAAATTTTCGATCCGTTTTTCACCACAAAGAGCAAAGGCCAGGGGCTCGGGCTTGCCACAAGCTATTCAATTATAACGAAACATAAGGGTACCATAGAAGTGGAATCGGCAGCAGGCATCGGATCCACATTTCACATCTTCCTTCCCGCCGCGAAGGCGCAGGAAATCGAGGAAACGCAATCTCCAAAAAATATACATCTTTCAGGAGGTAAGATATTGGTGCTGGATGATGAACCCGTCATGCAGGATATCATGACGAAATTTCTGGAGCATTTGGGTTTCAGCTCTGATGTTGCCAGCGAAGGCAAAGATGCCATCGAATTATTCATTCAAGAAAAAAATTCAGGGACACCTTTCGACGCGCTTATCTTCGATATGACCATAAAAGGCGGCATGAGCGGCAAGGATGCCATTCAGGAAATTCGAAAAATAGATCCTTCGGTTCCCGCTTTCGTCATGAGCGGCTACAGCGACGATCCGGCAATTTCCAGGCCGGAGCTATATGGATTCAACGGCAGTCTCTCAAAACCTTTCAAGCTCGAAGAGCTTGAGGAATTGCTCTCACGATATTTCTCAATTACATAATATAGTACACAAACAGAAATTCATCGAATTCACGCATTCTCCCCAATCTTGCGGGAAAGCCTCTGCATTCTTTTCATGAAGCGGCCCCGGTGGAATGATAACGCGCATGCGTCCAACATTTCTTCTCCCGCAGCAATCATCCCCGCATTTAAAAGAGAAAGCGCCTCTTCGCAGTACTCAAGCGCCGCGCTGTAATCCTTCTCGATGTGCTCGCAGTGCTTGGCAAGCTCTTCTTTTGAATACACAGAACTATCTTTTTTCCAGAACTCTAAAATTTCATCGCGCAGCCCAAGCCGCTTCATCGCCGAAGAGAATCTTTTAAACAGAATTCTATCTTTCAAAACATCATCACCCAGAAATCGCGTCACATCCAAAAAAAGCTTTAGATCCCGGCGATACAGCCATCGCGCGACATTCGAAAGCGATATGCCGCTTACCGCATGAAAACGGCGCGCTTCGAGATGGTGATAGAGCCTGGAAAAGAAAAGCGTCAGAATCGCCATCGAGACGATATCCTGCCGGTGATGCGCAATCACGGAACTCATCCTATTTGTTTCCCCGTTTTTCTGATACGAAAAATATACCTCGGGAATGAGCCAGGAGGGAATATCTTCCGCTCGCTCAATACCAAGCACGCGCGACTCAAGCGTGCCGAGCGCGCAATTTTCGAAAAGGCTTTTAAAAACCGCGCGGGAGGGATGCAGAAGATCGATTGATTTTTTCTCCACCGGAAATCCCGGAATCCGGTTTATCCGATAGCGGTTTTTTAGGAGCGGGATATCAAACGAATGGCCATTGTAGGTGACAGCTATTTTTTCCTGAAACGGTGTGAGTATTTTTTTTAAGATGGCAGGCTCCTCGGCATATTCGTGCATGAAGTACTGCTCAACTACAAGCGTTTTGTGTTCCACCGTTCCCAGGCCAAACAAAAAAGCATAATTGCCGGCACCCACCGAAAGCGATGTGGTTTCAAGATCCACAAAGAGAAGATCATCAAGAGCAATGTCTCCCTCAAAGCCAAGGCGCTTTGCAAACGGCAGTATCGAATCCGCAAGAGAAACCGAAAGCCGGCCGGCGTGCTCTTCGAGGTTATGCGTCGAAACAAAACGCCAGAGCGGAATATCGCCATCCTGGAGTTTTTCCGCGCCGAAATGTTCCGGCGTCGGCCGCGCCGGCATTGCAGCGCACGCTTCCTTTTTATACAGTGAAAGCTTATCGCGAAGCGACGCCATGTTATATCATCCCCCCCAGCAGCGCAACCACCGCATTTTTCGCCTCGCCGTCTTTGTCAGGAAGCGGCCCGATGCAGCCTGGACAGCCGTGTTTGCACGCACATCCCGAAACCGATTTCACCGCCTCCTCGATAATGAGTTCCATGATTTCAAAGACGCGCCTGGCAATACCCACACCTCCGGGCAATGCATCGTACAAAAAAACCGCGGGCTTTCCGCTGTACGGCGAGCGGGTTTCGTGATGCACCCGGATATCGCTGCTTTCCGAAAGCGTAAAGACCGGCGCGATGTGCCGTAATATGTACGCTACCGAATAGAGGATTCTTCCCACCATCGGCCTGCCGAACCGGTTTTCAAGCATCTCCTCATCGAAATCGAGCCAGGCAGCCTCCGTGTGCATCTCCAGCTCCGGCAGGTGGATTTTGCCCCAGCCTAAATTTTCATGCGTATTGAATTTTATTTTTTTAAACATCACCGCCATACTGCGCACATTCACCTCGCCGTGTGAAAGCGATGCCCCTTTCATAACACGCGTTTCAAATTGCTCAAGGACATTGACGCTCGTTTTGGCCTCTGCGTCGGTATAATAATCCGAATCGACTTCATGGCAGTACGCCATGTGCCGCTCCCAGTCGAGTTTGTCGATGTAGTACTGCCGCCCCTGGTGGATGTAAATCGCGTCATCGTGGACCTCTGTGGGCGCAGCATAATAATCAACCTCGCCGATGACCCGGTTTTTTTCTTTTGTATCGATGATGACAAAATTTTCCTGCGACGCGGTTCGAAGCGAAATTTCATTTGCAGGGTATATATCGCTCATCCAGTGAAACTTGCCGTCGCTTTTTTTCAATACCCCCTCGCCTTCAAGATATTCAAGCATTTCAATCGTCGTGGTCAGATGCGGCGCAAAGCGCTCGTCCTCTTCAAAGGGAAGTTCAAACGCGGCGCACTTGATATGATCCATCAGAATAAGAAGATTATCAGGATTGATGGTGGCAGATTCGGGATTGGCTTTTACAAAAAAATCCGTGTTGTTGCAAATGTATTGGTCCAGGGGGGAACTCGTAGCCACCATCACCGCAAGAGAGGGTTCGCCGCGCCTTCCCGCCCGTCCAAACTGCTGCTGCATCGATGCAATCGATCCCGGATAACCCACGCTTATGGCCGCATCGAGCATTCCGATGTCGATGCCAAGTTCCAGCGCGTTGGTGGAAACCACACCGGTGATTTTCCCCTCGCGAAGCCCTTTCTCGATGGCGCGCCGTTCGTTGGGAAGATATCCGCCCCGATAGCCCACCACGGGAATGGAACCGGCGCGCTCGCGAAGATAGGTGGATATGATCTCAACGCGAAGTCGGCTGCGCGCGAAAATGATCGCGGGAATGTTATTACGAATGATCATCGCGCCGATTTTCGCAGCTTCCTTCACCGCGGAAACGCGTATGCCCAAATCTTCGTTCACGACAGGCGGGTTGTAAATCACATAGTGCTTTTCTCCGCGCGGCGCACCGTTTTTGTCGATGATAGTGAAACCGCGGCCGACCAGCGTTTCGGCATGCTCCTTCGGATTGCGTATGGTAGCCGAACAGCAGATGAACTGCGGACGCGCGCCGTAAAAGCGGCAGAGGCGAAGCAAGCGGCGCATGAGATTTGCAAAATGGCTGCCGAACACGCCGCGGTAGCTGTGAATTTCGTCGATCACAACAAACTTTAAATTTTCAAACAGTTTAATCCATATCGTGTGATGAGGAAGAATCCCCGAATGCAGCATATCCGGATTGGTGATGACGATGTTGCCCGCAGCACGGACGGCTTTGCGCGCGGATGCGGGGGTGTCGCCATCGAACGTATAGGTTTTTATGGAAATGTCCGTGCGCTCAATCACCTCGGAAAGCTCTGAAAGCTGATCCTGCGAAAGCGCCTTAGTGGGAAAAAGATAGAGCGCACGCGCTTCGGGATTTTTTGCCAGTTCATTGAGCACCGGCACATTGTAGCACAGCGTTTTCCCCGAAGCGGTGGGCGTGACCACCACCACATCATCGCCCTTTGCAACCGCATCACACGCAAGCTTCTGGTGCACATAGAGTTTCTCAATGCCGCGCGAGGCGTAGGCAAGTTTTACGCGATCATCAACCCAATACGGCCACTCCTCATAGATTGCCTCCACCGGATCGGTCTTCATCCAGAGACGTACATTCGCAAGGAAATCGGTATCGTTCTGTAAATATTCTATAAGCTGGCTGATATTCATACACTATTCATTTGTGTGCATGAGCTCTGCTGTGTCAATGAAATTTTATGTCGCTTCGGAGGTTTTATGGGCAACTCCTATAAACTGCTTTCTTCATAATTAAAACGATAAAAAGAAAGCGGTTTTATCCTGATTTATTGTGCCCACAAGGGATCATCCTTAAACATAGTTTTTCGAAGGTTCCCTATGATTTATAAAAATTCTGCGATTCGCATCGAGGCGCGGGTATTCGCATTTGGTCCGAGCGATTTTTCGGACGGTGAGCCTGATTACTGTCGGGTTAAACCGGTGGCGTTCCCGGGCGATTCGGATTCACTCCCAAGAGCGATGTCGCCCTGGACATCAAAGCATCCAACCTCTGCTTCCCTAAAGAGACGGCAGAATGAATGCGCTGGCACCAACACGTTTCGAGTTCTAAACAAAGACAATCTCTTCGAACTGTCCAATAATGGTTTTATTCTAAAATATTTTCCACGGCTTAAGAAAAAAGCATACGACATCCGACCAGCTTCTGAGATGGTAGTGGTTCGATGGATATATTTATTACATGATTATGTTTTTATTCGAATAATAGCTCCAGTGTCCAGGGTATTCCCCACCAAATCTTAAACGTAGGGACATTTT
>CAKZSV010000024.1 GCA_937921485.1 uncultured bacterium
TTCCCCGCCTCTTTTCCGTGCGTGGCGGTGTTGCTTTCCATTTCAAGGTATTCTGCATTTTTCATAAGCTGTATCATCCGCTGGAGCGCCTCGGCGCCGTGAAGCGTATCGGTTTTCGCGCCCACGATGAGACATGGCGTGGTGATGCGATGCAGCCTCTCCCATGCTGAATATTTCATGAGCGCAAGCGCGTTTGCTTTCAGCTTGTACGGATCGGCATTATCTAAGGTGCGCTCGTATTTGCGCATCTGCTCGGGCGCGTGTTTCACATCAACCCGGAATGTGCGCAGATACCATTTGACGATGGGCTTTGCGAGTGCATATAGTGCGGGATGAATCGTCATCACAATGGGCGTAAGCAAGCGCGGAAAGCGGAATTCAGCATTCGGGCCGATGAGTATGGCGCATTCGGGCTGCGGCTCTCTGGCTTCAATGAGGTACTCGATGATTGCCGATGCGCCAAGGGAGCTTCCTGCAAGCACAAAAGGGTGCTTCGGCGGAATGGCTGCGGCAATGACTTCCCCCAGGTCTTTTCGCAAACGTTCCATGGTGTATTCGACGCGAACGTCCTTCGGAATCTGCGATGTCTTTTTCTCGCGGGTTTCAAAGTACAGCGTGCGCATTTTCGGCGTGACTTCCTGTAAGAAACCCTTCCAACCGTCGATAAGGGAAATCCATCCGGAAACAAACAGCATGATGGGCGCGTTTTTTTTCGCGCCTGGGTCGAAGTCGATGACGCGAAGCTTCACCCCGTCGGAGACTGCGACCAGGAATTCCCGTACGGTGCAGGCGGGCGATGTGTATTCCGAAAAATCCTCTTTTTCATGCGCTTTTTGAATATCCATACGCGCTCCTTCGTTTTTTATAATCGCGCCACAATATCGTCTCCCACTTCGCTGGTTTGTGCGCTGCCTCCCCTGTCGGGCGTTTTCACCGCGCTCTCTTTCAGGTGCGATTGCACCGCCTGGCTGATGCGCACGGCATTTTTTTCATCGCCTAAAAATTCGAGCATCATCGCCGCGCTCATGATGGCTGCAAGGGGGTTCGCGATTCCTTTACCGGCAATGTCGGGCGCAGAGCCGTGAATGGGTTCGAACATCGAAGGATAGTTCTTCGCTGGATTGATGTTCGCGCTTGCGGCAAAGCCCATCCCGCCGATGATGACCGCCGCAAGGTCGGTGAGAATATCGCCGAAAAGGTTGGAACAGACCACCACGTCGAAAATCTCCGGCTGGCGGACGAAATTCATCGCCGCGGCGTCCACCAGCATTGAGGACCATTTGACATCGGGAAAGTCTTTAGCCACATCTTTCATCACGTCGTCCCACAGCACCATGCTGTAGATGAGCGCATTGGATTTCGTGATGCTGGTGAGGTGCTTGCGCGTGCGTTTGCGGGCCGCCTCAAAGGCGTAGCGGATGATGCGCTCGGTTCCCATGCGCGTGAAATAGTTCACCTGCATGGCGGCTTCATGGGGCGTGCCCGCGTAGTGCCGCCCGCCGAGCGGAGTGTATTCGCCTTCGGTGTTTTCGCGGATGACGAGCATATCGATATCGAAGGGCTTTTTATTTTTTAATGGGCAGTCAACGCCTTCGTAGAGCACCGCGGGGCGGATGTTTACGTATTGGTCAAACCCCCGCCGCATGCCTAAAAGCGGCTGTACGGCCACGTGATCGGGCGCATTGGCCGAATTGCCCAGCGCTCCGAGCAAAATGGCGTCGAACTCCTTGAGCTGATCGAGATAATCATCGGGAGCGCATTTACCTGTTTTTGCATACAGTGTGGTATTCCACTCGATGAGCGTGAAGGTGCAATCAGCGCCGGCTGCTTCGAGAACTTTGCGCGCTTCGGCGACCACCTCGGGGCCGATGCCGTCCCCGGGATACAGAGCAATCTTGTAGGGCATAAAAAACCTCGATTTTATAATTAAAGCATTGAAATTTCGCGGGCGGAACATAGCTGCGGTCGTATGGCCCGGAATGGCGATTCTCACCCGGGGCATGAAAAAAAATCAAGGAAAAAACGGTATGAGAAATTGTGATTGATTATTTTACGAGATGTTTGATAGCATACAAACGGCTGTGTGATATTGCGTAGAAAGGTGCAATTGCAATGCGAACATTTTCTGTGCTGTGTGCCGTTGTGAGTACCGTGATTGTCCTTGGAGGATGCCGTACTCTTTCCATTTCGGAATGCCACGAACTCAATGAAAAGCTTAACGCGGAAAACAGGCTTTTGAACAAGAAGAACGTGATGATAACCCGGCAGAACAGCATCTATGCCGGGGAAAACATTACACTCAAAAAAAATCTGGATCAAAAAAACGCTCAGTATCAGAAGCTGCGCGAGGATGCGGAATCGCTCGAACGCAAACTCCGCGGCGATATTGCGCTTCTTGAGGAAAAGAACCGAAATCTTCAGGAAAAAACGCGGATTTTAGAGGCTGAAGCGGGTGAAAAAATAAAAGAGCTTACGGAACTGAACAAAGAGCTCGAAAAAAAATTGGGCGATGAAATAGCAAAGCTGCACGAAGCGCTCAAGAAACAATCCGAAGCTGCAAGCCGCGAGAAAGAAGCGCTCACGATGCAGATGGCACAAAATGAATTTCGATTTTCAAAGCAGATTGAGGAACAGAAAAAGCTTGTGGCTGAAAAGGAAGCGGAGGTCGCGGAACTCAAGACAAAAAACGCCGAGCTGGCAATTAAGATGGCTGAACTGGCGAAAAATCGGGAAGAGGCGCAATCGGCGATGAGGCGGCTTGAGGATGAATTGCGCGCGGTGAAAGAAAAATCGCAAAAGGATGAACCGCCACTACCAACCGGCGGCACCAAAGAATTACCGTCCGATATGCAGAAAAAAACCGCTGAAGAGAAAAAACAATGAAGGTTTGTATCGCATATATGCGAAGAATCGCGCTTATTTATTTTGCATATACGCTGATGTTCATATCGAGCACGGGCAACCTTCAATCTCAAACCTTGAATCTCGTTATCACTTCCAATATCGAAGGAAGAACTTCCGCACGCGCTGACGAGGCGAACGATTTTCTTTTAAACCTCGGCTCTTCCCTCGCGTCCGATATGGAGCGCGGCACGGTTGATCTCTATCTGGATCTCGGCAACGGATTTTATCCGGGTGCGCTCTCGCGCTTCAGCATGGGCGCTGTTATGATGGATTTTTTCGATTTCTTCGATTGTTCGGCGACACTTGTCTCAAGCAAGGATTTGCGCATTGGCATCAACAACCTCGAGTTTCTTCAATCAGGTAAAAAGACGAAATTGCTTTCTGGAAACATCGCGAAAAAAGGCGCGCCGGTTTTCGAGCATTACTTTGTTTTTGAAAAGGCCGGAAAGAAAATCGGTTTTGTGGGATTGTCCTCAAGCAGCATCATGGTGGATGTTGCCGAAAAAGATGTCCTTGGCGTAACCATTGCGGGAGCGGAAGAGGTGCTGGCGAAATCGGTTTCGGCTATGAAGGGTGCAGGGGTTGATTATATTGTCCTTCTTTCCGGTATGAGCAATAAAGAAAATATCAGCATACTGAAAAAATTCAGTGACATACATCTCATCATCGCCGGCGGCGACAACGCCGGAAACATCTCCGGCGGGAAGGCGCGTCGAATCGATCTTGAGGGCGACCGGTCCATTTTGTTTCTCGCGGATAAACATTCATATTATTCGCTCGATCTGAATTTCGATAAAAAGCCCATCGTTCGGGATTTCCGCCGCCGCGGCATATCCGAAAAAAAGACGGCATCGCGAAAATTTAAGGAGTTTTCCGAACGACTTGCGCTCTGGAAGAAGGAATACATCAGAGAGGGCGACGCGGTTATCGCCGTGGCGGACAAAAAAGGCGTGCTGGTGGATGATGAAAGAATCGGAAACCTTCTGCGGCATAAGTACAATTGCGAAACGGCAATTATCGCCAGAGGTTCCATGAAAGGAGTGATTTTATCAGGGGACGTGAGAAAAAACGATCTGGTTGATCTTGCAAATGATGAATTCCCCCTTTTTCAGTATTATCTTACAGGAGAAAAGCTCTCAAAATTACTCACATTGACGAATGTACATTTCTCAGGCATTTCCGCGGGCAAAATTCAAGGGTACTCCATCGCAAACGATCGTTCGTATCGCATTGTTTCTACGCAAACGTTGTATGACCATGTAAAGAGAACGCTCAAAGAACCACTCCCCTATAAAAACCTGTGGATGGATATCACCGAAGTTGTGGAGAGCGACCTGAGGGGCGAAAAGGCGCTTCTTTTCAATGAATACGGCTATCTGGAGCGGCGATTCCGCGCGACTGTTGATATCAAGCTTTCGAATTTCTTCGACCTTCTGGATCTTGCTTCCGATGCGGGATTTTCGGCGCCCGGTGGCCCGACTGCATCTTACCGCCAGTGGGGTTTGGAAAATGATATTGCCATAGTAGTGTATAATCGCTATCATCGCTTTCTTATCAATCCATACCTGAACTACATTGAGATGCGTAAGGAAAAAATTAATTCTACCACGGGCGAGACAACCACGGAAAAGCTTTTAATTAAAAATCTTTTAAGAGGCATTTTCGAATACAAGCTCAATTATTTCACCTATGTCAATCCGTATCATAAATCACAGCTGGACACGGTGGTGAAGCGCGACGATAAAGGTGATCGCCCTGCGTTTGTGCGCGAGGTCGCGGGTGCGAGTTTCACCTACGGCACTCTGGAAGGAAGGCTCGGGGCGGGTTTTGAGCGTAACATCAATGATCCCAAAGAGGAGCCTGTCTGGGGTCTTGAGACTTACCTTTTCTGGAAGTACGGTTTTTTGCAGTATTTCGCGTATTCGATAAAGTATGACAGCTTCATAGCAAAATCTGAGAAAGAGGACAGAGAAGGCGGCTATATCCGCAGTGAACTCACGAACGCCCTGGAATACCGCCTGAGCGCGCTTATCGGAATTTCTTTAAAGCACCGATGGTATTATTACAGGGCAGAAGCCGATGAGAAATCATACAGCTATAAACAGTATCTTGTGTCGCTCGATGTGAAGACCGATTTCAAGGTGTTTTAATGGTAACAGGACGTTGAATCCAATGTCTCAATAAATATTATGCGATGCGGATTCAGGACATCCATTGCCGTGCTGCTTGCGATTGCGGTGTCGCAGGTGGTGACGGTTGATCTTTTTTCCCAGAGCTCGCAGGAACTGGACCGGCTTGCGGAGGAATACTACGCAAAGCGCGATTTCACGCGAGCCATAGAGACCTGGATGATCATTTTAGAGCAGGAACCGAACAACGAGAAAATTCAGAAGAAGATTGAGCGTGTTTATGATGAGAAATACCGGCGGGATGTCGCTTTTATGAAAGCGAAGATTTATTCAAAAGAAGCAAAAAAAAAGCTGCTGGTAAATCTTGAAGAAAAGAATATCGATGAAGCGTTCAGGGTCTTTCAGGAAGGGAAAAAGAAAGCCGAGGAAGCTCTCTCGAAATTTGTGATCGCATATCGGATTGACCCTCTGGATCCGGAAATGCAGGTGATGAAAGAGGAGATGCGCGAGCTCGACCGCGACATAAAGGCGGCTGAAACAAAAATAGAGTTGGATAGAAAAAAGAGAGAGAAATATCTTGCCTTGCTTGCCTGCGGCAGGGAGAACATGAAAGCGGAGCTTTTTAAAGAATCGCTCGAATGCTGGGATAAGCTTTTAGATATCATCCCCGACGACAGGGAAGGGCTTGAGGGAAAGCGGAAAGCTGAACTTGCAATCACCAACAGGCTGAGATTTGAAAAAGTTCAAAACCTGCTTGGGCAGGGGAAGATACTGCTTGATGAGAAGAAATATTTCGATGCCCGACAGGTGTACAAGGAAGTGTTGGGACTTGATCCAAGAAATGGAGAGGCGAAGGATAAAATTTCCGAAATAGACCAGAAGCTCGAAGAAGCCCGATATGCGGAGCAGAAAAGGCTTCAGGCGGAGGGTTTCTATTCCTCAGGAATCAATTATCTTAAGGAATATAAATTCGATAACGCGGAGGAAGAATTCAGAAATGTGCTCGATCTGATGAAAGACTATAAAGATACGAGAAAGCGTCTTGCGGACATTCCATTCCTCAGAAAAGAATATCTGAACAGGCTGCAGCGCGAAAAAATCCAGAAGATCGAACGGGGAATTGACGCCGGCATGGTGGCGTATGCCGAGGGGCGCTACGACATCGCGATTTCGAAATTTGAGGAAGTGCTCGAGCTTGATCCGAAAAACGATCTGGCGAAAAAACAGCTTTCGCTTGCAAAAGACGCGAAAGGTATTGAAGAAGAAGAAAAAGTTGATGCGAATTCTCCTTATTACGGTCTGGTGAATGTGCTCATTGCTTCAGGAAAGCAGCTTTACGATGCAGGCAATTTCATGGAATCGAGAAAAAAATGGGAGAAGATCCTGCAGCTTTTCCCGAAAAATAAAACAGCGACGACCTACATGCTGAAATGCCTGAAAGAAAATCCTGATGAGTTTGAGCGCTTTTCGAAATCGATTATCGAGGAGGGGAAAGAGCTTTTAAAAACGAAGAATTTCATTCGTGCGAAAAGCAAATTTGAGCTTGTGAAATCGATCTATCCGAATTATCCAGGAATCGATAATCTTCTTCGAACGGCAGGCGTCGGCGATGTTGGCCGCCCTATAGAGAAAGGCGCAACCCAGGAAGAACTCACCGCGAAATACAATCTCGGGCTGGCGTACTATAAGAAGGGAGGAGAGGGCAATATTAAAAAAGCGCTTGAGGAATTCCGCTGGGTGTATGCGCGGGACCCTGCGAATGTGAATGCTCTGGTGAATATCAATAAGATCGAATCGATCCTCCGCGTAAGCCGGGAAGAAGGCGCAGCGGTCGCGAAAGTGGCGCTTTCCGATGAGCAAAAGAGTCTGGTGCGGCAGTACTACTATAAGGGCATAAGCTATTATGCAAATAATGAATTTGACAAAGCCATACAGGAGTGGAGAAAGGTTCTGGCGATTGACAGAAATCATGAAAACGCGCGGAATAATATTAAGAAATGTCTGGTGCTTTTAAGGAAATAACATGACACCAGAAAACACCACTCACAAGAAAGAAAGCGCAAAGCCTGCTGCGGCGAGGCGTGTGAAATTCAGTATCCGCTTAAAATTCGCGTTGTCGATTCTTTCTCTGGTTGCGCTCATCATTGTGACGATGGCGGTGTACATCCGTAAAGAATCGAGCGATATGCTGAAAGAGGAAATCATCAACTTCGCCAGACGCGAGACGGAGCACCTTTCACTCATTGCGCAGGAGTCGCTGCGCAGTCGGGACGATCTTGCGCTTCTCACGTCGATTGCAAGCCTGAAAAGCATCTCAATGATTGAGTATGCGCAAATAGTGGACGACAAGCTCATCGTCCGCCTTGCGCTTTCCGAAAAGGACAATGGTGAGGACCTGAGCAAAACGAAAGATGAGGAATTGCAAAAAATCATTCAGATGAAAGAGAAAAATAAAATATTCGATCGCAAACATGCGGATCAAAAATCAGGGGGGACCATCTATGAGTTCTCCGCGCACATCTTCAATCCGCTCAACGATTCGTGGGCAGGTTTTGTGCGGCTCGGTTTTTCCGATAAAATCATCCGCGAAAAAGTGATGCGCATGACCATTATCATTGCCATCATCGCGCTTATCTTTCTGGGCGTGGCGGTGGTGGGTGCGGTGCTCATGTCCGGCGTCATCATCAAGCCGATCAAGAAACTCACGGAAGGCGCCGCGGTGATCGGTACCGGCAATCTGGATTACCGCATCGAGCTTCCCGTTTCCGATGAACTTGGCCTTCTTGCGGATGAATTCAACACCATGACGCTGCAGCTTAAAAAAAGCAAGGAAATGGAAATTGAGAAAAAGCTTCAGGATGAGCAGATTGCGGTAGCGAAAGAAATTCAGGAAGGATTAAACCCCATGGGGTTTTATAACAAGCGCGGTGTGGAAATTAAAGGCTTCACGCGGGCCGCGAAAGGCGTGGGGGGCGATTATTTCGATTATATCGACATCAATGATGACATGGTGGGGGCGCTCATCAGCGACGTGTCGGGGAAAGGCATTCCTGCTTCGCTGGTGATGGTGATGATTCGCACGGTATTCACCACCTACATCAAGGGACACTCTGTCAACTGTGCGGGCGTGGTGCGCGCCATCAACGAAAGCCTGAGCGCGGATTTTGCGATCGATAAATTCGCCACGCTCTTTTTCATGATCTACGATCGCCGTACAGCCGAGCTTTCTTTTTCCAACGCGGGCCACGGGCCGCTTCGCTGCTATCGTTCGAGCAAGAGCACCTTCACCGTGAGCAAACTCGACGGTGTGCCCATCGGCATCATGGAGGATGTTGAATACAAGCAGGGGAAAGTGAAACTCGAAGTCGGCGATTTTGTTATTCTCAATACCGACGGTGTGACGGAGATGCGCAATGAAGCCAAAGAGGAGTATGGATACGCGCGGCTTCAGAAGCTTTTATTAGGAAATCACGATCTCAACGCGAAAGAGATGGTGGAACTCATCGTGGACGATGTGGACCGCTTCCGGGGGAATGCCGCGCCTCACGATGATATGACGATTCTGGTGTTGAAACGGACGGCGTAGAAGTAAAGCAACAGGAAAAATATACCAATTATGCGTAAAACCATTTCCATCAACCGCGTCAGCATAAGGCTTGAAAAGGAACGGTGGATTCATATTGTAGAAGCACATAATGATGTGGCTGGAATGATGGATGATGTTCTTGCGGCCGTAAGCGAACCGGACAGAGTGCTTGAAGGATGGGAAGGAGAACTTCTTGCGGTGCGCATGATTGATGCAGTGAAGGCAATTGTGGTTGTGTACAGGGAAAATAACGATAAGGATGGATTCATCATTACGGCCTATATCACAAAAAGGCTATCCTGGCTTGATAGGAGGAAAACAGTATGGCTAAAGCATCGATAATTCATAGGGAAATAATGAATATCCTGCCGCATTTAAACAAAATCGGCTCGCATAGGATCACCTTCGATTTTGACAAAAATGCAGATGTGATGTACATAAGCCTGGAAAAACCTCAAAATGCTACGGATACCGAAACCGCGGAAGATGGAACGCTATACCGGTATAGGGGAAACAGGTTGGTAGGTATTACCATATTGAATTACAGCAAAAAAACGAAGAGGGCGTAAACTTTGCTGTCAGCAATAATCTCCAGGCCGTTATGGGAAGCGTTGCGGGTGATGCCATATCCCTGTCAGTCTATTGCTGTGTCCAAAAGGTGCCCATAATTATTCAAATGCTACTTTACAATATGCCGCTGTTTGATTTCTTCGCGGGGGATGGACACTTCGCCATCGACCGTCTGCAATGCGAACGTCTTCCCTGCAGCTATTGCGAAAATCCACCCATGAAGCGATTGAGCTTTAAAAATCCACCACAGGCTCAAGCGGAATTTCCGGATAAATCTGCCCATGCGCGCTCGGCAGTGAGTTATAGACCCGGTCGATGTCGAGCATTCCGCATGAGATTCCTCGCATGCGCGAGATGCCGTGATAGCTTCCCCGCACCAGCACGCTTTCCATCTGCATGGAAACGCAAAATACCGCCGCAGTTGACCCCGATGGAATGGATGCGTTTTTTTCATGGAATGCGCCGGTATGAAATACAATCCTTCCGCGATCCGCCGCCTGCGCCTGGAAAAGCGGCACAAGTTCCGGAAAGCCGTCGCTACCGATATACGCGAGAAAGGAAAGCGAATCGAGCTGATTGAAAAGCCTCTGTGCGAAAGGCTTCAGTGCCGGCGTTTCTTTTTTTGAGCGCGCAGCGCCTTTCGCGATTTTCGTAAGAAGCGCCGATTTTACGATTGCGCCCATGGGGATGTGCTCGCCTCCTTCGATTTCAATGAGGTCAAGATAGTGCACGGTATTGACGCCGAAATAGGTGTTATAGCGGAACATGGGTTGCGCGTTGTAGATTTCGTATTCTCTTCCCTCATGCGCTTTATGCGTCCACCTTGCTTTGCCAAGCCAGAGTCTTTTGTCGAGCGTGAGAAGCGCAAAGCCGATGGAGGGATTTTTTTCCATGTTCTCTTTGCTCCATCCTCTGCAAAACTCGCCGATGGTCAGATGCGTTTCATCCTTTGCCATGAGGGAAGTAAGAAGGCTAATATGCGGCATGCCTTCACGTATGGTGGCAACGATGCCGATTTTTTCAGAAGGGGCGAAGGCCTTGATTTCGTTTTCGTGTAATTCTGTTCGTTTCATAACGTTTCTCCATTTAACAAGATTGAATTTTTGTCTTTGTCGTTTTGATGTAATCGTGCGGTTCTTCCAGCCGGGTACTCCCGCTCCATTTGACGATGTCTGGGTTTGCTGAACTTTGGCGAGCGATGTCGGCGAAGCGCTCCATTTCTTCTCTGAGAAGAAGCGGGGTGTCGTGATAGTCCCACCGGATTCCCAGACGCGCGTATTTGTCGCGGCAGAGATTGTTGAACGCGCAGAGATCCCATCGCTCTACCGCGCTGCGTAAATTTTGCGCGATGAATGCCCCAATGCCTTCAATGTTCTCTTTTGTGGCGGTCGCGCCGGGAATGAGCGGGGTGCGGATCCACAGCGAAGGCGCAGGAACATGGGTTTTAATAAACCCGGCAACGAATATCGCGTTTTCAAGAATCTGCTCGTTGCCGCTTCCTGTAAATTCTTTGTGCTTTAATGAATCAATTTCTTTCAAATCGTAGAGCACCAGATCGGCAAGAGGCAGAAGTTTCTCGAGCGCGGCGCGAGGCACTTTCCCCGAGGTGTCCAGTGCGCAGTGTATTCCTTCTTTTCGAAGCAGCGTAAAAACTTCGGCGCAGAAATCATGCTGAAGCGCGGCTTCCCCGCCGGAAAGCGTCACACCGCCGCCGGATTGCCGAAAATAGGCGGCGTCCTTTGCCAGCTCTTTCGCAAGCGCATCCGGTGTCCACTCCCTTCCGAGAATTTCAAGCGCACCGGATGGACATGCTTGAGCACAACTGCCGCATGCGGCACATCTCGCACGGTCGATGACGATTCCCGCATCGGTCATTGAAAGCGCGCCGCGGGGGCATACGGAAATGCAGTTTTCGCAGCCGATGCAGGAAACGGATATCCATTGCAGTTCGCTTTGAAAGCTGATGCTTTCCGGGTTGTGGCACCATCGACACCGAAGAGAGCATCCCTTTAAAAATACGGTGGTGCGGATGCCAGGTCCGTCTTCCGTGGACATTCGCTGGATTTCGAGCACCTTGCCAATAACCTGTCCTTTTGATGTTCCCTTTTTCATGGCGATTAAAATTTGCTGTGCGATAGCCGCGCAATCACTTCGTCCTGAAGCTCCCGCCCCACCGTCACGAAATACGCATTGTAGCCGGTGATGCGCACCAGAAGATGCCGGTAGTTCTGAGGATGCTTCTGCGCATCGCGCAGCATATTCGGGTCGAGCATGTTGATTTGAAGTGCAGTTCCTCCATTTTCCGCATAGCCGCGCAAAAACGCCTTGAATTTCTCGCGGTGCTCGGCGTCTTTTAATATTGAAGGATTAAAGGTGATGGTGTGACTTGCGCCATTGGGCAGAAGGTTGAGATATTCCTCCCAGAGTCCTTTGCCATCCCGTGCTTTTCCGCCGAGCGCTTTGCCCACGGAGTTTGCGTTGGAGGTGGGGCCGTTGATATCCGCGCCGTTTGAGGGGCATATCGCGTTTGAGAGAAATTGCCCCCGCATCCTTCCATCGGCGCTTGCCGCCATGATGTAGCCATCTCCCGCCCAGTAATTCCAGGAGAGCATCCCGGGGCGGAATTGCCTGCCTGTCGATCTGGTTTTGTATTTCCATGTTTCGTTGCACCAGAGTTCCATCACGCGAAGCGCCATCGCATCGGCTTCATCATCATCGCGCCCATATTTCGGAGCGCGGTTTTTCGCGCGCGCCTGAAGCATCTCATAGCCCTTCCAGTTGTTTTTCAGCGCTTCGATGAGCTCGCTCATAGTGCACGCTTTTGTGTCGAAGACAAGGTATTTGACGGCAAGCAGAGAATCCACCGTCGTGGCGAATGTCACTGCCTCAAGCGTGGTGAAGTTTATTTCCGCTCCGCCCTGCGTGATGTCACGCGCGTTTTCGGCACATCCTTTCACCATGCAGGAAAGATAGGGGGTGGGGAAAAATTTTGCACGAATTGATTCCGATTTTTCATAGAGGTCCACGCATTTTTTCACGATGAAGGCAGTTTGTTTTGCGTATGCCTTCCAGAATTCTTCAAAGGTGGTAAACTTTGTCGCATCGCCTGTATCCGGGCCGTCGCGCCGTATTTTTTCGGTTTTACCCGTCATGGGATTGAAATAGGGCATCAGGTCTTTGCCGCCGGTTAACGCCAGCTCCACCGCCTTTAAGAGATTGAGGTTATTGTCCACTGTTCCCGAGCGGTCATTGCCCACCATGGTGTTTTCCAGACAGCCAACCGGTGCATAATCATGCACATTGTCCTTGTTGATGTAGTTCTGAAGCCCCGCTTTTTCCGCCTCAAGGAGCATCCCCGCCATGGAGCGCTCGTCGAAATTTAAAAGAAACGGCGCTCCCTGGCTCGATTCAATCATCCCGACGACTTTATCCAGAAGTTCGTCGGGTGAGTTTCGATGGAGCCGTACATTGGGCTTTGGTTCAAGAATCGGGCTCATCTCATCGATCACTTCGAGGATGGCGTAGGTGAGGTCATTGGTCATGTCTTCGCCGTTTTTACCGAGTCCCGAAAGCGTGATGAGCTGGCCGAATCCTGCCGTGATGCCCTGATGACCGTTTTTAATCATCGCGTCGTATGCGGTATTGCAGTGCACCCAGAAGCATTTCAAAATTTCTTTGGCGAATTCTCTGTCCATGCCCTCATTAAGCGATTTCTTATAGTAAGGAAATAAATACTGATCGATGCGGCCGAACGATACGCCCGGGCCCGGGTAGTTTTCATCGGTCATCACGAGCATATGATTAATCCAGAGCGCCTGCACCGCCTCCCAGAAATCGCGCGCTCCTTCCCAGGGCACATGGGCAAGATTCGCCGTCATCTTCGCGAGTTCCCATTTTCTCTGCGGGTCTTTCTCGTTTTCTGCCATTTGCTGAAGAGTTTCGGCGTATTTACGCGCAAGCTCGCGCGGCATGGTAGAGGCGGTGATCATTGCGCGAAGCTGAGCGCCTTTTGCGCCTTTTTTATCCTTTCCCGGAAGGGCATTGTACAGATCCACGAGCTCGGCATGAACGCCTTTCCAGCCGATTTTCAAGAGCCGTTCATGTCCGGGAATGAGATGGCCGCTCGTGGCGCCTGCATTGCCATAGCCGTGATCGTGAAACCACTTCACCGCGGTGCGCGCACCCTTTTTACCTTTCACCAGCTTATTCCATTCGCGCGCTTCTTTTTCGTTGAAGCACATCGAAGTTTGCACATTGAAGCGCGCGCCTGCAAGGAGATCGCCGGGCAAAATTTCTTTCGGCACGTGGTTTACGATGACTTCTTTCACAAACCACGCGCGACGCTCCGCAAGACTCCAATTCCAGAAACCGGAATGCAGGGGAACGGCGCGCGCCGCCTGAAGAAACGAACCTCCGAGTGAGGAGAGAAGGAGGAATGTTTCGGGTACGATATAGTACGTCATTTCATTAAACACCACATCCCACGGCGTGCCGGTGGACCAGCAGGTATAGCTGTTATTCCACGCGCGTTCATTTCCTTGAAAATAGTAATCGCGCAGCCATTGAATGCGTTGCGAGAGGCCTTTTGGTTCTTTAATTTTGTAGGCATGGGCTGTTGCGTTTTTCATTTTATATTCCTCCTTTTAACGGATGATTCTGCATGAGTAGTGATAAATTTGCGGAGATGCATTTCTCCGTGTTCAAGCATTGCTTTCATGATTTCTTCGGCTTTATCGGCATTTTTATTTTCGATCGCGGAAATGAGTTCCCTGTGAAACCGGTGCACTTCCCGTGCCTCCGATGTGTGCTGGAAAAAAATTCCTGAAAGATTTGTGTACACTGCTTTAAAAGAGTTTACGAGAAGCGGGTAAATCATGTTGTTCGTCGCAATGGCGATGTGCAGATGAAATGCAAAATCCAGATCGGTCATGGAAACATGATTTTTCTCATCGGCGGCGAACTCGTCTTTGTTTATTTTTTTTAATATTGCAATATGCTCTTTCGTTCTGTTGATTGCGGCAAGCCGTGCAAACTCTATTTCCATGAGCGTTCGTAATTGAAGAATGCTTTCCAGAAATCTTTTTTCCAGACCGCCTTTCTGATAGTTGATCAGCGAAGCAAGCAGTGCAATGGAGCCTTCTTTGCGGAAATCGTTGATGACGGTACCCACGCGAGGTTTCAGGGTCACAAGCCCTCTTGAAGCAAGCTCTACAATACCTTCGTGCACCACCGGGCGGCTGACGCCTAATTTATGTGCGAGCTCGCGCTCCGAAGGAAGCTTCTGACCGATTTTGAGTTCACCTGATAGAATAAGCTCCTCGAATCGCTGGACGAATTGGTCTTTGAGGCTGCTGTTTTTAAGCGGCGATAAAAGCTCAAGCATGATGGCTTCTCCGGCTGCTGGTATTACCAACAGCCAATATAGTGCATTGGTCTTAATGAGTCAACTGTTATTTACAAATTTTTCATTAGCAGGATTATTGTTACCTCAATTATGCAAAAATCGGGATGTGAAATTTAAAAAATTAACGAAATATCATGTCATATGTACAAACAAGCATTTGCAGGGAATAGCTATCCCTTCCGCAGGGATGTGCGGTATGAAAATAACTTACGTTTGTGTTTTTTTGTAGATGTTATTTTGTAAATAATAAATCCAGGTTTTTCGGCAATCCCCACCATATCCGGAACGTTGGCGCATAACATATACGATTTATGAAAATTGCATAGTTTTCGAACTGGTAAGTATCCGCAAGTACCGTTTTGGCGGTCTTATTCACAATCGCTTCGACAATTATTGCAAGATAGTTGCGCACCGCAATAGCCATCACCAGCGAAATCGACCGTCTGAAAATCTTTCGCATATCCTGATAATAATCATACTCCCGGTGTGTCAGGCGCATCTTCACCCGATGTTTTTTGATTTTTTCGCCGGTTTCTTTATCCACGCGCTTCTGGTATTCAATGCGGCCATCTTCACGATGATATAGTTCACAATCTTTGAGCATCATGCGCATGGCAAGGACGAGCAGCTCTTCCTTCGGGCGTTTCGTCTTTTCTTCTGCCTCATCAAGCAGTGCAATAACGTCCTCGCACATCACGTAGGTGGTGTCGATATTCATAGCTTCCTCCCTGAATATAATATCCTTCTACCCATTAATACGATGGAAATGCGTGCGAAGAAAAATTTTTTTTGGGGAACCATAAGAAAATTGAAAAAAAATTACATCATGTGGCTGTGACGGGCAGGCACAGGGGAAATGTGCCATTAATATCACCCGCGAACAAAATAAGGGAACTTCTAAAAACTGTTTAAAAGATATTCTCTTGTGGGCACAATTACAGGTAAAATCCGCTTTCTTTGATACTAATTTTAAGGATGAAAGCGTTTTTAAAGGTGCCCATAATTCAACCGGCAGCAGAATATGCTCGGAGAGAGGCATTTATGACATCCATGCAGCATTACTTTTTGTATAATTGCGGTGTAACAAAAGAAATGCTGCGATCACTAATAGGATGCATCCAAATTTTCCCCTTGCGCGTATATCTGAGATTTTTTATTGTGTACCGGATATTTGACAGTGCATAACGATGGTACGATATTGAAACGTGAGGTGCTGCTTCATGGATTACGCGGAAATAGAAAAGCTGACCGCAAAAGTGCGAGAAGCGAACAGTTTTGTCGAGAAGCTTCGCTCTGAAATCGGGAAGGTGGTTATTGGTCAGGGTACTCTGATCGATCGAATGATTATCGCCTTTCTTTCAGGTGGGCATATTCTGCTCGAAGGCGTGCCGGGATTGGCCAAAACGCTTCTGGTACGCGCATTTGCGAAATCTATTAATACTTCTTTCAGCCGCATTCAATTCACTCCCGACCTGTTGCCCGCCGACCTCATCGGCACACGAATTTACAATCCAAAAGACCTTGACTTCTTCACGCGCAGGGGACCGATTTTTACCAATATTCTTCTTGCCGATGAAATCAACCGTGCTCCCGCGAAGGTGCAATCGGCGCTTTTGCAGGCGATGGAGGAGCGCGCGGTGACCATCGGCGAAGAGACGCACCTGCTTCCGAAGCCCTTCATGGTGCTTGCCACAGAAAATCCGATTGAGCAGGAGGGAACCTATCCTCTTCCGGAAGCGCAGGTCGATAGATTTATGATGAAATGTTTGGTGAGCTATCCCGCAAAAGAAGAGGAGCGGGAAATTCTTACGCGCTTTGGCGAAATCAATGTTGAACGCGTAAATCCCGTGGTCAATCCTTCTGAGGTGCTGGCAATCGCGCCGCTGGCCGATTCGATTTATATCAGCGAAAGGCTCATGGATTATATCATTAACATTGTCGATGCCACGCGGCATCCGCACAATGACGATTTGAAACGCTATATCGATTATGGTGCAAGCCCCCGCGCTTCGATTGCCCTCATGAGAGCATCGCGCGGTATCGCGTTTTTGCGCGGACGTGGGTTTACCAATCCCGATGACGTAAAGGAAATCGCCTGCGATGTGCTGCGCCACCGCATCATTCTCTCTTATGAAGCAGAAGCCGACGGCAGAAGCGCGGATGAGGTGGTGCGCATGATACTGGATGGCATTGAGGTTCCGTAAGTGGTTTCTCCTGGACTTGCAATATTAAAGAAAATAAAGATACGCACGCACCGCAAGATGAACACGGTTTTTGCGGGGGAGTATCGAACCGCGTTCAAGGGGCTCGGGCTTTCTTTCGAAAGCGTCCGCGAATACCAGTACGGCGACGATGTGCGCAGCATCGACTGGAATGTTTCCGCGCGGATGCATCACCTGTTCGTGAAGCAATATACCGAGGAGCGCGAGCTTTCCGTGGTGCTCATGGTGGACATGTCGGCCTCGGTGGAATTTGGTTCGGAAAAGAGCAAGCGCGATCTCATTCTCGAAACGGCGGCGCTTTTTCTCTATCTGGCGCAGCTCAACAACGACCGGGTGTCGGTGCTGCTTTTCACCGACCGCGTTGAAAAATTCATCCGCGCGCGCAAAGGCGATAAGTATGTATTGAGCATACTCGATACCATGACGCGGCTTAAGCCTCTCGGACGCGGAACGAACATCGGCGGGGCAATCGACTTTTTGCTGCGCGTGATGAAAAAGCGAAGCGTCGTCTTTTTGATTTCGGATTTTCTTGACGAAGGGTATGAATTGAAGCTCAGGCGGCTCAGGCAGAAGCACGATCTCATTCCGGTGATTGTATCGGATCCCATGGAACAGGAAATGAATCTCTTCGGCCTTGCGGAGTTTACTGATCTTGAAACGGGCGAGTCGTTTCTCTCCGACGCGCTTCCCGAAAGCATGGAATTTGCCCGACTGCGCGAGATGGACAGCATACGCATCAGCACCGCGGAGCCGATTGAAAACGGCGTGCTTCGCTACTTTGAAAAAAGGAATCGCGCCATTCGGCGGATGTGAAATTAATGTTATGAAATTACGCGCGATAGCCATATGCATCGTTTCTTGTATAGCTTTTGCCGGAGCGCTCAGTGCCGATGATAGCACGCCATCACATCATCCGGAAATCCGCGCGAGCGTTTCTGTTCAAAAAACAACGATCGGAGTGCCTTTCGAATACCGTGTGGTGATTGCCGGAAAAAAGCCTGATGTAAAGGTGCGCCTTCCCGAAAAGCGTGTGGTCTATCCCGAACCCAGGGAAGCGTTAAAAGAAAATAAGGGAAAAGAGAGGGGCGATAGGAGCACCGCGCAGGATGACGCGCTCAAAGTGCCGATTTTTGTCATTAAAAGCGCGCGCAAGGAGGAGTCGAAAAGCGGTGAGGTGGAACAGATTTCCATCATCGTGGAAATGGCATATTTTCATCCCGGCAAACACCGCCTTCCGGAAGTGGAACTCTTCGATTCGGAAAATGTGAAGATCGGCTATCGCGTTCCTGAAATCGAAATTGAAAGCACCAATCCGCAGGGAGAATTTCAGGAAATAGAACCGCCGCTTGAGCTTTCGGGAAACTGGTGGCGGCTTGTGTGGGTTATCCTCGGAATATGCGCGGTATTCGCGGCGGGGTACTATTTCGCGCGCTGGTGGAATGCGCGGAAAGCGAACGTGCCGACATCGCCCCCGATTCCTCCCATTGAAATTTTCATGCAAGAGGCGGGCAGCCTGGCCCGGAAAAAGCACATCGAAGAAGGGCGGGTGCGCGAGTATGTGTTCGAAATGTCGGCGATTTTCCGCCGCTTCCTTGTGGGACAGTGGCGCATCGATGCAATGGATATGACGGTGACGGAAATCCGCGCGGCGCTGCAAAAAACATTGCCGCGTGCGATGTTTAAAAGAAATGAAAGCGATATCGATGCGGTGCTCAATCTCTGGGACCTCGCCAAATTCGCGGAATTCTCTCCATCCGGGGAAACCCTGAAAGTCAATTTCGCGGCGACAGTGCGCCTCGCGAAAAACCTTGCGGGAGCGGGAAGCGATGTGGTGGCTTGATTTCAAACATCCCTATTTTCTCTTGCTGCTCATTCCCTGGGCTGCTGCCTGCGCCTGGTACGTTTTTGGAAAGCGCTATCAATCTGAAAGCGCTATCGCCGTATCATCGAAGAAGGTGGTTGCGCAGCGGCGCTCTTTCCGCGAGCGCACGTATCGATTCCTTCCCTCACTGCGCATGCTTGCGGTACTTCTGCTCATCATCGCGCTTGCGCGCCCCGGCAAAGGCGTGGAGTTTTCGAGCATTAAACAGCCGGGTATCGACATCATGATCGCGCTGGATGTGTCGCCTTCCATGAGTTCGGAGGATTTTCAGCCGAAAAACCGGCTTGCGGTGGCAAAGAAGGTCGTGGGCGATTTCATCGAACTTCGGAAAAATGACCGGATGGGACTGGTGATTTTTTCGGGTGAGGCGTATTTTCAATGTCCGCTTACACTTGAAACTGAAATGCTGAAGGACATCATTGCCGATGTGGATTTTGATTCCGCCGACAAGGAAGGAACGGCAATCGGGGAAGGAGTTGCGCTTGCCGCGGCGCGCATGGCTGAGAGCAACGCAAAAAGCAAGGTGATACTGCTGCTTACCGATGGCATGAATAATCGCGGCGTGGTGGATCCTGAAACCGCGGCGAAGATGTGCGCCGAGCTTGGCATAAAAATTTATCCGGTGGGGATCGGCAAAAAGCATGTGCGCGTGCCGTTTTTTTCGCGGATGAAGGTGTATCAGGATCACTACGATCCAGAGTCGCTGAAAAAAATGGCTGAAATCACCGGCGGGAAATTTTACAGTGCGGAGTCGGGGCAGGTGTTGTGGGAAAACATCAAAGACATCGACCGCCTTGAGCGCAGCGAATTTGAGGTGCGCCGGTATTATGAGTTTTACGATAAATTTCAGCTGTTTTTAGCGGCCGCATTTGTTCTCTTTCTCATTGAAATTCTACTCAGATCGGTGGTGTACAGGAAAGTGCCGTGATGGATTTTGCGAATCTGAAATATCTTCCCTATGCAGGCATTGCCGCGATTCTGGTGATGATGCTTTTCGTCGCGTATCTTTTCTGGAAGCGCGCCGCGCTTTTACGGCTCCTTCCAAACGCGAGCGTGCGCGCGCGTGTACTTGCCGGTAGCGTGGGTGCTGCATGGCTCAAAAATGCTTTAATAATTACAGCAATTATTTTATTTGTTATTGTGATACTTCGGCCGCGGTGGGGTGAAGAGTTGCGCGAGGCATCGGCAGAGGGAGTTGATCTTTTGGTGGCGCTCGATGTGAGCACGAGCATGCTTGCGCGCGATATTTCACCCAGCCGCCTTGATAGAGCGAAGGATGCGGTGCGGATTTTAGCCGGAGAACTGCGGGGCGATCGGGTGGGACTGGTGCTTTTCGCCGGCGAGGCGTTTTTGCAGTGCCCGCTTACCGCGGATATGGAAGCGTTCAACATGTTTCTCAATGCCGCCTCGCCCGCATCGGTGCGCATCCAGGGCACCGACATCGGTGCGGCAATCGATATGGCCTACCGCGTCTTCAACCGCAGGAGGATGACTTCTCGCAATTTCGTCATCATCACCGACGGGGAAGATCATGAAGGGAAGACGCAGGCGGCGATTGAAAAATTCAAGGAATTGGATGTGACCGTCCACGTGCTTGGCGTGGGAAGGGAAAGTGGCGAGGTGATTCCCCTTGCTTCAGATGATCCGTCGGGCGATGTGTATCAGAAAGATGGATCGGGCAATGTGGTGCGCACCAAACGCAACGACGATCTTCTTCGCCGCCTTGCCGATGCAACGGGAGGCGCCTATTACGATATAAACTCTTCGTTTGCGGGAGTGTATCGAATCATCGATAAAATATCCACGCAGGAGAGAACGCGCGACGGGGTGCATCTGGTGAAGCAGAAGAAGGAGCGCTATCAGATCTTCGCGCTCGCGCTGGCGATAGTGCTTATGGCGGAGTTGCTCATTGCGGAAAGGAAGCGGCATTCTGCGCGGAAGGTAGCGGAAAGAAAAACCGGATTTTTCGCGCACCTTTACGGGCGGTTGAAAAACCCGGTGGTGTCATAAGGCATGCTATGAATATGAAACGTCGAAAGCTCGTGCTTATTATATTATTTTCTCTTGTAAGTTTATTCTGGCTTGATCCCTATCGCGATCGAGTGAGCGAGGGAAATTCGAAATTCCACGCAAAGAAATACGATGAAGCCCGCAAATCGTATGACGATGCTGCGAAGTATGCACCTGGCGAGCGCGAAAAGAAAAAGCTTCGGTTCAATCACGGCGACGCGCGCTACATGCAGGGCGATTTCGAAGGGGCGGCTGATGAATTCCGCGAAGCGCTGAAGTCTGAAGACAGGGAGGTGCAGAAGAAAGCGCTTTTCAACATGGGCAATGCCTATGTAAAAAAAGGCGAGGTAGAAAAGGCGGTCTCGGCATATATGGGCGCGCTTGCCATTGATCCGAACTATCTTCCTGCAAAAAAGAATATCGAATATATCCTTCGAAAAAAGGAAGAGCAAAAAGATAAAAATAAGGATAAGGACGGCGGGGAAGGCAATCAGGATAAAAAAAATCAAACGCAAAATAAGGCGGATAATAAAAAAGATGACAAAAAAGGCGGGGCCGATACACAGGCTTCGATGAGTCCCGAGCAGCTTAAAAATCTTCTTGAAATGATGAAGCAAAGTCCGGTGCGCAGGCAGAAAGGCAAAGGCGGAGTGCGCGTGCATGAAAAGGTGTGGTAAAAATATTGCCGCAATCGCGATGCTGCTTTTTACAGCCGCCTCTGCACATGCGCTGGAAGTGGAAACAGAACTCGACCGCACGCGCATTGCCGTGGGCGAAGAAGCGATTTTGCAGATTAAAGTATCGGGTGCCGACGGCGTGGAGGTGCAGCGCATTCCCGAGGCGGCGGGACTTTCAATTTCGTATCGCGGCATGACCCGAAGCTTTCAGTGGATTAATGGCCGCACATGGTCGGGTGTGGTGCTCTCGTTTGCCATTCGTCCGCAAAGAAGCGGAACGTTCACCGTGCCGCCGATTGAGGTTCGCACCGGCAACACCGTATCCCGCTCGCGTTCCGTGCAGATTGTGGCTATTCAGGGTGCGGTGCAGCCGAAATCATCGCGCACTGATCCATCATCGCGGGCGGTGTATCGCAAAACGGAAGTAGCGAAATCGCGCGTGTACATCGGCGAACCGATTGTGGTGCGCTACTATCTTCTGCACTCGGGCATCCAGTTTGACCAGATGCCGTTGCTTCGCGAACTCCCGCAGACGAAATGGTGCGTCCAGCGGCATTTTGATGAGAAGGTCGATGAATCCCTCGAAAAGTTTCAAAACGCTGAACTGGTGAAGACTCATCTGGCGACGTTTCTCCTCATTCCTGCCATGAAAGGCAGGCAGATTATCCGGGGAGGCGAGGTGGTGGTATCGTACATTTCCGATGAAGGGCTTTTCCCCTTTCCGCGGCAGGCTCGCGTGAATCTTGAAGAGACCGCAGTGGAGGTGCTGCCGCTTCCGGATGAGGGGAGGCCGCAAAATTTTAGCGGAAACGTGGGCAGCTTCACGATGGAAATTGCGCATGAAAAAAAGAAGCTCAAGGTGTTCGATGAAACGACAGTGAAAGTTGTTATCCGCGGAAGCGGCAATTTCATCACGATGTCGCCGCCGGTGTATGATGAACCCGGAGGCGTAAAAGTGGTTAAGGGTGTCGGCGATGCGCAAATTGAGCTTAAAGGGAATTCGATTGAAGGAGTGAAGGACTTTATTTTCACGCTCATTCCCGAGCGAAGCGGTGAAATAGACGCGGGAGCGGTGCAATTCAATTTTTTCGATCCTTCCGCGGGCGCGTACCGGACGCTTGTTTCCGATAAAATCCTTTTGAACGTCGAGGAAGATGGCGGCAGAGGCGGCCTTGAGCTTGAAACGGGAAGCCCGGGGCGTTTTGAAATCAATTACGCATGGATTGCGCTCATCGTGCTTTCTGTTGTGGCTCTTGCAGGAGGCATGATATACTGGGAGAGAAAGAAGTATCAATCATATATAAAAAATAAAGAGAATAACGGCAGAAAGCCTGATAAACCTGAAGAAAATGTAAGCGGCATCATCGACGGGTTTCAGAGGGAAGTGATTCTTGCTTCGTCATTGAAGCCGGAGGAATTTTTGCGCACTGCCGAAAAGGTGCTTTCAAAGCTTGCGGAGATGGGCGCGCGCAATTCTGAAATTCCTGAAAAAGTTCGTGCGAATATCAGCGCACTCAAAGAGCGCGTGTACAATATCCGCTATGGCGGCTGCGCAATCGGTGCTGATGAAGTGAAGGATATTTCCGGAGAAATCAGGGCATTGCTGCGCGAGATAAAAGAGCATCTTCGATAAATTATGTTTGACACTGAATTTTCGCCTTGCCAATAATTATTAATGAAAAAAACAGAGGGAGGCGAGAGATGAGAATTCATTATTTCGCAACATGGTTTGTGGTCGTAATAATTGTTTTCATAGCTCTGTTCTCCATTAATAATTCCGCAGATACGGGAAAAGCTTTTGCTCAGAAGCAAAAAACTGATATGTTTTCCATTGATTACACGGTAAAGGTTGTCGATCCTCAACGTCATGTAGCTTCTGTTCGTGCCGTTTTTTCGAATTGCCCGACGGAAATCATCCCGTTGAATTTTTATGATCCGTATCGTGAATATACAGGTACTATTAAAATTGAAAATGTGAAAGCGGCAGGCGATAACGGTGCGCAATTACTCGTTGGTCGCGACGGTTCAGCGTATCGAGTATCGCTTCTGCCTGAGATGAAAAACTTCACGCTTGA
Source organism: uncultured bacterium (assembly GCA_937921485.1). Taxonomy (GTDB): domain Bacteria; phylum Spirochaetota; class UBA4802; order UBA4802; family JAGODF01; genus DYLV01. The sequence continues at coordinate 23,460 of CAKZSV010000024.1, forward strand.
ATACACTATTAAAATGAATCAGATGCACGAGTATCCCGTAAAAGGGCCGACCGGTTATCTCTGCAAAAGCTATTTGCTCACCCGCACTGCGTGGTCACTGCTTGCGCCGGTACATATCAATGCGGAAAAATATTCCCTCAAACTTGAGCTTCCCGATGGCTGGGTGCCGGTGGTGCCCTGGAATAAGGAAGGCGACAGGTTTGTGGAACGTGATCCGCAAATTTTTAAGGAGACCACCTATGCCGCGGGTTTGTTCGAAATACGGAAAAAAAACATTGCGGGCACAGAAGTTATTGTTGCAGCCGATTCGCATTTCGACCGTCGGTTCAGGGAGAAGCTAATTGCGAATGCGTTTACAATATTTGAGTTTATAAAATCCACGTTCAGAGCAGACTGCCCCCGGACGCATCTGAGCGTTTTTGCGAAAGCCGAAGGCGAGAACGAATGGCAGTCGCTGAACGAACATGGGCTGAGCCAGGGAGAAGCTGTCTCTGATTTGAACAGCGCGATGTATCAATTTACGCACCGCGTCTTTCACACTTTCAATGGCTTTTATCCCTGTGGTATGCGAATTGCGCCTCTGTGGTTTATGGAAGGCGCAAACCAGTATTACGTTTACCTGGCCATGATGAAAGTAAAAACCGAGATGCCGCTTAAGTCGCTGTCGTATTTCTATCATAACGAATATAAAAAAAAGAAATCACGGCTCGATTCGGGTTTATCCGATATCACAACCTATGCCGGAAGCTGGGAAAAGGTTGATTTCCTCATATATAAAAAAGGAGCTCTTGCAGCCTTACTGCTCGATTTGGAAATTCGGCGCGCATCGAAAGGTGAAGCTTCCCTGAACGATGTGCTCGCGAACCTGTATGGAACATTCGGAAAATTTAAAGGTACTGCTATCACTAACGCGCACGTTGAGGAGGCAGCATCGAAAGCTGCGCGCGCGAACATGAAAAGTTTTTTTGATAAGTATATCCGCAGTAGCATGCACTACGAACTCGATGCGCTGTTTGCTGACGATGATCGGGACGGCATTAATAATGCCGCTGAAAAGATCATAGGCACCAATCCCACATCGTCCGACAGCGATGGCGACCGCTACTCGGACTGGTTTGAATATCATCAGGGAACAAATCCTCTTTCCGCCTCATCGAAGCCGGATGAAGCGATTGCCGTGGACGGATTTCAATGGGATTGGGAAGGAATTCAAACAAAGGCGATTGACGATCCCGCGGGCGACAGCGCTTGTGCTACCGATATTATACAGGTGCGATGGCGAACTGAAGGGCACAACCTGTATTTCCTTATGAAGCTTGCATGTCTTCCTGAAATGACCGAGCGTCCGCGTTATTTTCTAAATCTCGATGCCGACGGCGATGGCTTTCCAGATTATCATTTCGGCGTAATGTGGGGCACAAGCGGCGATTGTGCAAAATTCAGAAAGGATTACTCAACATACGACCATAAACAAATGGATGAGATCGGCGGCCTTGCTGCGGTGGGAGAAGTTATTGAATTCAAAATCCCGGCATCGGTTATCACGGCTTCCGGCGAAGCGGCGGTCTATATGGGAATATGGGACACGAAGAAAAATACTGCGTATGATTTGGTGGAATTGAAGATTGCAAGGTGATATAATTACGCGAAGAAAGTAACAATTTCTATTATTGCCCATGCGGATAAACTCGGCCGTTTTCCGCGGATGGGAAATCCATGCTATCACACCGCGGTCTTTGCCTTTTCCCACAGCGCATCCATTTCCGAAAGCGACATTTCAGAGATTTCTTTTCCTGCGGCGGCGGCTTCCTGTTCGATGTAGCGGAATCGCGCCATGAATTTGTCGATGGTTTTTTTCAGCGCTTCTTCCGGGTTGATGGAAAGAAAGCGGGAAATGTTGGCAATGCAAAAGAGAACATCGCCGATTTCTTCCATCATGTGCTCTCTGTTTTGCGAAAAAAGCGTTTCTTTGAATTCGCCGATTTCTTCATCGAGCTTTCCGACGATATCGCCGATTTTTTCCCAATCGAAACCCACGCGCGAGGCTTTCTGCTGAACGCGGTATGCCTTAAGAAGCGCCGGTGTGTGAGCAGGAACGCCGCTTAAGATGGATTGGCCGGCTTTCTTTTCTTTTTTCTTTATTTTTTCCCAGTCGATGGAAACCTGCTCTTTCTCTTTGGGGCCTTCATTGCCGAAGACGTGGGGATGGCGGCGGATGAGCTTTTCGGCAATTCCTTTCGCCACATCATCGATGCTGAATTTTCCTTCTTCTTCGGCAATCTGGCAGTGCGCGTACACCTGATACAGGACATCGCCGAGTTCTTCCTTCATTCCCTCGCTGTCATCGGCTTCGATGGCATCGTAGAGTTCGTAGGCTTCTTCGATGAGATAGGACTTCAGGGTTTTTGATGTCTGCGCGCGATCCCAGGCGCAGCCGTGTTCAGCTCGTAATATGGCTGCGATTTCCTTTAAAAAATACAGCGGATGGTGTTCTTTAAAATTCATTTTTTGTAATATAATATTGAAATCAGATAAGCGCGGTGCTGAAATAGCGCTCCGCTCTGTCCGGCAAAATTGTGACAACCCGGTTTCGGCCATTGTCCATGTGCAGCGCGGCGAATACATTCGCACCCGATGAGGTGCCCACCAGCAGCCCTTCTTCCCGGGAAAGGCGGCGCGTCATCTCGATGGCTTCTTCATCGGAAACTGTGAAGACCATATCGACGATGTTGACGTCAATGACGCCGGGGATGAAACCATCGCCAATGCCCTGAATCTGATGAAGCCCCGGCTCTCTTCCTAAAAACGCGGCGCTGTTTTTCGGCTCCACCGCAACGATTTTGATTTTAGGATTTTTTTCCTTTAAAAATGTGCCGATTCCCTGAAGCGTTCCACCGCTTCCGACTCCTGCGATGAAAATATCAATTTCGCCGCTCATATCTTCCCAGATTTCGGGCGCGGTGGTGAGATAGTGAATTTCCGGGTTTAAGGGATTGGAAAATTGATTTACGATGAAATATTTCTCCGGGTCTTCGGCAGTGATGCGCGCAAGCTCCTCAAGGCAGCCTTCAAGGCTTTTATCTGCACTGGTGAATACCGTCTCGCCGCCGAGCGCCTTGATGATTTTCTTCCGCTCTTCGCTCATGTTATCAGGCATGATGCACAGGACCGGGTAGCCTTTAAGCACACCGACAAGCGCAAGGCCGATGCCGGTATTGCCGGATGTTGCCTCGATGATAGTCATCCCCTTCTTGAGCTTTCCTGTTTCTTCGGCTTTTTCAATGATGTATTTCCCCACCCGGTCTTTGATGCTTCCTCCGGGGTTTAAGAATTCGGCTTTTGCAAAGACATTGCCGGAAGAAACTGTGCCGAGGCGAATGAGAGGGGTATTGCCGATCGTATCTAAGATGGAATTGGCGCGCATGATAGAGCTCCTTATCGCGTAAAAAACAGGACAATTTGCCCTCCGCGGGGGATAGAATGCAAATATTTTTTTACATCGTTAACCAGGCGCGAAAGCGGAGAACAACTTCATAGGGTGTGCTGCGAAGAATTCAGGATGAAGCAATCTCATTAAGCGTGGGATTGCCGCGTCGCTGCGCTCCCCGCAATGACTGTAGTGGTGGATTGGTTTACCGAAGTCAGCATTGAGATGCACTGATAATATGAAATTGCTTGTTGACAAAATGCCATTTTATTATATATTATCTTTAAGAATTAGTATGCGACTGCACATTTGCAAAAAAATTAAGGATAATAGAGGTTCAAAAATGGTAAGAGAAATTATCTGCCCCGAAAAAGAAGAGTATGTAATACGCATACCAGCTGAATATATAAATAAAAAGCTTGAAATTTTGATATTACCACTTTTCGAAGAAAAAGGCGAATGTTTAATAGATAAAACGGCTGGTGTATTAAAAGACAAGAATATAGACCCGGCAGAATGGCAAAGAAAAATTAGAAGCGAATGGGATTAGATACGTTGAAGTATTTGTTAGATTCAAACATTATCATTTATCACCTGAATGGCGAGAAAGCTGCAACCGGGTTTTTAAAAGAAAACTGGAATGTATGCTCAATCTCCAGAATTTCATACATAGAAATTCTGTCATTTGATTTTCCCGAAAGAATAGAAAAAGATGTTGTAGAATTGCTCAATAGTTTTAAAATTATTGATACCAGTGAAGATATTGCCAGACAGTGTTTATTAAATAGAAAATTAAAAAAGATAAAAATACCTGATAATATCATACTTGCGACTGCTCAGGTTTTTAGGTTAATTCTTGTTACGAGGAATATCTGTGATTTTTTTTCTTTGTATGATAATGTGTTAGATATATTCGAGCAAAAGTAATGTGCAGCATCATTGCGACCCTGATCGAAGCGAAGGGGATGCACCATCCGTCATTGCGAGCGAAGCGAAGCAATCTCATTAATTGCGGGATTGCCGCGTCGCTGCGCTGTCTCTATGATGCTATACAGCACACTGCTGGCATGCGCACCGCGGGGAGAACCAGAAAAAGACAGTTTTTTCTTCCCGTCACAAAGGGACGAATGGCATTTTCAACAAAGTTGTTATCAATGGGCACAAACCCAAGGTCGTATTCAATGGTAACGCGGGGAAGTTCATCGTATTCGGTTCGAAGCTCACCACTGAGTATTTCGAGGAAATGTCAGATGTCGATATATATGTGGAGGGGTTGCCAGCAGATATAAAATCTGATGTCGCCATTGCGCTGGCTCTGAAACAAAAATGCCGGTCTCCTTTTAAGAAAAACCGGCATCTGTATTGTAAAAACTAATTGATGTGATTACTTCACCGGTATAAAACCCGCTTCTGAAACCAGCTTCTGGCCCTGGTTGCCAAGGATGAAATCCGCAAATGATTTTACGTTCCCAGTAAATTTGTTTTCATCAACATACATATACAGCTTTCTCGAAATGGGATATTTCCCGCTTTTGCCATTGGCTAAGGTGGGGACAATATTGTTGACTGTAAGGACTTTAACTCTCGGGTTAACATAGCCAAATCCGATGTATCCGATGGCACGCCTGTTGTTTGCAACCGCATTTACCACAGCACCGTTTGATGCCTGCATCAGAGAATCCGGGCGAACATTGGTTTTATGTAAAACAGCTTCGTGCCAGAATTCGTAGGTTCCGGAACTGGAGTCCCTCGATACGACCACGATGTCCGCATTTTCGCCACCAACTTCACTCCATTTCTTGATGGTACCATCATAAATACCTTTGAGCTGTTCCATCGAGAGGTTTTTAACCGTGTTTGAAAGATGAACTACCGGCACGATCATATCGTAGGCAACGACTATTTCTTTAATCTTTCTGTTCGCAGCTTTCGCTTTCGCGAATTCTTCATTTCTCATTTCTCTCGAAGAATTCGCGATGTCGCAATTCCCTTCAATAAGCGCTTTGATGCCGTTTCCCGAACCGCTTCCGTCAACGGAAATAGCGACATTGGGATTTGTTTTGTTGAACGCTTCGATTGCCTTCATGGTGATAGGCAATACTGTGGTAGAGCCTTTGATGATCACCTTTTGCTGCTGTGCCATGGATGTGCCGGTGAAAACAGCGGCAGAAACCATGAGCATTGCAACAAGCATCATTAGACTTGCTTTGATGTGCTTCAATAACATGAATCTTTCCTCCTTGGAATAGATAAAACGATTGTTGAATGACGGCACGATGGACGTCACTTTGGATACAATTAGAAGATTAATTGTGTAGAAATAATAAGCAATTCGTTAATAAAAATTTAAAATATCGTGTGTACCGCAGACTGAGTTGCGTGCCGGCGGTGGGGTCAGAGCCCCTTTGGGCGCACGAACTGCCGTGTGTGCCGCAGATAGAGTAGCTTGCTGGCGGTGGGGTCAGAGCCCCTTTGGGCAGCGACTTTCGGTGTGTACCGCAGACCGAGTTGCGTGCCGGCAGCGGGGTGAGTGCCCCTTTGGGCGCACGAACTGCCGTGTGTGCCGCAGACTGAGTTGCGTGCTGGCGGTGGGGTCAGAGCCCCTTTGGGCAGCGACTTTCGGTGTGTGCCGCAGACCGAGTTGCGTGCCGGCAGCGGGGTGAGTGCCCCTTTTGGGGCACTCACCGATGTCTGAATCGCAGATTAAGTAGTTTGCCAGCGGTGATGTTTACAGATTCTGCAGCGCCCTGTAAGCGCAGGCTTCTGCTGCTGCACGGCTTCCAAGAAAGCTCCACACGGGCATCACATCCATGGCGGTTGCCGCGGCGCCGGTGGCGGAATCGGCGATGTTACCGATTGTGGAAGCCGAGGGCAGAAATTCTCGGATTTTGTTCATCACTGTGCCGGTGTGTCCTTTTGCCATATCGATGTATTCACCGAGGGGTTTTTCCATTTTCTCAAGCACCTCTCCCGCCTGCTTCATGCCATCGCCTCCAACCACTGAAGAAAATTTCTGATTCATATCGCCGCGATGCCGCGAAAAGAGGCGCGAGATGAGGCTTGCGCCGCCCGAAACAAGGTCGTCAGTGAAGGGAAGCGCGATTTCCGCCATCGCGTAGTACAGGGTGAGTTCCTTGCCCGCCGGCAATTCAAAAAAGCGGGAAATCTTTTGCCCGATATCGCCCGGCATCGTTTTGTAGATGATGTACGAAAGCGCCGCGGCCTTCATTACCGCATCCACTGCCTGCTGGGGGTCGGCTTCGAAGGTGCTCTGTTGCCGCGTGCCGCCAAAGAGCGAAAGGATGTTTTTCACTCCCGTGACCACGCTTATGCCCATGTCTGCTTTATCTACCGCGTCGGCTACCCAGACCGCCGATTTAATTTCGGGCTGGTTTGCAAGCTCACCGGCTTTGGTTTTAGCTGCCTCATCGGTGACATTCAGGCGCGTCGCGGCGCCGTCTAATGTATTATAAAATTGAAAGGGCGGAAAATTCGGTACAACAGAAAAAATGGTTCTGCAGAGTTTAACCGTGAAATCGTTCTCTGAATATTTTCCTATCACGTCGCTGATTGCTTTTTCCGGCATGGTGTTCCTCCAGTTGATAATTGTTTTTTATGTGTGCAAATGCGTGGGCGAAGCGTTATGATTTTTCCTTGTCGACATGCCCCTGAATTTCCATAATTATTTCCTCGCCCATCATATCGCTCAGTATCTTTTTTATCATTTGTCGGGTTTCTTCCAAGAATTTTTTTTCGTTCTCTTCAAGCGCGAGCATATCCATAAACTGGAGAAGTCGGTGGTTCACCATTTCAAGGTCGGCAATGGTCTCCTGAAGTTTAGCGTCGTCCATAACATCCTCGTGATTGAATTATCCGGCATAATAACCCGACAGAAATTTAATGATATGTATTACTCAATACGTCAACAATATTATTTTTTCTGATGCAATTTTATGCCAATTTCAGGAGGTGATTTCAGCTTGCGCAGTCCCGCACGCTACCCCGCAGAAGGGCCACCGCGTGCGGAAGGGCCTTCTCTATGACCGCGATGTTTTCCCTCACCGCTTTGGGACTTCCGGGAAGGTTAATAATAAGGCTTTTTTTGCGTATGCCGCAGACCGCGCGCGATAGCATCGCATGCGGCGTGATGTCCATGGATGCGCGACGCATCGCTTCCGCAAAACCGGGTGCGTGGCGTTCAATGACCGAAGTGGTTGCTTCCGGAGTTATATCGCGCTGCGCAAATCCTGTGCCGCCTGTGGTAAAGATGAGCTCGATGCCCGCATCGGCAAACGCGATGAGCTTATCGCGGATGGAGTCGAATTCATCGGGAACCACCGCTTCTGCTGAGATGATATGGCCGCAGCGCTCGGCCCACGATCGGATTTCCGGACCCGAAAGGTCTTCCCTTTCCCCGCGCGAGGAGCGGTCGCTGACGGTGATGATGCCGACCGATATGTGTTCTGCGTTATTCAACTTCGATGCTCTCCACGGTAAATTCTCTTCCTGAAACAAGCTCGATTTCCGATGACTGACACCTGGTGCAGCTGAACTGCCAGTTCTCACGGTTGAGCGTGAACTCGTGATTGCACTGTTTGCAGCGTATAACCGCGGGGACGTGGTTGATTTCGAGTTTCGCACTTTCCGCGATAGTGTCTTTGCTCACAAACTCAAAGTATGTCTGCATCCATTCGGGGATGAGATCGGAAAGATCGCCAACAATCAGATGTATTTTTGAAACCTTTTTCGCACCCGCTTTTCCGGCGTGTTCAAGTACGATGTCTAAGATGTTGCTCATTATTGATAATTCGTGCACGGTCTTCCTCTCATGGCAGCGCTGCTGCCTTGAATACCATATACAGGTCGATGCCATCATTGCCGTCATCGTCGAAAAGGGCAATTCCTTTTCGAGGGTAGCAATATGCCGTGTGTTTTCCCTTCGGGACGGTCATAAGGCCTTCATTGCCGTAATGGAAAATAAATTGCTGCACGCCTTTTTCAAGAAAAACTGCGTCAACTGTCACGCGATTTCTGGCGCTTCCCGCAATTGCTGAGACGATATTCATATGAAGGAAAAAAATTCCCTTCCCCTCACCATAATAGTATATCGCATCAAAAGGGATTTTCAAATCCGATTTCACGTTGAAAATATTCTGAAAAACTTCTCCGGTGGTTTCGGCTTTTACGGTGCGCAAAGGAGCGCCCCGGCGGGCAATGACCGTTTCTGAAGTTTCACCCAAAAGTATTTTTTCCGCGCCGATGCCGGGTATGATGAGCGTATCATCGGTTGCGATGCGGTTGTGCATGTCCGATGAAGCGGCAAGCGCGAGCAGGGCAGCGGCGATAAAAAGAATTTTATTTTTTTTGCTGGTTACCTCCATTGAAAATTGATTTTCCTTTTTGTAATTGTCTTCGCGTGAAGGTGTAATTTTAATACATTATCCATGTAGGGCTGTCAATTGTAATTTTAAGTCTGCACAAAATAATTGACATAATTATTCCCGTCTTTCATCATCACCCCGATTTTCCTTCACACATAGTCAATCACAATCATGCGGAGAACGAGTATGGCGGCACATGCAAATGATTTCAGGCTTCCTTTTTTCGTGAAAGGCGATTTCGACGGATTTGTGGGACTTTTTATCGACAATCTGGTGAATCTTCTTCTCATCACAGGCTTGTGTGCCGGAGTGCTCGGCATGCCCGGCGAGATTGTGTTCGGAAAAATCCTTCCCGGCACCGCGCTTTCGGTGCTTGCGGGCAATATCTTCTATTCGTGGCAGGCGCATCGTCTTGCCCGAAAAGAGGGGAGGGGTGATGTCACCGCGCTTCCGTACGGCATCAATACCGTGACGCTTCTGGTGTTTTTCTTTCTCATCATCATGCCGGTGTATTTTCAGAATAGGGATGCACTTGGCGCGGAGCGCGCGGCTGATTTGGCCTGGAAGGTGGGAATTGTGAGCTGTTTTATCAGCGGCTTTTTCGAAGGCATCGGGGCGTTTTTCGGCGAAAAGATTCGCAGCATCACGCCGCGCGCGGCGCTGCTTTCCGCGCTTTCGGGAATTGCCATCACCTGGATTGCGCTGCATCACACCGTGCAGTTCTGGGACAAGCCTCTGATTGCGTTCATCCCATTTGCTTTCATTTTAGTAGAATATTTTTCCCGCGCGAAACTTCCGTTCAAGATTCCGGCCGGGCTCTACGCGCTTGTCATCGGCGCCGCAATCGCATGGGCTGCGGGTGCCATGGACGCAGGGGCGCTTCGGCAGTCAACCGCCACGCTTTCCTTTTATGTGCCGAAAATTGCCGTCTTCGACATGTTCAAGGTCGATTTGTCGCTGGTATGGCCGTATCTTTCGCTGGCAATACCGCTGGGGCTTATGAGTTTTTTTGCTACAATTCAAAATTTAGAGTCAGCGGCCGCGGCTGGCGATCGCTATCCCGCGATGCCGTCGCTTGCGATGAACGGAGTTGGTACCATCATCGGCGCAGTTTTGGGCTCTCCTTTTCCCACCACGGTCTATATCGGGCATCCCGGCTGGAAGGGGCTTGGCGCGCGGGCCGGCTATTCGGTGCTCAATGGAAGTGTCGTCACAGTGCTTGCGCTCACCGGCATCATGGGTGTGGTGAAGGCGATTGTTCCGCTTGAGGCGGGCTATCCCATTTTGCTCTGGATCGGCGTGGTAATCACGGCGCAAGCGTTTCAGACCACACCCAGAGAGCACGCGCCGGCGGTAGCGCTTGGGCTTCTTCCCGCGATTGCGGGATGGGGGGTGTCACTACTTCGGCAATTCATCGGCGCAAGCCAGAACCTCGGCTCGGCCCAGGCGGATGAGCTCATCATGCGGCATCTGCCGGCTCTCAAAAGCATCATTGCTTTTCAGGAGGGCGCGCTTTTCACCGCGATGTTTCTTACGGCGGTGGCGGTGTATCTCATCGACAGGGATTTTCTTAAGGCATTCTTCTGGTCGCTTCCGCTCATCGTCTGCTCTTTTTTCGGGGTTATTCATTCAACTGCGGTGGGCGTGGGAATGGCGGGGCATCTTCCCGCGGGATACGCGCTTTTCAGTGCGACAATACTTGCGATATATGCCTATAATCGCTATGCGAAAAATGAAGTATAATTACCTCCGGCGGTGATAGAGAATATTGTATGAATATCAAAGATATTTTTCAGCAAAAAAAAATCTCTTTCAGTTTTGAATTTTTTCCGCCGCGCGATGAAAAATCATCGGAAGAGCTTTTTCGAACTATCCGCGAACTTATTCCCCTGCGCCCGTCGTTTGTCAGCGTCACGTACGGCGCGGGCGGATCCACCAGGGAACTCACGCACGATCTGGTGGTGAAAATTCAGAAAGAAACCGATCTCACCGTAGTCAGCCACCTCACGTGTGTGGGATCAACCATGGATGAAATCAATCATATCCTTCAGCGCTACAAGGAGAGCGGCATCTGCAATATCATGGCGCTGCGCGGCGATCCCCCAAAAGGAATTGAGCGATTCGTTCCAACAGACGGAGGATTTCGCTATGCAACAGAACTCGTCGAATTCATCAGAAAAAACTTTTCCGGCATGGGAATCGGCGTGGCGGGATATCCAGAAGGTCACCCGGAAACGCCGAACAGGCTTCTGGAAATGGAGTACCTTAAACGCAAAGTGGATGCCGGGGCGGATTATATCTGCACACAGCTTTTCTTCGACAATCGGGACTTTTTTGATTTTCGCGACCGATGCCGCCTGGCTGGCATCAACGTACCAATCGTTGCGGGGATAATGCCCATCACGTCGAGAAAGGGGATGATGCGGATGGCCGAGCTTGCGCAGGGCGCGCGTTTTCCTGCACGGCTCCTTCGCGACATCGCCCGGGCGGAGACCGACGAGCTTGTGGCAAAGGTGGGAATTCACTGGGCCACGGAGCAGGTGTACGATCTTATCGATAATGGCGTGGATGGCATTCATTTCTACACGCTCAACCGTTCCCGCGCCACACTTGAGATTTACCAGATGCTTGGGGTGACAAGCTCCAGAAGATTAAGCGAATGATGAAAAATCGTATGCAGCGATTGGAACACAGGTTATTGCCAATACTGATATACAGCATTGTTTGAACTTCGTGTGTAAGCGACAGTTTTGGCGTTGAGCGCAAGCGGTCTCCTGCATTTGCTCTCTTCTGCGAGCACAGCTTTCATTTCCCCAAAAACCCCTTAATGCCGTACTGCGCCGGATTTTCAATCACTCCTTTTTCGGTGATGATGGCGCTGATATATTTTGCAGGGGTCACGTCGAAGGCCGGGTTGCGGATGAAGACCCCTTCCGGAGCGATCTGCACGCCCTGAAGATAGGCGACCTCATCAACGCTTCGCTCTTCAATGGGTATTGCTGAGCCGTCCGGTGTGCAAGGATCGAGCGTTGATATTGGTGCGGCGATGTAGAAAGGAATATTGTGCGCTTTGGCAAGCACCGCGTGGGAATAGGTGCCGATTTTGTTGGCAGTGTCGCCGTTTGCCGCGATGCGGTCGGCACCCACGATTATTTTCTGAATCATTCCGAGCTTCATGAAATGGCCGGCCATGTTATCGGTGATGAGCGTAACGTCGATGCCGTCTTTCATGAGTTCCCACGCCGTTAGACGCGCGCCCTGAAGATAGGGGCGGGTTTCACAGGCAAAGACTTTAATTTTTTTGCCCTGTTCCACTGCTGCGCGTATCACGCCCAGGGCGGTGCCGTAGCCGCCGGTGGCAAGCGCTCCCGCATTGCAGTGCGTCATTACGGTATCGCCGTCGGAAAGATAGCGTGCGCCGTGATTGCCCATCGCTTTGTTTGCGGCGACATCCTCAACGTGAATGGCGATTGCTTCCTTCTCCAGGCGTTCACGCAATTCATCGAGAGTGCCGGAATCGGCAATCGTTTTTTTCATCCTGTCGATTGCCCAGAAAAGATTCACTGCCGTGGGACGCGTCGCGGCGAAGCGGTTGGTTACAGTGTGCAGTTCCTCTTTGAGTTCGGAAAGGTTTTTCGCCTGGCTTGTTTTTGCGGCAAGCGCGATTCCCATCGCTGAGGCGATGCCGATTGCAGGTGCCCCGCGTATCACCATGTCTTCAATTGCTTCCGCTACATCGTTGTAGCGTTTGTATTCATAATATACTTCCTTGGCGGGCAAAAGGCGCTGGTCGAGCATTGAAACCGCATTGCCGAGCCATTTAATGCTGTGATACATTATTTCCTCCATTTTCGCTGTCTTTGCGGGAAGTGCGGAATTTTTTCATGCGGATGACATTGCCTTTATCATTCCATGTCACTTCATCCATGTGAATCTGAATGATGAGAAGCCCTCTGCCGCTGTCTTTGAGAAAATTTTCAGGGTCTCTCGGATCGGGCAGTTTGCGGTAATCGAATCCCGGGCCCTGGTCTTCAACGGTGTATTCGACGAAATCGCCGGTGTATTCATAGGTGATGGCGACCTTGCGGTCTTTATACGGTACTTCGAATCTTCTTTTTTCGATTTCTTCGTTAAAACCGTTTATCCCTTTTTCCGCGCGGATTTCCGATGAAATTTCGAGATTGCCGTGAAACATCGCGTTGCTGATTGCTTCGCGCAAAGCGAGAGAAAGATTTTCCGCGGTGGTTCTGTTGCAGAAATCGGAGGAGGGGAGATTTTTCGTGAGCTTGTAGGATAACACATTGCAGGCGGAGATATCGGTATCGATGATGAACCGCCTTTTTTCGTAATCCAGATATTTTCCCACCGCGTCCGCAATTTCTTTTTCGTGCCGCGCTCTGATTGCATTTCGGGCCACGGAGAGCACTTCGGCCACATCGAAAGGCTTTCGGATGAAATCGATGGCGCCGTATCTTAATGCTCTGATAGCGTCTTCGGTGTTTGCCTGGCCGGTGAGCACCAGAACCGGTATGGAGTTTTCAAGGGTGTTGAGGTAGCGCAGAAGCTCGATCCCGTCCATTTTGCGCAATTTTACGTCGGTGATTACAAGGTCGATTTTCTTTTCTTCGTTTTTGATGAGGTACAGGGCATCTTCAGCTTTGTCCAGTGAAATGACATTGTAGCCCTGCTTTAGAAATTTTTTCTGGAGCGTGAAGCGGGACACCTCCTCGTCATCGATTATCAATATGGTGGGATTGTTCGACGTCATTGTCCCTTCTCCCCGTCTTTTTCCTTCATGATGAAATGACCCATCTTTTCTTTTTTTGTTTTGAGATAGCGGTAGTTTTCTTTCTGCGGGGGAATTTCAATCGGGATGCGTTCCACTATTTCAAGCCCGTATCCTTCCAGCCCAATTACTTTCTTGGGATTGTTGGTGAGAAGCCGTATCGTATGAATGCCGAGATCCACCAGAATTTGGGCTCCAATCCCGTAATCTCGAAGATCAGACGGAAATCCAAGCTTGATGTTCGCTTCGACAGTATCCAGCCCCTGCTCCTGCAAATGATACGCCATGATTTTATTTCCCAGGCCGATTCCCCGTCCTTCCTGACGCATATAGAGAATCACGCCATTCCCCTCTGCGTTTATTATTTTCATTGCCTTATGCAACTGAGGGCCGCAGTCGCATCGGTGTGAACCAAATACGTCGCCGGTGAGGCATTCGGAATGAACACGGACGAGGACATTTTCCCTGCCGGCCACTTCCCCTTTCACAAGCGCCACGTGGGTATGATTATCAACCTCAGTTTCGTAGGCGATGATGGTGAAATCTCCGTACTGGGTGGGAAGCTTTGCCTCGGATACTCTTTTCACAAGGCGGTCGGTGTGCTGTCGGAATTTTATAAGATCTTCAATAGTAGCTATTTTGAGGTTGTGCTTTTCGGCAAATACATCTAAATCGGGACGGCGTGCCATGGTGCCGTCTTCATTGAGAATCTCGCAGATCACCGCGGCGGGTTTAAGGCCGGCAAGCCTTGCAAGGTCGACCGAGCCTTCAGAGTGGCCTGCGCGCACCAGTACGCCTCCCTTCTTGGCGGCAAGCGGGAAGATATGACCGGGACGGGCCAGGTCTTCAGGGCGCGTGCGCTCGTCGATGAGTTTTTTCACTGTCACCGAGCGATCATACGCGGAAATGCCGGTTGAGACGCCTTCTTTTGCATCGACGCTTATGGTAAATGCGGTACAGAATTTGTCCTGGTTTTCCGGGCACATGAGTTTAAGTCCGAGCGCATTGAGCCGCTCCTGCGTTAATGACACGCAAATGAGTCCGCGGCCGTATTTTGCCATGAAATTGATTGCTTCAGGGGTTGCGAATTCGGCAGCAATGACAAGGTCGCCCTCGTTTTCCCGGTCTTCATTATCGACCAGGATTATCATCCTTCCGTTACGGATTTCTTCAAGCGCTTCGGAAATGGTGCACGTTTTCATGGAATAGCTCTCAAATACTGCATTAAGGCATTGGTAAAGGATGGTCAGTTTGCGTCAAGAGTTTTCTTCGGCCATGAAAGCATCAGATGATCCGTGATGATATCGAATAATATATCGAATTGTTGAATGAAAATACAGATGGACTTTTTTATATAAATACCTTGACAAAAAATACCGCTAATTGGTATAATGAATAAATACACGCAACATATTGCGTATTAAATTGTGCCTAGGAGGTTTTCAATGAAGAGATCGTTATTATTGCTTCTGACAGTAGCGGTTATTGCTGCAATCAGCTGTGCTTCGCAGCAGCCCGCACAACAGGCGGAAACGCCGAGTGTTTCCGGTGGAGTGGGAATGATGGTGAGCGCGAGCAATGAGGCGCTGAAACCCGCGGCGGATGCGCTCGAGGTTTTCCCGCCCAGCAGCGCTAACCTTTCCAACCGCAACAAATCCCTTATCGGCTCAAAAGCGGTGGCGGTAATCAAGGAAGTTGTTAATAAAGTTCCTGAAGGGTATGTGATTCAGGTGACTGGCCATTCAGCCCTGGTGAAAGAAGCGCCGACGGATGATGTATCCACCGGACGCGCGAAAGCGGTGTACGATGAACTCATCCGCGCGGGGATCGATCGCAACAAGCTCACCTATAAGGGAGTTGGTACTTCGGAACTCATTCCCGGACTCGACGGGCTGGATCCAAAACAGAGACGGGTATCCTTTAAGGTTGTTCCTAAGTAATTTTCAAACTCATGCTGTTTGAAAAAACCGCCTTCGGGCGGTTTTTTTATTTGAAGACTACAGTGAGTTGCTGTCTTTGTTTTGAAAAAAATAAAATTCTAAAAATTCAAAAAAATATTTTTCGAATCCGCCATTTCAATCGTCTTCTATTGTGAGGGGATATTTTTCATGAGGAGAAGACTATGGCACATTCAACAATTCACACTACGCTGAACATGCAACACTCCATGGCGGCAGTGCTCGACGAATATGCGGCAAAAATCGGCATCAAGCGCTCAGGTTTGGTGGCACTTCTTCTGCGAAGGTTCATTTCGAACTGGAAGAAGATGATGCGCACGATGACGTCGGTGGAATATCAGAAAAATTTTTCGGGCGATAACTGGAAAAAGGTGCATGTGTTTTTTGAGCCGGTGGATTATGAGGTATTCACGGATATGCGGAATTGTTTCAAGTGGTCTGTATCAGCACTCCTGGCAATGGCAATACGTAAATATTTAATCAATGTACAAGATCCTGAAAAACAAGATTTCTTTGATCAAAGTGATAACTATCAAATTCATGGGTACCATTGTGAGGGGAAGTTGTACAATAATAATATTTGTTGGCATATAATCTGGGAATTGGATGAAAAATTCACCCAAAAGCTCGCCCGATAAATTAAGAAAACCTCATTGTTTAATCTAAAACCGCTTTTTATCAAAAACGGTTGGGGAATGTTTGTGCTTATAAAATGGGTTTTATTTATGGGCACCTCTAAAAACCGCTTTCATTTTTAAAATGAGTATCAAAGAAAGCGGTTTTTACCTATATATTGTGCCCACAAGGGAACCTAACATGAGTTTTTAGAAGTTCCGTTTATTTTAAATTTAACGAAACTATCTTGGGTAAGCTTTGATGATGATTTTTTTCCTCAGGCAAAGCGGATTTGCATCAGCACAATCATTCATTCGGAAAAAAATAACACAAGATACTTTTTTAGCGACATGGCGTATTCGAGCTTTATCTTCGTTTCGACTGCCCAGCTTGAGGATGAAAAATTTTTCAAAGTTTTCTGAAAATCATCAATCGCTTTCAGCAAATAGGCTTCCGCAATATCGCGTTTAAACCGGCCGCGGTTGTGCCGGTCATAAAAAATCTCCTTGTGGGCGATATGCAGCGCGTCGTCGCCTTTGCGGTATTGCCGGTATGCGGCCACATCGGTTGGATTGGCATAGGATTCGATGATGTTGAGGCATTCGGAAGCTCTATAAAAATTAAATATCATATCGGTAAACACGCTAAAGTGCTCAATAAGCTCGCTGTCGCTGGTGAGCGCAGTGTACGATTTGATTGCGTGATAGTGTTTCCGCAGAGAATATACGACTTCATTGAAAATGCCT
Source organism: uncultured bacterium (assembly GCA_937921485.1). Taxonomy (GTDB): domain Bacteria; phylum Spirochaetota; class UBA4802; order UBA4802; family JAGODF01; genus DYLV01. The sequence goes on from CAKZSV010000024.1 coordinate 40,373, forward strand.
TTGTTCAAAACATTCTCTCGCTGTGCGATATTATACAGGCTGTATTGAAAATATTTATACAGAGCTTCCTTGGCGGATTCTCTGTTTTTCACAAAGCGCTGAATGAGCACTTCGCGCTCGATTTCTTTTTTAAAATGCTCCGGCCTCGTGCGGCTGCGCATGCTCGAGGTCTGTGTTTTTTCATTCTCGCCTTCCCGGTTTTCCTGCGCAATGTCCGATGAAATTTTAAACCGGTGAACCATCACCGCATTGTAGGAATTATTCAGCGCAGCCATCATTTCATGTGCCCACCCCAGTCGGTGCGGATTTTTGTCCGGGTGGTATTTAAGGGCAAGGGTTTTGTACGCCTTTGAAATTTCTTCATTGCTGGCGCTTTCGCGCACGCCGAGCATTTTGTAGCATTCCTGTATGTCCATACGCATTTTTTCGGGATATTGTATCTTGCACTGCTATTGCAGGGGCGAAAAAATTGCAAACATATTATGATGCGTTATGATGAATTTACCGTGTAGCATATCACATCGAAGCGGGTATTTTTGCGTATGAATGCTAATGAATACTCAACGCAGCGCTTATAGAACGGGTTTCTCCCGTAAATTTGTTTGACATGGAAAGCATATTTTATGATTGTTGCCTGTGATGCGCGGTTGTTCATTCCTGGTATAATAGTGTTGTTATCAATGCTCAAAGCAAAAGTGAGGATACTATGAAAAAAGTAACAGCCATTATTTTTGCGTTCGTGGTTCTTCTATGGGTTATGCCGGCTTTTACCGCTCATGAGGCGCCGGTCGCTCAACAGACAACTGCATCTGAACATCAGAAGGCAGATTCGCCCCATGGAGCATCTCATGGCTTCGATGGCAGTGCTCTCCCCCTCTGGTCGGTGCTGCCCTTTGCGGGAATTCTGCTTTCAATTGCACTTTTTCCGCTTTTCGCGCCGCATTTCTGGCATCATCATTATCCCAGGGTATCGCTTTTCTGGGCACTCGCTTTTGCGATTCCTTTTCTCATCGTCTACAAGGGCGCCGCGTGGCATGAAATTCTTCATATATTCATTATCGACTATGTGCCGTTTATCATTCTGCTTGGCGGGCTTTTCACCGTTGCGGGTGGCATTCATGTCCGCGGAACGCTGCGCGGCACGCCGATGGTGAATTCAATTCTCCTGCTCATCGGCACCATTATTGCTTCGTGGGTAGGGACCACCGGTGCGGCAATGGTGCTCATTCGTCCGCTTCTTCGCTCGAATTCATGGCGGCGCCATAAGGTGCACACCATCGTCTTTTTCATTTTCCTGGTATGCAATATCGGCGGTTCGCTCACGCCGCTTGGTGATCCGCCCCTGTTCTTAGGATTTTTGCACGGAGTTCCCTTCTTCTGGACGTTTAAGCTTCTTCCACTTATGGGTTTCGTCGTTGTGATTCTCATGGCGATGTACTATGTCATCGATTCATATTATTACAAAAAAGAAGATCTTTCTAAGGTTGACAATTCCGAGAAAGAGCCGCTCAAAATTGAGGGCGCGCATAACTTTCTCTTTCTTGGGGGCATTGTGGGTGCGGTGCTTTTCAGCGGCCTGGTGAATCTGGGTGAGGTTTCCATCCTGGGAATCCATCAGGGAGTTTCGAATCTCATCAAGGATGCCATTATTATCCTTATGGCGGTGCTTTCGATGGTTACCACGAAAAAAGAATATCGAGAAGCCAACGAGTTTACCTGGGAGCCCATTTTAGAAGTGGCATATCTTTTCGCGGGTATTTTCATGACCATCATACCCGCGCTGGCAATCCTTAAAGCCGGCGAGCACGGGGTGCTTGCGTTTCTCATCCGCTCGGCGGAAAAGCCCGCGCAGTATTTCTGGCTGACCGGTATTCTTTCAAGCTTTCTGGATAACGCGCCGACCTATCTTACGTATTTTAATACGGCGCTCGGCAAATTCTTTCCCGGGCAGGCGGAGGCAACGGCAGTGGCACAGCTTATCACCGACACGCCCATCCCTGGAATGCAGGGGCTTCGCTACAGCGACTATTTGCTTGCGATCTCTGCCGGTGCTGTTTTTATGGGTGCGAATACCTATATTGGCAATGCGCCGAATTTCATGGTGCGTTCAATTGCTGAAGAGGCGGGAATCCCCATGCCGAGCTTTTTCGGGTACATGTTCAAATATTCAATTCCGATTCTCGTGATTGTATTTATCATTGTGACATTTGTGTTCTTTTAAAATAGCAGTTTATGGCAATGAGCTGCTCCGGTGCCGGCGTCATGGTTATGTAAACTTTGTCGTGCGACGCTGCAGCGCAATTTACATTGGTGAAGGGTTATGGAATTAGCTTCGGTGTATGATCCAAAACAGGTGGAAGAAAAGTGGTACCGGATATGGGAAGGCTCGGGCGATTTTCATGCTGATGAAAACGATTCGAAAGAGCCATATTCAATTGTGATACCTCCGCCGAATGTCACCGGCAATCTTCACATGGGCCATGCGCTCAATAACACCCTTCAGGATATCCTCATTCGATGGAAGCGCATGCAGGGATATTCAGCGCTCTGGATGCCCGGGATGGACCACGCGGGCATTGCCACGCAAAACGTGGTGGAGCGCCTCTTAAAAGAAGAAGGAAAAAGCAAGGACGATGTAGGCCGTGAAGCATTCGTGAAGCGCGTCTGGGAATGGAAAGAACATTCTGGAGGCCAGATTCAGCGGCAATTGCGCCGTCTCGGCTGTTCGCTCGATTGGCAGCGCGAACGCTTCACTCTCGATGAAGGCCTTTCGAAGGCGGTGCGCAACGTTTTTGTGAATCTCTACAGGGACGGGCTCATCTATCAGGGGTATCGCATCATCAACTGGTGCCCGCGATGCCGGACAGCGCTTTCGGATATTGAGACTGAATATCAGGATCTCAAAGGCGCGCTCTATCATATTCATTATCCTTTCAGGGACGCTTCCGGGCATATCACCGTGGCCACCACACGTCCCGAAACGATGCTCGGCGATACCGCCGTTGCCGTCAATCCCGACGATGTGCGCTATGCGCATCTTGTGGGAAAAACGCTTATCCTGCCGCTTGTGAATCGGGAAATTCCCATCATCGCCGACAGCTTCGTGGCGAAGGAATTTGGCACCGGCATGGTGAAAGTCACACCCGCGCACGATCCAAACGATTTCGAAATCGGCAAGCGGCATAATCTTCCCGAAATCAATATTTTAGATGAAAAAGGCTATATTAACGAAAACGGCGGTCAGTACAGAGGGCTCGATCGCTTCGAAGCCCGCAAGAAAGTGGTTGATGACCTCACATCGCAGGGGCTTCTTGAGAAAATCGAAGAACACAACCACGCCGTGGGGCACTGCTACCGCTGCCATACCATCATTGAACCGTATATGTCGAAGCAGTGGTTTGTGAAAATCAAGCCGCTTGCCGATGAAGCAATCCGCGCAGTGGAGGACGGCAGAATTCGCTTCGTGCCGAAAAACTGGGAGAAGACCTATTTCGAATGGATGCGCAATATCCGCGACTGGTGCATATCGCGGCAGCTCTGGTGGGGGCATCGCATCCCGGCGTTTTATTGCGATGCATGCGGCCATATTACCGTGGAACTCGAAGATCCGGTGAAATGCGACGAGTGCGGTTCAGAGAACATCCAGCAGGATAGTGATGTGCTCGACACCTGGTTTTCATCGGCGCTCTGGCCTTTTTCGACGATGGGCTGGCCGGAAGAAACGAAGACGCTGAAGAAATATTATCCCACCTCAGTGCTGGTGACAGGATTCGACATCATCTTCTTCTGGGTTGCCCGCATGATTATGATGGGCCTGAAGTTTATGAAGGATGTTCCCTTTCGCGATGTTTATATCCACGCGCTGGTGCGCGATGAACATGGCCAGAAGATGAGCAAGTCTCGTGGCAATGTGATCGATCCGCTTGTTATGATGGAAGAATACGGGACTGATGCCTTCCGCTTCACGCTTGCCATTTTCGCGGCTCAGGGGCGCGACATCATTCTTTCTGAGAAGCGGATTGAAGGGTACCGCGCGTTTTGCAACAAAATATGGAACGCGGTGCGCTTCATTCTCATGAATGTAGGCAATGATTTTTCGCCTCGTGAATTGAACATCGATGAGCTTGAGCAATTCGACCGCTGGATACTTCATCGTTTGAATGATGCCATTACATCTGTGAATGAATCGCTCGAAGAATATCGGTTCAATGATGCTGCCCAAAAGATTTACGAATTCTGGTGGCACGAGTTCTGCGACTGGTATCTTGAGATGGTGAAAAACCGCCTCTATGGAGAATCATCATCAGCATCTGCAGACACTGCGCGACAGGTTCTAATCTACGTCCTGAAAAACGCGGTGAAGCTTTTGCACCCGTTTATGCCGTTCATCAGCGAAGAGATCTGGGAAAGGGTAAAACAATCCGGTGAAAAACGGCTCATTTTAGAAAGCTGGCCCGTGCCGGATAGCCGCTTCGCCTTTGAGAAGGAGGCGCGTGCTACCGATATTTTCAAAGAAATCGTGTATAAAATCCGCAACATCCGCGGCGAGCTGAATATTCCTCCGGCGAAGAAGGCGAATGTGGTTTTTTGTCCTAAAGCGGAGTATATGCTTGATATAGTAAAGAAAACTGATAGCTACATAAAAGCGATGGCGAAGGTGGAGAATATCATCATCAGCAACGACTACCATCCAGCAAAAACCGATGCCGCTGCGGTGCTGAGCGATTGCGAAATCTATGTACCGCTGGCGGGGCTTATTGACGTCGATAAAGAGAAAGAGCGGCTTGAAAAAGAGATTGAAAAAGCAAAAGCTGATCTTGCAAGAATTCGAGCGAAGCTTGCCAATAAAAATTTCGTCGATAAAGCGCCGGCTGAGGTGGTTGAAAAAGAACAGGCGCGTCATGGCGAACTTGCGGCCGTTCTGGATACTCTGGAAGAACGGTACGGAAGGTTGAAGGGGATGTAAAATCGGGCTCAACTATTATTTTGATTTCTTTCCGGTGAATAACGCATGTAATGGACATAAAGATAATAATCGGCGATAGCAGAAGAATGGTTGAAGTTGAGGACGGTACTATCGGCCTGGTAATTACTTCGCCCCCATATTGGAATATCAAGGATTATGGCATTGAAAATCAAATCGGCTATGGTCAGAGTTTGCATGAATATCTCAAAGACCTGTATCGCGTATGGAAAGAGTGTTACAGGGTTTTAATTCCAGGCAGAAGATTGTGTATCAATGTCGGTGATCAATTCGCGCGGTCGATACTTTATGGTCGATATAAAGTCATACCGCTTCATGCGGAAATTATTGCGCAGTGCGAACATATTGGCTTTGATTATATGGGTTCCATTATATGGCAAAAAAAGACAACAATGAATACCACCGGCGGCGCGTCAGTAATGGGCTCATATCCTTATCCGCCAAATGGAATGGTTGAAATTGATTACGAATTTATATTGATTTTTAAAAAACCGGGCACCACCGTATCTGTTCCGATCGAAATAAAAAAAGAATCTGCGCTCACCAAGGAAGAATGGAAAAATTATTTTACGGGCCATTGGGTTTTCAGTGGAACAAAACAATCAAAACATGAAGCAATGTTTCCTGATGAATTGCCACGTAGACTCATTAAAATGTTTTCTTTTGCAGGAGATATTGTTCTCGATCCTTTTTTGGGGAGCGGCACTACAATAAAAATAGCACAGCAACTAAAAAGATGTGCGTATGGATATGAGATTAATGAAAAATATCTTGATATTATAAAGGAAAAACTGGAACTATATGATGATTTATTTTCCAGTGATTGTATTGATATAATAAAAAGAACAATACCAATTATCTTAGAAAATGTAACGTATCAACCGGCAATACAAAACGCAGAACCTATTGTTGAACCAAATAAATACAATTTTAAAGCGGGGTCGCATTATAAAGTCATTGAAATAATTTCTCCCGATACGATTAAGTTGCATACGGGACTAACAGTACAATTTTTAGGAGTGAAGATAACTGATGAAGGTGCTGTGTTACAATATCTCGAACAACATGTTTTAAAAAAGGAAATTGTACTTAAATTTGATAAAAACAGTTATTGCTCGATGGAACCGATACGGGCGTATGTGTATCTAAAAAATAAAATATTTATTAATGCGTATCTAATAAAATCCGGCATGGCAATTGCTGATAGGGATATTGAATTTCAATATAAAGAAAAATTTATCAATTTTGAATCAATGAATATATGCCGAAAGAGTGGATATTAAATCAGGCGAACATGCGATGGGGCCTTACAAGGAAAAACAAGGTGGGACCTGTTGCAGAATTAATACGTAAGTGTTCTCCGAAAAGTCTAAAAGAATGGGAAGAATTCTATCTTAAGAAAGCATATTCAAAAGAACATTTAGAACATTTAGGTAAAATTTTATTCATTAAAGTGACCGATGTTTGTAAAGCAGAAATTGAAAATATTACTGAAAAAGATTGTATCGATTTTATTTACAATTTGGTAATACGTCGAACGTACGATGGCTATCAATCTGAAATTCAAACAATTTATGGTCAGCTTGAAAAATTATTGAATGTCGCAATAGAACCAGCACCTGATGAATGGGATCGTAAATATAACGTTGATTATTTCATTAGAGTCAATGACAAGTATATTGGTTTGCAAATAAAGCCAGCGGGGTATGAATATATTACACAAATTATTAATGAACGAGAACAACAAAAAAAGACTCATAAAAAATTCGCTGATAAATACGGTGGAAATGTTTTTTACATTATTTCAATAACTGAAGGGAAAAATAAACGAATACACAATCTTGAAGTCGTTGATGAAATCAAGAAGGAGATGGAAAGATTGATGTAAAAATTTTTGCAGCTGATATACGAGTGAAAATTACATCATGGATGTGCAAATAATTTTTTTCATCAGATAGTAGGATGTTATATATCAACAATAGTGCAATAATGGCGTAAGGGATTTATTTGAATTTGCGAAAACTATTGATTTTATCATAGGTTATTTTAATAATACTATGATTATTTAATCTCATTTTATAATAATGAAATCTATATTAGCTTCTTAAAAAATATCTGTATTTGTTAAGCGTTATTCAAAGCCAGAATAAATATTAACACGATTTAGTATAAATTTTCGGGAGCAATTGCGATGAGATTGTCTTTATTCTTGATTTTCCTTGCATCAATACTCGTTTCCTGTTCCGGAAATGATGCCGGAGTAGAAATCAACCGCTGGTCGATTCTCTATAATCAGGAAGAGAATATTGCGCGGCTACCCCAAAGCGATGGCTGGCGGGAGGTGAAACTTCCGGCCATGTTTCAGCTTCCCTATCCCGCCAAACGAGATTTTCAGTATGTGTGGTTTAAGGGTGAATTTGAAATTTCGGATGACCCTTCCCGGTATTACGGCATCATGCCGGGGAGGATTTATTTCACTGATTCATTCTATCTCAACGGCACTCTCATAGGAGAATATTCTCCGGTGCAAATAAACAATATGCACTATACCCGCGCGTACCGCATACCGGCAGGTCTTTTGCGAAAAGGCGCGAATGTCGTTCATGTGCGGGTGGGGTTATATGGAAAGGAATTCGGCGGCATACGGGGTAATGTGGAAGTTTTGCCGCAGAGAGAATTTTCTTTAAAAGTTGTAAAAAATGAGTTCTTTTTTCGCCAGCTTCCCATCGGCGTTGCGGTCTTTCTTCTGGGCCAGATGATGTTTCATCTTCTGTTTTTTGTATGGAGAAGAACTGAAAGGGCGAACCTTTATTCAGCATTGCTCTGCTTTTCATGGGTTTTATACATTCTTGCAATTTTTACGCCATATACGCCCTTCGGCCCCGATGTGCGCATTATGTTTCTCTGGTCGTGCATTGCATTTGTGCCCATCATATTCATCATGCTCATCCAGGCATTCTACAAGGTATACCTTCCGGAGGTAAATCGCATCGCTATCCCCATTCTTCTTCTTCTCACGGTGGGAATTTATGCTGTTCCGGATACCACTTCTCCGTATTTTCCTGGGAGGACGCTTGGCGTTTTTACGCTTTTTCTGGTGACACCTTTCCTTGGGTGGCTCATCTGGAGGGTTAATCGGATAAAGCCCAGAAAGACGGTGTTTATTTTTATTTTCTTCGGCATCTTCCCGGGGCTTTTCATCGTATGGGATGTTATCAACTATATGTGGATTTTTCACGAACCGCCAATTGTGCACACCTACACACTGCCGATTTTCATCATAGGCATAATGATGCTCATCATCCAGGATGTGATAGAACGCGATACAAAACTGGAAGTGCTCTACAGCGAACTTTCGCGTCCCAGGGAGGAGGGAAGGAAAACTGTAGTGACTTCAGTGACTGAAGAAAAACTTGCGAGAGTGATTGAATTTTTAAAGGAAAATTACACCTCGGATATATCACGCGAGGGCCTTGCTGCGGCCATCGGCATGAGCGGCGATCACATGAGCAGGATGTTTAAGGCCTATACCGGCAAGAAAATTAATGATTATATTAATGAGTTGCGCGTGGAAGCGGCGGCCGAGAGGCTTCGGACTGGTGATGAAAAAATAATCGATATAGCTTTTTCGGTTGGCTTTGAAAGCCTGGCCACCTTCAACAGGGCGTTTTTGAAAGTGAAAGGAGTATCTCCATCGAATTTTCGGAGAGACGGCGGTGCTTCTTAGTCTTTCTCTAATGTCGGTGGTGAGCCGTCCCATTCGAATGGTCTTCCAAGGGGCACCTCAATTTCCAGCGAGCGTATGAATCTTCCTTTTTCATGATCACGCCTTTTGATGAGAGCTGTGTCTTTCCCTTTGATGAAATAAATCACATTCGATTCGATATTATTGAACATGCTTTTTCGTATGGCGGAGACATTGATGAAAGTTGTGCCGCGGTATGCCGGCGGCGAGGTGTAGCGTTCCCATATAAAACCGGGAAGATGCGTATGTCCGCATATCCATAAGGCAACGCGGTTTTTCTTTAAAACCGAAGCGAACCGCTCGGAGCCGGCTATATTTCTGCTTGGAATCGGATATCCGAAAAGTCCGCTTTGCCTGAGATAGGCATGGGTGATGGTGATGATGATGCGGTCCTGGTTTTTCTCAACTTTGTTTTTCCACCATCTGAAGGTTGCGTCCGAAATCTTCTGTGCGGGAAAACGGTCTTCGTCGGACATAAACAGCATGAGAATGTTGCCGGCTGTCACTGAATAATGCAATTTCTCGCCAATGTATTTTCTATAATGCTTTTCATCCTTCATATCGTGGTTGCCGGCAATTTCAAACCAGTGTGGCACTTTTGATTTCGATTTCGCGGAAAGATACCAGATAAAATCGTCTTTCGATTCGCGGTGATGCACGATGTCACCGGCGACAATGGCCGCGGTAGCTTCGGGGATATTCTTGCCGAAATCTTCGATTGCTTTTTCAAGATGCCAGCGCTGGGCAGGATTTTTCGGCTGAATGTCTGAAAGCGCCCAGAGCACAAAGCGGTGGTTCCGGGGTGGCGGAGCCGGCGACGGCGGCATCGCTTCCTGTGCATTACAGAGAGATGTGAAGTGATATGCGAAACAAATGATGACTGCTGAAATATATCCAATCAGCAGTATTCGGCTGAAAGAAGTCATTGCGTGCGAAAGTGTGTTTTTGTCCATGAGCAATCCTCGAAAAAATTTCAACAGAGGTCAAGAATATTATATCAAAGTTTTAATTATGAAAAAATTTAATGATTAAAATTTTTTTCTGAAAAACAAAAAAACAATTGCAATATTGGGTTGTTGCTATTATTCATCCATAAGATTCAGAAAATACCTGTATCTGGTCGACAAAGCGCGGTTCGTCAATCAGCATCAGATATTCAAACTATAATAAATATACGGAGGATAATATGTCGCAGTTGAAAGCATGTATTGCCGCATTTGTCGCGATTATCATTATTTCATGCGGTCCTGCATCACAGACCAGGCCTACGTCGTACCCGTCAAAGGCGCCCTCTTCTTCAGGCGCGTATGCCTACAATGTCAATCCATTAAAGAATCTGCTTTCAATCGATATGATGGCCGGTGATTTCCGCGAAGGGCTTGCGTGGGTTCATGTGGGCAACCGTGAAGGCTATATCGACCGAACAGGAAAATTCGCCATTCAGCCGCAATATGAAATGGCCAGCGATTTTTATGAAGGGCTTGCGTGGGTCAAAGTCGGCGGACGCTACGGCTATATTAATAAAAAAGGCGAAATGGTGATCCAGCCGCAATTCGAGCAGGCATTTAACTTCAACCAGGGGCTGGCGACCATACGCGTGGGTAATCGCTATGGGTATATTGACCGTACCGGCAAGATTGTCATCAATACCGTCTTTAAAAGCTGCGGCATATTCTCAGAAGGATATGCCTGGGTGCGGAATGAAAGCGATCTGGAAGGGTATATCGACAAGAAAGGCGCGTTCGCGATTATCCCTCAATATCAGCTCTGCGGGGACTTCAGCGAAGGGCTCGCCTGGGTTGGTGTGGGCAATCGATACGGGTATATCAATAAAGCAGGCCAGTACGTAATCAATCCTCAGTATGTCGGATGCGGAAAATTCATGGAAGGTCTCGCGCGATTCAGGGATGCGAGCGGATCCGAAGGTGTCATCAATAAAAAGGGCGAAGTGGTGCTTTCCCCGCGCTGGCGTGCGTTAGGTGATTTTTATGAAGGGCTGAATTGGGCCATCGATTTCAATGGCCTCATTGGTTTCATCGACAAAACCGGCGCCTATAAAGTGCAGCCGAAATATAACTGGACAGGAAATTATTCCGGCGGCATTGCGCGCGTGTGTTATGGCGGTTCGGTGAATAATGTTACCAAAAGAGTCGTCGGGGGCCGCTGGGGATTCATCGATAAAAACGGCATGACGATCCTTGAGCATAATTATGATGATGCGTGCGATTTCAAGGAAGGGTTTGCCCGCGTGGTCAAAGGGGACGAGTGGGGTTTTATTGACCGCAACGGCAATTTTATTTTTAAATCAAGCGAGTGGAATTAACGCGTCGAAATTGCTCCGCTCATAGCTGATTATCAGAATGACGAGAGGGGAGAAGAGCTTTCCGTATAAGCGGAAAGCTCTTTTGTATTTATGATTTTTGGAAAACCGGCTGTTTGTAATTTCGAAAGAAAACGCTATTGATTAATCCGCAGAAAAAAAGTTGACATTTCTTTTGTCTCCCCACTATGAAGAAAAACTTTTTGAAAATATCAGAATGTGCTATACTGTACCTTCAATCGCGTTATGTTAAAAAGCAATTTTACGCGTCTCTAAAAAATAGAGTTCGCATGTATGCAAGACAGGAGAGCCTTTCGTGAAAAAAACCGGTGCTGAAATAATTGTCGAATGCCTCAAGCGGGAGGGCGTTGAAATCATGTTCGGATATCCCGGCGGCGTGGTGATTCCGATATTTCATCATCTTTTCAACGCGCCGTTCAAATTCATCCTTTCGCGCCATGAGCAGGGTGCGGTGCATGCGGCCGACGGCTATGCTCGGGCTTCGGGCAGGGTCGGCGTGGTGATTGCAACCTCCGGCCCTGGAGCGACCAATCTGGTGACGGGCATCGCCACCGCAAACATGGATTCCATTCCTCTGGTCGTCATCACCGGACAGGTATCGCGCGAAATGATCGGCAACGACGCCTTTCAGGAAGCGGATGTAACCGGCATCACGCGTCCTATTACCAAGCACAATTATCTCGTGCAGGATATCGACGATCTCGCGCGCATCATCCGGGAAGCCTTTTATATCGCTTCTACGGGAAGGCCGGGGCCAGTTGTCATCGATGTTCCTGTCGATATTTCACGTGGTGAAACAAAGTTTCATTATCCCGAATCGGTTTCCATCCGAAGCTATAAGCCCGTCACTGAAGGGCATCCACGACAGATTGAAAAAGCCTGTAAGCTTATAGAAAATGCCAAACGGCCGATTGTGTATGCCGGTGGTGGCGTAATTCTTTCCGGTGCCTCGGAAGAATTGCGAACGTTTGTGAAAAAAACTGGAATTCCCATTACCACGACTCTCATGGGGCTTGGCGCATATCCTGAAACGGATCCGCTGTCTTTGAAAATGCTCGGCATGCACGGAACTTATTATGCAAATCATGCGGTGAATGAGTGCGATCTTTTAATCGCTATCGGAGCTCGCTTTGACGACCGCGTGACTGGAAAGGTGGCGGAGTTTGCTCCGCATGCGCAGGTGATACACATCGACATAGACCCTTCCTCGGTGCAGAAAAGCGTTCGGGTTGACGTGCCCATCGTCGGCGATTGCAAAAATGTCCTTACGCAATTAAATAATATTGTCAAAGCCCCATCAATTAAAGAGTGGGTTGATCACGTGATGCGCATGAAGCAGGAGCATCCTCTCAGATACAAAGACAGCGACCGCGTGATTAAGCCGCAGTATGTGGTCGAAAAAATCGATGAGCTTACAAAAGGCAAGGCAATAATTTGCACCGAGGTGGGGCAGAACCAGATGTGGGCCGCGCAGTTCTACGATTTCACCGAACCGAGAACGTTCATCTCTTCAGGCGGCCTTGGCACCATGGGCTACGGTTTTCCCGCGGCAATCGGAGCGCAGTTTGCCAGGCCCGATAAAAGAGTGATCGATATCGCCGGTGACGGCTCAATTCAGATGAACATACAGGAACTCATTGTCGCCGTCCAGCACCGCCTTCCCATCATCGTGGCAATTTTGAATAATGGATTTCTGGGAATGGTTCGCCAGTGGCAGGAGTTGTTCTGGGAAAAAAGGTATTCGCATACCTGCATCAATTGCCAGCCCGATTTTGTGAAGCTCGCGGAAGCGTATGGTGCGGCGGGAATGCGGGTCGAAAAAAAAGAAGAGGTGGAAAGCGCCATCCAAAAGGCTTTATCGATTACCGATAGGCCGATCATCATCGATTTCCGCGTGGACAGGGAAGAAAACGTGTATCCAATCATCCCTGCGGGCAAGACAATCAAAGAAATGATTACGTCGGAGCTGATATGAAAGAACATGTGATTTCGGTGAAGGTGGAAAACCGTTCAGGGGTACTGGCGCGCGTGGCGGGGCTTTTTTCCGCGCGTGGCTACAACATCGATTCCCTCGCCGTCAGCGAGACTGAACAGCCCGATGTTTCGGTAATGACCATCGTGGTGAAAGGGGACGACCGGGTGATCGAACAGGTGAAAAAACAGCTCAACAAGCTTATTGATGTAATTAAGGTGAGCGATCAGATACCGGCGGAATCGGTGCAGAGGGAGCTGGTGCTGGTGAAAATACTCGCAAATCCTGTCAAGCGTCCGGAAATATATCAACTCGCGGAAATATTCCGCTCTGAGATTGTCGCAATCTCAAAACGGACCATCACCATTGAGGCCACGGGAGAGCCTGAGCGCATCGATAATTTCATTGAACTGATTCGCCCCTACGGCATCAAAGAACTTATCCGCACCGGAAGGGTATCGCTTTCGAAAGAGTGACGAAAGTATTTGACAATATCATTACATGCTGTTTATCTGCCGCAAACCTTTCTTTATAGATAATCGGAGGATGTACTATGGCAAAGATGTATTACGACAACGATGCGGACTTGAAAGTGTTAGCCTCGAAAACCATCGCGGTGATTGGCTATGGAAGCCAGGGGCATGCTCAGGCGCAGAATTTGCGCGAAAGCGGCCTCAATGTTATTGTATCCGAACTGCCCGGAACGGACAATTACGCGCTTGCGAAGTCGCACAACTTTTCACCTGTAACCGCACGCGAAGCGGCAGAAAAGGCCGACATCATACAAATTTTAGCGCAGGATCACGTACAGGCGAAGCTCTATGAATCCGATGTGAAGCCCTTCATGAAATCGGGCAAAACCCTTGTGTTTTCCCACGGCTTCAATATCCATTTCGGTCAGATTGTCCCACCGAAGGACATCGATGTGATAATGGTGGCGCCGAAAGGCCCCGGGCATCTGGTGCGCAGCGAATACGTCAGGGGCGGCGGCGTTCCGTGTCTGATTGCGGTGTACAATGATGCGTCCGGCAAGGCGAAGGAAACCGCGCTTGCGTATGCGAAAGGCATTGGCGCAACCCGCGCGGGTGTTATTGAAACTACTTTCAAAGAGGAAACAGAAACCGACCTTTTCGGCGAACAATGCGTGCTCTGCGGAGGGGTATCGGAACTGGTAAAAGCGGGATTCGATACGCTGGTGGAAGCGGGATACCAGCCTGAGATTGCGTATTTTGAATGCCTGCACGAACTCAAACTCATCGTGGATCTTTTCTATCAGGGCGGCATCAATTACATGCGCTATTCGGTTTCCGATACAGCCGAATACGGCGATTATACCGTCGGGAAGAGAATTATCAACGAAGAAACGCGCAAAGAAATGAAAAAAGTGCTTTCCGAAGTGCAGGATGGCTCGTTCGCGCGCAACTGGATTTTGGAGAATATGGCGGGAAGGCCGTACTTCAATGCCCAAAAACGCATCCAGGCGGAACATCTCATTGAGCGCGTCGGAAAAGAGCTTCGCAAGATGATGAAGTGGATTGACGCGAAGTAAGCGAATTGTATAAAACGGAATACTGGAAAAGCGGGTGCGTGCATCTGCTTTTTTTTTGGCGCGAGAAATGTGCCTGGCATTGAGATATCTGGTAGTCGAAATAGCTGAAGCAATGGCGAATATACTTCAGCATATTCTTGCAAAGGAATTTGGGATTGCTGTTAAAGGGTATGTGGATACGATAAAAAAAAGCATTTGAAAAAAAAAATAATTTCAGAAATGGTATTTAAAAATTTAAAGCCTTTTTTTGATTTCAGAAATTCACTTATCCATCGCTATTGGATAGCAGATGATGCCATATTCATAAATAACTTGTCGGAAGGTAAAGGTGATTTTCTGGTTTTTTGCGATGAAATAGAGAAAAAAGTACTATAAAATTAAAATATTTTTAACGGTTGTGAAATTTATGAATTTCAACTGATTTAGGGACATGCTCAAGATGAGGTCTTTTCCCGCGGCTTGTCTGGGCGTTTCGGAAAGATCGCCAGGCCGTAGTGGCGGGCAAAGTCGATGAACATCTTCCCCCCACATTGTGGTCAATGTGCATCGATAACTCCTGCTGATGTGCCCACTGCACCGAAAGACCGCATGCCTCCTTGAGACGTAAAATTTCACGTAACTTATTCATGGTAACCTTCCTTTTGCTCATATGCATATCTCCCCATAATGGTGATGCATGAGAGATATGGTATGTGCCCTTGAAAAGCTACTAAAATGTGGCAGGTTTCCTCCGGAACAGGCGGCAGTCCCCTCCCGGAACGGGTGGCAGGTTTACGCCGGAATCAGTGGCACCTTCTGAAACATTATCCCGCTTGATGCTTTCATGTACCGCTTGAAATTTAAATTGTGCCGAATACTTCTTAGTCTTACGTAACATAATCTTGCCTCATTTTCACTTTTTTTGTCATATCTCACGTAAACTTTAGTATCCTGAGCTGGTACAAGCACCATTTCATCCCTCAACGCCGGCACATTGTGCGCTAAGACGCACTATAAAATAATCAAAAACCTTCCGCATTGATTGCACAGCGGTATGCCTTTCCCTTCCTTGATCTGCGCTAAATATACCGGCGGAAGTTCCATATGGCAGCCCGAGCAACTTGTCTTATCCAGGATGGCGAAAGGGTTCTGCATCTTTTTCCGCATGCGTTCGTAGTAGGTGAGGGAGCGGTTGTCGATGAGACGCTTGAGCTCTTTTATTTTTGCTTCCAGACCCGAGTTATTTTTGTCGCTGTCCGAGATCTGGTAGAGCCGGTCGAGCCTGATGATGAGATCTAAATTCGATGAAAGAACACCCGATAGGTCGGATGGCTCTTCAGTGCCGCCGATGGGGTCTTTCTGCGATATGCTGGCGAAGTATGATTTTGCTTCTTTTTTTAAAAGCGCATAGATTTTCGAAGGGGTACGCGCTTCATCGAACGCGCTGCGCTTGTCTTCAGAACTGAAGATTCTCGCCATCATGCCCACAAGGTACAAATACTTGGTACTCATCGAGGTGGGGAATATGCACAGGAGCAAATAGCGCACCGGCTCGTTATCGTACGACTGGTATTCAATGCCCTGGGGTGCCGCGGCAAAGACGCAGAGAAATCTGTCCACTGAATCGGTGCGGGCGTGCGGTATGGCGAAGCCGTGGCCGATGCCGGTGTTTTCAAGCGTTTCACGGTGGATCACCTGCGCATAGAAGCGGTCCACGTTGTCGATCATCTCGAGTTCAAAAAGCTTTGCGATCATTTCCCTGATGGCCAATTGCTTTTCTGCACTTTTTACGGTGATGACCTGGTCTTTCTCGAAAAAACTTTCAATTTCCATCTTGCTTCCGGGCTCCTTTTTTTATGTTGTTTGAGAATGAAAGTATATTGAAAAGGTGATATTGGATGCTCAATTGCTGTTGCCGAATGAGGCACAGGGTGCTGGAGGAGTTGGATGTACAGGGCTCAGATTCCATTGTGCAATGAGTATTCGAAGGAGTTATTACGGGCTGCGCTCATAAGGAAGCAATACCCGCCTTCTTTGACAATTCTAATTTCGGAGTTATTTTTGTCAATGAATTATGCGTGGCGCATGTCTTCAATCGCGATGACACAAAAATTCAAGGCAAACCATTCTTCCTGCATACCTCTGCATACCATTTCCCGCTTTGCTTGATGATGCGCTTTTGAGTTGCATAATCAACATACACGATTCCAAACCGCTTGGAGTAGCCTTCCGCCCACTCGAAATTATCCATCAGGCTCCACACGAAGTACCCTTTAACGTTGCATCCTTCCTGTATTGCCGCATGGAGGGCGGATAGATAGCTCTTTAAAAATTCAACTCTTTGCGTATCTAAAACTTCTCCTTTGTTATTTATCGCATCATCGAACGCCGCGCCGTTTTCGGTGATATACACGGGTGGATTGCCGTATTCATTTCTAATCCATGAGCAGAGCTTATAGATGCCTTCGGGATAAATCTCCCATCCCATCGCCGTCACATTTTCTGATGTTGTTTGTTGAATGGCAAAGCCGGGAATCGGGAGAAGGGTTTTTTTCACGACCATTCTGGTGTAGTTATTAAGCCCCAAAAAATCGGCGGTGTTTTTTATAATACCAAAATCTTTATCTTTAATATCCCGATTGAGCAAACGCAATTTTTTTTCAATGAGGTCAGGGTATTTGCCTTTAAATATCGGATCAAGAAAAATTCGCTGGGTAAATGCTTCTGCAAGCTTTGCAGCATGTGCGTCTTTTTCGCTTTCGCCGAAGACCGGTGATGAGGCATTGACAATCCCCACCTGCGCCTGCGGAGCGATTGATTTTATGCAATGATATGATTTTGCGTGCGCCAGAAGTAAATTATGAATGACCTTCATCGATTTGAAGAGACTTTTGTATCCCGGTGCATGCACACCGGCGAAATATCCTGCACCGTAGATGATGAGCGGTTCGTTAAGCGTCATCCAGAATTTTACGGTATCTTTCAAAGCATTTACTATCACTGAGGTATATTCTTCGAACGCGTCTGCGATGAATCGTTTTGTCCATCCCCCATCCTTTTCAAGCGCAAGCGGCATATCCCAGTGATAGAGAGTTGCAAACGGTTCAATTTTGTTTTTGAGCAGTTCGTCGACCAGTCGTTTGTAGAAATCAAGCCCTTTCTGATTAACGGCGCCGCGCCCTTCCGGAAGCACGCGCGGCCATGAGATAGAAAACCGGTACGCCTTGCAGTTAAGCTTTTTTATGAGCTTAACATCCTCTTTGTAGCGGTGATAGTGGTCGCAGGCAATATCGCCCGTGTCGTTGTTTGCGATTTTCCCGCCTCGATGGGTAAATTCATCCCAGATTGACAGGCCTTTGCCCTCTTCGTTCCAGGCGCCTTCAATCTGGTAGGCGGCAGTTGCTGTGCCCCAGATAAAATTTTTAGGAAATGATTTCATAATTAGACCTCTGAAAAGGGAATGATATTCAGCATTATTATTATTATGGTTTTCATGAAGAATGTCAAATACAATTTTGCTCCCTGCATTCTGGTGATTGGTGCAGCGGATTGTGTGGTGTGGATAATGAGAAAAATGCGAATTGGCATAATGCAGAATATTCGGGGCGAGAGGATTTGAACCTCCGACCCCATGACCCCCAGTCATGTGCGCTAACCGGACTGCGCCACGCCCCGAAACTGGCGGACAATTTACAAAAAACTGCCTCCGATGTAAACAAAAAACTTGACGGTAATAAAAAAAAACGTTCACAATCATATGCGCATTATCATCCATGAAAAGCGCTAGAAACAAATGCATAGAAATAAACCGCTTTGACTAATTATGCATTTGTATATTTCATCGCGAATTTCGAGGTAACTCTGTGAACGAGAAGAGCGCGGAATACTGGATTAACACACTGGCGCTTTCGCCGCATCCCGAAGGAGGCTATTTCCGGGAAGTGTTCCGCTCTAAGGAAATAATTACGCGGGAAGGATTGCCGCAGAGATTTTCCGGTAGCCGGAATTTTATTACCTCAATCTACTATCTACTCCGAAAAGGAGAGTTCTCTTCACTTCATCGCCTAACATCCGATGAACTGTGGTATTTCCACGACGGGGCGCCGCTTTCGGTTTATACCCTTACCGACGATGGTATATCCCGGCATGTGCTCGGATTGAACGCAGCTTCAGGACAGATTCCTCAAATCGCAATTTCCGCCGGGTACTGGTTCGGCGCGCTTATTGAAGGGGATGGTGAGTTCAGCCTCGTGGGATGCGCGGTGGCACCGGGGTTCGACTTTAGGGATTTTGAACTCGCTTCCCGCGAGGCGATGCTTGCCGCATATCCGCAGCATCATACTATCATTGAAAAACTCACAAAGTGATTCCGTTTTTACCCTTTGAGCAATGGGTGTAATTTTTTTCTTGCATAAAAACTATACATATGTATTGTTGTTTTGTTTGTATTGATAAAAGCGTTATGTATTATGGAGGACAAGCTCATGATAAAAACAACCTACATGATGACGAAAGAAGTGTTATTGCTGCTCAAAGACGCTGAAAAACGCACAGGCTGGACCATGATTGATTTAGTCGTCGCAGTGATGCGCTATGCGATGAGGCATCATGCAAAGTACGAAAGAGAGCACGGAAGGATTGCATATCAAAAGCGCCTCGATGAAAAGGGCGTATCAATACCAAAATTACGCGTAAAAGTAAAATTCCTCGAAAGGGAATATGATTATTTTAATGATATGCGGAGGTTTTTCAGGCGGTCGATTTCGTATGTTATTGCGATTGCAGTGTTGGAGTATCTTCCCATCCTGGTAGAGCGCATTGAAAAGGGCGAGTTTGATGAGGACGTGGATTCTTATCCCTACAAAAACTGTGCAATTTACGATAAATGTATAGAAGAAGCGACGGTGTTTCACATTTGGTGGGGATTACCCGGCGACCCAGCGCTATTAGCCGCTGAATTCGCGAGATAACACTATTTAAAATTCACATATTCCTGCGCCCGGCATGCCTTCGAAAGGGACACCTGTGTTTAACAATAAGGGAACTTCTAAAAACTGATTTAAAGGATGTTCCCTTGTGGGCACAATATATTGGTAAAAACCGCTTTCTTTGATGCTAATTTTAAGGATGAAAGCGGTTTTTAGAGGTGCCCATAATTTTCATACCACGGACTGATAACTTTTAAGCAGATCCGGCTATTATTTATAAATATCCCCTGTTTCCATATACCAGAGCACAAAGTCTAAGTGTTCGAGAGGAATATTCAGCACCCCGGAAAGTTCTCGCATCTTCGCTTCAGTCAGAAGATAGCATTCCCTGGTGAGGTTTTCGGGTACGCGCTCGATACAGCCTGCGCGCACGAGGTTTTTTAAAATGTGGCGGTCCAGAATCGCAAAATTTTTCCCGAGTCCAATATTGCGCAAAAAGTGGCTTGCTTCTTTCCAGCCGAATCCCTTAACTTCGCGGACTAAATATTCGCGCATCGCTGATGGGGTGATGCAGCCTTGCAGAATTTTTTTAAGTGAGGGTTCTCCTTTGAGAATACATTTCTTTCGGGCTTCGATGATGTATGCAGCTTTCTTGTTGCGAAAGCGCACAATATTGAGATGATGCGCCAGGTCATTCACGCCGCCATTGAAAATGAGGTCTTTGCTGGTCAGAAGTTCGATTGCCTTTTCAGCTTGCCGCGCCTTTGTCTGTGGCGTGAGAAGGCAGAAGACCAGTTCAATAAAAATTTCGCGTTCGCTTCCTTTCGCCCAGAGCTTTCTGAAAGATTGTATCCGTGATTCAATCTCAAACCGGATTTCTTCATGAACTCCGATTAAATCCTGGCATGCAGCACGATTAAATGAAAAGTTGTGATGCTTCATTGTCACATAATTTGTCCGATTGCACGCTACAATCTTCCGCGCACAATGCGTTCGGCTTCCTTATAATTGCCTTTTTTTGTATACAGCGCGATGAGCGCTTTTTTCGCTTCGCGATGGAATCGGTTGATAAAAAGCGCCTGTCGGTATTGGGTTATGGCAGTTTTGTCGTCGCCGAGCTTTTCGTGCGCGCGGCCGAGATAGTAGTACACATCGGAGTTGTTGCTTCCGCGCGCTTCCGATTTTTCAAGATGTGAAAGCGCTTTTCGGATATTCCCGGTTTCGACAAGTGAAGCGCCGTAATAGAAATTGAGCGCCGGGTCCCTTCCGGGTGAAATTTTTGAAAGAAGCATCACCACATCCGGGAAGTAACGATCTTCAAACAACGTGGCTGCGATGTTTTGCACCAGCCGCATATCCTCTTCAGAATCGCTGAGAAGCGGAAAAAGATACTTCGCGCCTTCCAGATGAGCGCCGGACATGTAGAGCGATAGCCCCCGAATTCTCTTTAACCTGGTACTTCCCGGAAAAGCGATGAGAAATTTTTCGGTACGATCAATTGCGCCAGGATAATCCTTCTTCTCGTAAAGTGCTTCCGCAACTTTTTCGGCCTGAGATGCATGCATTTTTTTTATTTTTAGATAATAGATGCGGTATCCTTCATTTTTTACTTGAGGACGTAAGAAGAGTGCTGCGATTATTGAGGCCGCCACAATGCATAAAACTAATATTCTTCGCAGTATCATTGCACTCAGATCCAGATAAAAAGCTTTTTCCCGGAAAAGATGACTGATATTCGTATGATAGTCAAGAAGAATATCGCTTCATGGCCGGAGTGATAATGTGCGAAGCACAAGCGCACAGAGAAGCGCCTTCTGAATATGCAGGCGGTTTTCGGCCTGTTCAAATACAATCGACATTTCCGAATCCATCACGTCTTCGTCGATTTCTTCACCGCGATGTGCGGGAAGGCAGTGCATCACTTTACATCCTGCTGCACCGAGCGAAACAAGCGAGCGATTTATTCTGTAGTCACGCAGTGCAATCCGCCGATCCTCCGCATCGTCTTCCTGCCCCATGCTGACCCACACGTCGGTATATATGAAATCCGCATCCTTTACAGCTTCGGCTGGATCGCGCTGAATGGTAACGGAACCGCCATGCATTCTGGAAAACTCCTTGGCTCTTTCAATGACTCCCTTCGAGGGTGTATAAATATCGGGTGTTGCCACGGCGACATGCGCGCCGAGTATCGCTCCGCAGAGCATGAGGCTGTGTGCGACATTGTTGCCGTCGCCCACGTAGGCGAGCTTCACACCTTCGACTGATGTGCGCTGTTCGTAAATAGTAAAGAAGTCTGCGAGCGCCTGGCAGGGGTGATAGGTATCCGTAAGCCCGTTGATGACCGGCACATCCGCATGTCGTGCCAGTTCCTCAGCTTTCGCGTGCTCGAATGTGCGTATCATAATCGCATTGACATAGCGCGAAAGAACGCGTGCCGTATCGGCAACCGTTTCGCCGCGCCCGAGTTGGATATCATCCTTGCTTAAAAACATTGCGTGCCCGCCGAGCTGGAACATGCCTGCTTCAAAAGAGACCCTTGTGCGCGTGGAGCTTTTTTCAAAAATCATCGCAAGCAGTTTGCCTTTTAAAAGCTCGTGCGGCTTTCCCGCTTTTTGCATCGCCTTGAGCTTTGCTGCAAAGCTGAAAAGGGAAAGTATTTCTTCCCGTGAAAGGTCGCTCACGGTGAGCAGGTGTTTTGAAGCGATTTTCGGTATCTTCATTTTTGCGCCTCCTCGAAGACCCGTGCTAAAATATCAAGCCCTGCTTTTATGGTTTTCATGTCAATCGTAAGCGGCGGCATGATTCGTATGATGCGTTCGGATGTGCAGTTGATGATAAGCCCCAATTCAAGTGCACGCTTCACCATATCTGCTCCGGGCCTGTCGAGTTCTATCCCGATATGAAGGCCAAGACCCCGGATATCCTTGATGAAAGGAAAAGAGACTCGTAATTTTTCAAGATGCTCTCTGATGTATTCTCCTTTTCGAGTGACGCTTTCAAGAAAACTTTTTTTTCCGATGGTTTTAAGTGCAACCACTGCTGCCGCACATGCTACGTGATTGCCGCCGAATGTGGTGCCGTGGCTTCCTTTTTCGAAAAGAGCAGCGAATTTTTCCCTTGCGTGCAGCGCACCGATGGGAATGCCCGCACCGAGACCCTTGGCGAAAGTAAGCACGTCGGGTTCGATGCCGAAGTGATGATACGCACAGAATTTTCCCGTTCTGCCGATTCCCGTCTGCACTTCATCGATGACGAGAAGGACTTTCTTCTCTTTGCAGAGCTTCGCGGTATTTTGAATAAAGGCCTTGTCGGCGATGTTGATGCCGCTTTCACCCTGCACCAGTTCGGTCATCACCGCACACACACCGCTGTTTTTTTCCAGTTCAATGCGCAGCTTTTCAAAATCATTGAAGGGAAGGGTGATGAAGCCAGGAAGAAGCGGCTCAAAGCCCTTTTTGATTTTATCCTGCCCCGTGGCCGACATCGAACCGTATGTCCTTCCGTGAAAGGAACCGGTGAAGGTGATGATGTTGTAGCAGTCTGGAGAAATAGTTTTTCCGTAGCGGCGGGCAAGTTTTATAGCCGCTTCGGATGCTTCCGCGCCGCTGTTTGCGAAAAGCGTTTTGCCGATAAAAGTATTTTCCGAAAGAAGCTTCGCGGCGTCTATCTGCTCTTTATTGAGAAAGTAATTTGAGGTATGCATCACTCTCCCAATCTGCGCGTGCAGCGCGCGCGTGAGGGCCGGATGGGCATAACCGAGGGATGATACAGCGATCCCCGAAAGAAAGTCGATGTATCGCTTATTGTCCTGATCGAAAAGGTGTGCTCCTTTTCCGCGCACGAAACAGACCGGGAACCGATCGCCATAGTTTTGAAAAAGATATGTTTTATCCATTTGCCCGAGCATTTGAGCTTTTTTCCCGGCCATAACGCTACCTCATAAAAAGGAAAAAAATCGGGCAGGCCCGATTTTTATAATAAGAGTTATTTTAGCATGATTCACATATCGGTGTATGGGATGTTTTTTGTAAAGGGTTTTTTCATTGCAGAATGAAATTTTTAAAGTCTAAAGCCCAGGCTGAAAATAAGTGACAGATACTCGAAGGGTTCATCCGCGTAAAGAATCATGTTCCATGAAACGCCCGTGTAAAAAATCAGCGGATTCAGTTCATAGCCGGCCAGGAGAGCAAACCGCAGGAAAGGATCCGTTGAATGCTTTTCTTCCTTCGGTGCCTGGGGACCTCCATTGCCACTGCCTTCTATTCTTGGTTGATACGTGCGCAGGGTGGAATACATGAGTCCAAGAGCAAGTTCCCCGGTGAGGCGGAAATTTTCAAGGAGTGGATACTCGTAAGAATAACCCGCCGCGCCGCCTGAAACGATGAGCGATGAACTCATGTTCCCCGGCAATGTTATAAAATGATGATAACTCAACGACACTGCAGAATCCTTGAAAACAGGGGAGTGTTTAAAAAATTCGCTATTGCCAAGTGTGTAGCGAAGTCCGGCGGCGTAGTGATCGGTATCGCGATAGATGTCGCTCCAGCTTCCGCGTAAGTACATGGATCCATGTTCGCCATAGAGCGTGGTGCCCTTGATTAACCTGTATGTAGGCAAAAATGGTGATGTTGCCGCCACGGGTTCGGACAGCTCATGTCCTTTTTTCGCGGGTTGTGTTTTCGCTATTTTTACAAGCTCGCTGTTGATTTTCTCAGTCACGGTATCAATGAGGGAAAAAATGAGAACGCCTATTTCATCGCTTGCACCCTCAATTTCGAGGAGCTTCTTGCTCGGCACATGAAAAAGCTGGCTTTTGATATGAATTTTATTACCTTTAACCTCGAAAGAGCCCGAAATAGTATATTCAGCCGAAAGCTCGCTTCCTTTCCGGGATAGATAGAGGATGTGCTCCTGCAGCTTTTCCGCTTTTTCGTCGGATTTGATGTAGGGTATCGTAACAGAATGGGTTCGCACATCGTAATGTGTGCGGTTTTTTAACTCTGCCGCTATTGAGTCCGGAATGATGTACGAATAGTAGCTGTATTCGTCGGTCTTTCCGGTATCCTTGAATTTGAAAAGGATAATACTGCTTTTGTGGTTGTTGCTCCGCTCTTCGCCTATGCTTTTGAAAGCTGAACCCGGCGAAGTGAGTATGATTACGAGTGCTATTATTGCTAATTTTCTCATTGGTGCAGATTTGTTAACTGAAACAATGCTCCTTTGCTCGATGAATACTACGCACTCATTATGATATAACCGTATGCGCTTTCCGTCAACCTTTTTTATTATGCCGTGGCTTACGTGGAATATTCCGCATTGATTTTCACGTATTCGTAGGAAATATCCGATGTGAGAAAGCGGAAAGTTCCATTGCCCATGCCTGCGTTGATGGTAATTCGTATGTCTCTGTCGCGCATCGATTTGATCATTTCTTCTCTCGGCGGATTTTGCGGTACGCCGTTTCGAAGGAGGCATAGATCTCCAAAATAGATCGAAAGCCGTTCCTCAGAAACCTCAGCGCCGGAATAGCCTGCGGCACAGGCAATCCTGCCCCAGTTTGGATCCATGCCGAAAAGCGCGGTTTTGACCAGAAGGGAATTGGCCGCTGCCCGTGCGATTTTTCGTGCGTCATCATCATCCCGCGCGCCTTCAACGATGATGCGTGCAAGTTTTGTGGCGCCTTCCGCGTCCATCACCAGTTTTTCGGCGAGATCGCAAAGGACGTCAAGAAGCGCCTCTTCAAAAAGCGAAAGGTCTTTTCCCGAAAGAGTATCCCGCACGGCAGGGGAGAGGATGATGGCAGTGTCATTGGTTGACATATCGCCATCGATTGTGATAGCGTTAAGGCTTTTATTGATACAGCGGCTAAAAACGCTGTCAAGATCGCTTTTCGCAACCGGGGCATCGGTAACTAAAAAGACTAAAAGCGTCGCCATGTTCGGTGCAATCATTCCTGCGCCTTTTGCGGTGCCGGCAATGCTAAAATTGCCTCTGGAACAGGTGAAGGACCTGTATGCTTCTTTGGGCACAGTATCGGTGGTCATGATGGCGCGCGCGAGGAGGCTGCCATTTTGCGGCGAGAGCGATGAAACGAGTTTGGGAATCGCCCGAACAATTTTCTCGCAGGGAAGCTGGACGCCGATGATGCCGGTAGAAGCGGCTAAGATTGATTCCGGGGACACGCCCACCGCATCAGCCACAGCGCGCGTGATTGTTTCCGCATTGCGGAAGCCTTCTTCGCCGGTGCAGGCGTTCGCGTTGGTTGCATTGATGATGATGCCGCGAATGGTATTGTTGATGCGGCTGCGTGAAAGCCGCACCGGTGCCGCACAGATTTTATTGGTGGTAAAAACTCCCGCAGCAACGCAGTCGAAATCCGCAGCAATGAGCGAAAGATCGAGCCTGTGTTCGTAGCGGATGCCCGCTTCAACTGCGGCGTAGCGGAAGCCTTTGACGGAACTTAAGCCCTCACTATCTGGCATATAAAACCTCAAAAGAGAAATTATGCCTTTGCAGTGGGGGAAATCGCCTGGAAAAAATCAAGGAAAAAAAGGTAGTGTAAAAAAGAAGAATTTCAGTATAATACTGAATTAACTAGATTTTTTCTTTCTAAACGCATTGGGTGAACACCCTGTTTCCTGTTTGAAAAGCCGGTAAAAATACGTGAGGTTATCGAATCCCACATGAAAGGCAATATCGATGACTTTGCTTTCGGTTTTACGCAAAAGTTCTTTCGCCAGTTCAATTCGCTTGTTATTGATGTACTGGCTTATAGTAGTTCCCGTCGTCTTTTTGAAAATTGCGCACAGGTAATCTTCGTTCATATTAAAAGCTTTCGCAATTTCAGAGCGATTATAGGTGGAGGTGAAATTTTCATCAAGATGTTGTATCACTTCACGAATCCTGTTTCTCGGAGCATATGCGTTACCGGACTTATGAGATTTTTTGCTTGCATGAATACTTTGTTGTATAATTGCTCTTGCAAGGGAGTCCCTTTCCATCCGTACACCGCGCAAATCGAAAAGGAATACAATAATGCCCAAGAAAAGAATGTGCGGTATATAATACAGATTTTCAAGAGGAATGCGATGTATTTCAAATGTAAAAATGTAATAATAACTGCGAGCAGCTCCGGCAAGTATGAGCAAAACAGGGATTGTTAAATACCCATATTGCCTTGGATCGGCAACAAGCGCTTTAATAAAAATTATACATTGAAATAAGATAAGTAGAATGCTTGCAGAGAGGAAAATAGGTGCAGCATGGTGTATCAGTTCACGGGTATCCCCTGCGATCAATAATGAAGCCAGTGACGCGAACACAATTATTGCTGAAAAAATGATGATGGCTTTGTATTGAACATTGAAAAATGATTGCATCATCAGCAAAAAGATAAAAGCGATAAGCACATAGAAAGAGATGATAAGCTTAAATCTGAAAAGTCCGGCCATCTCGGGAATCTGACCGTACACAAGCGCATAAATAACAATGGACGCGATAATCAGCAGCGATGAATAGAGAGCGACTTTTCTTCTTTTTACGCCTGTTAATACTGGAAGCAGTATAATGAAAATTGCGAATAATAAAAACGATCCCCCTTTGAACATCGATAAAAGGAAAGTAATAAGATTTTCTTGCTTTATCCATGCCGTGTAGGGAATAAGCACTGGATGCTCAGTTGTTCCCCTCACTATGTGGTAGAAAAGCGTCAATTCCAGACAATTACCTTCATTGTAACGTATAAGCGTTTGAGGAATGAGGTAGTTACGCTCCTTTTTCCAGAAAAATCCTCTGTAGTTGTCATTGAGGCTTTCAGGTACTGTTCCAGTGGTGCCAATCAGGATGCCATTGATGCGGACTTCGTCGAATATCGCAACACTGCCAAGGGAAAGAACAAGCGGCTCACCTGCAAATTCTTTTCCGATGAAAATGCTTTTTTTCACCTTCACGATCGATGTTGCATATTGCCGGGACATGAGTGATGCATCAATGCTGCCGGGCAGGTCAATATAACGTACGTCTTCTTTCTTTAATTCATCTGACACGTAGGAGATGAGTTCCCATCTACCAGTGATATCAATACCATCGGGTGAATTGCTATCTGTGTTATGCATACAGGAGGAGATGAAGATAGCAACCAGCAGTAGCCAATGTTTTTTGTTACAATTCATTTTCCAGAAAGAAATCAAACTTTTTATTTGAGCAATTAACAATGCGTGTTGCTTATAAACAATAGGGATATTTTCTCCATACATTTTTTCGGATATTCTTTCAAGAAAATATTTAAAAATATTGTACTCCGCTTATTTTTTAATAATTCCCTCAATTCCGTACAAGACAGGAATAATATTCGCACGTATATTTAATATACGCAGGATCGTCCCTCAATGATATTCAAATTATGGGCACATCTAAAAACCGCTTTCATCATTATAATGGTTTTTAGAAGTTCCCTTATATATCGCAGTATAAGGCAGCGATAATAATACGTCAAACGGGAAACGATATCGTGCTTTCGCAAAACAATGTATTAATTACAAAAGCAAAATTATAATAAAAGGAGTGATCTAACATGGCAGATGTGTTAAAACAGGAATTCGATTACATCATTGTGGGGTCCGGTCCTGGCGGCGCATCGGTGGCTCGCACGCTTGCAATGGGCGATAAAAAAAGCAAGAAGAACATATTAATTCTCGAACGCGGAAGCAATGCGCCAATTAAAGGTTCAAACATTCAAACCATTCGCATGCTCGGTATGCCCTTTCGGAGTGTGCTTGTAACCCCGGATCTTGCTGGCGTGGTAAGGGGTATTGGCACGGGTGGCAGCAGCGTGTTCTATTATGCAACCGCCTTTGATCCGCCCTCTTTCTGGCTTAAAAAATACGGGATAGATCTTTCGGATGAAGTTCGCTTGCTCAAGCGAGAGCTTCCGATAGCGCCGCTTTCAGACAATCTCTTTGGTCCGATGGGTAAACGAATCATGCAGAGTGCCGGGGAACTCGGCTATTCGTGGAAAAAACTTAATAAATTTATTTACCAGGATAAATGTCGCACCGATTGCGAAAAATGCACCAAGGGTTGCCCCTATGGCGCAAAGTGGAATGCCCGTTATTTTATCGAAGATGCGCTCCAGCATAATGCGACGCTGATAAACCATGCCAGAGTTCAAAAGGTGATCATTGAAGGGGGCACCGCAATTGGTGTGGAGTTTCGGCTGAGGGGGAAACTTCTCAAAGCGTTTGGTACTACCATCATTCTTTCAGCCGGAGGCATTGGAACGCCTGTTATTTTGAGAAATAGTGGATTCAAAGGCGCCGGCTATGATTATTTTTATGATCCGCTGGTGTGCGCGATCGGCGCAATAAATGATATAAAGAGCGGACGGGAAATACCTATGCAGGCGGGAGGTCATTTTGAAGATGATGGCCTTTTTTTGACGGATATGTGCATTCCTTCCGCGCTGTACAGGGGGATGGTTGCACAGGTGGGACGATTTGATAAAATAACCGGTCACAGGAGAAACCTTGTGATCCTTATCAAGGAAAAGGACGAAATGGGAGGCTATCTTTCCAATCGAGGTGGCGTAAGAAAACGGCTAACCGTCGATGATAAAAAAATACTCCATCACGGTTTTTTAAAGGCAAAAAATATATTAAAAAATGCGGGTGCACGAAATATCGTCAAAACATGGTATATGGCCGCTCACCCCGGTGGTACAGTTAAAATTGCACACCTGGTAGATAAAAACCTTTCAACTGAGGTCGAAAATCTCTATGTCTGTGATGCTTCGGTGATTCCTGAAGCGCCAGGAAGTCCTCCCGCACTCACCATACTTGCTCTTGGTATGAGATTGGGAAAACATCTATTGCATGGTAAAAAATAGCAAAAGAAATGCATTATGAGAAGCGAAATACAGCAATACAATCTGGACTGGATGCTCTGGCGAACATTTGGCGTTGCTGCAAAGACGCTGAATTGTTCAGAGAAAGAAATACGCCATGCTGTTGCCAGGGTGCCCTATTTTAAAGATTTGTTTGAATACATTATCTCGACGGGTGAGGCGGGTAAAAAGTTCATACAGTGTATCGATGAATATTTAACGAGCATCATCACCGCACATGAGCAGGGGAAAAAGCGATGTGCGACGACCTTTTGTTTTAACCCGGCCATCTTTCACGCGATGGATATTGTGCCGGTCACCCTTGAAATGAGCACTGCCCTGGCAACCATGCTATGGTCAAGGGGCACCGATGAATTTATGGATTATTGCAATCAGATGGGTTTTACTGAAACATCCTGTTCATCGCAGAGAGGTGCACTTGGTGCATATCTGGCTGGTCTTGCAGAACCACTTGACTTTATCGTATGTGATTCACCCGGTGTCTGCGATACCAATGCCAATGCATTTGCGTTTGCCGCGGAGTTTCTGGGTATTCCCTTTTACCAGCTGGATTATCCGCCGGCGCTTGTGAGCGGCCGGTCGGTAGCCTATCACCGCGACGATTTCCTGGGTCTGATAGCATTTCTGGAAAAACAGGTTGGACGTAAGCTCGATATTGAGCAATTGCGATCCGTCATTGAAGAAATTATGATTCAGGATAAATGCCTTTCGGATATTGAAGATCTTCAAATGCTTTGTCCCAATCCTTTGCCAGTGGCATTCAATGTCTTCATATATGGCGGCAGATTTCTCTTTACGGGATTGCCAGTGTACACAGAATTTTTAAAAATTCTGCACGGCGTGGCAAAGGAAAACGCAGATAGAGGATTGTCTGGCCTCAGCGGCAGAAAAGAAAACGCACGGGCGCTATTTTGTTATATCGATCATTATGCCTCACATATGCGCCTGTTTAAATGGCTTGATAGCCGTGGAGTGAGTCATATCGGTAATGTTCTAAGTAGGTTTTTCCATCATGATGCGCCCTATGCGAAAGAGAGACTCGAAGAAACATATTATCTGGATACATCAAATATCGAAAGTATGATTCAGGGGCTTGCGGAACTCAATGCGCGATCTCCGATGATACGCACCATCCGGGGACCGTATGACCATCCGCATATGTGGAGGGATGATGTGCTTTCACTTGCCAAACTCTATCGCGCGGATTGCATCGTGTATGTAGGCACTCCGGGTTGCAGAAATACCTGGGGCATGGTGAAGCTGCTTGCTGCAGATTTAGAAAAAGCCGGATATCCCACGCATATCATACATGGTGATGCATTCGACAGGCGGGTGGAATCATGGGAAAGGACATCTGAGAAGCTTGAAGAATTTTTTTACGTCCGGGGCATATTAAAAAAATGAGAAGCCCTTTTTTTATCACGCATTTTAAAAATTAAAATGGCGTTCCCGATTTTTTATAAACTCGATAATCATTCCAATGAGTATAAACAGTCCCGTGGAAAATATCACAATGCCCTGTACCAGCGGCAGATCGCGTTTTGCAAGCGCCTGCATGAGAAGCCTGCCGATGCCCGGCCAGGAAAAAACCGTTTCGGTGACCACCGCTCCTCCAAGATAGGCGCCGAAATCCAGAAGCACGATTGTTGCTGCAGGGACGATGATATTGCGAAGCGCGTGGACAAGGATGATGCGCCATCTGCGTAATCCCATCGCACGCGCCGCCTTGATGTAATTTGAGGAGAGTACCACAAGGAGTTCGTTGCGCACAACCCGTATGATGAGGGCGAGCGAACGCGATGCAAGCGCAAGCGAAGGCAAAATGACGAAACGTAAATCAGAACCTTCTTTTCCCGATGGTGGTAATAACCCTAAAAGATGGGAAAAGACGAGCGAAAGCAGAAGGCAGGTGATGAATATCGGCGTTGAAATGAAAAGCGAAGAAACCCAGAGAGCGGCAGCGTCGATTTTGCTTCCCTGAAAAACGGCCGCACTGATGCCGCATGATACACCGAGGATTATTGCAATTGTCATTGAGAATGCGGCAAGGAACAGCGTTGCGGGAAAACGCTCAAGGATGATCGTGCCCACAGGCAGTCCGGTGTGCACGGAGCGTCCGAAATCAAAGTGAACAAGGTGGCGCAGAGTCGAAACGTAGCGCAGGAAAAAAGGCTGGTCAAGCGCAAGTTCACTTCGAATTGCAGCGATATCGTCCTGGCTGGCATAATCGCCCGCAATCATGAGGGCCGGATCGCCTGGAATGAGAAAAATGAGCGATTGGATGAAGAGAACAGCGCAGGCAAATGCCGCTGTCACGAATAAAGCTCGTTGAAGAAGTGCAATCATGCGGGAATAATGCGCCCTGTGCTTTCGATGTCAATGATTATTGCAATAATAAAACAGTTAATAAAAGTGCATGGTGTGCCGATTAAAAAAGTGAACGACACTTTTTCGGGAGGAAGTTATGAAATGCGCGCGTTGCGGAAAACAGATTAATAAGCTCAATCATTACTATATACCGGTTCCCAACAGCAAGGAAGGCAGAAGGCTGTGTATCGCCTGCGCGAAAGAAGAAAACGTCATCACGTTGATATAGAAGCATATAGCCAGTGGCGGGGGCGCGATGATTCCGCTATTTTTAGGTCATGAGCGCAAACTCATCGGCATCCATATGCACAGGAAAATGTTCTCTATACGATTCGAGTTCTTCTTTTGAAAGGCGCACCGTCAGCATCCCTTCTCCTTCAGAGTGCCGCGCTAAAATCCTCCCCTGATAATCAATTACTGATGAATCGCCTGAGTAGGTGATGCTGTTTCCGTCAAAACCGGTTCTGTTGCAGCCAATGACATAACATTGGTTTTCAATCGCTCGTGCTGCAAGAAGCGTTTTCCAGTGCGCGGCCCGTTTTGCCGGCCAATTTGCAACGAAGATGGCGATATCATAGGCATGGTGTACATTTCTGCACCAGACGGGAAACCGCAGGTCATAGCAGATGAACGGGCGGATGTTCCATCCTCCTGCCTCGATGGTGACCACAGAAGAACCCGCCGTGTACACCAGATGTTCATCCGCCATGCGGAAGAGGTGCCGCTTGTCGTAGGTGATGATGGTGTTTTCGGGGGTGGCCCACACGAGCCTGTTGTAGAAGCGGTTCTTATCGCGTATCGCGATGCTTCCTGCGATATGGAATCCTTCTCTTACTGCGGTTTTCCGCAGCCATGCGACGGTTTGCCCTCCCATCGTTTCCGCGGTCGATTCCGGTTTCATGGTGAAACCGGTCGAAAACATTTCCGGCAGTATGACAATATCGGGTTTCTCCTTCAGCTGGGCGATGAAGGTAGTGAAGATTTCAATATTCGCCTCGGGATTTTCCCACGCAAGATTTGCCTGAATAAGGGTTATCGTTATATCGAACATAAAAGTTCAGCCGCTTTTTTGAGCTCGGCGTCCACATCGAAATTCGGAAATCCCTGCGAAAGGTTGATTGCACCGCAGGCATTCGCCATGCCGGTCATGATGGTGAAGATGGCTGTGCCCACTTCGGGAAGCTTTGAAGGGAACATCACATTGGGATTGGTGCCGGTTGACATACGTGAAAGATGGCAAGAGGCTTGAAAACATGTCAAGGAGATAATTATGCGGGTAAATGGTGCGTGCAAAACGCATTGCAGGCCAGTTACTCGGTTTTCTGAACATTCTCCTGTACGTATTTCTCAAATTCCTCTCTGGACATCCTGCCTTCATAGAGCGGCCAGAGGCTTTCCTTCAGCTCTTCAAGGCTCTGAAACTTGGCACCGTCAATTTTATAGGTTGCCATAGCGGTATTCCTTCCTGCGTCAGATTTTTCAAAGACTCATAAAATCGCAAATTTTGTAAATCATTTTTTTAATAATTGTGCATTGCTGTGCAAATTTTGAAAATATGAAAAAAACTGGTTGCATTTTATACTGGCACATCGCACTACGAATGGGGTGATGTAATGCGATAGCCGTCAAAATTATACGATATGATAGCCCGAAATGATTAATCATCATCACACAACAGTTCTTGTAATAGAAGATGAGCCTATCATCCGGCAGGCAATTTCAGATTTTTTAGAAGATTGCGATTATCGGGTAATTCAGGCAGAGCACGGCCGTCGGGGGATTGAGCTTCTCCGGCATAATACCCCTGATGTGGTTTTAACCGACCTGCGAATGCCCATCATGGGAGGAAAGGAAGTTCTTGCGGTTTTAAACGAAGACTTTCCGGAAACGCCGGTGATTGTTGTTTCGGGTGTCGGCGATATTAGCGACGCGATCGATGCGGTCCATCTGGGAGCCTGGGATTATATCATCAAGCCCGTGCAGGATATGGAAATTATTTCTCATGCGATTGAAAGATGCCTTGAGCGGGCAAGGCTCATAAAAGAAAACAGAGAATACCGTGAAAGTCTTGAAAAAGCAAAGATTATTTTCGAACGCGATATGCGGATGGCAATCAATGTACAGAAGAATTATCTCCCCCGCAAAGCTCCTCTTACCGATGAATGGGAAATCGCTTTTGAGTTTCAGCCCATGGCCGGAGTTTCAGGTGATTTCTATGATTTTTATGAAATAGACGGAAAGCTGGTCGGAGTATCTCTGTTCGATGTATCCGGCCACGGCATTGCTTCAGGGCTGGTTACGATGATTGCGAAGTCCATAGTGTTTCGCGGATTCATGAATATGTGGAACGAATCTCTGAATCTGGTGATGGAGCGCATCAATCTGGATCTCATAAACGAGATAGACGCCATGGATAATTATCTTACAGGAGTTTTGCTTCGATTTTCAGGCAATTCAGTCGAGTATGTAAACGCCGCACATCCCCCCATCCTATGGAGGCATGCGGACGGTACGGTTGAGCAAGTTGGCGCATCGGACGGATATCTCAGCGGGAGGTTTATGGGCATCGGTTCGCTGGCGGGCAGTTATGATCGATACTGTTTTACAATACAAAAAGGAGATATGCTGCTGCTCTACAGCGATTGTCTTATCGAATCCACCAATTCCAGTAAGGAACGATATGGAATTGAACATCTCACTGATTTATTGTCCAGAGCAGACTCCGATGAATCCTGCAGGAAAATACTGAATGAAATACTTGATGATTTTCATGAACATCTAAAATCAGAAGAGCTCCCCGATGATCTGACTGCGGTTCTCTTGAAGCGTCAGGTTTAGCTGTGTTATGTGTAGAAATAATATCACCGAATATGATTGAACAATGAAAAAAATTTCTTCAACAAAAGAACTCAATGAAAACGAAGTATTGAGGGTGTACAAACAGGGCTTTGGATACGCGGTGCTGAGAGTCGTACACATCGACGACGATTTTTTTTCGGCGCGCGGCGATAAACCGTTTGTTTCAGCTCTTAAGAAAAAGGACCGCCTTGAAGCATATCTCTGGTCTGAGAAGCTTTCTGCGTATGAATTTGAACTTGAAGTTCTGGGAACAATAGACGACGATCTTCACATGGTCTTTTTCAAACACGCAGATAGGATGCGATTCAGCCGCGAAAGGAAGTGTTTGACGGCCGATGTGCATCTTCCGTTTTCTTTC
This sequence comes from uncultured bacterium, assembly GCA_937921485.1. Lineage (GTDB taxonomy): Bacteria > Spirochaetota > UBA4802 > UBA4802 > JAGODF01 > DYLV01. The sequence goes on from CAKZSV010000024.1 coordinate 75,359, forward strand.
TTCCCTTTTGATATATTGCATACGCGAAAAGCATTTACTGCTACCGCCGTCAAGAAAAACCGGGGCGTCATTGTGCGCATCAGCGATCGTGAAGGGGTGATGCGCTATGATGGCAGCATGACTGAGGGAAAATTCATTAAGGGGCGGCTGAAAATTCTTAATGAAGAAATAGACATTGTTGCGAAAATTGAACCTGCGCCCAGGGCAGAAGAAAACACCTATATGCTGAAATTCATAGGAATGCCGGAACGGGAGCGCGAGAGGATTTTAGAATTTGTATTCAATGTGTATCGCGAATGAATAACAGCATTTCCTGCGAACAGAATATCGCAGAAAATGCCGTGTCTTCGCGCAATACCGTGTGCCGGCATCAGCCGGCCGAAATATTCGCAAGCGTATCTTCTCCGGTGATCTTTGCCCGGGATTTGTCGATTTCCGCGATTTTTTTCTGTAAATATTTTCTCACCGGATTGGCTGCGGGAACTGTTGGAGGAATTTCCAGGCTAACGTGCTGAATCATCTCGATGAGATCGGAAATCTTCACCCTGGATGAGGATGTCGCGGGTAAATATATCCCATGTTCTTTTTCGATTACAAGCCCTTCCCTGGCAAAAAGCTCAAGATAGAAATCCACTTCGTCGGATTTGTTCGAGGCTACCTTCATCAATTCGCTGTAGGCAGAAGCGCCTTTACCGTTTTCGAATTTGGAATAGATATAATGCAGAATCATGATGCCGTATATCACGTGAAATTCATGCACCCCTTTGAGCGCTTTTTTAAGCTTTATGTAGGTATGAGGATGCATGAGGGTGTACGAGACTTCCGCTCCATACAGAATGATGAGCGATGATGCGTATATCATTAAAAGGAAAATGGGAATCGCTGCCAGCGCGCCGTAGATCGCGAGCTGCCCGCCGGAAAAATATTTCACATAGAAAATAAACAGCAGAATGAAAATGACCCATACCGCGCTGGTGAATGCGGCACCGATAGCTGCGGGCTTGAAGGGAACTTTGGTGTTTGGAAACGCGATGTACGTGAGCAAGAACAGCACCCAGATGATGATGAAGGGGGCGACAAAATTTGCGAGGGAAATGAGGAAGCTTCCACCTTCCCGGCCCCGCCATACGCGGAAATCGGGAGAAGTTTTTACAATACCGTTTTCTCCGAAGATGTATCCCGTTCCTTTATGCGAAGTGATATGATGAATTGTTGAGCCTGCCGCTTTTTTTCTCAGCCATTTCTCTCCGCCGTCTTCGGTTCTGACAATGACGCCGTTTTCCCCGGCAATCAAACCGTTTTTGCGGTCTTTAAAGTGGACGGCATAATAATCGTTTTCCTGAAAATGCTTGCTGACCCAGTTTGCTCCTCCATTCGGGCTTGTCAGCACCATTCCCTGTTCGCCTACAATCCAGATGTTAGCGGCATCTGCGAACGCGACGCCGTTGAGATTCACGAAACGGTTTTTGCGTTTGGCTTCGTTTATCACCGACATCAGCCAGTCTTTCCCGCCGTTTTTCGATGTAAGAATAGTTCCCTTATCGCCCACGATGATGCCATTGTCGCCATAAAACGCGATTTCGTTCCATCGCGATGAGAAGCCGTCCCATTCCTGCACGATCCAGCTTTTCGCGCCGTCTTCAGTCGCAAGCATGAGGCCATTGTCAGTGAGCAGAAATCCTTTTTTGGCGCTGAGCATGTGAATGTTGGTAAAATTTAATGATCCGAGTTTTTCTATCTGCCAGCTCGATCCGCCGTTGACGGTTGAAAGGATGACGCCGCCGCGGCCGACGACCCATCCGTTTTTACCTATGAACTGGATGTCGGTGAAAACTGATTTTTTGAAATCAAGCGGTTCCATCCTGAATTCATCTTGCACAAAACCGCGAATGGCCGCGTCGTAGCGGTAGACTTTCTGGTTTTCAAAATCAATATCGGAGATATCGAACGCCTTATGGATCAGCTTATCGGCCGATGCCGCCTTATCGATTGCGGCCTGGTTGCCGACTGCCCAGATGCGGTTTTCCGTGACATACGCAGAAAAATAGGTGGGCGATGAAAAAGCTAAGGAAAGCTGTGTTGCCACGGTTGTTCCCGCAATGAGCATGAGAGGTCCCAGCGTGAGAGCCGCCCAGTAGTATACAATCCGAAGAAGAATCGGTCTGTTTTTTGTGATTCCCCATATTTCGTTCAGCGATTGCTCGATGGTGCGCAGAACCGCGGTTGCGGATATCACCATGATGACCGCGCCGATGCCTCCGATTTTTCCCGCATTATCGATCAGACTGGAAAGCGTGTCGATGACAGGATCGATATTGAGCCTGATGTTGTGCTCAACCATGAACGCGGTGATGCGGCGGAAGATTTCTTCTTTTTTGTTTCCCACCTGCTCGAACATGGAATAGGTGGTGAGCGCCACGGTGAGCGTGGGAATGAGCGATACAATGGTGGTGTAGGCGATGGATGAAGCTTTGGTGGTGCATCCGTCTTTTAAGAATTTTCTGGTGGCGACAATGAAAACCTTGACGGCGTTGATGATTTTTTTTGTGAATGTGTTGAACGTCTCTTCGCCAAGATAGATCTGGTTGAGGACGGTTTTTCCTTTCTGGATAGTTGCTGATATTCGTTTTTTCAATGGCTCTTTTGATTGTGCAATTTTTATATTGCCATTCTGCTTTTTTTCGATATTTTCTGACATGGGCTACCTCGGAAAGCAGTGTCTCGATTGTGCAAAGAAACGCAAAATGAAAATACATCACTCCCGGCGATAAAGGCCGTTAATTCTGAATATAAAGAAATATATGAAAGTGTCAATAATAATTTAAAAATTGCATTCACCCATCAGACTATTACGGAATTTGTGCACAATTGAGGGGATATACTATTTCATTTTCCCTCACTTCCCATACAGCACAAACGGCGCCCAGAAGTACGGATGGTCATACGTTAATCCCGCATCGTCCCGCGCCTTTCCGCGGATGAATTCCAGGCGCGTTTCCCGATACGCCTCGGCAAAGCTTTTGCCATCGCGGTGTACCGCCACCTGCGCAAAGCGGTATCCGCCGGAACGGAACACCCGGATAAAAATGGTATGATGTGAGGCAGGAATGGCTGGTTAGCCGAAGTATTCTTCCATGTAATTCGGCGGTACTCCACCAGATTTTAATACAGGCGGCGAATGCTTTCTTTTTTCAAATAAAATTTGCATCACGAAAAGCGGTTTTTAGAAGTGCCCATAAAGCAGATGATAAAAAAATGATACCATAAGATTTTTTTATTGACAGCAACGTATTTGCTCATAGCGTTGCCATCAATTGGGTATCATCGGCCGCATGGCAGTGAGATTTTCCGATTATCATTATGCAAGGAGGATGTGAGCACATAATGCCTAGTCCATTAGAAGTAGAAGTCAACGGCGACCTCGAGCGCGCTTTTAAAAACCTCAAGAAAAAGATGGCGTTTGAAGGCATCTTCAAAGAATTGAAAAGAAGGCGATATTACGAAAAACCCAGCGAAGAAAAGAAGCGCAAGCGGGAAGAAGCAGCGCGAAGACGCGTGAAAAAAATGAGGCGCTTTGCTGCACAAACGAGAACAAAGAAGGTCGTCGGCGCTAAGATGGGCGGGCATGAGGGAGAGCCCACCAGGGTCGAAAAAATTTCTGAGGAGTAATAATCGAATTGGTTGGCGTTTGTATGATGCCTTATTGTTGATTTTACGAATAACCCGACAGTCTATATAGTATTTTGTTTTTTGCCCTTTTTGGCGTGTTGTGTAAAGAAGGAAAATCCGGCTCTGCCGGATTTTTTGCGCTTCCGGTTGGATGCATCACATTATGATGAACTCGGACAATATCATTCCTCTTGCAGAAAGGATGCGGCCGCAAAGCCTTGATGAATTTGTGGGGCAAAAGCACATTGTGGGAGATGACAAATTCATCACCTTGATGCTTTCAAGAAAACAGGCAGTGTCGATGCTGTTCTGGGGCGATCCCGGTACAGGGAAAACCACTCTGGCGAAAATCATCGCAGAAGAGCTCGGCCTTCAAGCGCATTTTTTAAGCGCGATATCATCCGGCGTGGCGGATGTGCGGGCGGTGCTTCAAAAGGGGAAGCAGAACCGCATGGAAGGGAAGCAAACTCTTTTATTTATCGATGAAATTCATCGCTTTAATAAAGCCCAGCAGGATTCAATCCTGGGAGCGGTTGAAGCAGGCGATGTCGTGCTTATTGGCGCGACTACCGAGAATCCTTCTTTTGAAGTCATTGCTCCCCTGCTGTCGCGACTGCGCATTTTACGCCTCCATCCTCTTCATGATGATGAACTCGAGACGCTTCTTGCACGGGCGATGTCGCGGGATCCGATTTTTTCCGGCAGGACAATTGATGACAATGCCCGCAAGCTTCTCATTGCTGCCGCTCAGGGGGACGGCCGCAGGCTTCTCAATATCCTTGAAAGCGCGGCAATTTTGGCGGAAAGTGTAATTTCAGAACATATAATGCGCGAAGCCGTCCAGCGAAGTGTCATACGTTACGATAGGGCAGGCGACCGGCACTACGATACCATTTCCGCTTTTATTAAATCGCTTAGAGGATCCGATCCCGATGCGGCCTTATTGTATCTGGCGCGTATGATTGTGGCAGGCGAAGATCCTGTGTTTATCGCACGCAGAATGACGATATTCGCCTCGGAGGATATCGGCAATGCCGCCCCGCAGGCACTGAATCTGGCAGTATCTGCACTTGTCGCCGTGCAGAACATCGGCATGCCGGAAGCGGAGATAATTTTAGCGCACTGCGCCACCTACCTTGCCAGCGCGCCAAAAAGCAATGCGTCGTATATGGCAATTAAAGCGGCGAAAGAGGCGGTCGAACATACTCCTGTTGAAATACCCTTTCATCTGAGAAATGCCCCCACCGGGCTTGCCAGAAAACTTGGATACGGACGCGACTATCGCTATCCCCATGAGTATCCAGGACATTTCATCGATGAAAAATATCTGCCGGAAGAATTTTCCGGCAAAGTGTTCTATCGGCCTACGGAGGAAGGAGCGGAAAAAGCGATTTTCGAACGTCTGCGCCGCCTCTGGAAGGGGCGTTACGATAACTGAATCACGCTGACTGCATCCGCCGGGGATAAATAGTCGGGCAGTTTACTGTGTCAGGCGATGTGTTAATCTGCGTATATACATTTTTATTAAAAAAATAATTGCGAAGTTTTGCGCAGTGTGTATGATGGCTTGCAAACGGTATGATGTTACCGAAAGTGAAATTATCGCAATAAGGGGTCAGCTATGAAAAAAGCAATAATCATCGGTATAGCGATGGCATTTGCGTTCGGCTGTTCGAGCAATCAGCCGAGGGAATGCGTGGAGGGCAATTGTAACGACGGCAAGGGAACTATTCAGCTTCAAAGCGGTTCGAAATACATCGGCCAGTTCAAAGAAGGTTTCCGCGATGGCGAGGGAGCGTATCACTGGCCGAATAAAGAAACCTATGAAGGGACATGGAAGAAGAATATGCGCGACGGAAAAGGCACCTACGTCTATCCAAGCGGCGCGAAATATATCGGCGAGTACCGTGAAGACAGGCGCAATGGCCAGGGAATGTACCTCTGGCCCGATGGCGACAAGTACGAAGGGCAATGGAAGGATGGTGCGATGCACGGCGACGGCACCTACACGTTTAAAGACGGAAGAGTGCTTCGCGGAAAATTCGAAAATAATGTGTTCGTGGAAGCCGCGAAGTAGTGAATGGTGGCAATGTGCTGTGCTGTTAGCACACCAACCGTGTAATTGAATTGATACATTTAAAAAGAAGCTGCCGCGTCAGGCGGCTTCTTTTGTATTAAACCATGTATGATTAAAAACAGTGAAATATTACACCAATTTGAAGATCGGTATTCATTGCTCCATCCGCATGATCCGAATAAAGCGATTGCTATCATCGATGCTCTATGGGAGGAGGGAATGGCATTGGGGGTACTTCCACCGAAATATCCTATGGAAGGAATAGATGTTGATATAAGAATTTCAAGGATTGTAAATTGTTTAAAAAGATAATAATTAAAATATCGAAGGAATTGCAGCGAAAAAATATACCGTATATGATCATCGGCGGCCAGGCTGTTCTGGTATATGGCGAACCGCGCCTGACCAGAGATATTGATATTGCGCTTGGGTTAAGCATCGAGCAAAAAAATGTAATTCTTAAAATTATAAAGAATATTAAGCTCAAGCCTCTTGTGGATGATATTGATGGGTTTGTGAAAGAAACGATGGTCTTACCCGTTGCTGATGAAAAATCTGGAATACGCGTTGATTTTATTTTTTCATTCACGCCCTATGAACGGCAGGCAATCGAAAGATCACTGATATTCATGTTCGATAAACAGGAAGTTCGATTTGCAACTCCGGAGGATGTGATTATTCATAAGGGAACTTCTAAAAACCATGTATAAGGATGTTCCCTTGTGTGCACAATATATAGGATAAAACCGCTTTCTTTTTATCTTTATGATATGAAGAAAGCGGTTTTTAGAGGTGCCCATAAGATATTCTCTGGCAGGGAGAGAGATTTTGAAGATGTGCGAAAAATCCTTAACAAGCAAGATATCGATAGAACATATATTATACAATGGCTGAAGGAGTTCGACGCATCATTTCAAGGCGGATTTGTAAATCGATTTACATCACTGCTTTCTTAATTGCTGCACATCATTCAGCAACCTCGTCGAAGTAACTCGAACCGCCGGTTGAACGGTAGCGCTCCAGCTCAATCCTTTTGCCCTTTGGGGTATATGGATATGCGTTCTTCTTTACTGTGATACCTGAAAGAAGCGAATAGACGCCGACCGCGATTCCTTCCGCGATTTCATCCTGTTTTTGCGTGAAGAGATATCGATGCCTCTGATTGGCCAGTGAGCCGAGTTCTATGAATGCGGTTACCGCGTTCACCAGAAGGGGGACCGACCATGTGGAAATGTAGGGACGGGTGAGTTTCTGGTGGGGATGACCTTCGCCGCGGAGATGCAGTGACAGGAGTATGTAGCGGATGATTTCGGAAGTGGCGTACATGTTGTCGCCGCCGAATCCCTCCTCGCCTCCCTCGCGCCGATAGTTTTCAAAGATAGATTTCTCACGTTTCCAGAACTTTCCATCCGGTACAAAACGAGTGATGTCATTTGCATACTGACTATCGGGAGGATGGCTGCGCGCTTTCTCTTCCCATCCGGGAGGGTCACGGTATGCCCAGTGCACCATATTGTATCTGTACCCTTTAAATGATTGCAGATCGAGTTTTCCCTGTTTATCGAGAGGATAACCGGTAAAATACGAGGCAACATCGTTTAAAAACCAGTGGAAGGAATTCTTCGAATTGGATTCCTGAAACCAGTCGGTGTACGGGCTTTTATAGAAAAAATCTTTGTTTGGTATTCCGCCCTGCAGATATAAAAGCCCATTGTATAGAATCGAATGCGGCGCGACTATGACCGGATTGAGCCCTCTATAGGTGCTTGAGTAATCGCGCGTCATATGAAGGCACACCACAAGGTGCGGCTTCTTCGCGTTGATTCTGGAAATGCGGGCGGGGAGGATGGTGCCGTTTTCTCCGGGAAAATCGTACAGGCGGTATTCTGCGTTCGGGTCTTTCCGCTTGAGTATTTCCTCCCTGTTTTTTGAATCGCTGCGGCTGAGTGTTGTTTCAATGAAAATTTGCTTTGGCTCTTCATCGGTGTATCGCGATAAAATGTGTCGGAATTTCGAAAAATCACCTCCGGGAGCGCAATAATCCAGAAGCGCTTTTGCTTTGACGGCTATTTCATGCACCAGCACATGTTCCCAGAGCCCTTTATGCGATGCGCCTTCCGCGAAAGGAGAAAGATAGCGCTTGCTCAAAAGATCGAATCGGTCGCCGAAGCTTTCGATATCGGTTGAGCCGATGCCGCCATGCCCCGGATCGAGCACCACGCGGTACACGCGCGGCTGCGCGTTTTCGAACACGCCCGCAACTGCCAGAGCGGTGCCAACGATGAGCATTGTGATAATGAATTTCATGTCGCTCATTTGATATACGAATGGCCGATGATGCGTTATTTGCGAAAACAAAGAGGCGGGCACTGCCCACCTCTTTGAAGTTGACCTGCCTGATTGATATGCAAAGCTATTTTGTTTGCTGGGACTGCTGTTTTCCTTCGCCTTTTATGCGGTTGGCATTATCCGCGCGATGCGTTTCGAGATCGAAGCCGTTTTTCTTCGAGACCAGATCGCGTATGACTTTTTCTTCGTCGGGATCGCGGAAATCCTTGCGGATCATTTCTTCGTTGATGAGATCGTCCATGATTTTAATCGCATAGGCTTTTGCGTTCCTGTAGTGATAGATAGCGTACATGTATTTATGGTTCACCGTTGCTTCATAGGCATCGTCAGTTTTGCCGTATGCAACGCGAAGGCGCATGGTGTTGTCCATAAGCTGCTTGTTTTTGTCCGGATCGTAGCGCGTGAGCTTGTTGAGGGAAACGATCAGGACGCTTTTTGCGCATACATCCAGCATCTCGTCGGCATCCTTGCGATATTTTTCCGCCGCTTTGCGGAAGAGATCGCTTATCTGTTTTTTATTATCCATAAGAACGCGCTGTGCGGTAATTACTCTCCGCTTATAATAGTTCTGGAGGCCTTCTTTGTATTTTTCATAGAGTTCGTCGTATTCCTTCTTCCACCCTTCTCCGGGGAAGTTGGTGACCATAACTTTCAGAAGATAAATCTCTTCCAGATTTTCTTTCATGAGCCGCTCGACATTTTCAACCGCGGTGAATCTTTCGAGGTAGTTGTCGGCGCGCATCATGCGGGAATCGGGGTCATCGAGCTGGTCTTTCGAGGCACCTGCTGATGAAGTTTCCGATTTCGGTTGATTGCTCTGCTGTGCATTCACTGTAATCGTGGTCACAGTCAATGAAAGAACAACGGCACACATCAGGGCGAGTGATAAAACAAATCTGCTTTTCATTGTAACACTCCTTTTCTTTGTTGAATTGACGGCTCCGCCGTCCGTTCCAATTCTTATTGAGCTTCCCTGCTCAAAAAGATGATGACGCTAAGTGTTATGAACTAACCATACCACTGACGACTCTATTAATCAACAACTTTTTTCATCCGGGAAGCCCGAATAGCCTAAAAATTGTTGGCATCTTTCAAACCGCCTCTTCCGCGCAATAATACCGTGAAAAAAGCGATAAAAAAATCCACCATTTCTTCATTTCGATGTATCATGTGCGTCAGGTTCCGGGAGAATACCCAAACTCCCTGCGCTACCGTAATCGATAGAAGAATATAGGCATTTGCTTCCCTATTGACTATATCGGCTGGGATGATGAAAAAATTGAGCAGAATCTTTTTTATCATAATAAAAAAATGGATTACTATAATTGAAATTGAAATTGTTATGAAGGTATACCAGGCAGCGCTGGAGTATTATATACTTATTGTATAAATTGGTATAGATTAAAAAAACACATGCGGGCTATACAACTAAATAATGAAATTGTAAAGAAAGATTTATCCACTTATACACAAAATTATCCACACTATCCACAAAAAATGGACTTTGTCGGGTTTTTTTGCATCTTGGTGTTTCGTATAATGCTTTTTATATGAAAGATCGTTTTGAGAAAAAAGGAATCTTTCAATTTTGAAGCGACATAATTTCAGTAATTTCTGATTTGATCAAGAGTTAGAAACGATTACAGAAGAATAATTAATAAAATTTTTTCTTTGGCGGGGATAATGAATATTTGAGAATTCTTGAAACAATTCTATGAAAATGTTATTTAATATTTGGTTTGTTGATAGATTATATATATTACATAAAATTACTTTTGGAAATAAAAAATATTCAAATATTATGTCTCATAAAAATCAGGCAAGCGGTATTTAATGGATATTTCTTCTATATTAAAAAGTGTGCCCTAAGGTGAGCATAATTAAAATAGTTTTTTAGTGGTTTTCAAATAATCGGTTGACAAACTTGTTTGTACATACTGCTTTTCATCCGAATATAATTCCAATATATGAAAGAAGGACAATGATCATCGATATTTCCTGGAAAAGAGTGAAGGGTGTTCAACGGGTTATTTTTGCCGTAATCGCAGGATTCATGTTCTTTTTTTTCGCCTGCATGAAGGAATCGGGCCGCGATCCCCATACCCTGTATGTGCACCTTGCGGCAGAACCCGGAACGCTCAATCCGATTACATCAACAGAAGCGGTTGCGGGAGCGGTGACGAAATACATCTACGAAAGCCTTCTTGAGCGCGACTACGATACCCTCGAACTCAAACCCCAGCTTGCGGAGCGCTATGAAATTCGCGCGGGAGGGCTTGTTTACCGATTTTTTCTAAAAAAGGGCGTTTTGTGGAATGACGGGGTTGAATTCACCGCTGATGATGTGGTCTATTCTTTCGAGAGGATTAAGGATCCCAAAGTCGCGGGTGCCGCCATTAAGGTTTATTACCTCGATGTGGTGTCGTGCCGGAAGATAGACCGGTATACCGTTGAGTTTACCTGCCGGCGACCGTATTTCATGCAGCGTGAACTATTGGGGGAAATGCCCATCGTTCCCCGCCATGTCTATGATGATGGCAAGGATTTCAATACCCATCCCATGAACCGCCAGCCGGTGGGAACCGGCCCTTTCGCGTTTGAGCGATGGGATACCCGCAAGAGAATACTATTGAAGCGAAATGAACGATATCGGGGAGAGAAAACCGAACTGAAAAGAATTGTCTATCGGGTGGTGCCAGACCCGCATGTCGCGTTTATGAAGCTTAAAAAAAACGAACTCGATGTGATGAGCTTAAGCCCTCTGCAATGGTCGCGCATGAGCAGTACGCAAAAATTTGAGCACGATTTTTATAAATTGAAATACTATCTTCCCTATTATAATTATATCGGCTGGAATGCAGAAAATCCGCTTTTTATCGATCGGCGGGTGCGGCTGGCGCTGACGCATCTGGTGAATCGGAAAGCGATTTTAGATAAGCTCCTCTTCGGCCTTGGCGAAATTGTCAATGGTACGTTTTTCATTTACAGTAAGAATTACAGCTCCGATATTGCCCCGTGGCCGTACGATCCCGCAAAGGCGAAGGAATTGCTCAAAGAAGCGGGGTGGGCCGATTCCGACAATGATGGAATTTTAGATAAGGACGGGAAGAAGTTTTCATTCAAGCTGGTGTATCCCGTCAACAGCGAATACTCAGAAAAACTGGCAATCATACTAAAGGAAGATTTCGCGAAAGCGGGCATTGAAATACAAATAGAGCGCTATGAATGGGCGGTGTTTGTGCAGAAGCTCAATAACCGGGACTTCGAGGCAACCAGCGTCGGGTGGAGCCTGGGGTATTCGGGCGATCCGTATCAGCTCTGGCACTCGAGCCAGATTAAGGATGGATCGAATTTTTGCGCCTTTAAAAATGCCGAAGCGGACCGCATCATCGAGATGGCGCGGCTGGAACTCGACGAGAAAAACCGCGTGAAGCTTTATCACCGGTTTAATCATATTCTGCATTATGAACAGCCCTATACGTTCATGTTCTGCAATCCCGCGCTTGTTGCGGTGAGCAGGCGGTTCGATAACGTGAAGGTCCATACCATGGGTCTTAATTACATAGAATGGAAGGTGAAAAAAGCCCCATGATGAAATATGTGCTGAAACGCATCGCGCTTCTCGTTCCAACTTTTATGGTGATTACGATTATCACGTATGCAATTATACGCCTTGCACCGGGCGATTTTACCACCATGAAGGCAGGGTTGCACGGCGAGCTGACGCGGGGAGCGCTGGGGAAGCAGTTTTTGGAAGCGGAGCGGAGGCTCTATGGACTCGATAAGCCTATCGTGGCGGGTTATTTCGACTGGCTGTTGAAATTCGTGCGGCTCGATCTGGGCACATCAAGGGAGGATGGAAGGCCGGTGGCGACGAGGATCGCGGAGGCGCTTCCCATCACTCTTCTCATTAACATTATCACCATCCTCATCACCTATCTGGTATCCATTCCTCTCGGCATTATTACCTCGATGAAGCCGGGAAGCCTTTTTGACCGTGCAGTGAGTTTAGGCCTTTTTATTCTCTATTCATTGCCGCATTTCTGGGTGGCGCTTTTGCTTCTTATGTTTTTTTCAAGCAGTGAGTATCTCAATCTCTTTCCGCTGGACGGCATCATGTCGGATTGGGCCGAGAATGCCGGTTTTTTCGCTAAATTCGCAAACGTTGCCTGGCATCTGATGCTTCCGGTGACGACGCTGACCTACGGCAGCTTCGCGTTTCTCTCGCGCTATGCGCGAGCGAATATGCTCGAGGTGATCAATCAGCAATACATCATTACGGCGCGTGCAAAAGGGCTTTCTTTTAAGAGGGTAGTGTTTCTGCATGCGTTTCGCAACTCACTTGTGCCGCTGGTGACGCTTGCGGCATCGCTTCTGCCTGCGCTTCTGGGCGGCAGTGTGATTGTTGAAAAAATATTTTCCATCCCCGGCCTTGGACGGCTTGCCTTCGATGCGATATTTTCGCGCGATATTCCCGTCATTATGGCGATTACCTCGTTTTCGGCTCTGCTTACGCTGGCCGGAATTTTCATTGCCGATCTTCTCTACGGTCTGGTCGATCCGCGGATACGCCTGGAGGCAAAATTATGAGATCGCAGAGCTACTGGGCAGGGGTGTGGAAGGAGTTTTCTAAAAACCGGCTTGCGATGGCAGGCCTGGTGGTGATTGTGCTGCTTGCATTGATTGCACTTGCTGCGCCGCTCATTGCCAATAATAAACCGTATATTTATATCGATACGCATGGTTCAGTCTATTTCCCGCTGTTTCGAGATTATGCCCACTTGCGCGGGCTTGATCTTCGGAGTGAGGAATTTCGCGGATTTAAACTTTTCCCGCCTATTGCGTATTCATATTCGGAGTACAATCTTGAGGAAATACTCATCGCGCCCAATAGGCGGCATATCATGGGCACCGATGAAAAGGGAAGGGACCTTGCTGCTCGCATGATTCACGGGACGCAGGTTTCGCTTCTGGTTGGCTTTATCGCCGTGGCGATCTATGTGACAATCGGCATTATCATCGGATCGCTTGCGGGCTATTACGGCGGATGGGTGGATTTAGTCATCTCGCGCTTTATTGAAATGGTGATATGCTTTCCAACTTTTTTTCTCATCCTCACCATCCTGGCGCTGTGGGGGCCGAGCATGGTAAGCGTGATGGTGGTCATCGGCATAACCGGCTGGCCCGGGGTTGCGCGGATAGTGCGTGGCGAATTTTTCAAACTTCGGGAGATGGACTTCGTCACCTCTTCAAGGGCAATCGGAGCGCGCGACTTGCGGATTATTGTGCGCCACATGCTTCCCAATGCGCTTGCGCCTGTACTGGTGACTGCGTCATTCGGGGTGGCATCCACCATTCTCATCGAGTCGTCGCTGAGCTTTCTTGGGCTTGGAGTGCAGCCGCCCACGCCGAGCTGGGGCCAAATCCTTTCAAATTCCAATCAGTTTCTGGATATCGCCTGGTGGATGACCATCATTCCAGGCTTCGCAATCTTTCTCACCATTACTTCGTATAACCTCATCGGCGAGGGCATACAGGAAGCAATCGACCCAAAGAAACGCAAGGTTGCTGAAGAAAATAGCTGATTTCGAATACATCCTGATTTGTTCAATCGAGGCTGATAGAGGGATATACTGTTTCTCGTGAGAATGTGAATAATAGGTATTGGGCAGTTCATATCCAAAAAGAAAAACACTTTCGTCCCATTGTAAAAAAAGGATAAGATTGAGCGTGATTATATGTGTTTTAGGTATGTTTTGGGGTTATTTGGGTATGTCGGGTATGTTAATATCCCATAGAATTAGACATCCTATAATATTTTGAACATTAAATTTTGCAATTAAATATCGATGATCTTGATTCTTATCCAATACACTATCAATATATAACCACAATTTTTCATCAAATTGTATAATAGCCTCAGCAATTAACCTTGATACTGACTTTTTATGAATTTTTCTCAAATCAATCAAAAACTCATACTCATCTCCAAACCATGCGACGTGTACGCATTCCCATGAAGTATTCTCACTTCTTTCTTGATATCGCACAGCTTCCCATGAAACAGTCTCTTTCTTATATTTTTTGGCAAAATACCGCATAAGGGCAAGAATCACATCTTCAATTTCTATGCCTTTCGCATGTGCACTTTCAAGTAACTTTTGGTAGGTTGTTCTGTTGATATTAATGGTTGTTCGAATCATAAATCTTTCCTCCGGGTATATTGATGCTAAGGGGGAAAGTAAAAATATGCCTCCCTATAGTAGAACGAGTAAAATCCATCACACATAAAAAAATTTTCATAATTTATGAATTTTTTTCAACCGCAGCACTGTTTTTTCTGTCTCTATAAATACGAAGCAAAAAAGATAAAAGAGAAAAGCTGAAAATAGCAAAGGCTAATCTGATTTCTGCGTAGAATATTTCATTCTCCATTCGGGGAAATATTCATTCAAAGCAATCAAGCAGCTATTGAATATTACAGTGATTAAGAAATCATTTGGAGGTAGTGTAATGAAAAAAAATATTCTTATGCTGTATCCGGAAGTTCCCTCAACCTACTGGAGTTTTAAATCATCCCTGCGGTTTGCGGGAAAAAAAGCGCAGTTTCCGCCGCTTGGGCTTATCACGGTGGCAGCGATGCTGCCTGAGAAATACGATATCCGGCTTGTTGATTTGAACGTGCGAAAGCTCACGGATGCTCAGATTAGATGGGCCGACCTCATTTTCGTTTCCGCAATGATAGTGCAGAAGCAGTCGTTTCATGAAGTGGTGACGCGCTGCAAATCTTTGGGTAAAACTGTTGTTGCCGGCGGTCCGTATCCCACTTCGTCGCACGCTGCAATCTCCGGCGTCGATTATTTTATTTCAGGGGAAGCAGAACGAGTATTGCCGGAATTCATCCGTGATTATGAAAACGGCTCTGCCAGGCATATCTACCGGGATACTGAGCGTCCGGATATTACTGAAACGCCGGTTCCGCGATTCGATCTTCTTGAAATCGACAAGTATTTTTCTATGATGCTGCAATTTTCCCGCGGATGCCCCTTCAATTGCGAATTCTGCGACATCATCGAGCTTTTTGGCAGGAAGCCGCGCACAAAAACGCCGGAACAATTCATCAGAGAAATTCAGGCGGTGTACGATACCGGTTTTCGCGGATCGCTCTTCGTGGTCGATGATAACTTCATCGGCAACAAAGCCGAAGTCAGGAAGCTTTTGCCGTATCTTGCGGCATGGCAGAAGGAGCGAGGGTATCCGTATTCGCTGTTCACCGAAGCGAGTGTGAATCTTGCAGACGATCCGGAGCTTATGGACGCGATGATTGATGCAGGATTCGATATGGTATTTTTAGGCATCGAAACGCCGGTGGAAGAGACGCTTCACAAAACGCAGAAAGCGCAGAACACGCGGAAAAAACTTTTAGAAAGTGTGCGCGCCATTCAAAACAAAGGGCTGGAAGTGAGCGCGGGCTTTATTGTCGGATTCGATACCGATCCGGAAAACATCTTCGATTTGCAAATCAAATTTATTCAGGAATCGGGCATCATTATGGCGATGGTGGGGATTATGATTGCGCTTCCAAATACTCAGCTCTATCGAAGGCTTGAACGCGAAGGACGATTGCTCGGCGAGACATCCGGAAATAACACGCACGACCTTGATGCGAATTTCATCACGGTGATGGACAAGCGCACGCTTCAGGAAGGCTACAAACGCGTGCTGAAGACCATTTACAATCCAAAGAATTATTTTGAACGATGCAAAGTGATGATGCAGGAGGTGCCACGGCGCTCCAGATCGAAGCGTCCGCTGCGGTGGCAGGAGATCCGCGCGTTTTTATCATCGCTTGTCGTGCAGACATTTTCCTCGTACGGCTTGCAGTATCTCCGATTTTTGATGTATACCCTGCGAACCGCTCCGGCGCTTTTTCCCGAAGCAGTCCGTATGGCAATTATGCTCCACCATTTTCGGTCGATTACCGGAAAGCTTGTGAAGGATCACGGCAAAACGCTGCGCAGGGCATTGCGGTCGGCAAGGCGGGCTTTGGAAACAAACCGAATTCCGCAGCCTGCATTATCGCATCATGAGGAATAAGCAGAAATAACGATTGACAGCAATGAAAGGTACTACTGCAAATAATATGTATCGCGAATTCGGCGTTAATGCGGCGCGATTCGGATAAATACGATATGAGCACGGGAAGGGTGATATGACTCAGTCTCCATCTGCAGTTGCGCAGATTATGATTACGATAATTCCCATTGTGGGGATTGTGTGCGGGAGTGTGGTTGTCTTTTTCTATTTGTATTATGGACACAGGGCAAAAATTATCATGATTGAGAAGGGGATGTATAGGCACCCGATTGAAAAATTCGATCTTGAAGGTTTTTCCCTTTTTATGGGTATTTTAAGCTTCAGTGTTGGGCTGGGCATGAGCATTTTCTTTATGTTTAAGGAAGGATTCGGCTATGGGCTTTTAGGGGGGCTTATTCCTCTTTTTGTAGGTATGGGATTAATTGCGTATTTCATTATTCGGCTGAAAATCAACAAGCGCAATGAATAATCACGGTGTTTCTGACGAAGAAATCGTGCGCAGGGTTCTCGAAGGCGATGTGGACCTCTTTGCTGAAATCGTGAGGCGTTATGAAAAAAAGGTATTTAATATCGGCATCATGTTTTTTAGAAACGGGGATGATGCGCGGGATTTCGCGCAGGAGGTTTTCGTGAGAGTATATGAAGGTCTTGCTTCTTTCAAAGGCAAATCGAAATTTTATTTCTGGATTACCAGAGTGGCATACAATCACGGCGTAAACACGGCGAAAAGAGGTACAACGGCGGAAAGCCTTCTTGAACACGCAGGGGAAGACGGCACCCCCGATGAGCGCTATGAACGCGATGAAATTCGCCGCGCCTTGAAAATTGCGGTTGATGCTCTCCCGGAACAGTATCGGGTGTGCATTGATTTGTATTTTTTTTACGGAATGAGTTATGCGGAAATTTCCGGTATAACGGGATATCCGGTCAACACCATCAAGTCGAATGTCTTTCGGGCCAAACAGGTTTTGCGGGATTTGCTGAAAGGGACAATCGCGGAGGAATATCATGAAATGTGAGAAGTGCATGACGGGCTACCTTTTGCTCGATAACGGTCAAAAGCCTTCGCTTTCGATACGTGTACATTTACTGTTGTGCGAAAAATGCAGGAGAGAAGTCGCCGAGCTTGCGTCGCATTTTGAAACAATTAAATCGATGGAACCGGCATTTCCTCGCCGCGGCGTGGAAGAAAACGTGATGCAGATTATACGGCATTCTCAGGTGATGTACTCGAAAAAGGTTTCGGCAACCACGTGGATATCTGCGGAATTGCTCATCCTGGCAAGCATTGTTCTCGTTCAGTTCAGTCCTGCGAAAATATGGCTGGATGCGGTGATTGGGAAGCAACACCACATCATACTGAGCGCCACACTCGGTATCCTCATCACAATTTTTTCCGCGCTGCTGATTATGACTAACCTTGACGCGCTGAATGATTTTAAAAGGCGTTTTTTTACTATGATTCGCTGATTGCCTCATAAGAAGCTGTGATTACATGATCTTAATGTGCCCTTTTGCCACGAAGTAATCGAAAAGTGACACAATGCAATCATCAATAGCATCCGGAGGGAGTTTGCGATACTTTTTTTTGCGTTGAAGTTTTGCGCTGATTTTTCCTGCAGAAATATTACTCGATGATGCAAACTCGCGAAGGATGTCCGCGGTTAAACTTTTAAGGTAGTCAGCGGGATTATTGATGTAATGCGCAAGAACCTTCCAGAGAAGTTTTTCGCATTCGGCGTGATGTCTCTCGAACGAGTCTTCTTCGAGGGAGTAGAATAAGCTAATACAGTCCATCATCTTTCGTACAATGTATTCAAGGTTTATTACAGAAACTTTTTTTCTGGCGAGGTCTTCTTTTACTACATCAAGAAGATAGACAAGCGGTATTTCTCGTGAATCGGATGAATCGATGGCTTTGGTAAGGCTCGTAAAAACAGTATGAAGTATGTGTGAATCGTATTGTTGCGATAATTCTTCGTTCCATTCAAGAAAGAAGTCAAATATTTCTTCCATAGTTATTAACTTCAGCTGGTATCCGGCCGGCGCCAGCGGCACGGCCGGGCTGTATTGAATGGTGCTGTGAAAAAATTTACTTTTTTCGGGTTCGCACCTTCTTTTTCAGTTCGTTCAGCGTTGCGTCGTCGATTTTAATGGGAAAGCGGTTTTTTCCGACAAACACATAATCAATTTTTCCCTCGTTCATCATCTGATAGACCCGCTGGATGGAAACACCGAGTTTTTTTGAGATGTAGCCAATGTCCATCAAATCGGCGGCTACCACACGCAGGCTGTCCTGCTTCGCCTTTTCCAGAGCGAGCAATGATTTTATTTTCTTCTTTGCCCTGATGGTGTAGATGCCCTTCCCGCAGTTGCTGCAAAAGTACCCTTCAATATCCGATATGGTGATAGGCTGATACTTTTTAATATTGAAGGTCTCTTTTGCGTTTTTTTTCAGCTTCATGGTTCCTATGGAATTGCACGAGGGACAGTCTTTCCATTTTCTTTCTCGCATTATGTAACTCCAGTTATTTAATATAAATTTTATTTGTAAAACGGCATTATATGCCAGGATGACGAAAAACGATGCAGCATCTATCTTGGTGCCACAATAAATATATTCGATTAATAAAGTCAAGAGATTAAAAAAATTTTTTCCAAGCGTTCTTTATGAAGAATGTGATTTAGAAAGAATTATACATCGAGAATCTGTCATTCTGCCCATTGATGCGATGGAGTCCTATTATTAAATGAAAATTTTTTTGAAAATCATCATAGCAATCAAAAAAATGGTTGACGATTATAAAGAAATTAAGTATATTATAAATAACTTAATATCTCACGAGGAGGATGTATGCAAAACATCATTGAACTGAACGAAAGTAATTTTGGAAGCGTGGTTGAAAGTGGCACCGGCAAGGTGCTGGTTGACTTCTGGGCTCCCTGGTGCGGTCCCTGCCGTATGCAGGCGCCGATACTTGAAAAGATTTCTGCGGACCCTAAGGTTCAGGCGAAAATCGCAAAAATCAACATCGATGACTATCCTCAGTATGCCCGGAAATACGGCGTTTCAGCAATTCCCACTCTCATTCTTTTTAAAGATGGGGAAATCGAAGAAACGTTTGTCGGTGTGCAGAGTGAATCGATTTTACGAGCACGGCTGAACTAATCAAAACAATGAACTACTTCTCACTGATGTCCGTCGCTTTTATCGGCGGGCATTGTTTTTTTGTGTGCGATTGTACTGCAAAAATTAATCTGCGAGGGTATACCTGTATTCCCCGAAAAGTAGTACAGTTATAGTGCATGAACCAGTTCCATTCCCCGCCGTATTGCACTAAGATTCGAGGGAATAAATTTTTTTAGCCTCTCAGGTATCACTTCTTCCATCGCCGCGGCTATTTCGTCAAACGATACGAAACGTGCTTTTTCAATATATGCTCCAAGAGCAATCATGTTGGCGAGTTTGCTGTTGCCGATAGCTATCGCTTCTTCGTTGCATCCAAGCGGGATGATTTCAATATCGCTCCGTTCAATCTCTTCGCGGGGAATGAGGCTTGTGTTGTAGATTAAGGTTCCGCCTTCCTGAATAGTTTTTTGGTAGGTTTTCAAGGCTATCGAATCGAGCGCGATGATACACTGCGGGTGATGTATTATTGGGGCACCGATTTCTTCATCTGAAATCACCATTATCACATTCGTGCGGCCGCCGCGTTTCTCGACGCCGTAGGAGGGGAGATACGTTACCTCCAGTCCCTTGTTGATAGCCGCGACGGCAACCAGGAGACTGATGGTTTGTATTCCCTGGCCGCCGAAGCCCGCCATGATGGTATCATAATACATCGTGTTGCTCTCCGTGATGACGATTGTCCAGTGCGCTCATAGAAAATCCTTTCCGGTTCGTTCCTTGAATACGCCGAGCGGAAAATATGGAATCATTTCATTTTCAATCACCTTCAGCGCTTTCAGAGGTGTCACCCGCCAGTTTGTGTTGCAGGTGGAAAGCATTTCAACCATTGAAAAACCCATTTTATTAATCTGCATTTCGAACGCTTTTCGCACCGCCTTTTTTGCCTGCAATACGTGTTTGGGCGAATGAAGCGCCACGCGTGCAGAATAGGCGACTCCTTCAAGCGTGGCAAGGAGTTCCGCCATTTTTATAGGGTAGCCTTCCGAACTGAATTCCCTCCCGTACGGCGTGGTGGTGGTTTTCTGCCCTAAAAGCGTTGTCGGCGCCATCTGCCCGCCGGTCATCCCATATACGGAATTATTTATGTAGAACAGCGACACGTTTTCACCGCGGTTCGCGGCGTGAATGACCTCGGATGTTCCGATTGCCGCAAGGTCGCCGTCGCCCTGATAGATGAAAATGATTTTATCCGGCTGCGCGCGCTTCATCCCCGTGGCGCATGCGGGAGCGCGGCCGTGCGGGGCTTCGAGCACATCGATTGGGAAATAGTGATAAAGAAATACACAGCATCCCACCCCGGGAATCCCGATGACATCGTCGATGATGCCCAGCTCATCAATTACCTCTGCGATGATGCGATGCGCGGTTCCATGCGTGCATCCCGGACAAAAATGGGTTTCTCTATCGGTGAGGGAGTCCGGCCTTTTGAAAATAGCGTTCATGCGGCGCTTTCCTCCTTCAAAGCTTTTTTCATCTCCCGCACAATCTCGTCCGCGTAGGGAATGCCGCCGCCGGGACGACCATGGAACGAGACGCGCGCGCCCGGGTGTGCCGATATCTTCACGTCGAAGAGCATCTGTCCGGTGTTCATCTCCACGACGAGCACATTTTTTATTTTTTCAGAATACCGCGCAATTGCATCATAGGGAAATGGGAAAAGCGTGATGGGACGCAATAACCCCGCTTTTATGCCTTCTTTCCGTGCTTCACGAATAGCGGTTTTTGCGATTCGGGAAGGGGTGCCGAAGGCCACAATCATAATGTCTGCATCGTCCAGGCTCCGCGTTTCATACATCACTTCATTGCGCTGAATGGTATCGTATTTTTTCTTCATGTACAGATTGTGCTCCTCCTGCTCGCCCGGGCCAAGGTAGAGCGATTTTAAAAGCTGCGGCTTTCTGCCGCGCCGTCCGGTAAGCGCCCACGGTTTTTCCGGTATGATGACGGGTTCTTTGGGCACGAGCCGGCAGGGCTCCTGAATCTGCCCAATCATCGCATCGGCGATAATCATGGCGGGATTTCGGTAGCGGTCAGCGAGTTCAAACGCTTTAATGGTGAGGTCGAACATTTCCTGCACCGATGCCGGTGCAAGGACGATATTGCGGTAATCGCCGTGTCCGCCGCCGTGAACTGCCTGCATGTAGTCGCCCTGGGAGGGTGCGATGCCGCCAAGGCCGGGCCCCACGCGCATGATGTTCACCACCACGCAGGGGATGTCGGAACCGGCCATGTACGAGAGCGCTTCCTGCATGAGAGAAATCCCGGGGCCCGATGAGGACGTCATGGCCCGTTTGCCTGATGCTGCGGCGCCCATCACCATGTTGATTGACGCGATTTCGCTTTCGGCAGGGATAAAAACCCCCTCGCGCTTCGGAAGTTCACGCGCCAGGTATTCAGGGATATCGTTCTGCGGCGTGATGGGATAGCCGAAATAGTATCGGCATCCTGCCTGCAGCGCGCCTTCCGCCAGCGCGATGTTGCCTTTGGTGAGGACTCGTGTGCTCATTTGTACACCTCGATTGCGGTATCGGGACACATCACCGCGCAGGTTTTGCATCCCGTGCAACGGTCTTCGTTTTTCATGTCGAACTCGGCGGGGAAATATCCCTGCTTGTTGTAGGCTGCCGATTTTGTAATGAGATTTCTTGGACAGAATTCAATGCAGAAGTAGCATCCTTTGCAGCGGTCTCTGTCGATGATGATATAGGCCATTACGGATGTATCCCTCGTGTATGCACATTTTACAATTTGTAGCTAATTAAGCACAGGGGCGGTATCTGTCAAATTAATTTGAAATTTTTACAAATTGGTTTCTGTTCAAAAGTGCGGTTGATTAAGGGCGGATTCTTATATAAAGTGACGAGGAGATCATTGAAATTTTTTCGCAAGTATCATATTATTGATCACTTTTACTGTAAAAAAAACTTGATTTTCCCAATAAAATAGCATTTCTGTTGCGTAATATAAAAAGTTTGGAAGTCTGCCTTGTTGCGAATACCATCACTCGCTGCTCTAATTATCATGCTTCTTATCCAATTTTCCTGCGCGCGTGAAGATCGGCAGTCTTTCGTTATTAGCGGGGGGAGGCTGGACCTTTCCGGATGGGATTTTTCCCAAAATCACGTGCGCCTCGATGGCGAATGGGAATTTTACTGGAACCGGTTACTGAATTCAAACTCTTTTGAAGAGGGGAGGCTTCCTTCGCCGGTGCTCATCGCCGTGCCTTCGAATTGGAATGGAACTGTGGTGGAAGGAAAACCAATCGAAGGCAGCGGCTGCGGGCGACAGCGGCCGCGCGTTTGCCGTGGTGGCGGATGAAATATCGAAGCTGGCCGATCAGACCGCTGCCAGCATCAAAGAAATCGATTCGCTCATCAAGACGAACGACAATGAAATCAGGATCGGCGCGGAAAACATCAAAAAGGCGGTGGAATCTCTAAGCGCGGTCATCAGCAATGTTGAAATCATCAACCGGAAGATTGCATCAATTTCCGATTTTATGCAGCGCCAGATTGTTCTCAACAGCACAATCACAAACGGAGCCGAGACGGTGCGCAAGGGTTCGGGCCAGATTAAAATGGCAATGCAGGATCAGCGGCGTGGCATCGATGATATTTCCGCTATTGTATCAGGCATCAACGAGATCGCGCAGCGAAACTCGCATTCTATCGAGCAAATCGCGGAAGCCTCCAAATCGCTCGTGGAAATGGTTGATGGATTCACCGGGGAGATTAGCAGGTTTGAGGGGTGAGGAAGAATGATTATAGCAGCGCTGGTATAGGCTTTCATGATGTATAAAAAATATTGATTTAATGACCTGGAAGCATTCCCGTGTTGCCAGCACCATCGTTTTAATAGTCGTATATGATTTTGCCAGCCTGTAATTGTCTGAATTGAATTTATATAATGCTTTCGCAATGGGCATTATCACCGCAATATGTGTTTTTTGCCATGCATCCATATTTCCGCAAGTTTCAGGTGAGAATTTTGCTTTTTTAAAAATGCTGATGAGGTTGGATAACCGTTCTGTTCTTTTGCCGGTTAGTTCGCCAAACGTGGTTGATTGAAACAATTTTGAAATCCCAGTCCCGATAAAATAATTTACTATGCCGTTGATTCTCTCGCCGCCGGCTGATGGAAAGCCAATGAGAATCCTTTCGGGGCCGACTGCGCTGATATATTTATCGTAACCGGAAGGATTGTTGACGACAAAGACAATATTGGGCGATTTATTTTCTCCAAGTGTCGGCAATATTAAATCAATCTGGGTATATTGCACAGTAACGATGATGTAATCATAAATGTCGTCAGGCGAAAGGCTGTTTATTATATTTGGATGATGCTTTTCGATTTTTCCCGAAATAGCATTTTTTAATATCAGCCCATTGGCTTTAAGCTCGTTGAATCTATTGTCCCTGGCCAGCATGGTGACGTCATAACCGGCCTTCGTGAGTTTTCCGGCAAAAATGCTGCCGATTGCGCCCGCTCCGTAAATGAGTATTCTCATGGAATTCTTCACTTCTTTAAAAAACGAATTTCTTTTACTTCGGCCTTAAAAAAAACGAATTCATCGTTAGTGCCGAACATGTTGGCAGCTTCTACTTTAAAAGGCACTTTATAACCCTGAACCTCGCGGAAATCAGAAAGCTTCCCGCCGAAAGGCTGGAGACGGAATGTCTTTTCCTTATTGGCATTGGACCAGCGCATGAAGGAGACCAGCACAGGGCGGCCGATTTCATCAACCTGAATGTCGATCTCCTGCGAGACCTCGCCGTTTGTTACAGTTACTCTCGCAGTGTTTTTATCCACGGGCTGCCATTGCACATATTGACCGGGAAGCACTGCCGCGGGAGTCCAGAAAACAGATTCTGCCGCGTAACGTCCGAAAGCGGCTTTTGCGTGATCCATATTACCGCCCATCCGCGCGACAGGTATAAATCCCAATATCCGGAATCGAGTCCACGTCCCTGAATCGGAACCCGAAATCGGCATTATGCCCGGTAAATGCAAGCGCCATACAAAACCGTAGGGCGATGCCAGTATCTGGTGCGCTTCCATCGGCTGATAATTTGGATTTTCTTTCGTGCCGAGGCTGAACTGACCGCCCATATCTATTTCTGCGACGCGCAATAAAGGCGTACCTTCTGCGATGGCAAAGTGAAAAAAACGCCGTCCCGGCTCCGGTAACTCTCGAACCATCGAGTGGTCAAATCGCACAGCAGCGCCATTACTCATCTCGGCCAGGCGTTTCCATTCTTTCATATCTGAAATGTAATCAAGGACAGAAATTGAAACTAACAAAATAATGAGAATTCCAAAACATGCTAATAATACGAGAAGGAAGGTTTTCATGATGCCACGCTCCGGTTTTCTTTTATTCACATGCGGTAGAGTAATATTTTGTCAAGTCATGTTTGAGGTGTTTCTTCTTGCAGCTTTATTCACTATAAAGACCCAACGAAAATTTTGAAAATATTCGACCATACTAAAACTTTAAAATTTTTGTTATTTATATCATCATAAATAAAAATTTTTTTTATCTCTTTGTACTTTTCATCGTATTAATGAGTGAAGGGGAATGTTATTTCACGGAGGAGTAACGTATGTATATCAAAACGAGCTACTGCATGACAGAAAACGTGATAGCAAAGCTCTGTGATGCAGAAAAGAAAACGGGACGCAATAAGATTGATTTACTCGACCAGGCGATGCGGATGTTGATCCACGATTTTAAGAAGCTTCGAAAAAAATGGGATGGGACAATTGAATACCAGAAGAGAACCGATGAAGACGGCAATCCGATAAAAAAACATCGGGTGAAAATGAAACTACTAAAGTTTGATAATCTGCTGATGCAGGATATGCGGCGGTTTTGCTTTATGTCGATTTCGCTTCTCATTGCC
>CAKZSV010000025.1 GCA_937921485.1 uncultured bacterium
ACAAAGCCGCTCGTATTTTCCTTTGCGGCCTTATACTGCTTCTCCCAGAATTCCGCCTCCATCGAAAGCTTTTTCATTTCCTCGTCGATGAGCTTTGCCGCCCGGGTAAAGCGCGCATGGCTTTCCGCCTCGCTTTTGAATTCCTCACGAAGCGCGCGGTAGCGTTCGTCCTTACTCAGGTCTTTCTCCTGTTCCTGATTCTCCATCGCCGTTTTCTTCTTAACGAACGCCTCTTCCGCTTCATCAAAGGCCGACTTCGCCCGTTTGTAACGCTCGCGCGCATCGGCGGGATTGAGCGATGCAAGCGCATTCTTTTCTCCCGTGGGAAGTTCTCCTACACCGGACTGCACGTCCTTCGCAATGGTATCGGCAAGATACGGCGTGTGCGCGTACTCCCACACCGCATAGGCTTTTTCATAGGCAAACTGCGCATCTTTGAATGCCGCATACGCAATAGAAACTTCGTTCATCTTTGAAAGATACGCCTCTGTCGCAGCGGTGTAGTCGCGCTGACGCTTGACAAGCTTTTCGGAAAACTCCGAATACTCTTTCTGTTTTTCATTGCGCGCCGCGGCAGCTTCTTCCCATTTTGCGCGAAGCGCTTCTTTATTGCCTCCCGCTTCGGCAAGCGCGCCCGCCATTTTCGATACATCGCCCATGCGCAAGGCGCGGGAAGAAATGCTTTCCGCAAGCGTTTTCATTTCATTCTCAAGCCCTTCGAGGGAACGCATGCCGCGCGCGCTTTGCAGCGTGCGCGCTTCCGAAAGCACCGTTTCAAGCTGCAGCGCATCGCCGGTGTGATAAATCTCCGCAAGTTCACTTTGAAAATCCTCCGCCGTCTTTTCCTCGCCATCCGCCGCGCTTCCGGCAGCATTTCGAAGCTCCTTCAAAAGAAGCGCCGCGCGGTTTGCTGCATCAATGAGCATGCTGCCGAGCATCCTTCCGTCTGCATCAGCACCTTCGAAATAGGAGGTGCGAATGGCGCCCTCCCCGTCGCGCGCGTCAAGAAATCCCTGCGCCCATGGCTCATTCCACTTCGAAGTTGTAAGCGAATACGCCGCGCCGGGCGAACCCCCTCCCTGTCCATCATCCTTCGTCATGCCGACAAGGTAATTTCTGTAGCTGGTAAATGCCGTGGGATTATCGTAAAACTCCACAAGCATTTTTGCGTTATTCGCCTCGCGACGCATTGTGCCAAGCAGGTCACCCGCCCCGATTACATACGCGGCGGCAATATCCTTTACGTAGCGCGCTTCTTCTTCCATAGCAGCAACCGCTGTTGTCACCTCATCAACCATGCGATTGTACCCTGCATAAAAATCACTTCCGGCGGGGAAATTTCCTTCAGCATCCAGGCATTCCTGCACAATGATCTCCCGAAGTACCGAAGTATATGCCTCATCGCGCCCAAGTGCCGCCAGATACGCATCCACTGCCATCGCACCTCCTGTTTCCAGAAATGCGCGCGCATCGTTATATAATGACGCATGATCTAAAAGTTCGCGCGCCCCTGCGATGAACGAAATATACTCCGATGCGGCATCATCCTCTATTGACAAAAGAAAGGCCTTCACATCCTCCGAAAGCGCGTCGTATTGTTCAATCATATTAGAAAGCAACGATAATGCCGTCAACTGGCCCACTTCATAATCCGCATACGCATCCAGCGTCTGCTCCCCCATCTGGTAGGCGCTTTCACCGAGCATGCGCTTCGTCTCTTTCTGTGCATACACCTCGCGGAAATCAGTATCGGACGCGTGCGCCTGCACGTACAGAAGCGCTTCAAGCTCGCCGGAAACCGCCTCAAGCTCCTGCGCAATCGAGCGCATGGTAATCGGCACAGGCTGATTCTCCGAAAACGCCTTTTCGGTGTATGCCGCTGCGCGCTCTGCGGCAATTTTAAAATCTTCAAAACTCCATCCTTCATAGGCATCGGTATATGTGATTCTCCCGCCGAAGGCCTCCTCGACGTATTCGCGCAATGGCTGTTCAAAATCGGCCGCACGTGCCCGCGCATCTTCATCGGTCGCGGCAAGCGCGTTTTCCGCCTTTTCCCGTGTGGTATCGGCTCCCTCTTTCCGTGCATCGTATTCTCCCCGCAGCGCGGCACGAAACGCATCTTTCAAATCATTATTGTATCCTGAAAGCAGATATTCATCGTACACCCCGCGAAGGTACGCGCCTTCCTCTTCCCGCCCCTCCCACAGGGATACGTACTCATCCGAAAAGAGAAGCTCACCCCAGATGTTGAGCTCTTCATCGGCTTCATCAATCTCCTCCCCGCGAACGAGTGCCGCAAAATCATCGTACAGGCGCTGCGCCTCGAAATGTGCGCGCAAGGCTTCCGCAGCGGTTTCCACATACCCGGCAACCCGTTCCACTCCCTCAGCCGTGCGCAGCTTCGCGAAAAACTCCTCGCGCTTTTTCCGGTATTCTTTTTCGGCAGAAAGGTATTCCGATTGCGCACAATACATCTGCCGCGTGAGATAATCGGCGTTTTCGCCATTTTCCAGAACCGCCAGCGCCTCAGAAAAACGCCGGTAGTCTTCCTCGACAGTCGCAAGCGCTCCCTTTTTCTTTTCAAGCTCCGCCGAAAGATATGCAATGCTTTCATCGTAGCTTGCATCCGACGCAATGCCTTTGATGCGCGCCATTTCTTCCGTGAGTTCTTTCACCTCCGCAAGGCGTGCTTCATAGAGAGCGTGCGCGTCATTGCGGATTTTTTCAGCAGCTTCCTTGCGCGCAACTGTTGTTTCTGCGCTTTCGCGAGAGGTGCTGTCGAGCGCGTAGGCAAGCACTGCCTCTGCAATCTCAAGCTGCTTCGCGCGGTACTCCTTTTCACGGCGCGCAAGTTCATACGCAAGCTCCGCCGCGGTCATAAGATACGGATCGTTTTCGCCTTCGCTGTTGAGGCCATATTCTCGATGTATGTTGCGCAAATACCCGGGACCGCCATCACCGAGCATCACAGCATTGTGCAGCGCACTTTCGGTAGCGGCAATGAGCTTTGAGAATTCATCGCGAAGATTTATCCAGCGGGAGAGTTCATACCGGTAGTAAAAAGCGGGGCTTTTTTCATCATCCGGGGAATCTTCGCTTATGCGATGCTCCCACACAAATTCTTCCACAGGAACTGCCGCAAACAACAGCCATCCTGATCCACCCCACTGATAGGCAGTAATAGCGTATTCTTCAATCAGAGAATCGCTGTTTGCATCATATCGTGTTGATTTTAATGCAGCCGTCACTCCAACCCATGCATCATTCCAGCGGTTTTCATCAACAAGAATTTTCTTTAAAAGTCCCTGACGCCTGGCATATTCAGCGCCATTTGTGAGCCAATCATTAAAAGTGTCAGAATTGGTCCAGTATTCCGGAACACCGAGGCTGCCCTGTCTGGAGTATCGATTCACCATCTCCGTCAGCCACTCGATGTTGCCAATCGCCTCTCCGTGCATCGATGATCCCTGCACAAGCGTCTGATATGCGCCTTTTGCATACTCCTGCCATTCTGCATCCGTCGTTGAAAGATACGAATTCAAATCCGCCTTTGCACGCTCCAGTTCCTTCGAAAGCTCCTCGTCGCGCTTTTTCCAGGCATCCAGCCCGGCGTTTATTTCATTCTGTAAATCCTTCCGCCAGCTCTCCTGTGCGCGCGCGAGTTTCTCATAGGCGCTTCGCCACGCGTCATCGCCCTGCCGGTAGGCTTCCTCCGCCCCTTCTTTCCAGGACGCCATCTTCGAAAGGAATTCCTGCTGGGCGCTTTTCCATACGGAAAGGCCGCTCTCCACCAGCTCGCGGAGGCGTGCTTCCCAGTTTTCTCCATGGTTCGAAAAATCCGCCGCCGATGCGCCTTCCGCTGAGGATGGCTCGGCCAGAAGCGCCTTCCTGCGCTGATCGAGCACTTCAATGGTACGCGCTACAATCTCATCGGCCACCGCGGAAGCCCTTCCGCGCTCGGATGAAGCGCGCAAAGACTTTAAATCTAAAAGTTCATCCCGAATGATTTTATTGCGCGGCTTGAAGATGAGATTGTTTTTTTCTAAACGGAATTTCGCGCGAAGTTCCTTTTCTATGGACTGAACTTCTTTCTCAAACGCTGCGCGCGATGCCGCATCAAGCGCTTCAGCCCGCGTGCGGATGGCGGAAAGCGCCCCGGAAAGATTCTCCTCCCAGCGCGCACCTATCTCCGCGGTCTTCGGCGCAAGCGCGGCATCCCATAGCGAAAGCTTTTCCCTGCCGCGAAAATCCTTCGCCGATACATCAGCCGATGAAATAGCTTCGAGCAAAAATGCGCGGTCAAACTCAAGTCGCACCACTGCCTCGCGCCGGGCAAGCCAGCTTCCCCGCGCCTTCGCTTCTTCCGCCTCTGCCTCTTTTTCCCATTTCGCGCGCGCGGCGGATTTTTCCTGAACGAGCTTTTCCCGCGCGCCTTCTCCATCATTGCGCAGCGCTTCGGAAATCTTCAGCTCGGCGTCGCGTTCCCACTGCGCCGCAAAAAATGCATGAGCGTGTTTCAGCAGCGTTTCAAACTCGCCCTCGCTTTGCGCCGATTTTGCGCGCTCCACATATTTCTCATAGCGCACGCCGTCTTCCCTGAATTCCCTGAAGCGCACCTGCCCGAAAGAAAGCGAGTACATGAACGATAACGCCAAAAAGAAAATACCACCAAGAACGCGGAAGAACGACTTCGATTTCATGCAAAACCTCCAGAGCGTGTGATACTATCTGTGATTGATTTTTTCGATACGGCAGACGACCGGCAGAGTGATGCATCCACCCGGTTGGATAATGGCGGTAAAATTGTTTTTCGATATGAAATATGGTATGATGATGAATTTCGAGCGGAAGGCGCTATGCGACCGGTGTGCAATAAAACACAGAATGCGTTTTTATGGCACTCCGATTCCGCGTCCGTGACGCTTTCGATATACAGATAGAGCCGAAACGCGTCGTATTTCGCACCGGAGAGCGGATACTCCACCGGATTGCACCGCGATTGATACGCATCATCGGCACACCGCATCGTGCGCCTGATAACTGAAAAATTATGTTTCGAACCGGACGGCATGATAATCCCACCGGACTGTTCACCGATGCGATACTGTTTTTTTGCGCCGAAATCAGCCTCTTCGGCAGTATTGCGCAATGGCAGGAGTTTTCCCGATACCGTCAGATTTTCATCCTGGATGCTGATTCCCGCAACCGACCGCGCGGCCGCGATTTCAAAAAGCTGCGCCCACACGCGCGCGGCGGCGCTTCCGCTTGCAAGCGCGTTTGTTAAATAAACACGAAATTCCCCGCGCATCTGTCCCGCGCGCGTAAGATGCTCTGCTGAACAGAATGCGTTTACCGGCAAAACCCCCTCCGCGGCCGCGCGGTCGTACATGGACTCTTCGGCGAAAGACTCCCACGCTGGAGCGCATTCCGCTGCAGCGAGCGTTTTTACGCCGGCTAACACGCAGATGGTAAATGCCAAAATGAACACCGGACGCATAATGCCGAATGAACGTATCATGCTCCTTGCTGTTAATGGGCGAATTATACAAAAGCGCGAGTGCATACATCCCTCCACCCATTAATACGATGGAAAGGCCTGATTCATAAAATTTTTTTTGAAAAAAGTGGAATTTTTTTAATTAGCAAAAGGGCTTTGAAAGGGCTCTGACCCCCTCGCACGGATTCCCACGACTTTCCAATAATGCTCTGACCCCTAACCTACGTGTACTTGTTTGAATAATAAAGCCATGGACAATGTGGTTGATTATTATTTTACATCATTAAATGATAGTAAGACCTGAAGAAGGGGGGAATAGGCAAATATGCATCTGCACACAAAATGCAAACAACTTCCTTTATGGCATGGGCAGCTCCAAAAACCGCTTTCATCCTTAAAATCCACATAAAGGAAAGAGGTTTTTACCTAATATTATGCCTGCAAGGGAACATCCTTAAACATAGTTTTATGGGTTCCCTTAATTTTATAAGGAAGTATTGTAAATAGTAATCGAAATTGAAGAATTGATTTTCTTACCAGCTTATACCCATTCGATAATTGAATATCTCTTTCTATACATTTCCTCATATACGAGCAATTTCTTCACCCGTTCCTTGAAAGAATTACCCAATTGCACGAAGTACTCATGATGCTCAATTGGCACTCCTACATCAACATTCTCCTCTAAATATGCTCTGATGCTGCTATAGCGATAAACAATCGGATTTGTGCAGATTCTTTTTCTTACTGGATTGAACGCAAGATACCACAAAAGCCACAATAAATAATGACACGCATCCTTTGCAAACTGTATAATGCTGTCTTTATATCGTCCGTTCCAGAATGGACCTGTTCGTTTAAGCAATCGATTATACAATTCCGCAAAACGTGCCTTTATATATTGTACGATGCGGGATATTGGCGCACCTTCCTGTGTCGTATGAATAACCAGATGAATGTGATTTGGCATAATGCAATATGCAATGAGTTTATAATCATATTTCTGTTTGCTTCTTCGCAATACTTCCAACAATAACTCTTTAAGTTCTTCTTCTGCAATCATATCACGCCATTCAATACACTGTGAGGTGATATGGTAAGTTAAATTTGGTTGTTGAATGCGT
Organism: uncultured bacterium; assembly: GCA_937921485.1. Lineage (GTDB taxonomy): Bacteria > Spirochaetota > UBA4802 > UBA4802 > JAGODF01 > DYLV01. Next base: position 6,622 of record CAKZSV010000025.1, read on the forward strand.
TCCGGTCGCGGCATATCACTCCTCCTCAAAATTTATTCATTCCCACCCATTAATACGCATAAAGTTCAGAAAAAATAAAATTTTTTTGTGGGGTCAGAGCTTTTTTTGGGGGTCAGAGCTTTTTTTGAGCTTTTTTTGAAAAAAAAGTGCAATAAGGGTCAAAGCCTCTTTCTAAGCTCAGATGTTATTGAGGGTCAGAGCCTCTTTCCCCATTTTTTTTTCATTCTTTCGAAAAAAAAATTTCGGTTTTGGCAAAAACCATCGTCTTCATTAATAGAAGGAGGTATTTTCAATGGGGATTGTATATACGTACGTAATACCAATTTGCATCATATCACTTTGTATTTTTTCATGCACAACGGCGCGTGATGCCGAGCAGCTTTTCTCGCAGTGCCTCGCCCACTATGAGAAGCGCGAACTCGAGAAGGCCGCCTCGTGTTTCGAGAAGGCGCGCGCGCACAATGATTTCAAAACCCGTTCCATTCTCATGCTCGCGCGCGTGCACTATTTCGAAAACAAATTCGCAGATGCGCGCGCTCTGCTTGAGGACATCATCGACGATGAACCTTCCCATGCCGGCGCGCGCTACTGGCTTGCGCGGGCGTTGGCGTTAGATCCTGATAAAAAAGCTTTAGAAGAGAGAGATAAAAAAGCCATCGAACATTTGAAAAAAGCGCTCGAGATCGATCCGCACCACATCCGCGCGCGCTCGCTTCTGGCGCTTCTCTACGAAAAGCATAATATGCATCGCGAAGCGCTCTACGAATACCTTGCCGCACTCGAGGAAGAAGAGACGCTTGTGGCTGCGCGCGCCAATTTAAGCATTCTCTACCGCCGGCTTGGCCTTGCCGAGCGCGCGCGAAGCGAACTTGAACGGGCAATTGCCATCTCGAAAGCGGCTTCCATCCCATCGAAAAGCATCATCGCCATCAAAGAGCAATTATCGGAGCAATAACATGAATGTGAAAGCACTAAGATTTTTATGCAGCGCTGCTATCGCGTTTCAATCGCTTGTGTGCGCTGGAGCGGAAATCACCATAAAGGAAGAACTCAAAGGGAGCGCGCCGAAAACCATCATTCTGGGAAATATTGAAAATCGCGTGATGGATTTCAACCCTTTCGCGGCAAAAAATGTGTACGACGCATTGGCCTTCGAATTTTTCTCTCGCGGTTATAACGTGAAACGCGTTTCATCGAGCAATGCTCCAATCCCGGAGTTGCTCGCATCCCAGAACGCGGAGCTTCTCATCACAGGGAGCATTTTCGAAGCGCGCTTCGGCGACGCCATCGAGGACCGCATCAGCACGGCGGTTACACTTCATCTATTCGGGAAAAGCGGTAATGCCGGAGGCTCCTGCCGCATCATCACGGATGAGACGCTGACCGATGCGCGCGCGGTGCGCCGATTGGCCTCAAAATTGGCAGATGCCGTTCATAATGTGGTGCGGATGAGGTGATGCGTGAAACCCGGATTGCGCTATAGTCTATTTGCACTCGTGTGTTCGTGTGCGATAGTATCGACAAAAATATCGCATTCCGCGCATCCCCCGGCGTTCAATGAAAGCGCAGAGGAACATGCTTCCGGATACGCGGTCGATTTAGAGCGCGCGCTGTCAATCGCCATCATTAACAATTTTGAACTGAAGGCCATTAAGGCGCAAAAGAAAATTAATGACCTTGCCGTGCGCGAAAGCTGGCGCGATTTTTTTCCCGCCCTCACGCTTTCGTATTTTCAAACCGAGGAGGTGCGCGAGCGCGCGCCGGATTCCCGCCAGCACAAACTCGGCATCGATTCCACCGTCACCATCTACGACGGCGGGAAGCGTAAACTGGCTTACGATGCCGCGCGGCTCAAATCCATCCTTGCGGCGAACGAGTACCGCGTGGCGCTGAACAACTTCATAGCCAGCATCATCAGGGCGTATCTGGGAGTGCTGCAGTCGCGCGAGACCATTGCCATCCACGAGCTCACGCTTTCGCAGGGGCAAATGCAGCTTTCCTTCATCCAGAAGGAGCTTGCGCTGGGCGATGCCACCAAACTCGACGCGCTGGCGATTGAAGCAAAAGTAAAAGAGATGGAACTGAATCTTGAAAAAGCGAAGGATGAATACACCCAGCGTTTGAACCAATTCAAGCTGCTGCTTAAAATCGAACGCACTGCGCCGCTTGCCGTGGAAGGAAATATCGAGAAGGATTTTGTCTTTTTTTTGCCTGATGACCGCATCGACGAAGAGCTTCTCATATCGCTGGCGCTCAAAAACCGCAAGGAAATTGAAAGCGCCGATGCCGAGTACAAGCTTGCGATGACAAATCTTCGCATGAGCGAAAATTATTATCTTCCGAAATTATCGCTCGGGCTGAATTATAATCTCACCGACGATGCATTCTTTCCGCGCGAAAAGGGATGGGGTGTGAGCGTTCAGGTTTCTTCCGCGCTCTTCGGAAATTCCGGTTCGCTGAATTCAGGACTGAGCGAAAGCGGAAACGGCAACAGCAGGGCCATATCCAATACCGCCTCCGCGAACGTGCTCGATTCCATCTCGTATAAACGCGCGATTCTTGAAAGCACCGTGCAGTTCAAAACCGCCGCCGAAAAGAAAAAACAGGTGCGGAGGGAAATCGCGCTTGAGGTTGTCTCGCTCGTTTCGACGCTCAAAAACTCCTGGAAGATGATGGATATTGCGAAAAAGCAGCTCGAGCTTTACGATTCCTTTCTCCACATCGAGCGCCTGAAGGCAAACATGGGTGAATCGCGCCGCTACGATCTGGTGAAAAAGGAAATCGAGCGCGGCGAAGCTGCCGTGGCGCATCTTTCCTCGCTGGTGAATTATCTCACCGCATCATTTTCTCTGGAACTTGCCGCCGGTGTGGATATTGGATTTTTCAAGCTTTCAACGCACAAAAAGGCAAAGGAGGATTCGCATGAATAGCATTATAACCCGAAAAACATCTTCACCGATGCACACGCTTATTGGTTTTTTAAGAAGAGACAAAAAAAATAAAATTATTGGGGCACTGCTTTTGTGTATTTTTCTGCTCGCGATGTATCGGGTGGTGCATATTATCATCGCACATGTTTCATCTGCATCATCGCCTCACTCGCAAAGCGCACATGCCGCGCCTGAATATCTCAAAATTGAGCCGCAGGAAGCCGTTTGTTCCATTGATGCGCTCGGCCAGATTGTGTACTACGAGAAGGTCAATATCTCCTCAAAAGTGCAGGGCCGCCTCGAGAAGCTCTACATCCGCGAGGGCTCGCGCGTTGCAAAGGGTCAGCTCATTGCCGAAATCGAGCGGCTTTCGCTTGAGCTTACTCTGAAGGAACAGGAGTCGGAACTCGATATTGCCGTTAAGTCGCATGACCTTGCAAAGGCAAAGTATGAAAATGCGCTCAAGGCAATCGAAATCAAACTCGCGCAGATCCGCAAAGCGCGCGCCGAGGTGTACGATAAAAAAATCATCTACGAAAACATGACCCGCACGCTCAACAACAAGGCCGAGCTTTTCAAAGTCGGCGGCATCAGCGAAAGCGAATATGAAGCCGTGAAGGCCCAGCACACCACGCATCATACCCGCTATCTTCACGCGAAAGCCGACCTTGAAATTCAGGAAGTGGGCTTCCGCGATTCGGATATCACTGCTGCGGGGCTGGCGCTTCCAAAATCCGACGACGCGAAGCTTGCGCTTTTCAGAGCCATCAACACGAAGATGGAAAAGGCAGAGGTCGATGCCGCGCTTTCAAAGATCAATCAGGTGAAACAGGTCATTGCGTCCACAAAAAAACTCATCGAAGAAACCTACATCCGCGCTCCTCTTACGGGCATTGCTGCCGTCAAGAACATGGAAGTGGGCGAGATAGTGAAAAGCGATTCCATCATCGCCACGGTGATGGATATCTCGAAGGTCTTTATATCGCTCAACATCGGCGAAACGGAAGCGAAGCTTTTGCATGAGGGTCAGGAAGTTACTTTCACGGCTGATGCCTTCGGCGATGAAGTCTTCCGCGGCAAAATCGCGCGCATCACGCCGGTGCTCGATTCAAAAACAAGAACTTTCGAAATTAAAGCGCTTTTGGCAAATCCCGGCATGAAGCTTCTGCCGGGCATGTTCGCGCGCGCGAAGATCATCATCGAAAAAAAGGCCGATGCCATACTCATTCCTCCTGAAGCCATCATCGCAAAAAAAGGCGATGAAGGCGAGATTCTCATAGCAAAGAAGAACATCCACCTGCGGCAAAAAATTACAACAGGCAAGGAATTCGGCGGAAAGATCGAAGTGCTGAAAGGCCTATCGGCGGGCGATACGATTGTCGCGAAAAATCCGCAGGCTCTTTTAGCTGAAGCGCTTTCCGAAAAATGAGGTGAGAATGATTCGCTGGTGCATCGAACGAAAAGTGGCGACATCGATGATTTTTTCAGGCGCATGCCTTTTGGGCGCAATCGCCCTTTTCCGCCTGCCCGTGCAACTGCTTCCGAACATCGAATTCCCCACGCTCACCATCATCACTCCCTACCCCAACGCCGCGCCCGCGGAGGTGGAGAAGCTTGTGACGCGCCGCATCGAGGAAGCTGCCGGTTCCGTGACTGGCGTGCGGGAAATCCGTTCCGAATCCATCGAAGGCTTAAGCCTTGTGACGGCGCGCTTCTCCTGGGGCACGTCGATGGACTTCGCGCTCATCGAAACCAAGGAGAAAGCGGATATGATGAAGGGGGCACTTCCCGAGGAAGCTGAAAAATCCATCGTGGTAAAATACGATCCCGAAAGCGAACCCTTCATGATATTTGCGGTAAAACCGAAGGGGAGCGATTTTAAAAAACTCCGGCGTACAATCGAACGCGAAATTATCCCTGTTCTTGAGCGCACAGACGGCGTTGCGATGGTGGAAGCGTACGGCGGCTTTCGAAGGCAGATAAATGTGGATGCAGACGCACACGCGATGGCGGCTCGGGGCGTTTCGTTCGATGACATCATCCGCGCAATTTCATCGGCCAACTACAATTTTCCCGCCGGAAGCATCGAGTTCGAAAACAAAGAATACGAAGTGCGCACGGTGGGCGAGTTCAAAAGCCCCTTCGACATCAATGCAGTGGTGGTGGCACACAATGAGGCAGGCGTTCCCGTCTATCTTTCGCAGGTTGCCCGCGTGGAGGACGGCTGGAAAGAGCAAAAAAGCATCATCCGCTTCGACGGCAATGACGCCGTGGGGCTTTTCTTCACTCGCGAAGGCGGCAAAAACGCCATCGATACATCCCGCGCCGCGAGGTATAAAATCGAAGCGCTTTCAAATAAATATAAAAATGAAATGTCTTTTTTTGAAGTGTTCAATCAGGCCGATTTCATCGCGGATTCCGTATCAAATGTTCGCAATGCCGGCATCATCGGCGCGCTTTTCACCATGATCGTGCTCATGCTTTTTCTCCCCGACAGGCGGGCGGCATTCATCGTTGCAAGTTCAATTCCTATTTCGGTTCTGTCAACCTTTGCGATGATGTACGCGAAGGGGATGAGCGTAAACGCGATGTCGCTTGGAGGTCTGGCGCTTGGGATTGGAATGACGGTCGATTCAGCCATTGTGGTCATCGAATCCATCGCGCATGCGCGCGCAACATATCGAAAAAGCCGCAAAAGCGATATCGATCGCATCGTCGAGGCAGTCGAAGAAGTGAAAACCTCCGTGATTGCATCAATTCTCACCACGCTGGTGGTGTTTCTTCCTATCGTCTTTCTCTCCGGCATCGCGGGCGCGCTCTTCGGAGAACTTGCCCTGACAATTTCTTTTTCGCTTTTCTCAACGCTTGCTTCCTCGCTCTTCCTGGTTCCCATGCTGTCATCGCTTCAAACTGGTAAGAGCCGATTGGAAGAATCGTTTATTTCACGATTGCACATGCGCGCGTATTCACGCACCGAAAAAATTCTCGAGTTCATCACCTCACTTTACGAGTCGCTTCTTGCAAAGGCGATGCAGGATAGAAAAAAGCTTATCGCATGGGGATGTATCATCGCAATCGTGGGTCTTGCGTTCACAATGCTCCTTGATCGCGAGCTTCTGCCGAAGGTGGATAACGGTGAGTTTGCCATCGACATTCAGGCTCCGCGCGGCACGCCCCTTGAAGAAACGCTGAAGCTCACGAAATCGGTCGAAGAGGCCGCGCGCAAAAACCGCTACGTGGCACATATCCTCTCGAAAACGGGCTGCGACAACGAGGATTCCATCACCGAACGCTTATCGGGCAAAATGCGCGATTATGCGACGCTTCGAGTTGTGCTAACACATTCATTCCGACCTCATATCGCCTCGGTCATGGAAGATATTCGAAGGCGTGTCGGCGATAAAACCGCCGCGCGGATCGATTTTCGCCTCAAAGAAGATATCGTGCAGTCGGTGCTGAGTTCAAAAGGCGCTTCGCTAACTATTGAAATTTCCGGGCGCGATCTTGAGGAATTGAAAAAAGCCGGCAACGCGCTCAAAGCGCATCTGCAACAATTGCCCGGCATTGCTTCCGCCTCCGCAAGCCTCGATGACGGCAATCCCGAAATCAGACTTTCAGTGGATAGAACAAGAAGTTTCGCGCACGGCCTTTCCATCGCGGAGGCGGCATCAGCGCTTCGAAGCGCCGTTGCGGGTGAGGTGGCTACCTCATTTCGCGAGGGCGATGATGAAACCGACGTACGCGTGCGCCTGCGCGAAGATATGCGCAACGACATGCGCAACCTTTCCTCACTCTTTGTGAAATCAACTCAGGGAACGATGCTGGAGCTCGGGAAATTTGCGGACTTTCATACCTCCTCGGGGCCGTCGCGCATCACGAGAGTCAATCAAAGCAGAGTCAACATCATCACCGCGGACGGACGCCACTTTATGTCCGATATACAGCGTGCGATTGATGAGGTCGTGAGTTCCGCAAAAGTCGAAGCGCGAGTGGCCGGTGAATACACTGAAATTATCGCAGCGCTTCCGGAAATGCTTTTCGCGCTTACCCTCGCCGTGGTGCTTGTGTACATGGTGCTCGCCTCACAGTTTGCATCATTCACCCTGCCGATGATGGTCATGGGCTCAATTCCTCTCACGCTCATCGGTTGCTCGGGCGCGCTTTTTCTTGCGGGTAAAAGCCTGAACATCAACTCGCTCATCGGCATGATTTTACTTGCGGGCACCGTGGTGAACAATGCCATCGTTCTGGTCGATTACATTTCCCGGCAGACTCGAGGGGGAACTGATGTCTTTGCAGCGGTTACTTCATCTATCAAGCGGCGCATCCGCCCCATCATGATGACCACGCTCACCACGGTGCTTGGAATGCTGCCGCTTGCTCTGGGCGTGGGATCAGGTGCGGAAATCCAGCAGCCGCTTGCTATTGCCGTCATCGGCGGACTTCTCTGCTCCACGGTGCTCACGCTCATCTTTATCCCCGCGCTTTATTTCCACACGCAAAAGGGAGCGCGCGCATGAAGTATTTTCTGCACAATCCCATCGCCGCGCTTATGGTGGCACTCGGAATTATCCTCATCGGGATTGTGTCGCTTGCGAAGCTCCCGGTAGGCCTCATGCCGCGGGTGGAATATCCAGCGCTTTCGGTCATCGTCGAGTATCCGGGCATATCGCCGGAAAAAATCGAGCACATCATCACCCGCCCGGTGGAGCGCATCATCCGCACCGTTCCTGGAATCGAGACACTTGAATCATCTTCCGAAGAAGGAAAATCGCGCGTCATCATCACCCTTCATCCGGATATCAATGTGAAAATCGCCGCGCTGAAAGTTCGGGAAAAAATCGCACTCATCCGCGACTCCTTTCCCCGCGCGGTGCAGGAACCCGTGGTGCTGCGCCACGACCCTTCAGAACGCCCCGCGCTCATCGCCGCGGTAAAAAAAATTCCCGATTCTTGCGCAACACCCACCGCCATCCGGGAATATGCCGAGTACATCATCAAACCGCGCCTGCAGCGCATCGACGGTGTTTCCGAAATCTACATCGCGGGAGGACTGCAGAAAGAAATTCATGTGACGATTGACGGCGGGAAGTTTTTCTCGCGCAATTTAGATTTTAGCGAAATCGTCCGCGCGCTTCAGAGGGAAAATGTTTCCATTCCCGCCGGCAACATTTTTTTCGATGGGAAGGAATGGCGGCTTCGCGTGAACGAACGCTTTAGAAAAGTTGAAGACATTGCGCAGGTGGTGCTCCGCTCGTTCGATGGAACGAAACTGCTGTTTTTGCGCGACATCGCCCGCGTGGAGGAATCATCGCGCGAAGCCGACTCCATCGCGCGGCACAACGGCCAGGAGCGGGTGCTTGTATACCTGCACAAAGCATCCGATGCCAACACACTTGCCGTCATTTCGGAGGCGCGGGATATTCTTGCATCATTTTCAGATTGCGACATCGAAATTATCTATAACCAGGCCGACTATATACGAGCGGCGCTGTCGAACGCCGTCTTTTCGGGATTATGGGGATTTCTCATTGTGGTGTGCGTCATCGCATTTTTGTATCGCGACGCGCTGAAAGCATGTGCCATCGCGCTTTCTATTCCCCTTTCTATCACCGCGGTATTTGCGTGCATGTACTTTGCCAACTTTGAAATCAACATCGTAAGCCTTGCGGGACTTGCGCTCTCGGCGGGAATGGTGGTGGACGCAGGCATTCTGGTGATGGAAAAAATATCGGGCGATTTAACCATGGAAGAAATTTTTTCTTCGGTGGGAAGCGTCCGCCTTGCTGCGGCGGCATCGGCGGTTACCACCGCAGCAGTGTTTCTGCCGCTTTTATTCGCCGATGAAATCACACGCCGCACCTATGAAGGAATCGCATTCACCGTCACCATCTCGTGCGTTGTTTCCCTCTTTGTGGCAACATCGCTTCTGCCTTCACTTTACCTCCGGGCACAGAAGCACTTTGCCAGCACGCCGCTACGCCTCCGCATTCCGCACACGCTCGATGCATGTCTGCACCGCACACAAAACTGGTATGCATCAGCGCTTTCGGCTGTGTTATTATTCAGAAAACGATTTTTCGTTGCTGCGGGAGTCTTTGCTGCGATATCACTTCTCTGTTTTTTCGGCATCCGTAAAGAATTCATCGACCCCTTCGGAAGCGAAGAGGTGTATCTCTTCTGCGAGCTTCCCACCGGCACACCGCTGCGCATTGCCGATGAAGCCACCCGGCAGGTGGAAGCGCGCATCAAAGAATTGCATCTTGCGGAGAAGATTTCTTCCAGGTCCGAAAAATGGCGCGGCAGTATTGCGCTCACCCTAAAAAAATCTTTTTTTTCAGGAACACGCAATGAAACAAAAAAGCGCATCGCGCACGAGGCACAGGGTGCACTTGCGGCATTCGGGGGATTTGCCTACTTAGTCGAGGCGGCTGAATCGGCAGCGCGCGAGCTTGACATCATCTTCACCGGTAAAGACGATACCGGGCTCAGACAGCTTGCGCGAGATGCCGCAAAAGAGGTGGGAAAGGTTGCGGGCATTGAGGAATGCGTGCTTCGATTTCGCGACGGCAAGCCTTCATATCGGATTATCATCGACAGGGAAAAAAGCGGCATTTTCGGTCAATCGCCTGAGCGTCTTTCACATTTCTTCCACGGCGCGCTTTTCGGGCCTGTGGCGCTTAAATATCACACCGGCGAGCGCGAAATCGATGTGCGGGTAAAATTCGACCGCACCCGCATCTTTCGCGTCGGCGATATCCTTTCCGGAAGACTTCCCGTCGGAGAAGGCCGTTACGCCCCGCTTTCAGAAATCGTCCATATTGAGGAAGGCACAGAACCCACACGGCTTACGCGTCACAATGCGCGCAGGGCCGTACGCATCACCGCGCGGCTGGGAAATATTTCCTTTGATGATGCAGCCGCGCGCATACGTGAAAAATTACGCGCGCTTCGCATGCCGGAAGATTATAACTGGGAATTCGACACGTCCTTTGAAAAATCCCGCGCGCAGCTTTTCACAATGGCGCTTCTGGTGATTGCCGCGCTCGTACTGGTGTATATGACCATGGCGGCCATTCTTGAATCTCTGCGCCTTCCGCTTCTCATCCTCGCAACGCTTCCTCCCGGCATCTGCGGCGTTTTCTTTGCCTTTTTTCTTTCCGGCACCACGCTGAATGCATCGGCATTCATGGGCATGATTGTCCTTTCCGGCATCGCCGTCAACAACGGCATCGTCATTGCCGCCGAAGTCGCTTTTTCGGTTCGCCGCGCAAAGCACGCTATTACTCCAGCGAAAATCGATGCGCTGGCGAAAAACGCTTCGCTCGAACATTTCCGGCCGCTTTTTGCCACCACGCTTACCACAATTGCCGGATTTCTTCCCGCGCTCTTCTCGTTCGGCGAAGGAAGTTCTCTCTGGCGCCCGCTCGCGCTGGCTGTGATAAGCGGCCTCGCAGTTTCTTCGCTTGCGGCGGGGTTTATTCTGCCTGCAAGTCTTCGATATGTTATCTCCCACACAAGGAGGTCTTTATGAAAAAAATCCTCTGCGCACTAAGTATTTTCTTCACCACCTGCGCGCAGTTTGAAGCGCTCGAAATCGTTTCAATCAGCCCCTCAAACGGAGAGTACGGCGTTGCATCCGATGCGGCGGTGCGGATTGAATTCAGCGCGGACGTGAACAGGGAAACGCTGGAGCGGAATTTCTCGCTCAAAGCGGATGGAAATCCCGTCGCGGGAACGCACGCCTGGGAATCGAATCGGGCGTATCGATTCGTACCGCACCGGCGCTTTGCAAACGGCGCGCGCTGTGTGATGGAACTTCCGCGTTCTATCGAAGACGCGCGGGGCAATTCAATGGAAAAAGATGTTATTTCAGAATTTTATGTGGGAAGCGATCTCGTTTCCCCGCGCGTCATTTCCTCATCGCCTCCCTGCGCCGAAGGCGGCATTATCGGTGTATCTGTGGATATATCGACAATCGAAATTCTCTTTTCGGAGCCGATGGACACTGCCGCAACTTCATCAGCCTTTTCCATCACGCCCGATGTCGCCGGCTACATCGTCTGGCACGATGATGCGACGCGTCTGGTTTACCGCCTCGTCGCAAAGCTCGAAGCAGGCAGGCAGTACCGCGCCACTGTTTCCAGCTCAGCGAAGGATGCATCCGGCAATCCGCTTGAAAAAAGTTTCACGCTGGTTTTCATTGCAGGCGAGGATTTCACTCATCCCGACGTGCGCGGCGGCTTTGAAAGCGGCACCATTCCCCCGCCCTATTTTGATGATGCAGCAATCAACCGCGGCGTAAGCAGGTTTTCTTCGATTTCCGTGGAATTTTCAGAAGCAATGAACACATCCTCGGTTGAAAGCGCATTTTCCCTCAAACCTGCAACTGAAGGCCGATTTTCCTGGTCGGCCGGAAACGCGGTGCTTACCTTTATTCCCCACAAAGCTTTTTCAATGGATACGGTTTACACGCTCAGCGTGGCATCGTACGCAAAAGATGCTGCCGGGCTTGCACTGCGCAATGGCTACACGGTATTATTCCGCACCGATGCAGCCGATTCGCTTCCAATTTACGTTTCCCGCATCGAAGGAAGCTTCGATGCCGAATTGGAGCCGTTTACTGAACTTTACGGCGGCGGCGCACCTCCATGGCCTCTGCTCATAACCATGGGCGAATATCAGGCACCGCCGCGCGCGTTCAATCCACACGATTACACAATGAAAGTGTATTTTTCGAACGCCGCCGGACCGGTTGGTATCGACCTCTACTCGCTCGTCGAAAGCCTGCTTATTGAGCTACTCGATGGGGAAGGAAGTCCGTGCATCACCGACATCGTGCTCACCGATGATGGAACCGCAGCGTTCATCACATTCGACGGGCTCATCAATATCAGAAATCCCGAAACACCCGCCCCGGCGCTGTACCGCTTCACGATTGCCGGAGGAATTTCGGGAGTAAACGATGCTCATGGAAACACAATGAGGCAAAGCTTCGTCTGCGAGTTCAAAGATTCCAATTAGCTATCATACATCAGAGGGAGGAAAATTATGAAGAAAATATTGTGCATTATCTCCATTTTTGCCTTAGCAGTTTCTGCCTGCGACCGCATTGCGGAGAAGCTTGAGATTGACAGGCCCAGGATTGTAGCAATTTCACCCGCGCATCTTTCAGAAAACATCTCCAATGATGCAAAAATCATTGTTACCTTTTCCAAGGAAATGGATTATAACAAAACCAATCAGGCGTTTTCCCTGAGCGCACACAAAACAGGAAATGTGGAAGGCTACTTTCGATGGACAAATGGGCAGACGCTCGAGTTTACCCCGCGCATCCCCCTTTCCGAGAATTGCTACACCATCCGCATCGAATCATCGGCCGAAGACAGTAAAGGAAATGATTTGAAAGATGTCTGCGAATCGGTATTCTATGTGAATATCGATCTCACCCCGCCGGAAATCATATCGCATACGCCTGTCGATAATGCCATCGGCATCCATCCCGATCCATGGAGCAACCCCGATAGCTTCGCTGATTCTGTGATCCGCGTGCGCTTTTCCGAGCCGATGAATGTTGATTCAATTTACCCGGGATTTACCATCATGCCGGCTGTTGAGGGGATTTTTTTGTGGAACGAGACGCACACCGAAGTCGCTTTCAGGCCCATCAACGATCTGCTTTTGAAAACAAGCTACACCGTCACGCTGAATACCGCAATCAAGGATCGCCACGGCAATGCGCTTGTAGAAAATTACTCGTACCGCTTCACCGTGGGCGATGATTTCACCGCACCGGAAATCGTTTCGATCATAAGCGAGCGCGATGGAATCGATCCAGTGCAACTCATTGAAGGCACAGAAACTTCAGGATGCGAAAAGGATGCGCGCATCACCATCACATTCAGCGAACCGGTGGTGCGCGAAAAGGTGTACGACGCGATACGAATTACGCCATCGAAATCGTTTTATGTGGATGCCCCGACGGTGTCATCGCGCATGACAATTGTCTTTCACGAACCGCTTGAAAGCGAAACCGCATACGAAATGACCATCTCTCCCTCAATAACCGACCCGGGTGGGAACATCATACAGCGTGAATACCGCTACCGCTTCATCACCAACGGCCTACACTCCACGAGGCCGCAACCCCTCTGCATCACGGACACGCTTCACGGATTTATTGAACCTTTCGAGGAAGGCACGTACGAATGCTTTGCGCACAATGCGATTGAACCCGTGACGATATATCATAACGATGAATTCATGTATATCATCTTTAACAAAGAAATAAAACCCGAACGCATGAGCCTTTCCATCACACGGGTACACGGCTCGTCTGGAAGCGGCCTTCCGAAAACGAATGGCATCGACTGGCCAATGACGCCATCTGGCGCATTTCACGTGTATACATTTTTCTTATCGGGCATCGATGCCAACAACATATACCGGCTCACCATCCGCGGCGGGGAATCCGGAATCGAAGATGCATTCGGAAACACCATGAAAGAAGATTACCACCAGCTCTTCAAGGTGCTTGCAGAATGATGACCATGCGCATCCGGTTTCTTTTGCTTGACGCTATTGTGCCTTTTTTTTTAGTGTCCTTGAAGGGATTGAAGCGAATGAACCGACCGCTCAATTCGACCTTCATCACATTAAGAAGGAGAAGGCCGATGATTAAACACGAAAAGCTTCAGAAATGGGTTGATGAAGTTGCCGCGCTCACCACGCCGGATGCCGTGTACTGGTGCGATGGATCGCAGGAAGAATACGACCGGCTGATAAAAATAATGGTCAAGGAAGGGCTTGCAACACCACTCAACGAAAAAAAACTTCCGGGATGCTATCTTTTCCGCTCCGACCCTTCCGATGTGGCACGCGTGGAAAACCGCACCTTCATTGCGTCGAAGATAAAGGAAGATGCGGGTCCCACGAACAACTGGATTGACCCAGATGAATTAAAAGAAACCATGAAAGGTCTCTATAAAGGCTGCATGAAGGGACGCACGATGTACGTGATACCCTTCAGCATGGGGCCGGTGGGTTCGCCAATTTCAAAAATCGGCATTGAAATTACTGATTCGCCATACGTGGTGGTAAACATGCACATCATGACGCGCGTGGGGAAGGAGGTGCTCGAAGTGCTCGGCGAACACGGCGAGTTCATCCCCTGCCTGCACTCAGTCGGCAAGCCGCTTGCTGACGGCGAAAGCGATAACGGCAAATGGCCCTGCGCGCCGCTTGATCAAAAATACATATCGCATTTCCCCGAAGATCGCGCCATCTGGTCATACGGTTCCGGATACGGCGGCAATGCCCTTTTAGGAAAAAAATGTTTGGCACTCCGCATTGCTTCAGTGATGGCGCGCGATGAAGGCTGGCTTGCCGAGCACATGCTTATTCTTGGCATCACCAACCCGGAAGGAAAGAAGAAATACATCGCGGGCGCGTTTCCCTCCGCCTGCGGGAAAACCAATCTGGCGATGCTTATTCCCGCCATCCCCGGATGGAAGGTCGAATGCGTGGGCGATGATATCGCCTGGATGAAATTCGGTAAAGACGGCAGATTCTATGCCATCAATCCGGAAGCGGGATTTTTCGGCGTGGCGCCAGGCACTTCGATGCAGTCGAATCCCAATGCAATGAAATCGATCAACCGCAACACCATCTACACCAACGTGGCCCTCACCGAAGACGGCGATGTGTGGTGGGAGGGCATCGGCTATGATGCGCCCGGCAAACTCATCGACTGGACGGGCAAGGAATGGGAAGCGGGAAAATCGAACTCGCCGGCAGCACATCCCAATTCGCGATTCACCGCGCCGGCGCGTCAGTGCCCTTCAATTGACCCCGACTGGGAAAATCCATCCGGCGTTCCAATCTCCGCATTCATCTTCGGAGGACGGCGGCCGCACACAATACCCCTGGTGTATGAGGCATTCAACTGGAATCACGGCGTGTTTGTCGCCTCAACAATCGGCTCGGAGGTCACTGCCGCGGCGCTCGATGTAAAGGCGGGCACCATCCGCCGCGATCCCATGGCAATGCTTCCCTTCTGCGGCTATCACATGGGCGATTATTTCAAACACTGGATTAACATTCAGAATAAAACCAGCGCAGATAAACTTCCGAAAATTTTCTGCGTCAACTGGTTCAGAAAATCGGACGACGAAAAATGGCTGTGGCCCGGATATGGCGATAACAGCCGCGTGCTCAAATGGATTTTCGAGCGCTGCGACGGAACGGGAGAGGCAGTGGAAACAGAAATTGGATATTTGCCACCGGTAAATGCAATTGACATACGCGGCCTTGATATCACGCTTGACACGATGCGCGAGCTATTGAGCGTTGACCGCGAAGGCTGGCTGAAGGAACTGGAACTCGTGAAAGAGCATTATGCCACATTTGGAAGCCATTTACCCGGAGAACTTGTCGAAGAACTCGCGGCGATCGAGAAGAGGTTTGGGAAAAAATAACTGAAGGCAGAGATTAATTCATTCCGAAACGCCATTCCGAAAGGGTGGCGTTTTTCATTGAAGCGCAAAAAATTTTGCTTGATAAAATACTATACATATGTAGTGCAGTTAGTACTGCGCATTCAGCAGGCAGTATAGTGATGATAGTGCGGGGAGGCAAAACTATGATAAAAACAACCTATGTTATGACACAAGAAGTATTGATGATGCTCAAAGACGCCGAGAAGCGCACGGGCTGGACGATGATTGATATTGTTATCGCGGTGATGCGCTATGCAATGCGGCATCACTCAAGGTACGAAAGAGAGCACGGAAGAATCGAATACCAGAAGCGCCTGGATGCCGATGGTATGCCAATACCGAAATTGCGCGTGAAAGTGAAATTCCTTCAAAGGGAGTATGATTATTTTAATGATATGCGGAGGTTTTTCAGAAGGTCGATTTCGCATGTGATTGCGATTGCGGTATTGACCTATTTGCCCGAACTGGTGGAACGCATAGAAAGCGGTGCGTATGACGAGGAAGTGGATTCTTATCCCTATAAAAGCTGTGCAATTTACGATAAATGTATAGAAGAAGCGACCGTGTTTCACATCTGGTGGGGATTACCCAGCGACCCGACGTTACTTGCCGCTGAATTTGTTCGTTAACACCACTTAAAAATCACATATCTCTCCAACCGATATTTCTCCGGAAGAGACTCGTATGCTTAAATCACGATTTCAGCTCTGTGCTATAACCGGTATTCATTAAAATGCTTCACAAATCACCACTGCGATGCCAATACTATCACCAGGCATTACGTTAGCACCAGATACTCATACGTATAGAGGTCTTCAATAAATTGGCGGATAATCTCGTGCTCTTCTTTTGCGCTTTTTGAATGCACAATAAAATGTAATTCATCAGTCCATTTTACCGGAAGAAAATCCGCAAAACATCCGCGGCGCACCGCATAACCGTAATGCCGTGCCACCGTTTCAAGATGCGAAAACCGCACAGTATATTCCACATGGCCGTAAAGGCGTATCGCGCGGGGGTTGCCGTCCGCGCAAACATTAAGAAACCCTGCCAGCTCATCAGGAAGGCGCGCTTCACAGCTATGTTCACTCACGTAGATATAGGGAATTCCTGCCGCACAGAGCCTTTCAATCACGCGCACCGCACCGATGTTGTAATTGAAATATGGCAGATCCGGCACAGGGAAATTGTATTTTGCGAAATCCCGAGCAATCTCTTCAATGATGCGATTCCCTCTTGTAGCACCATGTGCAATATCCGAAGCCGTAATATCGCAGACGGCTGGAAAATCGCCTAAATTTTCATTGAAAATTGCAAGTTCATAAGAAATAAGTTTTTCATCCGGAAAATCATAGAAATCGCCATGCACAAATTCAACATCTCTTCCCTGCAACGCTTCTCTCTGAAGGGCAAGCAATGCAGGCGATATGTCGATCATGGCAGGTTTCAGTTCTGGATTGAGGCGCACAAAATCTGCCATAAGATTTCCATGCCCGCCGCCGACTTCAATGACGCGTACAATTCCCTTCATCGGTAGAAGCGTTTCAAGAAAGCGATACAGAGCCTCACCGAAGGAAACGGGATTTTTCAGCGCACGCCGACAGGAACTTTTCTCATCAGCGAGCGAATTGCACACCGTAAGCTCCCAGCCGAGCGTCTCAAGCTCGTTGCGGTGATACTCATCGGTGCAATTAAGATACATCGTTCATCACTGGTCGCATTACTTTTGATCCTCAGGAACATATTCTTTCGCAGTAATTTCCACGCGCCGGTTATATTTTTGCTGTCTTGTTTTTTTATAAAGCTCTGAAGGTTGCCGCTTCCCTTTGCTTACTAGTTCATACTCAGCTTTCAAGCCATTTTTCATAAGGCCATTTTTCACCGCGCGTGCGCGCTGATAGCCGAGCTTCAAATTGTAGGAATCGCTCCCCTTGAAATCTGTATGCCCGATGATCGTCAGACGGATATTTTTTTCTGATTCGAGCAATTTCTTAATATTCCACATGCGCTGCCATGCTTCTTTCGAAAGCTCATACGATTTATATTCAAAATAAATTGGCTGAAAGCTCCATTCGCGTAGTATTTGTTTTTCAATTTTATCCGAAGGGCTTTCATCTTTTTTCTGTAATACAGCAATTGACTCATCGGTTTTTTTCTCAGCTTCAGCGAGTTCAACAGTTACTCTGCGCATTTCCCCCGCAGAAACGTCAAAACTCATCGCATCAGATTTATAACCAGCATCAAAAGGCACGACGATAATTTTTTTTGCGTAATAATCTGTTTTTAGTTCGCATCTGCCCTCTGCATTGCTTTCAATAACAACTTTTTTTATTTCTTCTTTTGCATCATCCCCTGAATACACTGATATTTCCAGGGAAGCGACAATTGGGTTTTTACTTTTTGCATCAACAACCGAGATTATAAATCCAGTATCTGGCAGTTTAAGCACCTTTGTGGAAATCGCTATGGCATATATATCAGAATTGCCAATACCCCCCTTTCTATCAGAACAAAAATATATTTTGTTGCCGAGTTCAGTTATGCTCAGGTCATTGCTCTTAGAGTTAATCGGCGGACCAAGATTAACCGGCTCACCAAATTCTTCATTGATAAAACTTACGAAATATATATCCCAGAGACCCATACCCCCGGGCCTGTTGGATGAAAAATAGAAACCGGGTTTGCTATTTGATGGCATAAGGCCGAAGTCTGAATAATCGGAATTGATGGGCCTCGGCATGAGCGTTACCTTGCTGGTCATTATTCCATCGAGCGTAGCAGAATAAATCTTCGATGAGTAGATGTCATTTCCGCTGTATCTCGAAAAATATATGGTTTTGCCATCTTTGCTCAGGCTCGGCGCGCGCTCATTATCAGCGGTGTTGATCTCGCCTTCGAGCCATTTCGGCGCAGTCCACTTTCCATTTTCTAAAAAAGAAATATAGAGATCGTTTGTAAGATAATACACCGGCCCCTGATTTTTTGGCGGGCGAATGGCACCTTCCCTGTTAGATGAAAAAATCAGCATTTCCCCATCCTGCGATATATACGGCGTTTGTTCGTCGTATTGTGTATTCAGTTCCTCAATCGGCCTGGCGGTAGTCCATTTGCCATCTTTAAAGTGCGAAATATAAATATCGCTATTATCAGAATCAGCCGGCTTTACGCTAAAGACCATTGTTGATCCATCAGCTGTAATAGAAGGAAAAAAATCGTCACCGGGAGTATTGACTTCTGTTACATTAGCTAATATCATCTCTACAGTTGTTTCTTCTGTGCTCATTGCACCAAGGGCGAATCCACACATTGCCACAATAACACCAATCAAAAAAAATTTCTTACTTCTTGGCCCCATCATACAAACTTCTCCTCCTGCGCATGATTTTTTATGTGCCGGTTACACCGACCACGCATCTTTCGGTGCAGCGGTTTTCCCACTGCAGATGAAATATGCCGTAGCAATGAGAATTGCTCCTATTGCAATCAGTACGACAATTGTTTTATACCGCTCTGTGCCCGCCAAAAGCGGCAGATTTTGCACGCGATACCGAAAATCATATATTTTTTTGATACTTACATCAAGCGCTTTCGTTAAAGAAAGAGCAAATGAAAAATTATTTTTCTTCTTTTTAGCTGCAAGATCAAATTTCGCGCCCGCATAAAGCGCAGGATCATCAGGATCTGCAATGAAGCTTTCTCCACAGATACATTTTACGCGAATCTTTCCTTGATCTATCGGAAAGCGCAGGGTTCTGAAACATGACGGACATGGCTTGATGAGATACATAACGCTATTGCTCAGATTTAGCTCAGACCTTTAACCTGCCTGAGAACATCCGGAATATCGGAATAGAGCTGATTCAGTTCTTCGTCGGTAATGCCGATGCGCTTTATCGCCTTTTCACTCAGTTCATGATAGAGTCCATCGCTTCCAATCCCCACACCTGCCATGAGGCACACCGAATTTGCGACATGCACATACGAAACGATCTTGCGCTGTTCCTCGGGTGCGTTATCGGGCTCGTGATGATACCGCACGATGTCTTTGAGCACCTGCGGAAATTTCCACTTCGCCAGTATTCGCTCACCGACTTCCTGATGATCGTACCCCATCACTTCTCTTTCCGCCTGCTGAAACGAGACGCCGGAAGATTCAACTTTTGCAAGAATTTCCTTGAAGGCGCTCTGCACAAAAAGCGCCAATACCGTCTTGCCAACGTCGTGTATGATGCCGCCGGTGAACACGAGATCTGCGATCGCGCGGTCCTTTTTCATCATCGCGATGTTCTTGGACATGACCGCAACTGCAAGGTCGTGTTCCCAGAGCATTCCCCGCGCCAGATCATAGCCTAAGATGGCCCTGTTGAGCACCGCCTTCGTCGCCACTACCATTACCGCATCTTTGACCTCTTTGATGCCGAGCGTCACAATCGCACGGTCGAGGGTTGTGATCTCCTTTCCCTTGCTGAAATATGCAGAATTACACAACTTTAAAAGGTTTGTGGTAATGGCCTGATCGCGGCTTATCTCCTGCGCCACCATTCTAAAATCGACATTGGGATCGTTGACCATATTTATCACCTTCCCCACCACTTCCGGAATGGAAGGAAGCTGATCTAAATTGTTGATTATTGATTCCAGCCTTTCTTTCACCGATATCTGCATGGTCGTTCTCCAGGTTCGTGAATCCGACTGTTATACCTTATAATACATTTTTTCCTGACCCGCGGCCTTAACTTTCATTCTTCCATCCTCCAGATGAAAATCGAGTACCCTTCCCACACTGCCCCCCACGTCTTCCACCACAATCGGGATGTTTTTAGCAGCAAGAGCTTTCCGCACTGCCTCGACATTTCTTTCCCCAATCTGCCCGAGAGCCAGGTTTGCCTGAAAACGAAACATGGAAGCCCCGCCCGCAATTTTCGCTGACATAAATTCCCGCGAACATCCCATTTTCAGCAATTGGTTTATCAGCATCGGAATGGCGGTATCCGCATATTTTTCCTTTACTCCGTCTTTTACCCAGTTTGGAAGCAGAATATGCGCAAGTCCGCCGATTTTCTTCATGCGGTCGTACACACACACACCCACACAGCTTCCCAGAATCGTGCGCAGTATTGCCGGATTGGTAGCCACTTCAATTCGCGCCACACCGACATTTATAAGCGTATCCATAACAATTCAGCAGCTCCTTGATAGAGGAACATTTTCTCCCTGTAAGCAGGTCTAATTTCTCATATCGCCTTCTGATTGCAATCATTTTATATGGTCATTTTATGTTTCTGGTTGCTTTTGTCGTCAGACCGTACTAATAGAATAGCAATAAATGACTAAAATTCAATTCAGAAAAATAGATTTTCTCTCAATTAATATGGCAATTAATCCGACATAATTACCGGGCATTGCTATTTATGAAACCACGTCCGTATATGTCAAAACTTGCGTTCTGCGCCTTCTGTCTGGCGCTGGTGTATTCAATCAATTTCCCGGATTCACTTGCCGGGGAGAGCACCATTGCCGAACTTTCCAACCTTTCGCTGCAAAATCCCCTGCTGAAACAAATCCGCACCGATGTCGGAAAGACCGCCTATGCCGTCAAAAGCCGCAGAGGGGTGGAAAACATGCCGAAACTTACATTCTATCGTTACAGAGTGTCGAGAGGCGATACATTCTGGACAGTCCTCACCGCCACATCCTCGGACATCGACACGCTCATGTCGGTCAATGGCCTGGGCTCGCCTGAAGATATTGAACCGGGTAAGACCATCTACATCCCCAATATGCGCGGTATTATTTTCCGCAACTCAAAGAAGGCAGGGGTGGAGCAGATTGCGCAGGCATTTAAAATTCCTCCGGAATACATCCTCCGCGCGAATGGCAATTCGATTCAAGACAAGGAATATCTTTTTATTCCCATGACGAAGCTCTCGTCTGTGGAAAGATCGCTCTTCTTAGGAACCGGTTTTGTTAATCCGCTGAGGGACGCACAGAAAACGTCGGGATTCGGCATGCGGAGAGACCCGTTTACTCATCACATGCGCTTTCACGGCGGCATCGACCTGGCATGCAGGCCGGGTACAAAAGTATATGCGGCACGCTCAGGCGTGGTAACATTCGCCGGCTACAAGGGAAATTATGGATTTGCAGTTGAAGTGACGCATTCACACGGCTACACGAGCATCTACGGACATCTCAGCAGGATTTTTGTGCGGCCTGGCTCCGAAGTCAACACCGGAACGGTCTTAGGGCTTTCGGGCAACACAGGGCGCTCCACGGGGCCGCATCTTCACTTCGAAGTTCGAAGAAGGGCAACTCCCGTCAGTCCGAACATTCTTTCGCGGCAATAAACGTCAATCTATGATATCGAGCAGGGTATAGAGGTCTTCACCGTCTTCGGGGAACTCGGCGGAGAGGAATGTCACCAGAAGCTGTACTTCTTTCTGTTTGAAATACTGAATGATTTCATTGCGCACCGTATTTGCCAGAGGCACGGCATATTTTTTATTTTTTCCGGGAAGCACAATCAGCACTTTATTGCGGTCGAATCTGACGGAAAAATCCGTATCGGCAAGGCGGGTCCTGATAATCGTCTCGAGGGCGTCGATGATCCTTCTGGCTTCCATCCTTCCGTACAGCGTGTAATACCGTTTGAAATTTTTTATCGAAAATAAAATGATGGTTAGAGGTATTTTCAGATTGCGGGCGTTCTGAAGTTCGCTCTCAATCCTTCGAAGCACCGGCTCGATGAAATCCACATACCTGTTTTCGTGGACATCCAGAGATTTTAAATTCATAATATAGGAGAAAAGAACGGTGGAAAGCCTTGCAAGTTTCCCGTGAATTTCCTTTTCCCTTTCGAAATCCACAATGTCGAACACCAGAAGGAAGCCGGAGAGTTTTTTCCCGAATTTGAACGGATATATCCATAGAATCGGCATCAGCTTCAGGCGCGCTTCAGTAAACGCATCTACTACCATCTTCAGGCGATTGTGGTCTTCGACTTTCACACATTCCTTCAGAGCGCTGATGTAATCGACGAACGAGTTCTCATAGGGAAGTGTGAACTCTTTTGAACGAAGCGCGAGCGTGTCGTTCTTTTCAACAATAAGCGGCACATAGCGCTCATTTTTTTCATCGTCCACGAATACCGCGAAACTCAGTATTCCGAGCTTCTGGAATTCCGTTCCAATCATTTCGTCGAGGCGCCTGAGATTAACATCGCTTACCATGCGCGCTTTGAGCTCTTCCACGTGGTTGATGTACTCAAGCTCAGTTCCAAAACGGGCATGCTCATCTCTGAGCTTTTCAATAACGGACACCTTCCGCAAAGCTATTGCCGACAGTTCCGAAACGGCGGTGATAAAATCTTTTTCCGAACCGCTGTAATCCCCGATGGTGAGTTTCTCGCCAAGCACAATCGCGCCGATCACTTCCCCGTCGTACACCATTGGGGAAAGCAGCCTTGCGTCGATAGAAATAAAACGGTAGTAGTCATCGCTGAATGATGGTTGGTCTTTGAATTCATCGAGATCGACAATCTGCTTGCGGGATATCACGCGGGAGACAATACCTTCCGAGACATCGAAAAACAGCTTTTTGTTGCGAATCGTCACACCCCGTGAATCGCCCACAATCCAGCGGGAAGGATTTTGCGGATCCAGAGTTAAAATAGAGGAGGATGATGTTCCGATCTGGCCCATCACGGAGAAAAGAATCGCATCGTAGAGGTCCTTGCGGTTATCGCACCGCATGATTTCTTTTCCGATTTCATAAAGTATGAGGAAATCCTGGAACTGTTTGCTGCGGCGCGGGGTCTGGAGAGTGTTCTCATCAATTGCGCTCTCTTCGAAATCCTCCATGGAAGCTTCAGCTGTTGTATCCTCGCGCACCGGCGAAATCCCCGTGACGGCGGGACTGGCGGAAGGCAGTTCATTTTCTCGCAAATCGGCGCGCCGGGTCTTTTTGCCGCTTATGACAGGCGCATCCTCCGGACCGAAAGGATCATCCGAAAAAAGCTGATACCCTGCCGCAAGCGGAGCTTCTGCGCTTTCAGGAGAAAGGTCGGTCTTCTCCGCCATAATTTCTCTTGTGTCGGATTTCTGGTGGTTCAGCACTTCCTCGGGACGCGTTGCATCTTCCTCCGGAAGACTGAAAAGATCATCGCCGGCTGCTTCACTTCGCGTTTGAGAAGCGCGCCCGCGCGCTTCCGGCATCTGCATTTCCTCATCATCCAGAATAATCGGCCGCGCCTCACGTTCCTCCGCCGGCGGGCTTCCATCATCCAGCTCGTGCAGGAGAGATTCATCGAGCTGCATGATCTCTTCATCGGTTGTCCCGTCCGGCGAGGCGATGCTGTGCCGGGAATTTCGGGCATTGAGCCCTTCGTCGCCCGCAGGGGCTTCAAACTCATGCATCAATTCAGTATCGGCAGGGCCGGGAATGCGGTCGATTATGGTCTCACGTCCGCGCTTGTTCATTTCGGACTTATATTTCAGCGCCTTTTCAAGCAATCCCATGGCTCAGCGTTCCAATTCCTTCATTATTTTCATATACAGGTTGTAATATTCCGATTCGGCGAATTTGCGTATCACATCTTCAGGCAGTTTTTCGAAAAGGCCGTCCAGATACTGTAACAGTTTTTTAATATTTTCCCTTTTTTCAGGCGCGAACGTGTCGGCAAAGCGTTCGATATCGCTTTTATCGTCGATGATGACTATCTCATCGCTGATATCCATTACATCGTCCGGATGCTGTTTCTTCGTCTTCCTGTAGTTTGAAAGCACCCGCCGGATGTCTTCCACGCTTTCCTCATACACCAGTGCCTGTTCTGCAACCACATCCTCTTCTATGCTCTGTTTTTCTATCGGGCCGATTTCAGAGGAGGAAGCGCCTACGTAGCGGCAGTTTTTCACAAGATCAAAATCGGCCATAGCCTGATCCAGGCCCGCGGGAAGGGCGCCTTGTACTGTTGAAAGGTCTATTTCCTTATATTCACCCGTGAAGACCGAGGTTTCGATTTCGAAGAGTTCTCCATCGGACAATCCGAAAATTTCCGTCGCGGGAGTAAGCCTGTTTTTTTTACGCCTTCTTTCATCATCGCTGAATGCGCCGGCCAGACTTGCTGATTCCGCAATAAAAACATTATCGATGAAATTGACATCTTCATCTTTGAATTTATATTCTTCGGAAAAATCGACAAGG
This sequence comes from uncultured bacterium, assembly GCA_937921485.1. Classification (GTDB taxonomy): domain Bacteria; phylum Spirochaetota; class UBA4802; order UBA4802; family JAGODF01; genus DYLV01. Next base: position 31,250 of record CAKZSV010000025.1, read on the forward strand.
AGGTCTTCAAAAGCCATTGCCGTACCGCTCATAATCGCGGCCATCTGCTCCATATCTTCTTCAGCGCTGGCCTCCCGGATGAAACGGGCACTGCCTTCAACGATGTCCACCAGCCCTACCGTTGTTTTTTCAAGCTCTCCGTCGGCGAAGATGCTCTCGCTTTCATTCACGGTTTTTTCCACCGCCACATCATCAATGATCAGCACTCTTCCCCGGCCGCTTGCGACGGCAAATTCATCGGGGATTTTTTCGCGCACCACAGGACTGTGTTCCTGCTGTTCGAAGGCATCTTCAAAGTGCACATCCGCATCAATGGATATTTCGGCAGCGGCATCCATTTCTCCAGAAGGGCGAGAGGATGATGTCGCCGATTGAACTACCATTGAGGCATCCCCCGGCATTTCATCGATGATTTCAACCGCGGAAGCTCGCGGTACGGGGGATGGTTGAACTTCGCGAAGCTCATGCTCATCGGCTTCGAGCAATATCGGCTCTTCAATCGCGATGTCCTCTGCACACTCCTTTTGCGCATCATCAGCGGCGATAAGTTCATCCTCAATCTCTCGCGGCGCCTCCGCAACAACCTCTTCAGCCTCTGTCGTTATCTCAGCATCATGAAGCTGCTTGTCGGGAAAATCATCGGCAACATCGAGTACCGCAGCTGGCGATACATCTGGGGCTGGAATATCAGAAGGCGTGGGGGCTTTCCCGGCGCCGGAAGTATCTGGTGTTTGCGATTTCGCCTGAGTCGTTTTCGTCTCAGGGGCGGCACCTGCAAAATAAGGCGCGCCATCATCAATGGGAATTAAATCCATCGCATCGAGCTCTTCGATGAGGTCTTCCTCCCTGAGAATGAGGATATCCTCATTTGCGATTTTTTCCGCCTCTCTCAGATCGACCGGTTTAAGAGAATGGATGTCGAACTCTTCGGAAAGCGATTTTGCCACATCTTCAGGAAGAGTGATGGATAAACCGGAAGTATCTTCGGCTTTCGCCGCTTGAGCGGGCATTTCATCAATCGGCATTTCTTCAACCGGTATTTCTTCTTTAGCAGGTAGTTCTGAGGTCCTGATGATTTCCTCAATCTCAGATTCAGTCGCTTCGCTTATCGGTGGAGTTTCTCCGTCCTGTTCATCAATACCATGCGGTTCTACGCGAGTTTTTTCCAGGGGTGTTTCAGCCTTCACCGATGAGGGCAGTACCGCTGTGGAAGTTCCGGACTCATCCTCGAGTATAATAAATTCGTCATCTAACAGATCGTGATCTACCTCATCATGGCTTTTCAATTGATGCGCGGGCCGGACATCAGCGATTTCTTCAGGCACTGCCGGCTGCACCCGCTTTTCAGTCGCACGGGCTTCCGCGTCGAGATCGACTACAGTATCATCGATATTGAGTTCTTCAAGGCGTTCGTAATCCTCTAAACGGTCTGCATTTGCCTCGCTGCCATCTTCGCCTATATTTCTTCGTGCATCATCCACCGTTGAAAGGCTGTCAACCTCCGCCGATAGCGCTTCTAAATCGGGTACAATCCGCTCCTGAGGGCGGTTGCGGCGCACAGTTTCCCCGGGCGTTTCTTCCTCCGGGCGTACATCTTCGCCTTGCAGGATTATCTCATCGCCTTCCGGGAGGGACACAGCCTCGCGCGATGCCGCGGAGCTATCTTCCCCCACCCGCTCTATGACGATATCATCAAGAAGCAGTTCATTCACGAGGGGATCCTCTCCGCCTTTTCTTCTTCGTTCCATTGTTATTATAACCAGATTTCGCGGCAGCAGTACAATCCGAAATTACCCTCAACGCCTGAAACAATGCGATTCTTATGCACTATCATAGCACATCCCATGGTGATGTTCACACACCCATAAGGATAATATACAACAAAAATGCTTCACGTGCAATACTGCCGCCCGAAAAACTCCATTTGTGCTGAAATTACTATTTTTATTATCGACAAAAGCCACAGGTCTTCTTCACGAACTTATTCAAAATTGCTATTGATGTGCAAGAATTTTTTTCCGCGCCTCAAGTAAAAAGCCCCGCCGAAAAAGCGGGGCTTTGCCGTATAGCTGCTCGTATAACGCTTACACTTCAACAATCGCCTCGGCAGGGCATACATCCACGCATGTTCCGCATTCCGTGCATGCGTCTTTATCGATAACATAGGTATTTTTGCCTTCGCTTATGGCATTGGCAGGACATTCTTCCGCGCAGGAACTGCACATGGTGCACGCATCGGTAATTTTATAAGCCATTACACCCTCCAGATAAATATGGTCAAATTCTGTCATCAGCGCTGCATCAGATAACCGCATTTTTTCCCGGCATCATTGCACCGAACACATGAATTTCCGATGGAAACTCCGATACTGTCGGTTTTTTGTCAAGAAAAAAGCGTGACGCAAAAAACCAATCTCACTGTTATGCTGCATCATAACCGGATGGCTTTTTCAGATACCCCCATGTTGCGAAGATAAATCTCAACCGCCCTATTGACGCTGGTCTCGCCATCATAAAATAATGTGAGGACGGGTTTTTGATAGTGCTCCTGAATGTTCGCAAACAGCGAGGCGGTGATATTGCCGGGCATACAGCCAAACGGTGCGCAATTCACCACCATAGAAGCGCCGTCTTCAAAAAACCGCCATGTTCGGCCGACAGTCAAAATCGCTTCGCCCTCGAAACGAAGCGGCAGATACTGCATACCTTTCTTCAAAACTTCTTCGACATGCGGTTCGAAGCGGTCGGCAAGCATGTCCCGAAGGGCTTCTTCAAATTCATGCTCGCGGTTGAAAAGATAGTTGTTTTTCAAAGAAACAAGGGCTTTTCGAATGGGATTTTTTGTCGTGATTCCCGCATAATAGTTTTCAAACCATGAGGTGTAGAGGACCCATTCCGACATTGGAGCAAGCCACGCTTCACCCCCGGCCGACTCAATGACACGCGAAAGATTGTCGTTACAGAAGGGATTGCACCGCACATAGATTTCACCCACGATGCCCACAAGCGGACGAAGCTCATCGCGCTTCGGAACGGATATAACCGATGATATTGCCGCTGGCAGTTCAGCAATCAGATTCGCTTTCCTTTCAATGCGCTCCTCCAGAAACGCCATCACCTCTTCGGCCCTGCGGTCGGTATCGCCCTTCTGCACTTCATAGGGACGCACTTTGAGGACTGCTTTCATGAGCATGTCCGCCGAAAGAAGCGCGTCCCACAGATACGTGCGAAGCGACTGCGGCATTCCCATGTAGGAATTCACCGACGACGGCGCGAATATCATGGTCTTCGAAAATCCCGCGCGGTCAAGAATTTTACGGTGCAGCACAGCGTACTGCCCAAATCGGCAGGGACCTTCGGCAGTGGGCATAAAGATCGCCTGGCGCGAAGGGTCCGCATCGATATCCTGCATTTTTTTTAGAAAGGCACCGATGGTGGCGGCGGCCGGGAGGCATTCTCCGCCCCGTATGCCGCGCTTTCCATGCTCATGTGCATCCCGGTCTTCTCCCGGCAGGGCTTCTGCATCAAACCCCCAGGCACGGAAGCCCGCCGCGAAAAGGCGCGCGCCGAACTCGTGCATCGGCGGAATCCAGAGCTTCCGCGATTTCCTCCTCCACCTGCCGACAAAGGGAGATGCTTCCCCTTCGCCCGCATCCGGACCGCCACGCCGTTCAAGAATAATATCAAGAAAAGCCTCAATGCGCGTGATGTACCCCGTTTCAGAACCATGCTCGTCGAGTTCCAGAATGAGATACGGCTTGCCTTCCAAGATCGCCTCAAAGCGAGAGAGCACAAACGAATCAGGACCGCAGGAAAAATTGGTGAGATACACCGGGAAGACATCTTCCATTTCGCGCACTTTTTTCGCTGCGCGCAAAATCATCTCGCCATAGTTCCAGTACATATGCGGCGTTTCCGTTTTTTCTTCCTGCTCAATGAGCAATTCAAACGGAAGGATGTCCACCCCATAGTATTTAAAACGCTCCGGCAGATTGAGATTGATGACGGTATCGTACAGATTGTAGGGACGTCCGATGAATACCACCGATTTTTTATGCTTCGATTGCGCCTTCTGCAGCGCATCGCAGCCTTTCCGATAGCGATTTTCGCGATAATGCGTGAGCTCACTCCATCCAGCTTTAAACGCATCGCGTATTTCGCTTTTCGTAATGCCGTAGGGCGCAAAGACCCGATGCAATTCATTCACAATCACCGAATGCGGGTCGCGAAAATCAATTACCGGCGAAAGAATTGACCTCTCAAGATCAAGCGACGCGGCACAAGAAGCAACTGAGATGACATAGGGGCAAAATACGCGCGGCATCCCGTTTTTCTGCTTCTCTTCGCTGATGAGCGAAGGGAAAAAGAGCATATCGACTGCTTTATTTTCCGCAAGCAAAGCAAAATGCGAAAGCGCGATTTTCATCGGAAAACAAAAATCCGTCCGGGCAATGCGCACCGCCCTTTCGCGCAGCGCTTCGCTGGAGCAGTCAGACACCATCACATCAAAACCGAGCTTTGATAAAAAGCACTTCCAGAGAGGAATGTAATTGAACATGGAAAGCGCAAGGGGAATACCGATTGTTCCCTTTGGGATGCCGCGCGGGCCAACCGAACCGTCGCCCTCCTGCAAAAGCCGCAGCGCAGCCTGAAAATAGCTTTTGCCCCGGACAACACCGGTAGCGCCCTCCTCGCGTCCGCAGAGATGCCCCCATGAGACGCTTTTGCCATCTGCCAGGCATGCAGTAATAATCGTACAATGATTGGTACAATCGGCGCACACCCTGTGCATGAGCGTAACATCATCATCAAGCGCATTGAATCCCCGGAAACTGCTCTTCGATATAGGTTTCTCAAGGGCAATGAGCGCCGCGCCATAGGCACCCATCACGTGGCAATGCTCTGACACCACAATTTCTTTTCCTGTGAGCATCTCAAATGCCGCGATGAGCCCTCTGTTGCGGGCCGTGGCACCCTGAAAGAAAATCTTTTCGCCGGTTACCGGGCGCGCGCCCACCACGCGGTTGAGATAGTTTTTCGCGATGGATACCACCACCGCCGCCAGTGCTTCCTGGCGCGAATGACCATTTCGCAGATGCGCGTTGATATCCTGCTCCATAAATACTGTACAGCGGTCCGATGCTGCCGGAGCTAAAAGGCCGATGACGCGATCGCCGATTTCCCTCACGTTGAATCCGAGGCGCTTCGCCTGCTCCTCTATGAAGCTGCCTGTGCCCGCCGCGCAGACGAAGTTCATGTTGCAATCGACCACCATGCCGCCCTTTCCCCGGATGTATTTCGAATCCTGTCCGCCGATTTCAAAAATCGTTTCGATGGAATCATCCACATGCCGCGCGCCCGCGAAATGCGCGGTTATTTCGTTCACAATCACATCAGCACCGATGACCGAACCCACCAGACGGCGTCCGGAGCCGGTGGTGGCACAGGCGCATATGTTCGGCAGTTCTCCGGCAGAAATCTTCTTTAACACTGAAAAAAGATTCGCGGTCGCAGCGAGGGGATTGCCTGCGGTACGGGTATAGATATCAGCAACCACTTCTTTGGATTGTGCATCGAGGAGCACAAGTTTTGTACTGGTGGAACCGATATCGATGCCGAGCGCTGCATCACAGCAGGCATTGATATGGCGGTGGATGCGCACTTCGCAAGCGTCCATATCATACGCAGTGATATCCGCCTCGCGGGTCGGTGATGAAATGGCAATCTCAAGCTTCCGTAGGGATGTTTCCTGTTTTTTACTATCACTCAGATAAGATGTTACCGGTACGGCAGCTTTCTCTGCAAGAAGGGCGGCACCCCATGCGGGTAAAATATGCCCACGCTCGTGAAAGCACGCAGAGGGCAGAAGCTTTGAAGTCCAGAAGCGCACAGCACGATTGAGAAAAATGCCGCCGATAAAAAGGACCTCTTCTTCGGGTAATTGGCCTCGAAAAACGGATTGCAGCATGGTCATTGAAACACCGCGACAAAGCCCCGACCACAGCGAAGCGGGACCATACCCTTCCTGCTGGCGGTGGATGACATCGGATTTTGCGAATACCGCACAGCGCGTGGCAATACCCGGAGGGTTTTCATCAATCTCAAGGCTTGCTATATCATCATATGAAAATCCGAGCCGGTGCATCTGCTCGTCAATAAACGAACCGGTACCCGCGGCACACAGGGTATTTTGACGGTAGGACGTGAAACGCATATTATCATCAAGGCCAATAAGGCCAATGGTCGATGCCCCCACGCACACCACGTGCCGTGCGTGCACATTCAGAAAACGCAGGGCTTCAATGACTGAAGCGATGTCATCAACCCGGCTGGCTCCATCATACATATCCGCCACGAGACCGGCGTGGCTTCCGGTAAGCACGACGCGGCCTGTCGGAGCAATATCATTCAGGAATTTCTCCGGCTTGCCGAAGTGCTCTTTGTATTCGGTATCATCAATGCTGCCATCAGCCCCCAGACGGGCAATTTTGATAAATTTACTGCCGCAATCAATTCCGTATCGCATGTTCACCTCGAACAATAAAGGCTCTGACCCCTTTTTTCTGGCTCTATAGGGAGTAATGCTCTGACCCCATTCACTGCCAGAAGAGGCTCTGACCCCAAAAAATCAAACATTTTTTTTAAAACTGTTCGAAATAATACAAATTTTTGTTTTTTATTTTGATGATGGTTGCGTTAGAAGGGTAATCTTAATTATGATAGGAATCCATAAAACTGCTTTTATCATACACAAATACAAATATATAATGAAAAACCGTTTGTGGCTGCGCTGGAAATACGAGAAGAAATCGCTTTCGTCCGCCGCGGATATTACCCCGCCGAGGATGAAGAAGAGCATCCTGCAAATCGTCGCGATACAACAGCTTCTACTGTATGGATGATACAAGTAAATGAGACCCTGGCGTGTTTCATTATGGTTGTACTCCCAAAATGAAAATCATAATCCAATGAATCAATTACCGCATGCATGATACTCCCGCAGGGGCAAGAGAACCCTGATATCCCTGCCGGCTACAATATTTTTTTCGCTGAAATTCCAGATGCTTTCATTCGCGCACGCTCCATCGTACGATTCCGTCAGGATACAGATTTTTTTACAGGGGATGCACCCTCTTTTTCGGCTGTTTCTTTGCGCCATTGGCGGAGTTTTTCATAGCAGAGCTTGCCTGCCTCTGTGAGGCCTGCGGGTTCGTTGCTGTTTTTCTCTAAAACTGTTTCGTATTCAAGGAATACTGTCCAGCAGGCCTGTTTTTCGTCTTTGAAAAACTCGATTTTCGAGGAAATTACCTTTTTATTTAAACAGAAGACATTTAAATCGTCTGCATTGAAAGTTTTTGTTATCGAATTAAAAGGTATTGTTATTATTTCATACACGTTTACTTTTTCCAAAAAAAATTGTTAAGGGGGCTATAGCCCCCTTAACCCCCAAAAATCAAAAAAGGTAAAAAGGTAAAAGGCGATGCGCTGAGCGTGTTGAAGAGTTACTGGGTCCTCGCAAAGCGGAAGCCCATGCGGCTGCACTCGGAGATCGTCCCTCTTTTAGTTGAAATTCTTTAGCAGTGTTGATATATTCATATCCTCAGACTGCCCTCCCGTCAAGAATTTTTTTATTTTCTTTTGAAAGTGCCTCCATGTTTTTTACCAATGCCACGATACATAAAGGACCATGCACCCGATGCATGCGTTCTTCCGCCTTTCTGTTTTCCATGTCGGTAGCAATCACATTCACCGGAACGATCATGTGGTTTTCCACACCTGCGTTCCACCTCTGCGTCTATCACTGCTTTTATGCCCAACATCGTGATGCCTTCAACAAATTCACCCACCTCGCGCTGGTAAAGCTCATGCAAATCTTCTCTTGAGACAATAAGGTCATACATCTCAAAAAGCTTGTGTAATTCTTTTTGTCTTGACTTCCCATGGCTCTTCGTACATCCTTTCTTCGAATTCATAGTGGTTACTCCTTTGATTTATTGTGAGACCAAACATAAATATTGGGTAGCCGCTATGAATTTCAACTAATTTAGTTAGAGACATGCTCATATTCTTGGAGGATTCTATGGAAAATCTTAAATGCCCACTCTGCGGCCAAAATGTTACAAAATCATTATATGAAAAAATTACTGGCATTTGGAAAGAAAAAGAAAAACAAATGTCCTCTTTGAAAGCTAAAGAAAAAGCACTATTATTAAAAGAAAAAAAATTATTAGAAAAATTTGAAAAAGAAAAAAAGACTATTATTCAAAAAGAAAAAGCTAAATTTGAAAAGCAATTTGCTGAACAGCAAAAACAAATTAACCATGAAAGATTATTATTAAAAAAAGAAAAAACAAAATTACAATCTGACTTCAAAAGAAAAATTGCGATTGAAACTAATCGAATACTCAAACAAGAAAATGAAAAACATAAAGAAATAGAGAAGAGATTAAAAATTCAGTTCGAAAAAACTGCTAATGAAAAGATTAAAAATGAAAAACAAAAAATAGAAAGGGAAAATAAACTACAAAAAAATAGATATGATCAACTAAACAAACAATTCAGAGCTTTGCAAAATAAAAACATGATTGATCTTAAAAAAGCAAACAAAAAAATAAAAGCACTTGAAGAACAAATTAAAAAGAATCAAACTCCTCAGATGCTTGGCCTACTAGAAGAAAAAGTATTTCTGTCAAAGCTACAAGACATGTTTCCGGAAGACAGATTTGACCACACCGGTAAAGGTGGAGATATTGTACACTATGTAATAAACAAAAATTCAGAAGTTGGTATTATTTGTTATGAATTGAAAAAAGTTTCAACATTCAATTTATCACATATAACCCAAGCTTATAATGCTAAGCAAGACAGAAAGGCAGATTATGGTATTTTAGTAACAAATACAAAAAGAAATAAAGACGACATAGGTTTTTCAATTCAAAAAGGTATAATTATTATTCATCCCGCTGGGGCATTAGTATTAGTTTCTTTATTGAGAGACCATATTATATCTATCTCAAAATTAAAATTGAGTAAGGAAAAACGGGAAGAAACAATTAATGCTGTTTTAAATTATATCCAAAGTCCATCTTTCAAAAATGGAATAGAAAATATAATAGTTGATACGATTGATTTATATAATAATCTGAAGAAAGAAGTAAAAAATCATATCAATACTTGGGAAGAACGACTTGATAAATATCGTAATATTCATCAACAAGCAAATATTATTGAATCGAAAGTAATTAATCTATTAATAACTGATGATAAAGGTAAAAAACAACTGGTTAATGATGAAATAAAATCAATTGATCTTCCAGGTAAAATTGACTAAACTGTGCGTGTTCGCTACCTTCGCACAACACGGGGCATAAGCTGCGGCGGGGTACCGCCTTGGGCTTCGCCACATTTCACCTCCGCTGCCCTTCGACAGAGCTCAGGGAACAGCTACGGCAAAAACGTCGCCTGCCGCGAAAACGTTATATGAAACGTCACGGCCTATCTTATAGGGTACAGGGCTCTGCCTGGCGATTTAGAAGAAACTATTATGACGAAAAAAATATAAGATGAGTGTTATGAATAGAGAATTAAACAAATTATTTAAAGAGCTTTTATTATCATTATCAGATGATAAAAATATAAATTCAAAATTAACTGGTTTTCTCGGTATAAAGGGTGAAAATTATAATTCTAAGATGGTTATCATAGGAAGAGCAGTGAATGGCTGGGGTAAATATTCATTTAAACCTGGATCGTCCAATGTTAATCGAAGTATTGATAATATACTATTGGATAATAATTGTGCATTAAGCGACAAATTGCATTGGGTTTATAAATCAGAAGGATGTACAGATGAATATAATACAAACAAATCAGCTTTTTGGCGAGTAACAAAAAGAGTTGTTTTAAGCAATAATTATTGTGATAATGAAGCAAAGTGGTCTACTTATATTTCATGGACTAACCTTTATAAAGTTTCATACGCTGATGGAGGAAATCCGAATAATTATTTGTGCAATAAGCAATATGAATTATGCAGAAAAATATTGTGCAAAGAAATTGAATTATTTAACCCAAAATTTATTTTATTTTTAACCGGTAATGATTGGGCTTTGCCGCTGATCAATGAAAACACAACACTTAATCGATCAAAGAATAATTATAAAGCTGTTGAAAGCAAAGGGTACTTCAGTTTCGCCACAAAAAAAATACCAATAATAATTGCAAAGCATCCACAAGGTAAAAATGAAGATATATTTGTTGATGAAATAAATTCAATTATCGATAAGAAATCATTCTGATTTATTATCTTTAAACCGCTTTCATCCTTAAAATCGATATTAATCCCCGGTTGGTGTTGCAGGTTCAAACGCAGATACTGCAAGTCGAATATAAACCCCCCCGCTCAATACGTCCTCAGCATGACGCCGGCAACCACGCGGAAATCGTACAGATATTCTGCTGTTCCGCCGCCGCTGGTTTCTATAAATTTATTTGCGTATATTTCCGCCAAACCCTGCATAAACAAATCGACAAAACGGGCAACCCTGATTTTAACCTGTAAACCTCCGGAGGGACCGTATAAATCGTAATTTAAATATTCCGATACGTCAATTTCGGAAACATTTCCCATTCCTCCCCGAAACTCGCTTTTTATGATGTGCATGAAGCTCAATCCGCCGAGCAATCCGACGCTCGCATGCTCCCATGAATACGTCATGATGATGTACAACGGCACCACCCAGTTCGCTGTCCGCGCTTCAATAGTACCGGATCCTTCCATGCTCAGATTAATATAATTCACCCCATACCAGAAACCCGTTTGAATGGAAAAAATGTCACTGAGCATATATTCCGCCACTATACCGATGCCGTACCCATCGCCGCCTTCCCAGTCAACCGTTCCCCCGCCGACTGTGACAAAGTTATAATATCCCCCGTACATTCCTGCGCCCAGCGAGACTCGCGAAACTTCAGGCGTCGCGCCATTCGCCCAGATCGGCGCAGCACCGATAGACCATACGAAACACGCAATACTGACCGATGCAAGATAACGAAGCACGCGTTTATTTCTCCCTGGAGGTCATTATGCAGGTGCCGTCGAAATGCGAACCCGACTCGATGGAAATATCCGGCGTCACCAGGTCCGCCCGCGTGATGCTTTTCTTGTAAAGTTCAATGCGCCTGTCGGCGCGTATTTTTCCGTTTATCTTTCCATAGACGGAGACAATGCCCGATTTTATATCGGCGCTCACCGCGGCTTCCTGCCCCACGATGAGGTGACCGTCCGACTCGATTTTGCCCTCGAAATTCCCTTTAATTTTCAAGGAATGCTTGAACACAAGCCTTCCTTTAAGCTCAATATCGTCCGATATCACTGTATCGATTTTATTTTCATCCTCAATGATGTCTTTTACTTCAGCCATCGTATCCTCCGGTAATGAATTTCCTTTCATCGCATACATCATTAAACAGTTTAATCATAAAAAAGGACATCGGCTATGTCAAATAAAAAGATGAAAAATATTGAAAATTAAGCAAATCGCACACGTCCGGGGGTTATGACTACAGAAAGGTGCCATCTGCCTTCAGAATCGCTTCAGGCTTTAAGGTATGAGCAGCAAAATATTCCTTGCAAAAAAATGCCGCCCAGATATCAACACCCAAAAGCAAAAGGAAACCGCACACGGAAGAAATTACATGGAAGAAATTCTGAAAAAAGCAAACGAACTCGGCCTCATGATAAAAGGGAGCGATCTGTATCAGCGGTTCAGCGAACTTTCTAAAAAAATCGAAGCCAATCAGGCCGCAAGAACACTTTTAGAACAATATATCTCCTTCAGCGAAACGCTCATGGAAAAAGAAGAAAAGGGGCTTCCCATCGAAGTTGACGAAAAAAAGAAACTCGAGGATTTAGGCAAGCAAGTGTCGGAGAGCGATCTCATCAAAGAATACATCGCCACGCAAACGTATTTTTTCAACCTCCTGATGAAAGTCCAGGAAATTATCAACAATCCCCAGGGCGATCCTATACCCGAATCGCGCATCATCAAGCCAAACACATCGGGCGGCATCATCACCGACATCTAAACTCGTGATATCCTCACACTCCTGACGAAGTCCTCATTACGCAGGACGCAGGGCGGAAATCAAATGCATTCATTATCGCACAGTGCGGAAACTAAGGGCGCGTGTAGCCTTTTTCTATGAGGCTTGAATCAAAACCTACGGTTAATATATTTTCAACGGTAATATCATAATCTTCGTCGGACGCGGCTTTCGAAAGCCTTCTTGTCTTGATGTACCCATGGCAGTTGTCGCAATAATCGACACGATAGCTTGAGCCTTCCTCGAGCGCAAAATAGCCAAGCTTTTCGGCGTTTTCTTCCCCGCAGATGGTGCACGCAAGCCTTTTATACGGCCATTCTGTTTCGCACAGCGCGCAGTGCAGAAAGCGCTTGCCTTCCATGGCATCTTTCAGCAAAGCCATATCGGGGAAATATCCGCACACGGGGCATTTCCCTTCTTCCCATTCATCGCAAGGAATCGCGTCACGATTTTTTTCTGCAAACAAAACGAAGTAGGGCTTCAGCCAGTTGACGACAAGAAAAATCAGCTCATCTGCGTCTATGCGATATTCCGCGGAAAGCAACTGAAACAAATCGCTATCCCTCGAAAGAAGCTTCATGGCCAGATTTTCCATAAAATGCGGCTCACTTCCGGCGCCGGCAATTAATGACGAATAATCGAGCCCCGGGTTGTACTTCGATATCACGCCGGCAAGCTTGACAAGCGCGTCTTTCATCGCATCGCGCGCATCGTCGGCAAAAGCGAACTTGCCCGCGTTCACAAGCGGCAATGTCTTTTCCGGAAGGGAAAATTCAATCCGCATGCGCGAAAGGCCGGCATATACATCATACTGCGCTTTGAAAAATTCAAGGTAGAAGCTGTACGCCTCCGGCGGGAGGATCTCATCAGCTTCTATGTGCGCTTTTTTATTTTCAAGAAAGACGAAATGTTCCTTCATCAGGAAGTTCTTCCGGTGCCGCCGTTTTGATTGTTATTCCTATCGTCGTGATCGCTTTCGCCGGAGATTGATTTTTTAAATTCCCGAATGCCGCCTCCGATGTCCCTCGCGATTTTGGGGATTTTCCCTGCGCCGAAAAGGAACAGCACTATGAGAAAAATAATAATAAGCTCTGGCAGGCCGATGTTTCCAATCATGTGAAACCCTCCGGGTAAATTTTCCGCGCCACGAAAAGCGGATAAAAGCCATTACAATGACATAGGCACACCGATATTTGTCAAATTTATTTTTTGTGATTAATGATCCCGCACGCTATACCGCGGCGGTAAAGCTGATGAGCTTGTCTGCGGGATTTTCGAAGAACTTCACGTTTTTCAGAACCTGGTCTATTTCTCTCCGCCTTTTTTTGATATTAATGACTGTCCCGGGAAAGACGGTATCGGTCACGATAACCACGGGCTCTCTCTCAAACTTGTTTTTCTCTTCGGCGGCTTTCCACTTTTCTGAAAGTTCTTTCAGTTTTTTATTGTTTTCCGAAAGGTCTTTTAAAAGCAAAAGGCAGTTTTTCTGCTTAACCGCCGGAAGCTTCGATACAAACTCCTTGGGATTTTCAAAGAGCCCTTCGCCGAAGCTTGCTTTTATTTTTCGAATCGTTTCTTCCACGTTCGCACGGTAAACATCCATTTCATGCTTAATTGCTATGAGTTCCCGTTCCACCAGAAGGCTTTTCCCCACGTGGAGGACGGTGGGCGTGCCCTGCGGATTGCCCACCGTGTTCACCACAATTTCATGGCGGGCAGTGATGGACCCGCCGATTATTTTCCCGTGCCGCGCCGACACCACCACCCTGTCGTTTGAAAATACGGTGCTGTTGATAATCGAATCTTCAACTTCAATTTCCTTTTCCGCTTCAATGACCGTGTTGAGGATATAATTTGTCTTAATTTTCCCGCCCGCGGTGATCTTGCCGCTTCCCTTTCCGGTGATGCCCTGTTTGACATTCACATCGCCGCCCGCTTCGAGTATCGCATCATCCGCAACACCATCCACCACGATATTTCCGCGGGCTTTTACGGAAAACCCCGGCAGCACCGATTCCTTCACATGCACCGAACCGTTGAAATCGATATTGCCCGATTCATAATCGATATTGCCCCGGATGATGGCATAGGGGGAAACGCCGATCCTTTTGCCGTCCACATTCAGACAGCCGTTGATGTTCGAAACGAAAATATTTTCATCGTGGGGCGATTTGATGAGATTTTCTCCAATCTGGTACCCTTCCCTAATTTCGAGAATTGCCTCAATTTTCTCACCAAAAATGGTATAGCCGTCAACGGGCTTTTCTTTGGGAATTCGCCGCAGTATTTCCTGATCCTTCGTCACTTCAATGATCGAGCCTACCTCTTTGAAGTCCATGCGGCCGTCCTGAAGAACTTTCCCCGCTTTTTTCTCGATGCTCAACATCGGAATGAAGTACTCCTCATACCCGTTTTCCGCTTCTTTACCGCGCGCCACCTCAATCCGCGTAACTTTAGGGTTATTGACGTCTATCGCGGCGAGTTTTTCCTCAATTTCCGATCTATCGACAATCGCAATAATCTGCCGCCTCTGGAGTATTTCTTCTATATCTTTATAGGTGGGAATTTTCAGAGACTTCGTGGGAAAGATTACAAAATGCGCTTTCGTTTTGTCTTTATTCACAGTAAGCGGCGTGAGAACCTTAAATTTGCCCTGATTCGCATCTAAGACGATAAAACCGTATTCGGATGCACGATAGGCATTCGCGAACTGGTCGAAGTACACCCCCTCGCCCGATTTTACCGGTTTGTGCGGCAGAACATTGCAATAGGAATACCCATTATCCGCTTTTTTCCGGGCATCCTCCTCGTCCTCGGCATTGACCACGCGGGCCACGATCTCATCGCGAAAGACAAAATTGTAGGGGGATGAAAGCGCCAAATAAGAATCCCCCTTTTCGTCTTTTTTTTCGACGAAAATTTTCGTGGCCTTGGGGTCGAAATAACACAGTATATACTTCATGGCGCTCTTTTAAAGCTTATTACTCTTTTCGACGTCTTTTTTCTTATTGAAAGTTCGCTGTTCATCCGCAGATTCCATCGTTTCATCACCCTGGACGCATACATAAATCAGTCTGTATTTTTTTATGTAAAATGTAAAGCTTTTTTCCAAATGCGCCACGATAAAACGCATGGTAAATTGCTCAATAAAAGCGCCCTTGTACTACAGTTGCAGCTATTAGTGCATCAGCAAGCATTAATGACAATGATTTTTTTGTTGAAATCGTCATACCAGCGGTTATATTGGTATCCGAACAGTTTTCAATGTACAAAATCATCGTGGGTTGATCGCATTGCATCAACACTTCACAACATCAAGCGTCCCCGGCCCATACGCCGGATAATTCTGCTGCCAAGGAGTTTTGAAATGCTACTGCGGAGAATTCATGCGAGTTATTATTTATTCATCATTACAATTGCTTTCGTGTATCCGTTCAGTGCTACAAACCTTTCGGCCCAGACGTTTAATGCGGCATTATACACGTCTGCTGAGGATAGAATCTTCATAGAAAGCGCGCCAATTGAACAGCTCTCCGGCATTATCAAGAAATCCTATTCGGCACTTCGGGGCGACCAGGCGATGTCGGAAATGATGGTATTAGGGAACATGCTGCAGAGCAAAACAGGATTCAACCCCTTCGACCCGGACCAGATGTCGAAAGCCGGCATTCAGCCAAAAAAGGCTTTTGCGATATCGTTTAAAAATATATCGAACCCGGTGATGCAACAACCGAAATCGCCGAATGTGCCGGCGAAGAGCGAGCCGAATCCCTGGACGATGTTTATTCCCGCAAGAGACGCTTCTCTGCTGTATACAAATCTAAAAACGGCATTCAGCAAGCCGGAACCTGCGAAACTGGGACAACCGCAACCCCCCGCGCCGGTGATACGCGAAATCCAGCAGGGAAAACTGTTCACTGTCGAAAAGAGCAATATCTACGTCGCACGAGGCAAGGAATTCGTCGCAATATCCAATGAGCAGAGCAGAGCGCTTGCTTCTCTTGCAAAACAAAAGCAGAATCTTTCTCAACAGAAAGAATTTACCATTTACCGCACGCATATTGCGCGATTCTACGAAAAAAATGTCCCCGCATTCACTTTCTATGTCAACAACAAAGGCCTTCAGGAGGATTATTTCAGCACGTTTCTTGGAATAGCAGGGAAACTTCCCACAGAAAACCCGCTTCTTGCGGAAAGCAACGCGCAGCTTGTTGTCAGCGCCGGTGCCGTTTTCATCACGCCTGAAGGGCTCGTCATGCACAGCGACGCGCTCTACAATCAGGGCTATCTTTCAAACATGAGCAAGCTCTACCCGCAGCTTTTAAACAATCCCCGCATCCCCACGCAGGCCGATTTTTGCGCCGACAGCACCGCCGCCTATGCTTCATTCAATTTCAATATCGCCGCGTTTAAAAAACTCATGGAAGCAATCAGCCCTGACGCCATGCAGAAATTGTATCTCGAAAATCAGCTCCTCAAATCGCAGAAAAACACCGACCTCATCGGCGATATTTTCGATAACGCAACCGGCTCCATCACCCTCATTTCTCCGCGCCTGCCGGGTTTCCAGGAAATCGGTGCGCTCGAGAAATGGGACCTTTCAATTCACATAGGGTTTAAGCCTGAAAAACGCGAACTCGTATCGCGGACCTTTTCAAATTTTCTTTCCTTACTCGGCCCGTCATCGCCGAACAGCAAATTTGAGAAAATCAGCCACGCGGGTAAAGAATTCTGGAGTATCACCACGAAAACAATTGTTCAAAAGCCGCTTACCCCATCTACTCCTTCCGGAATCGACAAGGGAAACGCAAATCCTGCGCCTTCTCATCAATTCACCACGGAAGAGAAAATTAGCGTCACGTATTTGTTTTTTGCGGATTCGGAGGCAGTAATTTCGTTCAATAAAGACATCCTTACAACCATTATCGAAAAAAAGATGGATGTTTCCGCAACGCAGTTTCCCGAACGCATGATGGGAATCAAAAGTGAACATCTTCGCAATACAAACATAGTCTTTTATGTGCGCGGGGATGCATTAATCAACATCATAAAAGATTCTCCGCTCATGGTCTTCATCGCACCTGCAATGCCCATGCTTTCGAAGATACACAGCCTGTCATTCATAAGCAGGCATGAGGAAGATATCATCTTTACCGAATTTCGTCTTAAATTCAATGGTCCCACGATAGACCTTTAAATATTATCGTTTATGGGCACTTCTAAAAACCGCTTTCATCCTTAAAATCAGCATCAAAGAAAGCGGTTTTTACTTATATATTGTGCCCACAAGGGAACATCCTTATAAATGGTTTTTAGAAGTTCCCTTATATTTTCCGGGAACCGGATACACGAACGGCCTTCCGGATAGCGGATTCTCGCGCACCACGCAGACGGTGTCGAAGAGCTGCTCAACAATTCTGTAATCCATCACCCGGGCGGGAGAACCTT
Organism: uncultured bacterium; assembly: GCA_937921485.1. Taxonomy (GTDB): domain Bacteria; phylum Spirochaetota; class UBA4802; order UBA4802; family JAGODF01; genus DYLV01. The sequence continues at coordinate 48,803 of CAKZSV010000025.1, forward strand.
CCGCGAACACCATCCCGTCTTTGAGCGCGATGATTCTGTCCGCATAATCCGATGCGAGATTGATATCATGCAGCACCGTTATCACCGTAACATCGGAGCTTTTGAGCGTTGCCAGCACATCCATAATTGAAATCGCATGCCCGATGTCCAGATGAGATACCGGCTCATCAAGGATAATAATTTCCGGATTCTGGGCAAGCGCCCTCGCGAGATACACCATCTGCCGCTCCCCGCCTGAAAGCTCCGTGAGTTTTCTTTTTTCAAGCCGGCCGATTCCCGCAAGTTCAATTGCGCGCGATACGCTTGTGCGGTCTTCCTTGTCCCACTCACCCGAAAACCCGTGATGCGGGTATCTCCCGAGCCCTACATAATCCCTCACTAAAAAGGGAAGAGGTTCGCCTGCTTCCTGGTGCAGCACCGCGAGCTTTCGCGCCCGTTCCCTGCTCTTCCAGGTTTTGATATCTTTCCCCTCAAGGAGTATCATTCCTTCCTTCGGCATAAGAAACCCGGTGAGGCACTTCACGAGCGTGCTTTTACCAGAACCATTGGGCCCGATGACGGCGACGAATTCAGCGGCCCCGAAAGCAAGATCTATTCCCCGCAATACTTCTTTTTCACCATATCCCGCCCGTACGCCGCGCGTTTCAAGCATCGCCATCATTCACCTCGCCGCAAAAGGAGAATGAGAAAAAACAACCCTCCGAAAAAGCCGAGCAGCACCCCCGCGGGCACTTCATACGGCGGTGCGATGGACCTCCCGAGCGCGTCCGCGATGGCAAGCAGCATGGCGCCGATAAATGCCGAAGCGGGCAGAAGCAAAAGATGTCGCGGTCCGAAAAAGTAACGGGCGATATGCGGCACCACCAGTCCCACAAACCCTATCACACCCGCGAGTGCGACCGGAAATGCGGCAAGAAGCGCCCCCAGCCAGAAGAGCGCGAACACATCGCTTCTGGCCACTCCCAGCGAGTGCGCGAACGCATCGCCGAAGGCGATGATATCCAGACGCCGATGGTAGAATATTAACAGCACAAACATTGCCGACGAAAAAGCCGCTGCCGAGAGAGCCATTCCAAATCGCGCCGATGAAAGATCGCCCATCAGCCACATGAGCACCCGATGTACCTCATCGGATCGCAAAAGCGAAAAAAGCAGGAGCACTCCGGAGGAAAGGATGAAGCTTATGGCAAGGCCAGCAAGAACCATCGAAGTTCTTCCAAAACCCCTCAGACGGGAAAGTACATACACCGAACTTACCGCAAAAAGGCTCCCCAGAAAAGCTGCGGACGAAACGAAAAAGAAGTTTGCTGAAATGATAGTCGCCACCGCCGCTCCGAATGCGGCACCGCCCGACACTCCCGTGAGAAACGGGTCGGCGAGTGGATTTTTCAGCACGGCCTGAAAGACGGCGCCGGAGAGCGCAAGGGAAGCTCCTACCGCAAAGCAGAGGAGAAGCCGCGGCAGTCGAACATGCCGCACGATATCGGCCGCGCCTCCTTCCGGCCCGAAAAACGCACGGATCACCTCAAGCGGTGAAACGGCAACCGAACCGACACAAAGGCAGATGACGGACACTCCGAGCATAAGAACAATGGCTGCGAAAAAGCGCATTGCTGTGTTCATTTCATTTTCCGCCCACTGCCCAGCACATCTGCCAGCAGCGCGACCGATGCGCAATAATCAGCGGGGCTGTAATACGGAATATGTTCATCGCTCACCTCTTTCAGCATAAAATCCCATTTTGAATTGCTTCCTGCGGACTCCCGTATCTGTTTTTCCAGTGATGAAGCTCCGCCTCTGACCATAGTTATAAGCATTTCAGGCTTTCTTAGCACAATTTGCTCTATGGATACAAGAGGATAGGCTATTGTGATATCCGCAAACACATTTTCACCGCCCGCATCTTCGATGAGAGCATTAATGAATGATTTTCCCCCGGCGGCCACGGGAGGATTATTCGACAGAAAAAACGCACAGCGAATTTTCGGTGCGCGCGTTATTTTTGAAAGAATATCCCTGTAGTATCGGATTTTTTCTTCCGCATGGGCTTCCGTGTGAATCAATCCCGCAAGCGCGCGAAACTGATTGCAAATATCATCGAAATTGTTCACCGGCGCAAATGCCTTCACCGGTATGCCCAGGGAGGAGATACCGGAAGCACGGTATGCAATCACATCATCGGACATCAGAATCACACAATCAGGCCGCAGCATAAAAATCCTTTCTGCATCCGGCGATACGATGCTGCTGACCACCTCGATGTTTCGCGAAAGAGGAGGATGAAACGTGGAAACTCCCACCAGAAATTTTTCAGAATCAAGATCCACAATCTGCCGCGTCAGCGAGGGCGAAAGCGACACGATGCGCGAGACGGTAGCTTTGATTTCGCCAGCGTTTTTTTGTGGACGGGTCACAGAAAAAAGAAGGATTATGCTTATCAATGCCATCAGCGCAACGCGGAAATAATCAAAAAAACGCGACAAACCCATCACCTTATATAAAGAAGTGTAAATGTTGCGCAGTGCCATGCGGGAGTAGTGTTAGACCTGTACGACCATGCCCTCATACGCAATTTCTATGTCCAGATCCGAACGCCTTTTTCTATCCATATTCAGATAGGCCTTGGCGTTCGCAAGCACCGTATCCATTTTTTTATCGCTGTGATCGGGATCGTGGTGCCAGAGTATGAGCTTCTTTACTCCAAAGCGAAGGGAAATGTCAATCGCAATGGACGCGGAAGAGTGGCCCCATTCCACCTTGTTGATGACCGAATCCTCAAAGGTGTACTGCGCATCGAAAACCACCGCATCGGCGCTGGCAAAAAAATCCGCGTAGCTTTCTATTCTGTCGATTTCATCGATATTGAATTCGCAGTCGCTGGTAAACACGAAAACTTTCCCGTCCTCCTCGAACCGGTATCCGAAACATCCTCCGGGATGCCTCATCCGCTTATTGATTATTTTTATATCATTGAGGAAGAATTCGGATTCCTTCTCGAGCACGAAAAATTCTTTTGTTGCGAACATATAATCCAGATTGACGGGAAAATGGCTGAACACCTGCTGATACTCAATCCGGGCTTTGATATCATCAAACGGAGAATAAATATTAAATCGATTGCCTTTGATGTAGAACGGCACAAAAAAAGGTATGCCCTGGATGTGATCCCAGTGGGTATGCGTGAAAAGCATTGTCGCGATGCCCTTGCCCTTCCCGAAATCTTCCTTCATGATCTCCGCGCCAAGGTGTTTCAGGCCCGTGCCGCCATCGATGATGATGAGATCGTTGTTTTTTGTCCGCACTTCAAGGCAGGTGGTATTTCCGCCATAGGTGCCCTGCAGCGAAAAAGGGAGTGAATCTAAAAAACGCTCTATCGCCTCATCCGATGATATATCTTTGGGAGTAGCCCGGCTCAATACTTTCTTTATTTTTTCCCGCATTCCCATCGGCGCGAAGGTGGTGGGAATAGAGCCGCGCACTCCCCAGAGCTTCACTTTCATACAATCGTCCTCCCGGTACGGCATAGAGCTACGGTTAATTTTTTTCAATTAAAAATTTTTCATTCACACTTAAAACGCTTTGCAGAATCATCGAAAATTTTATTCATTTCGAATAAATCATTGACAATATCCATACCCTGCATTGTTGTACCCGTGAAGTTCGCTCTCGACTGTGCATGTGCACCGAATTGTGTATTCTCATGTTGCTCTTTTAACATCTACATGGAATAGTAATACCCTCACCCGGAATCATCCGGCAAAAATATTCCCGTTCATGCCGTTTACTGCCGATATCATAACCCGGATTGCATGCGGGATATCAAGATTCTTTGCTAAAGGGAGGTAATCAACATGAAGTTTTCCGAACGCATTATGAAGGTCAAGCCCTCACCCACCCTTGCCATCACCGCTAAGGCAAATGCCATGAAAGCACAGGGGATTGATGTTATCGGCTTCGGCACCGGAGAGCCCGATTTCGACACCCCGCGCTTCATTAAGGACGCGGCCATCCGCGCAATCGAAGCGGGAAAGACAAAATACACACCCGCCGGCGGGATTCCAGAACTGAAGAAAGCGATTGTAGACAAATTTCGCCGCGACAACAAACTCGAGTACACTATTTCCGAAGTCACTGTCAACTGCGGCGGCAAGCATTCGTTCTATAATCTGGCGCAGGTGCTTTTCGACAAAGGCGATGAAGTGCTCATACCGGCGCCCTACTGGGTTTCGTATCCGCCGATGGTGGAACTTGCCGATGCCACGCCCGCCATCATCGAATCAAAAGAAGAAAACGGCTATAAAATCACTCCGGAAGATCTCACAAAAGCTATCACGCCGAAAACGCGCGCTCTCGTCATCAATTCGCCGTCAAATCCAAGCGGCGCCACCTACACGCGCAAGGAACTCGAAGCGCTTGCGGAGGTGGTGCTTGCGCATAAGCTTCTGGTGCTTTCAGATGATATCTACGAATCGATTCTCTACGACGGTCTTGAATTCTGCAACATGGCGAATCTTTCCGATGAATTGAAGCAATGCACCATCGTGCTCAACGGCGTATCGAAGGCCTATTCCATGACAGGATGGCGCATCGGCTACATTGCAGGCAACGAGGAAGTGATTAAAAAAGTTGAAATCATCCAGAGTCAATCGACCTCCAATCCCACGTCCATCGCGCAATGGGCGTCGGTCGAGGCACTTCTGGGCGACCAGTCGGTGATAGCCGAAATGGTTACTTCGTTCGATCGCAGGCGCAAGCTTATTGTGCACGGACTCAATGCAATCACCGGCGTCACATGCCTCATGCCGCCAGGTGCATTTTACGCCTTTCCCAACGTCAGCGGTGTGTACAAACTGCCGGGATGGAAAGCAATTGAGCAGAAATATCCCGATAAAAATAAATCTTCAGTGCTCACGTCCTATCTTCTGCAAGATGCGAAGGTTGCGGTGGTTCCGGGCGTGGAGTTCGGCAACGACGATAACATCCGGCTTTCGTTCGCCACTTCCGATGAAAATATCACAGAAGGCATAAGAAGGATGAAAGAAGCAATTGAAAAGCTTGCCTGATGATAACGCAATGGCCGGCATGTGCTGAAAGCAAGCTTTTCTTTTAATCGGAGTTTTTCCAGCCTCTGAGATAGTAGGTATAGAGCACCGGACGATTAAAGGTGTTAATGCGCACGGGAACGTCAGATGAGTCGGCAGGGAAATGCCGCGACTGCAAAAATGTTTCCGCAGAAAAATACCGCACCTGCAATTCTTTCGGTGTTTCAACCTCGCCGGCAGGAGCCATCACGAAGCCCCAATCGCCGAAGGAAGGCACATAGGTGTGATATGCAATCGCCGAACCAAAAGCTTCTTTGACAGTGCGATGGATGCACCAGAACGCATGCCGCGCCGCAAACGGTGAAGTCGCCTGCGTCACGAACACCCCTCCGGGACGAAGCGCGCGTTTCACGATATTGAAGAATTCAAGCGAATACAGCCGCGAGAGCGCTTCATCGTGCGGATCGGGAAAATCCGCAATGATGACATCAAAACGTTCCCTGCTTTCAATTAGATACTTAAACGCATCGCCGTTTACCACCTTCACGCGCGCATCGCGAAGCGAATCGGCATTGATGCGCCGAAAAGTGGAGTTCTCTTTTGCAAGATACAGCATTGCGGGATCGAGTTCCACCAGCACGATCTTTTTCACGCGCGCGTCTTTCAGCGCTTCCCGTACCGCAAGGCCGTCCCCGCCCCCCATGATGAGCACTTCTTTATTCTCGGCACGGGACGCAAAAAGCGCAGGAAAGACCAGCATCTCATGATAGCGGTACTCATCATACGTGGAAAACTGCAGGGAACCATCAAGGTAGAGCCGAAAATCGCCGCCGCTACGCGTGAGTACAATCTCCTGATATTTTGAACGCTTCGAAAAGACCACATCGTCAAAATAGAGCCTCTTGTTCAAAAGCCCGTTCATCTGCTCCGAAGACAACGCAAAAACTAAAAGAAGCGCTATGGAACTAGCCGGGAAAAGATAATCCCATCCGCTTCGCGAAGAATACTTCATTTTTGCCACCAGCACAATCGCCACGGCTATATTCGCGCATCCCATCGCCAGAGAGGTGAGATACCGCCCCGCATACGGGAAGAGCACAAGCGGAAAAAGGAGCGACCCCGCAAGCCCCCCCAGATAATCAAGCGAAAGAACCCGCGCTAAAATATCGCGCAGCGCGCCATAATGTTTCATAATGCGCGTCACCAGCGGTATCTCAAGGCCCACCAGAACTCCGATCGCAAGAAGAAAGAAAATATGCAAAAGATAGTACGACGCCTCAAATGAAAAAAGAAACATGAGAAGAGTAACGGATATTCCTCCAAAAAGGCCGAGCGCAACTTCGACATAAATAAAGGTGCGCAGAAGATGTTTGCTGAAAAATCGGGAAAGATAGGAACCGATTCCCATCGCTACCATAAAAAAGCCGATGGTGATTGAGTACTGCATCACAGGATTGCCCAGAAGATACGATGCCAGCGAACCGAGCACGAGTTCGTACACAATGCCGCACAGCGAAACCACAAACACCGAAAAAAGAAGCAATCGCTGTTCAGCGCGGAGAGAATGATCGGCGATTTTCATGGAGGATGTTATTGCCGGCGGTACGATTTGCCCGCAACTATCGCCATCTACTTCTGAGTTTCAACCTGCGTCCTCGGAGAAGCCGGGCGCGATATGCTCGACGGAGACACGATCACCGCCGCAACTATGATGGAAATACCGAGTATGATGGATCCGATGATGATGGCAAGCGACGTGTTCTGATCCTCTTCAATTTCTTTCTGAATTGAAAATGGAGTAAAAAGTTTAATCAGCAGAAATCCGAGACCCATGAGAATGATTCCGACGATTGAATAAATCGCGGTTTCGCAAATTCCGTATAAAAGACCTGTAAGATAATTCATCAGGCATTCCTCCTTATATGCTTTTCATGTGATTGCGTGCACGCTTGGGCATGCACCACAACTACTTCCCAAAACGCGGCCCGCCCGAACTGTATGGCCCGCCGCGATAATAGACCGCACCGCGGCTTCCCACGCGCAAAGATTTCCTCTCCTCCCGCTTCTTCGCGACATAGGCGGTACCTCCGCGATCGTATCCCACCAGAAAGTGAGAAAGACCTGCCGCAGACATCAATATAAGCACCGCTATTGCAAATGAACGCATCATAGGGCTTTATTCATCCGCAACCGGAAACGGAAGTTCATTATACGCTTTCGACTTCACGATATTGATCCCTCCAAGTAGTATAAGAACAAAAAGCGCAATGACATAATAGCGGTAGCTCTTCACATTTTCAAGCACGATGATCCGCACGCTGTCGGTGTTTCGAATATTCTGGCCATACATCTCAAGGTAGGCATAATAGGTGCCGGGCTCATCGATGATGAAATCGTTTGTGATGAGCGTTTCGCTCTCATGCCAGTATCCTTCATCATCGTATCCTTCTTCATCCCAGAAATCCCCGCTTACGGAAAAGGATTCCAGCGGTTCGGGATAAAGATCAACATCCTCAAGCACATCCCCCAGCGCTGTCATTGGAACTTCGTCGGGCTTGGGCGATATGACGCTTTCTAACTTCTTCTCCGCACCGTTTGCTGCCTCTTTTTGCGCCATCAGCTCCTTAAATTTCGGTTCTTTAATAAGCATCAATCTGCACGACATCCATTCGAGATGAAGTTTCTGAACGCTCTCATCAATTTCCATGCGAAGCTGGTACAACGAATCCGTTCGTAAAAGTTCCACGCCCTTTGTGTAAAGAATTTGAGAAAAATATGCCGAACCCCCTTCATCCGATTTCATCTGATTTGCCGAAAGCACGAGGCGAGAGGTTCTATCGAATGCGCCGGGAATGGGGTTGCCGGAAAAACAGCCGTGAACGGCAAGTGCAAAAGAAATAATGCCAAAAATCGCATACATGAGCGCTTTCTTTCGATATATGGACCGCTTCCAGATCGTCCGTTCGTACGTTTCGAGGTACTCCTCTTTGCGAAAAGCCATGATCACTTTTCGCAGGGAGATTCGTTTACCTTTTGTCACAGAAACTTCATCTTCGGATTGTTCGATGGTATAATGATTCCGCCCAATATTAACATCGTAGCACTGCATCGGCTCGCCGATTTCAGGTTTCCAGGTGAGCTCTCCTTCGGCATAGACGATGCGCGCGACAAACCCGGTGGATTTTTTCGAAAAGCTTTTTCCTTCAAACTCAAGTTTATTTGGAGCTGCTTCGAGATTCATCGAAGTAGGCACATACTCTTCATAGGCATAAATCTCTCCCCCCTCTTCCATAAACCAGTGATAGGTCCCGTCCGAAGAAGCGGCGAGCCATTCGTCCCACACATCGACTTCCCATTCCTCTTCGTCCTGGTAGCGGATTCTGCCGATGATTTCGTACTCAATTCCATCGATTTCACCCCTGGCGCCGAGCTTAAAAGGGCTATTTTCGAGGCCAGCGGTGAACATCCCCGCAAAGACTTTATAATATTCCTCCGTATGCCGGTCGTATTCCTTGCCGCATGAGAGGCATTTTGCGATTGGCACTTCTTCCGCATCTTCTCCGCTTCCTTCAACCCGGCTGCTGTGGCCAAGGTCGCCGCCGCACGAAGGGCATTTTATGCTGTGAAGAATTTCCTCGGCCATCACGATTCCACAACAATGTCCCTTTTCAAAAGAACTCTGCCGATGAAAAGCTCAATCTCCTCATCGGTATATTCAATCGAAGTCTTCTTTCCTTCCCAGATGCCGTCGATATAGTACACCTTGGTACCAGGTTCTATGTAATGATACAACTCACCCTCGCCTCCCTCAATCACCGCCTCTCCCTTCTCCTTTATCATCACGCGCCGATCGCCAATCATGATGTTGGCACCTGCCTTGAGCGAATGGATGTCTTCGGGAATTTCCATCGCCTCAATGAGCTCTGTAAAAAGAGTATAGGTACCCTCATCTTCAGCAAACCAGGCTGTGCTATCATCGTATTCAAGAAACCACTCGTCAAAATGCCCCCCGCCGTAGGAATACCGCATCCGTCCAAGCGCGGTGAATGGCTTTCCGAGAATTGTGCCCCTGCTTCCCACACTAAAAATTGAAGGAAATTCCGCAAGCTTCGGAAATTTACCGGAAGGATCGAGCCCCTCAACGGATACCCTATGATGCGTTCCGCAATACGGACAGACGATGACTCTGCTGAAACGATTCTTCACCTCAATTGGCGCGCCGCACGATGTACAGGTGTTCGACTGCATTGTGACGCAGAATATCAGGCGAGTTTTTCACCGCACGATGGGCAGAACTTCGCCCCCGGGGCAAGCTGCGCATTGCATTTGGGGCACGTTCCCGCCTGCATGCTCTGGCCACAGGAGGGACAGAACTTCGCGCCCGGCGGCACCATCGCATTGCACTTCGGGCATGGAACACCGGCAATCATCTCCTTACCGCAGTTGGAACAGAATTTCGCATTTGCCGGATTTGCCGCGTTGCAATGCGGACACATTTTCGTACCTGCCGCGCTACCCTGCTGCCCCATGGCCGAGCCCATCATCTGGCCCATCATCTGGCCCATGCCCACACCCATTCCGGCACCCATCATACCACCGGCCATGCCGTTACCGCCGGCCGCCTTTTCCATGGTGTCGAAGGTGCGCTTCATTTTATAGTCGTCGCTTCCGATGATGTTGATCTCTGCCTTGTCGGCCAGCGCTTTTTTGAGGCGCTTCACCGATTCATCTTCTTCGGGGAAGTTCACCGATTCCACCGCAAAGCGCACCAGTTCCAGCCCGAAGCTGGCAAACTCATCGCCCATCTTCGCGCGGCCCGCGACTCCGATTTCTTCGTAGTACGCGGCAACGTTGAGAATGCTGATATTCTGCTTGAGCATCATTTCAGTGAGCAGATCCTGCAGTTTGGGCAGGATCACCATATCGCGAAGCGCCGAGCCGATCGCCTCAGTGGTAAACGCCTGCCAGGTGCCAATGGCCATGATGAGAAGCCCTTTCGGATCCTGCACGCGGATGGAATACGAGCCGAACGCGCGCAAAGGAATGGCGATCTGATAGATGGGATCCAGAAATTGAATGGGCTGTTTGGTACCCCATTTCAGATTCGGAATTTCCGCCATGTTGATATAATAGACTTCGGCCGGGAAAGGCGACTTCCCGCCAAATGGCAGATTGATGAGCTTTTCAAGGAGCGGAATATTTCCGGTTTTCAGCGTATATCGCCCCGGCCCGAAGCTGTCGAGCGCTTTGCCTTCGCGGAAGAAGACCGCCTGCTGGCCTTCCTTTACAATGAGCTGTGCCCCAAGCGAAATAGCCCCTTCGGGAAACTTGTGAATGATGTCGCCGCGCTGATTGTCCCACTGTACTACATCCAGCAATGCCATGTTATATTACCTCCAGAACAATAGTTTTTCTCTGATCAAAATCTTTCTCAAAATCCGAAACAAGCTTCCGAATGCGTTCGATCTCCGCCGCAAAGTTTTCCTGTGCCGCTGGAAGCCTGGCAATTTCCGCATCAAGCTGATCTGCTCTGGCAATCATGCGCCAGTCGAATTCTATCACGCGCGTCATCTCTTCCGATGAAGGATTGACTTTTGATGAAGAAGCGCTTCTACCGAACTCGGCATACGCGCATTTTTTGTGCGCTTTCTCGATGAGCGTGTTTATCGATTCAAGGTCGGCAAGATGTTCCATTGCACCTTTTTTCGTCTCAGCGCGAATGGCGTCATCCACATGCCGTTTACAATCAAGGAGTTTCGCCGCGACAAACCCCCGAACTACGCGATCGGCTTCGTAGAGCTCGCCTTTTTCAATATATCCGGTGTAGCCGGGAAGTTTGTCGATAATGCGATCAATTAGGTCTTTCGACTCGCCGATTCGTTTTTTTAAATTTTCCAGATCAGGCTGCATGCGCTCCTCCTTTTTCTAATTTTTCCTTTCGAAGAGATGCAGTAATTGCACGTATGTTCATTGTTATTTAAATAAACATGTCGTGCAGTTAGGATAATAAAAATTCACAGTGGCGTCAAGTAATAAATTAAGGTAACGACATTGCCCGCAGGACGATGAAAAGCGCAGTTCATTCTATTCGCATTCAATGAGCCACTTCCACAGCGGGATGAATTGTATTTTTACGGTATCACCAAACCACTGAAATATCTCTTCTTTTTCTGCATCATTATTCAATATTATTAATTTTTCGCACATCATTTCTTTTGACGCTTTAAGCAGTGCGCGCATTTCTCTGTGGACTGCCTCGAAAACCGGATATGTTATCATAAACGGCCAGAAGCGGAAACTGGAAAAACCGAGGGTGGTAACAAGGGGGCCACGAAAAAAAGAGATTACACTCGAAACGTACCGGAAGTTTCAACACGACACCGTCATGGAAAAAAAGTGCTGGCGAAGATGCTGCATGGGGTATCCACGCGGGACTACCGCGCTAATGTTGAAGCGATCCAGGATTCGTATGGTATCGAAAAATCGAGCGTAAGCCGCCATTATATTCGGGGAAGCGCGAAGATGCTGAAGGAGTTAAATGAGCGTCCGATTGATCGGTATTTTCCAATAATTTTTACCGATGGCTATGAAGTTGGCGGCGATGTCAATGTGTCACCGCTTCTTTACAAGACGGTGTATTCCACGAATCCGATTGAAAGTCTGAATAGCCATTTCGAGAGGTTTGCGCATCGAGTGAAGAGATGGCGCGGAGGTGATATGAAGAAGCGGTGACTTGCCGCTGCCATTGTAAAGGCGGAAGAACGCATGCATCGGGTGCGTGGCTGTTTAGGCATCGTGGCATTGGTAAAAAACATGGAGGCATTTTCAAAAGAAAATAAAAAGATTCTTGACGGGAGGGCAGTCTCAAGGATATGAACATATCAACACCGCTAAAGAATTTCAACTAAGAGAGGGACAATTTCCATAGATTTACTTCAAAGTAATTAAGCAAATATATCTGAATTTTATCAAGTTAAAAAAATGTTATAGTCATGTGTACAATTATAAAATTTGTGCAATTTTTAACAGGCAAAACAATCTCTTCTGGATGAAATTCGATGCTTTCACAGCTGATTCAACGCCAGATTTCTTTGGGTAGCACAGTATCCTTTAGTCTCAAAGATGGACGAAAAGTAAGCGGAATTCTGATTGAGATAGGACGCGATCATGTTACGTTAGATAGTGCCGATGGATCAGCAACTATTTTGATTGAAACGATAAGTACATGGTGTGTTTACAAAGAAACTGAATCTCTTTCACAGGAGCAAAATTCAGCATTAAAGCCTACTTCAGTAACGACCTCAGGATCCTCCGAGCAAGAAACTACCAAAAAAATAATAGAAATCGAGGCACGCTTTCATGCCCAACAACAGGTTTCTTTCCTGCAAATAAAGGTACCGGACTTTGTGTTTCCTGCCAGTGAAATCAAAGGCAAGACAAGCACTAATGCATTGACAGTTTGGAATCGCATCAAGAACAGCTATCAATACGCGGAAAAAATCAACGAACTCAGCACAAAATTCGGGAGAATACAACCTTTAGCCCATGATCTTGCTTCACTTGCAGAACAATTCCCGAATTCCGCTTCGATAAAGCGGCATTTGGCCTATTTTTATCACCTTTCAGGAAACCATCAACAGTCCCTAAACTTGTACCGAACTGCTGCAATTATCTCAAATAACGCTTGGGACTGGTATAACCTGTCAACAAAGGCACTAACAAGCGGACAGGACGATTTATCTTGCTACAGTCTTGGGCGTTTCTTCCAAATAATTCCTAGCGTAGAGGCATTGCGCGCCTGGCATGTCTACATTGGCTTAGTCAGGAAATTCTCTGACTACCCAACTATTAGAAATATAGCCCAGAAAAGATCTTCAAGCGCTTCAGAGAAAGAAATTGAACTATTACTGGAAACTGGTATTTACCTGCTTCTTGCCAGTGGGAACAGGCTTTTTGCTGCAGATATTGTTCAACGCTGGATAAAAGGGGAGGCGCTTCAAGGTTTGGTGGCGGATGCTTTTACACGTCTCCAAGGGCAGCCGGATGAGACATATAAAAAGTTACTTTCGGAGTTTATTGAGCAAAAGACCACCCAAACCATAAAGATAATCTCTGATAATCCACAGGGCTCTATCTATTCTTACAGGTCGGATCGCAGTTTCGGCTTCTTGAAAGGTAGCGATGGTGAGAATTACTTCTTTCATATTACCGCAGTTTCCGATGATGACTTGCTTGAACAACTTCGCGATTTCTCACCTGGCAAACGCATAGACGTGACCTTTGAGCCAAGTCAGGGGCCGAAAGGTCCGATTGCTATTAGGGTGACACTTTATCGTACTCTTGACCAGATGTTTGCAAGAGCAAACGAATATGCCAGTGACGGTGATTACCCTAAAGCAATTGCCCTTGTAAAAAAGGTTTTGGAAGCCAATCCAAACTACCCACCGGCGCAGGAGGCATATGACAAGTGGCGCGAGTATGCCAGAATAAGCGGTATTCCCAGAGGGTCGAATCCCTATGCTCGGGCTAAACGGGTGCAGTTAGTTGAAAAAGACCTTGAGCGAGCAGCTCAGTTGCTTCGTGATGCTATCAGGCAAGGGGATAATGTCGAAAGTGCCGTCAAAGACTTGGCTGCGTTGCTCGTTCAACTAGGACGGTCGGATGAAGCCATTCAGGTTTTGGAAAGAAATCGTGGACGAATTTCTAATCAGCAATCTGTGGATAATATGCTGATTGGTTTTTATCAGAGCGCTGGTCAGCACGACAAGGCTATTGCATTGCTGCAAAGGAAACTTGAACAGGCGACTACAGAGAGCAAAAAAGCACAAATATTATGGCAGATTGCAATTGGTTATCTCCGAAAAGAAGATTATGCTCTCGCCGAACAGACCTTCCAAAAAGTGCTTCAAGCACAGCCCGACAATAGAACGGTGCAGAGAAATATTGCCCTATGTCTCTTCAAGCAGGGACGCTACGATGAAGCGCAGAAAATGCTGAATCGCATTCTGACAACTGCTCCTGATGCACAGGCGGCAGAGCTATTGGAAGCAATCAAACACGCTCAATCCGGGCAGATGCTTCCTATTAATGAGATCATTGTCGAGACAGCGCTCTCGGACATTTCTAGAGAAATCAGCGGTTTTGCCAGATTTTTTTTAGATCGTTGTGATTATCAGGGAGTACGGGCGGATCATATTCAGACCCAAAATTTTGATCATAGCGACATTGCAACTCTTGAACAATTAGCCACACGTTCTCGAACTATTCGCCCACGTGAACGTGCAGGTTACTATTTATCTGCGGCAAAAATAGTTTCTCTGCTGGATGATGAAAATCCCAATCAGTTCTACAAATACCTTTGCCGAAGTTTTGCTTCTTCTGGCGACTCAATTGTCGTTGAAAATAGACCACTTGATGCGGCGCGAGAGTTTTACTGTGAGTCGCTGAGCGCATATGATGGGGATCGTAGTCGAAGCATCGAAGAGCAGGATGCAAAAAATGCTCTCGTGAGATTTCTTTTTTCAACCCTTGGGCAATCACAAATTCCCATTAAACCAAATATACCTTCAGTTGATGAGACGCTTGAGCGTATCTTGACTCATCATCCTGATCGAACTAAAGTTTTTGATGCTATCGCCTATCTTGTTTTTCGCAGTCGGTATGCCGCCAATCGTTTGCTCAACCGACTTTACGACAAATCGTCTCTGCAGGCAATGGCTTTAGAGTACCTGAGATCGGCTGGTATTGACGTTCGACCTATCAGGCGATTAGAAGACTTTGTTAGACTATGGAACGAGTTGGTTAGGAAAAAATTGGATGAA
>CAKZSV010000026.1 GCA_937921485.1 uncultured bacterium
CCCTGTGCCTTTCATGATATTTTTCTCTTTCATTTTGTCGCACTCAATAAGAAAAGTCTGATCGATGGACACTATCTACCACGATAATGGGTGTGGAGCACTGTAGTCGCACTCAATAAGAAAAGTCTGATCGATGGACACGTCGTATGTATGCCCCCGTGAAGTGCCAAAAAAATATGTCGCACTCAATAAGAAAAGTCTGATCGATGGACATCCTAATCGAGATATGTGATTTTTGTATCAAATGACTTTCCTGGGATGAATGATGTTTGAAAGCATAGCTGCGCCGTCCGGTGAGATGCCGGTTGCGAATATAATGATGTGGTATGCAGTTTTAGCGCACAAACTCTGCGGCTAATAGCGCCGGGTCGCTGGGTAATCCCCACCAGATATGAAATACTGTCGCTTCTTCTATACATTTATCGTAAATTGCACAGTTTTTATAGGGATAAGAATCCACCTCCTCATCGTACTCACCGCATTCAATGCGTTCCACCAGTTCTGGCAAATACTCGAGTACTGCAATCGCGATCACATGCGAAATCGACCTTCTGAAAAATCTCCGCATATCATTAAAATAATCATATTCCCTTTGGAGGAATTTTACCTTCACCCGCAATTTTGGTATTGGCATGCCGTCTTTATCCAGGCGCTTCTGATATGCAATCCTTCCATACTCCCTCTCGTATTTTGAATGATGCCGCATTGCGTAGCGCATCACTGCAATGATGATATCAATCATCTTCCATCCGGTACGTTTCTCGGCGTCTTTGAGCAGCATCAGCACTTCCTGCGTCATCATGTACGTGGTTTTAATCATGGTTTTGTACCTCCATGCCGTATAATGCTCTTTTAAAGCGTTGCGATTACAACACTACATATGTATAGTATTTTATCAAGAAAAAAATTCTGTGCTTTCTTACACCCGGCGCGCGCGCGTATACTGGCCGCATAAATAAAAAAAGCCGCCGCATAAAGCGGCAGCTTTTCTTCGTCTCACTGCTTTTAGTATTCCTTATCTCAGCACGCTTGCAGCCTTTGAGGCAACAGCGGCATTCAACACCAGATCGTAGTGGTCATCGCTCCAGAAGAATGCAAGCGTATTCGCATCGCCGCTGTGATTATCCACTCCGGAAAGCATCGCTGACTGGTGCGATACCAGGCCGTCGTTATCGCCTTCCCATGCGCCGAGGATCGGCCATCCGGCAAAAAGCTCGCCGCTCCAGCCCCAGCAGTCGTAGCCGTCGGCATCGCCCACAATCGTCCATACCTTCTGCCCGCCCTGCAATGGCGTAGTCATGATAGGCGCAAGCGATTTGTTAAACGTATTCTTTACCCAGGAAGGTTTCAAATGCTCCATCGCTTCCTGCGCGCCAATGAACCAGTCGAGGAACATGAAGTCGGCCGCTACCGCCAGCGAAGAACCATGATGCGGCGTGCCGAGCGTCACCAATCCTGCCACCGTGTAGGGATACTGCCACGCATAGTAGCGCGTCACCAGGCCTCCCATGCTGTGCGCGATGACGTTAAAATAGGTGCTCAAACCATACGAACCCTGCAATTTTACAATCTTCTGGCGCATGAGCGATGCCTGCGTCCAGATGTAATTATCGCCGGCTGAGAAATCATTTTCGCCGCAGAAGTAAATAACCCTTCCATTGATGGTACGCGTCCACACCCGGGTGGATTCATTGGTGAAAATGACATACACATTTCCAGAGCCCCAGATTGAAGCAACCTGATTGAGAAATGCATTGCTCCACTGGTGCTTATTGGTTAGTCCATGAAGAAGTACCAGGTCATAGGTTTTCGCCATAGCAACAATAGAAAATGATAAAACGAAAAGCATTGCGAGTACGCAAATTTGTGTGATTTTTTTCATTGTAAAACCCCCGCCTCTTGAATAATTAATCCCAGAATACCGTCTGGATGGTTTTAGTTTACTGAAAAATACGTATCTTGTCTTGCCAAAAGAAGGAATGTCTGATTTTGTCCATGTTTTTGTGTGATTATTGCGGCTGAGAAAAACAATCGTTATGGATTTTTATTGACGAATTTGATATGGTAGCATAATAATTAACCAAAAATATGGAAATGATGGAGGGATGATGCGGTATGCAATGAAAAGCAGAATTTTTATGTATGCATGTACAGTGCTCATCCCTTTTGCCGGTTGTGGCGGCGATGATACTTCCTTCATCGACCTTTCGGGGGGCTGGCAGTACGCGGTGGGGAATTTGTATGATAGCGTTTCAGAAGCCGGCCAGTATCGTTTTTCTCCTCTTGATTCTCTTTCAAATCTCGAAAATCTTGTTCCTGGCAGGGAAGGCGTTATCTGGCTTCGAAAGGAGTTTTCCTTGCCGCACGCGCTGCGCGGCAAAGAACTTTCGATCATGCTGGGGCCCATCAACCCTGTGGACGAAACGTATCTTAACGACCACCTGATTGGAAAAGGAGGGCGGTTTCCCTATGAGGGGCAACAGTTCTTCAGCGAATGGAATAAATACCGGAAATACGACATCCCCTCTGAATTGAGCGTTCCCTCCACCAGTGTTCTTTTGATTAAAATATATGCGCATCATGAAGGGCTTGTGGAAGGTCCGATTTGCCTTGGCGAACGGAGCGTCATTGCCCGTGAATACTCTCTCCATCGCTTTATGCGGGAGGATGTGAATGCGCTCATCGCGTTTGTGATGTTTATCATCGGATTGTATCATTTGCTGATATATGTCAAACGGCCGAAGGATAAAGAAAACCTGTATTATGGCATCGTATCGATATTCTTTTCGATATATCAGACAAATTTTTATGCCACGTCCACGCCGTTTAATATTCATTATCACCTGACATATCTCACCTTTCAGAAAATTGTTTTTATTTGCCTGTATTTTACCGCGTATTTTTTTATCCGCTTTACCAATGCGTTTTTCGAAGTTTCAATTCCCAAAAAAGTGCAATATGGGATTACCGCGTACTTTATTATTCTTATTGGAATAATACTTGCGATTCAGGACTATGGTTTTTTTGTCGGATTTGCTCGCAGGCTCAATGCCGTGGTGATTTTACCAACACTTGTCTACTGCTTTGCTATCATTGCAATAAAAGCACTTCGCAAAAATAGCCTGGCGCGCATCACGCTTTTAGGCCTCGTCCCTTTCGCTGTGGGTGTTCTCTATGATATCATTGTGCACAATATTATGCAGAAAATCGGCTACATCTACCTTGCGGGCCTGGGCTTTCCGTCATTTCTCATTGCCATCATGTTTATTCTTGCAAATCGCTTTGTCGAATATCATAACGAAGTGGAAGAGCTCAATATCACCCTCGATAAGAAAGTCGTTGAGCGCACCCGCGAATTGCAGGAGGCCAATGAAAAGCTGGCTAAAGCCTATGATGCCATGAACCGCGACATGAAAATGGCCGTGAGCGTGCAGGAAAGCTTTCTGCCGCTTAAGCCTCTGCGGTTTTCCGAATGGGATGTTGCGGTGTATTTCAAGCCCATGTCGGGCGTTTCAGGAGATTTTTTCGATTTTTATGAACGAGATGGGAAACTCTTGGGGATATCGCTTTTCGATGTCTCCGGGCATGGCGTTGCCTCAGGGCTTCTCACCATGGTTGCAAAGTCGATTGTGCAGAAAAGCTTTTTTGATAACCGCACGGAACGCCTCGGCGCAATAATTGAAAAAGCGAATGATGATTTAATTGCCGAAATTGGCGACTCGGGCTACTACATCAGCGGCATCGTGCTGCGATTTAATGATTCGATGGTGGAGTATATCAATGCCGCGCATGTTGACCTCATCGTCCGCCGTTTCAACGGTACCGCGAAACTGGTGGTCGCGCAGGGAAAAGACTTCAAAGGTCATTTTCTTGGCCTTGCCGCAATGAAAGATCGATTCAATACGGTGAAGTTTAAAATTGAGAAGGGCGATGCGTTTTTGCTCTATACCGATGGCATCACGGAATGCTGCAATGAGCAGAAGGAACAGTACAGCGTCGAACGACTGCTTTCCTCTTTTGAGCGCATGCCGCTTGAAGCATCGGCGCAGGATGCAGTACAGTATCTTATAAATGATTTTCAAAGCTTTGTGCAGCGGACCAGCGATTATCAGGATGATATCACCCTCATAGTGGCAAAACGAATCGCGTAATTTCCTCCACTCATCAATTTTTTCACTTGCCACTCAACCTGATGTATGAAACGTTCCTCTTTATTAAAGAAGCTTTTTTTTGTGCGAGGGTGTACATATGGGATTTTCCTGCGGTATCATTGGCCTTCCGAATGTCGGCAAATCGACAATATTCAACGCCCTTTCCGGCGCGCACGCGGCAATGGCAAATTACCCTTTTTGCACTATCGAGCCGAATAAAGCAGTGGTTCCTGTGCCGGATGAGCGGCTTTTCAAAATCGCTGAACTGTTGAAAAAAGACAGGCCCATCCCAACCAGAATTGAATTTATCGATGTTGCCGGACTGGTGAAGGGCGCCTCGAAAGGCGAGGGGCTGGGCAATAAGTTCCTTGGAAACATACGCAATGTCGATGCGGTGGCGCATGTTCTCCGCTGTTTTCATCACGGTGACGTGGTGCATGTGGCGGGTGACATAGATCCGATTCGCGATGCGGAAATTGTCAATACTGAACTCATGCTTGCCGATCTCGAGGTGCTCTCGAGAGCGCGGGAAAAAATCATCAAGCTTGCCAATTCCGGCGACAAAGCCGCCCGCGCCAGATGCGAACTGATTGAGCGGATGATGGCGCATTTGAATGAAGGGAAAATGCTCAGGTCGATGCATATTTCAGAGGAAGAAGCCGGCGTAGGGGAATTTGGCCTGATTACCAACAAGCCGATGATGTACTGCGCGAACATCGGGGAAGACGGTGATGGAACCGACGAGGCTGCTGTACTTGCGGATTTTGCGAAAAAGGACGGGGCGGCGTGCATTATGCTTTCGGGAAAAATCGAGGAAGAGATATCGGAACTTTCTCCCGATGAAAAAAAAGAATTTTTAGTGTCCATGGGTATCGAAGAATCGGGGCTTGATAAAATGATTACAACCGCGTATTCGCTTTTAGATCTCATCACCTACTATACTGCGGCAACGGAACTGCAGGCCTGGACGGTGAAGCGCGGCACCGTGGCACAGAAGGCTGCGGGCAAAATACACACCGATTTTGAGAAAGGATTCATCCGTGCGGAAGTGTATAATTATGCCGATCTGGTTTCCATCGGTTCTGAGCACGGTATTCGGGAAAAAGGGCTTTTAAAAATTGAAGGCAGGGAGTACGTGCTCAAAGACGGCGATATCGTTCATTATCTCTTTAATGTCTGAGTGGGGAATAACTGCATAATGAGCCTGAGCGCTTCACGGATTATCTGGAAGGCTTTTTCGGTACAACATAAGGAATTGAAATTTGTAATCCCTCTTTTCCTGCTGTATCTGCTTTCCGGTTCGTTTTATGCGGTGGGGCAGATCTTTACCGAAACGCTTTTTCTCAAATCGTACGGCGCGGGAGGGCTTTCGCGTTTTTTTGTTTATAACGGCATTGCGCTCATTGTGGCCGGGATTCTGTACAATTACGTGCTTCTCCGTTTTTCGCTGAAGCGCGGGTATTATATCCTTATTATAATTTTCAGCGGATTAATTTTACTCTCCCTGAAGATGCCGCATCATGCTCATCCAGGGCTTCCCTTCTACCTGTACCTTGGAAACTATCTCTTTACTTTCTATCTGGATATCCATTATTTTAATTATTCCTATCAGTTTCTTTCCATACAGAGTTCCAAGCGTCTCCTCCCGCTGCTTATGGGAGGCGGCAAACTCGGCGGCATCATCGCCAGCTTTTCCCTCATCGCGCTTTTCAGGCAGGACGTGATGCAATGGGGAGGGACATGGTGGTGCATAAATGGAATCCTTCTAATCGCGCCGGTCGTGTGGATGGGATTGCTTTTCAGGGGCGCGGACAGGAAGGCCTCTCTTGAAAAAAATGAGCTTTTGCCCGACGAGCATATTCTTGGAAAAATAATAAAAAGGATTGAGCTTTCTTTTTCTTCTCCTTTTTTTTATGTTTCTGTTCTTGTGGTGTTTGTGATGGCGCTGGTAAACACTGTCGCGGAATATTACTTCGCGGCGATTTTCAACAACGCCTTTCAGTCCAGAAACGACCTTGCGCTTTTTCTTTCTCTATATACGTTTGCTTCGGATTTTGTGACTCTGATGGTGCAGGTCTTCATCACCGCGCGCATCATCCGCATTCTGGGCGTGAAAAAATCAAATTACCTGTATCCGGGTTCTTTCGCTGCTTTTTTTATTTTCATGATGTTCTTTCCGGGACTTGTGGCCGGCGTGCTTCTGCGCTTTTTCCGGAAAAGCCTCAGCATGATGTTCAGACAGCCGGTCTTCAACGTGATCCTTGCTGCGGCTCCGCGGCATCGTATTGCTGAAATGAAGTCGTTCATCAGCGGCATTATACTGCCGGCCGGAATGATTGCCGGGGGCGGAATGGTTCTTGTTATCGATCGAAAGCTCACCATGAATGAAGGTTATGCGCTCGCGGCGGTTTTGGGAATCGCCTACCTTGTGCTGACGGCATTGCAGAACAGAGCGTATGTTCTTTCTTTGAAAAATCAGCTTTCGTATGACCATGGGCCGCGCGAAGAGATTTCAACACGTCTCGATATAGCCGCTCTGAGTAAAAATCCCGCCGCGGTGGAAATGAATCTTCCGATTTTAGATGCGCTTTTCAAAGCATCGCCCGGTGCCGATGTAATGTTGCTTCTCGTGCCGTATTTTTCGGAACTTACATTTGAAACAAAGGAAAAGATGTTCATACTTGGTTCTCTTTTTAGGAAGGATCTGCGTGAAGAAATAATCCGCAATGCCGTTATGGATGCCGATCTTCGCGTGCGCGCGCTGGCGCTGGGCGCGATATCCCGCTTTCCTTACGTGAAAAGGGTGGAACTGCTTCAGGGCTATCCGGCTGAAAGGCTGGAATCGGAACAGCTTGCGCTTGAAGTGCTTTTAGTGGATGAGAGGGAGGCGCACGGCGACGGCGATATCGAGGCAGCCTCCTTTGCGGTGAACCTCATCGCAGGAAACGCCGCGGTGCAAAAAAAATCCTCGCTTGAAAGGCGAGTGCTTGCAATAAAAGAAAAAATTATCTCCGGATTTAGCGAGCCGGTCGAGTTTTATATTCTTGCACAGGTGCTTGATTCTTCAATATGCGCCACGCATCTTGCGGAGCTTGCGCGCGCCACTGGCGAGTTGCTGCTTTTTAAAGCGCTCATTCCCCATGCGTCATCTCTTCCGGGAAAAATTGCGCGGAAAGTGCTGTACCGCTTCAGACATGCGCCGGCGCAAGTTCTTACCAATTTCCTTGCGCTGTGTATTTCGCTTAAGGATGCAGACAGAGCACTCCTTTTAGATTATCGTTTTAATTTCGCACAGAGCGAAATGGAGGAAATGTTCGGAAGCGGAGAATTCATCCGCAAGGCAGTTGCCGCAAGGCTTTTCAGGCATTATGATTATGAACGAATTGCAAATTATCTTAAATATTTCATCAGCGTCAATCTCAGAATGCGAAGCGAAATGCTTCGCTTCATAGGAATTCAAAACAAAGGAATCGGCAGGGCTGTGCTGATGAGAAGGCTTTTGTGTGGGACGAAGTTTCACGAAAAGGCAGACAAACTGTGTGCCGCGTTTCTTGATCTGGCGCTGAAGCGCGAAATTGAATTGCGCAAGCATCTGGTGCTCAAGGCGGTGAGCGTGATGACCGGCACCGGTCTGGATTACGCATACGAGTCGGGCATCTTCCTGAAAGACGCCGATGTCACCGGATATATTCAGGAATTTATCGAATCATCAGGGAAGGACATCAAAGATACTATATACATATTTGAAGATGATGTGTTGGAGGCGCAGGCCCGCATTCCGCTTTGCCGATCGGAAAGCGATGTCGACCCCGGACGAATTCTTCTGGAAACGAAAGAATTCATACCGGAGATTAAAGATCTTGTGGGCTTTGCGTCTGCGCGCGTATTGGTGCATTTTCACTGTATGCCCGACGTTGAAGCTCGCTTCAGGTATTTTCTGAAATCGAAGGAGGGAGAGATGCTGAATATTCTTGGGAAAATCATTTTCTTGAAGGAGAACCATCTTTTCAGCGATATTGGCATAGACGATCTGGTTCGCATTGCCAGCATCACGAGGGAACTGGAATTTCCTTCCGGCAAAGTGTTCATCCGCGAGAAGGACACGGGCGAAGAGCTTTTCATCATCATAGAAGGAGAGGTGGATGTCATCAAAGGGAAGAAGGTGATCGAAACGCTTTCAAACGGAAGCTGTATCGGCGAGCTTTCAATTATTGACAGGGAGCCGCGAAGCGCTTCCGTGCGGACCAAAAAGAAAACGCGATTGCTCAGCATTAACAGGAAGGATTTTCTTCTCACATTGAAAGAAAATCCAAAGATCGCGATAAACGTCATGCAGGTTATCGCCCAGCGCCTCCGAAAGGCAATCGCACAGTGAAATCTTTCATGTTTAAAATAAATAAAATATATCGCCCTGTTGTAATTGCAGCGCTGGTGCTCTGTATTGGCGTTGCCGGAGCGCAGGAGAAAAACATCAAGGAAGAGAAAAAAGCATCTGCTGAATCATCCTCGATTGATGTCCGCGATAAAAGCGTGGAGGAACTTCTGCGTGAAAACGTGGCGCGCGAGCAGAGAAAATCCCGCTTTTCGGATGTCGCCACTCCCGAGGAGCTGATGCATTTTCTGGTGAAGAAGAAATGGTACCGCGAGCGCGCATTTGTTGAAACGGAAGATGCAATTGTCCGGAAAAAAGAAACCGGGCGCTCGGGTGATGCGGACCTCTCATCAATAAAGGAGAGCGCGCGCACAGATATCAACAATATCATCGTGTTTTTAGGGGAAATACCCGTAAGCGGGCAGAAGGGAGTGTTTGCGCCGGTATTTTTAGCCGACCGCAAAGGCGTGCTTGCCGGCTCAAGCGACTTTTCTTTCAGCTGGGCGGGTTTGAAGGCGACGATGAAACTCACCCAGAAAAACTTTCCCTGGCGCAAAACCACACTTGAAGAAACTCTGATTGGTTCGTTTCTGTATGCAAGCGGCACAAACTTAGGTTTCATCAGCAGCGAGTTCGGCGAGAACACGAAATTCTACACGAATTATGTTTCCGAAATCGTGACGCTGAAATATCATTTTCTCAGGAATCTCAATTTCGGCTTTTCTCTGGATTCCCGCCAGTATTTTTTTGTGAAAAAAAGCATACCCGATGATTTCATCATGCCGCTCAACCATTTTAATGTTTTTCCCAGGCTGGATTTGAATGTATCGGCGCTCACCGAGAAGGGTATCGATCAAATTACCAGCGGCATTGGTATTTTTTCCTGGATCGGCTATGGCGTGCGCAACCGCTGGGAGAAATGGGGAAGTCCCCCGGATTATGAAATCGGCGAGGATGCGAGAACTTTTACGATTTATTCGCTCACGCTTCTTGCGGGCTACGCGAAGGACGACAATCACAATGTGGTGGTAAAGATACGCTACAAAGGCGGGAAGGACAATGATTTTCTCACGAGACCGCGTTTCGGCGGCACTATCGATAATGCCCGGCTGGATGTTGTTCACGGGTTTACGGTTGACTCGTTCAGGGTGGATTCATTCGCGCTTGCGAATCTCAGCTATGGATTAAACGTTATGCGGAGATTGCGTATGACGCTCTATCTGGATGCGGCGCATGTGTTCGGGCCCGAGGTCGAAGATGTGGCGGGCTTCGGCCTTGGCTTTCGCGTGCTTGCGTGGGGAGGTCTGCCGATATGGTTTACCTACGGCATCGGTTCACGGGTGAGGCCAGAGTGGCGGCAGCCTGAGCAGGTGGTGATGCTGATGACTGCCGCGGGCTGGTAAAAAAGGCTTGACGATTTGAAGAAGAGTGCGCAGTCATAAAATGTGAAAATTTACTGGTGACAGGTGGAAAGATGAAAGTGTACGAAGGGAAACTGGATGCGACCGGCCTTAAGTTCGCCATTGTGCTTTCAAGGTTCAATGAATTTATCACAAGCAAACTCTTAAGCGGGGCAATTGATTGCCTGAAGCGGAACAATGCGAGCGAGGAGGATATTGCAATCGCGTGGGTTCCGGGTTCGTTCGAAATTCCGGCGGTTGCAAAAAAGCTTGTCGATGCGAAGAAATTCGATGCGGTTATTTGCCTTGGCGCGGTGATCAGAGGCGCTACGCCCCACTTTGATTATGTAGCCGCAGAGGTGTCGAAAGGTGTTGCGCAGGTGGGGCTGGCATCTCCAATTCCGGTGGTGTACGGAGTCCTCACGACCGATACGATTGAGCAGGCGGTTGAGAGAGCGGGAACCAAATCGGGCAACAAGGGGTTCGATGCGGCGCTTTCCGCCATTGAAATGGCCAATCTTTTCAGACAGTTATCCTGATGGGACACAGAAGAAAGGCGCGCGAGTACGCGCTTCAGGCGCTGTATATGCACGAGACGGTTCAAAAAAGCGCGGAGGAACTGATTAAGCTCGCGTGGGTGGAGAACCCCGTCAATGAAGAGATCAAAAATTTTGCGGTATCGCTCATCACTACGACAATTGCGCATATTGATGACATCGATGAACTCATCAGGAAGCATTCGAAAAACTGGAGTTTCGAGCGGCTTACCGTGGTGGATAAATCGATACTTCGAATCAGCATCTGTGAATTGCTGTACTATCCGGATATTCCGCCCGTGGTCACCATCAACGAAGGCATCGAGCTTGGCAAAATCTACGGCGGAGAAAGCTCGGGTCAGTTCATCAACGGAATCTTAGATGCGGTCCGTCGCGATGAAATCAAAAGGGAGGTATAGCTCGCGGTGAATCCCTTTAAGAAAAACAGAATAACTCTCGCAGAGGAGGAAAAAGAACGTCCTTCCACCGCGGAAGAAACCCCGCGCAAAGTGCGTATCAGCTCCATTGAATCTGAGGAGCCCACGGGTAGAAGTTTTTTTTCAAAGCGCAGCACTATCATTCTCTCAGCGGCATTCGTTGCGGTGGCGATTGCGGGAATATTTCTCATTACGAAGCTGTATCATCGGCCGGGAAGCTTCCTCAGCGGCGAGGCGGATCAAAGCCTTCATGACAGCGAAAAAAGGCTCATCCCTGAAACGCTTTCCGAGAACATCCATTTGCGGCGAGGGAAGGAGAGCTATTTTAAGGGCTATTTCAACGATGCGATTGCTGAATTCAAGGAAGTGGTTGAATCCGCATCCCCGGATAATGATAAAGCGGTTGCGCTTACCTTCATCGGCATCATCAACGACGAGCAGGGAAAAACTGATGAAGCAATCGAATATTATCGTCGCGCGCTTCGCTTCAACGGCTCCGATCCGCTCATCTACCGCAACATGGCTCTGGCCTACCGTCACAAGAAGGATTATCCGGCAGCAAAGGATGCCATCGAGCGCGCGATTAGCCTTGATCCAGACAGCACCGGCAATAAAGTCCTCTACGGCAACATTCTCTTCGAGCAGAGAAATTACGACGGCGCGAAAAAAATGTACCAGGATGCGCTTGCGCGCGATCCGGAGAATGCTTCGGCGCTGTACAATCTTGGCATCGTGCTTCTTCGTAGCGGCGATAAAGTTTCCGGAATGGAATATCTTAAAAAAGCAGGGGAGGCAGACAAGCTGGGGAAAGTCGCGCACATGTCGTATTCGAAGCTTGGTTCGCTCTATTCAACCATGCAGGATCTGGACAGCGCGGAGAAATATCTTCGGCTGGCAATATCGGTCAATCCAGCCGATCCGATTGACCGCTACAACATGGGGCTTGTGTATCTGAAAAAGAACGATAAAGAGCGCGCGCTTGCCGAATTTCTCAAATCCCAGGAACTGGCGAAAAACGATGCCCGCGTGCTTGAGGGGCTGGGTGAGGCCTACTTTACGCTCAAGGAATACGACAAAAGCCTCGAAGTGTACAGCAAGCTTTCCGATGCGCTCAACCGTGACGCGCGCATCCTTTCCCGCATCGCGGAGATATATTATGAAAAAGGAGATCTTGGCAACGCCTACGATTATTATAAAAAAATCACCGTGATGGAGCCGGCATCGGAAAACGCCCGCATCGCATATATCAATATGGGCAATATCATGGATGATGCACAGCGCTACGAGGAGGCGATCGAAAGCTATAAGAAAGCGTTGCTTATATCACCCAGGGATGACGCGGCATTGTATAATTTAGGGATAGCATACAAACATGCCGGTAGGATTGAACTTGCGATTGAAGTCTGGAAAAAAGCCGCGGAGCTCAACCCCGACAATCCGCGGCCGCATCTGGCCATCGCCGATTTTTATTACGAAAAAAAATACATGGACATGGCGATGGATGAATATCAGAAAATTCTCCGCCGATGGCCGAATATCCAGGATGCGCATTTTAACCTCGGCGCGGTGTATTATCATACCAATCAGATCGACTACGCAATCGGGGAATACAAAAAAGTACTGGAAATAAATGACCGCAATGATCTTGCGCGTAAAGCCCTGGTGAATCTTGCAATTCTCACATCGAAAAAATCGCCCGATGAAAAAGGCATGGAAGAGGCGATGAATTATGCGCAGAAGGCGCTGCTTCTGAAAGCAAACGATGCGGAGGCGCTTTTTTCGCTCGGCGTGGTGTACTACCGGCGCGAGATGACCGAAAAGGCGATTGACGCGATGTATCAGGTGGTGCGCGCATCCAGGGACGGGAAGCGAATCGCCGAAGCGTATAATTACATCGGCATGGGCTATTATAAAAAAGGGAATTACCGCAAGGCGTTGCAGGCGTTCAATCGCGGCGTGGAAGAAGATCCGTCGAATGAGGAGCTTCGCATCAACCGCCAGACCGCCGCCGACGCATACGAACGCCACCTGGGTGAATGATGGTGCGCAGGAAAAAAATCGATCGGGAGTATCTCCACGACAACGAGGATCGCCTTCTCTCGCCGCTTGCCAGCCGTTCCAAGTACACGCGCGGTCGGCAGTATCCTGAACCGCCGCATCCATACCGTGCGGAATTTCAGCGCGACCGCGAGCGCATCATCCATTGCAGGGCGTTTCGCCGACTCGAGTACAAAACGCAGGTATTTGTAAATCACGAAGGGGATCATTACCGCACAAGGCTCACGCACACCATTGAGGTGGCGCAGATCGCGCGTTCCATTGCACGCGCTCTTCGGCTGAACGAAGACCTGGCCGAAAGCATCGCGCTTGCGCATGATCTGGGGCATACGCCGTTTGGACATACCGGCGAACATGTGCTGAATGATCTTTTAAAAGATGCAGGCGGATTTGAGCATAACAGACAAAGCCTGAGAGTGGTGGAAAAACTCGAAGAGCGCTATCAGGAATTTCCGGGTCTCAATCTCACCTGGGAGACGCGCGAGGGCATCATCAAACACTCGACAAGCTACGATCACCCGGAGGTATCCGAGTTCGCACCCGAAGAGATGCCGGGGCTGGAGGCGCAGATTATCGATTATGCCGATGAGATTGCATATAATAACCACGATCTTGACGACGGGCTTTCTTCAGGGATGTTAGATCTTTCCGAAGTTGCCGGGCTTTCGGTATGGGAAGAAGCGATGCGAAGAGCGGACATCTCGAATTTTTCTCATTCCGAAAAAAAACTTGCCGTCAGCAAGATAATACGGACCATCATCAACATGCTTGTGACCGACCTCATTCAGACGACCGAGGACGGCATTGAGAAAATGGGCCTTGCCGTGTATGATGACGTGCGCACATGCGACCGGCGCGTGGTGGGCTTCAGCGAAAAGATCGGCGCCATGAATGATGAACTCAAGATGTTCTTGCGGAAAAATCTCTATCGCCATTACCGGGTGGTGCGGATGGGGATTAAAGCGGAAAAGGTGCTCAGAGAACTTTTTGAAATTTATTGCGACTATCCTGAGGCTTTGCCTGCTGATTATCAGAAAAGACTCGGAAGCGAAAACGCGCAACGCATCATCGCCGATTATCTGGCGGGCATGACCGACCGCTATGCGATGGAAGAACATCAGCGGCTGACCGATCCGATGATGCGTGCGTGAAACGTTCATAATCGGATGCAAACCATGGATGCTGAATATCCGGAAATACCCGAAGAAATAAAAAAACTCATCGAATCCGGCGAAAAAATCGATGAGATCAGGCTCGATGCCGGGGGCAATTGGACTCATAACGGCGTGCCTTTCACCAACGACAGAATCATTGATTTTTTCAATAAATCAATCGACATTACCCGTGACGGCCAGTATGTGATCCACTATGGGAATTTCGTGTATCCGATTGTAGTGGAAGATGTGCCGTGCTTCATCACGGGAGTGCGTTTTGAGGGCTTCGGATCTTTTGAAACCGTATACATCACCATTCGTTCACGTGGAGAGGAAGAGCTCGATCCCGAGACGCTCTGCGTGGGTGCTCAGAACGCGCTGTACTGCCGGGTACACGGAGGAAAGTTCCCTGCGAAATTTCTGCACTCGCCTTCGTTTGAAATTCTGGACCGCCTTGAAGAAAGCGACGATGTCTTCTATCTGAATATTGCGGGGAAAAGGATTGTCCTCAAAGAAAAGATTGATTGAAAATTCCCTGTCCGCATCATCTCATCCGTCCGAAATGAGTTCTCCTTTGTCATGTTCCTCACCGCGTGCAATGGTAATGCCGCTGTAGCCGTAAAAAAGAGAAATGATGGGCGTGATGATGTTCAAAAATGCATAGGGAAGATACGAAAGCGTGGGTACGCCCAGGGAGGAAGCCATGAATGAACCGCAGGTGTTCCAGGGAATTAGCGAAAGAAGAAGTCCGGGCGATTGCTTCGCTTCATAATTGTTGTGTGATATTGTCTTCATTCCATTGCCTTGATGTGTGCCAATACTTCCACGGCGATGCTGCGTTTCAACGAGTTTTTGCGCCTATTCACATGAGTTCATGCGGATCGATGTCGATTTCAACATAGACGTCATTGCCTTCTACTGTGTCGCTGCACGTGCGTATTATCTCTCGTGCGTGTTCCATCTCAGCAGTTTTAAGGATGAGATGCCACCTGAAATTGTTCGCAATTTTGGAAAGCGGTGCGGGAGACGGCCCGAGCACCTCAATTGAATATCCTTTTTTGCGGATTTCTTCGCGTATGGTTTCTGCAATATGTTTTATCGTATTTGCCACTTTCGATTCATCTTTACCGCGCGCAAGCATGCGCGCGATTCGAGTGAAAGGGGGATATCTGAGTTGTCGTCGTATTTCAATTTCATGGCGGTAGAATCCGAAATAATCGTGCCGGGTGAGAAAGTGGAAGAAGGGGTGTTCAACATTCAGCGTTTGCACAATCACTCTGCCCGGTTTTTCCCGTCGGCCGCTTCGACCGGAAACCTGAGTGAGAAGGGAGAAAATCCGCTCAGTGGCGCGGAAATCTGGAATATTAATGCCAATATCGGCTAACAGCACTCCGACAAGCGATACATCTGGAAAATCGTACCCCTTTGCGACCATCTGCGTGCCCAACAGCACATCGATGGAGCCATCGCGCATTTTTTCAAGAAGTTCATAGGAGGTGCCCTTTTTTTTGCCGCTGTCCTGATCGAGCCTGAAAACCCTGATGCCCGGCAGGACTTGCGGAAGAATTTCTTCCATCCGCTGTGTCCCGCTTCCGATTTTTCGAAGTGCCTCTTCGCCGCATTCTGAGCAATTCTCGCTAAAAGCTCGTGAAAAGCCGCAATAGTGGCAGATGAGATTCTTTCGGTGATGCAGGGTAAGGCTGATATTGCAGTTAGGGCATATTTCGATGTGACGGCAGTTATCGCACATGACGAAAGGTGAAAATCCGCGGCGATTGAGCAGCAGAATTGACTGTTCGCCCCGCTTCTGTGTTTCTTTGAGTCCTATCATAAGCTCGGTTGAAAGCAGGCGTTCCCTGGATTGTGAACTTTGAAGGCCAATGATTTCTATTGACGGGAGCGCGGCTTTCCCGTATCTCTTTTCAAGTTTATGAAGAATGAAGATGTTCTTCTCCGCCGCAAAAAGGCTTTCGATTGATGGTGTAGCTGAGCCGAATACGGCGAGCGAATGTTCCATCCTCGAGCGGATGAGTGCTGCGCGCCGGGCGCTGTAGCGGGGGGAACTGTGTTCCTTGTAGGAAGCATCGTGCTCTTCATCGATTACAATCATGCCAAGGCGAGGGCATTGCATGAAGATCGCCGATCGTGTACCTACCGCAATGGAGGCATGGCCACGGTAGAAACGAAGCCAGCTGTACAGGCGCTGCTGTGGAGTAAGCCCGCTGTGGTAAATCACCATTTTTTCGCCGAATAAGTCGAAGAGGCGTTCGTAGATCTGGGATGAAAGCGAAATTTCAGGAACGCAGTAGATGACAGAAAATCCTTCCGCAATGAGTTTTCGCGCAAGTGAAACATAGATTTCTGTTTTCCCGCTGCCGGTGACGCCGTAGACGAGATGGAGAAAAGATCCATTCCCCCGATGTTCGAGAATCGACTGGAAAATTTGCCGTTGTTCGTTTGTGAGGATTATGTCTTTGAGCGAAGGTTTTCCAAAGGGATTGGTATGTCTTCCCGATGGTTTTTTTGCCGAGGGAAGCGCCATTCCGAGGGCTTCGCCAAATGAGCAGAGATACTCTTGCGATAGTGTACGCGCAAGAGTAACAAGGCGCGTATCGAAGATTGGGTCTTCATCGATCAAAGCGCTGATGTTTTTTATTTTTGCTTTATCAAGGCCATCCGGTGGCGCATCGGTGAGGTTAATCACACATCCCATCATGTTTCTGCCGTTGAAATTGACCTCGACGCGGGAAAATTTTTTTATCGGCATGTCATCAGGCACGCGATAGGTAAAGAAGCGATCAAGCGGAAGATTAAGCGACACTTCGGCGTAGTTGCATAAGGGAGGCATCAGCGTTTGTCCTTGAGCATGTCGATGCGTTTTTTCGCTTCTTTTAGAGTGTTCCAGGCGCCTTTTTTCAGTTCGGGATTTTTAAGCATTGTCACGGGATGTTCTGTGTTGAACCATTTCACCTCGCTTGAGGCATTGATGAGATCTTTCAAAGGAATGATCTGTCCCATGACGATCACAGTATGTGGTTGGATTAAGTTAAATTCATCACGAAGAAAGGCCGCGCAATTTTTATACATGGCGCTTGGGCGCACTGCGACATCCTGATCGCATTTGATGATATTGGTGATGTAGCACTGTTCAGCTTCGAGATCGATTGCGCCGAGCATTTTCTTCATCAGCTCGACTGCTTCGGTTTTAAGCATTCTTTTCTCTTCCGGCGAAATGAGGCGCGGAGCGTTGAGAATCACCATCACACCGCTTTTTCCCGTGCCGTACCCGTTTTTCTTGCTGAGGCCCGTCCCGCAGAGATCGCATGCGGCAATTTTTTCGGAAAGATGTAATGGAGCTGGCCGGGGTGTGCTTTCGGCAAATTGCGATTCTGCCAGCCATGCGAGAAGCGCATCACGCTCTTTCTGATTTCTAAAGCGGACTATTTTTCCCGCATATGCGGCATGTTTGATATAGCGTGCAATGTCGTCGCGAATTTCATTCATAGCAATTGATGCTTCAAACGCGCGATATGCTACAGCGCGTCCACGTTGATGTTGTACTGTTTGATTTTCCTGTAAAGGTTTGTTCTTTCAATGCCCATTTCCTGCGCAGTCTGGGAAACGTTTTTCCCATTCCGTTTGAGCGCGTTGATAATGAATTCGCGTTCGAACTGCTCCTTCGCTTTTTTGAACGAAGAGATGTCAGTCTGTATCACTTCGCTTTCGTCCGATTCGAGATGTTCCTGAATGTCGGTTTCCGTAATTATTTGTCCCGGTACCATAATGCAGAGCCGTTCGATGATGTTTTTCAGTTCACGGACATTGCCGGGCCAGGGATATTCCACAAGCAGTTGTATGCCTTCGGGAGAAATTTCTTTTGAGCCGGTTCCATGTTCCTTGCTGAATTTTTCAATGAAATAATTAATTAAAAGAGGTATGTCTTCTCTCCGCTCAGATAGATCGGGAACGTGAATGGGTATCACGTTGAGGCGAAAATAGAGGTCTTCTCTGAATCGTTCTTCTTCTATCGCGCGTTTCACGTTGACGTTCGTTGCCGATATAACCCTAACATCCACTGTGATGGTCTCGTTTCCTCCGACGCGTTCGAACTGCTGTTCCTGGAGCACGCGAAGAACCTTTGCCTGGGCGCTTGCGCTCATATCGCAGATTTCATCCAGAAAGATGGTGCCGCGATTGGCCACTTCGAACTTTCCGAGTTTGCGTCCCACTGCGCCGGTGAAGGAGCCTTTCTCATGGCCGAAGAGTTCGCTTTCGATCAGCTCATCAGGGATGGCTGCGCAATTCACCTTTACAAACGGTTTGTCGGCGCGCAGCGATTTACGGTGTATGGCACGCGCGACAAGTTCTTTGCCCGTGCCGTTGTCGCCTGTGATAAACACGCGGGCGCTGGTGGCGGCTGCCCGCTCAATGATCGCGCGCACTTCCTGCATCGGTTTGGATTCACCGATCATTTCATCATCCTGCGAGAGGTTTTTGAGAAGCCGCACGTTTTCTCGCTTGAGCCGGAGCTGTTCAAGCGCGTTGTTCACGGCGGTGATGATGCGCTCCATTGAAGGCGGTTTTTCAAGAAAATCGAACGCGCCCATTTTCGTTGCCTTCACGGCAATATCAATTGAGCCGTGGCCGGAGATCATGAGGATGGCGATATCAGGATTTGTTTTTTTAACGCGCTCAAGAATTTCCACGCCGTCGATGTCGGGAAGCCAGACGTCCAGAATTATGAGATCCACATCGTTTTTTCTCAGGAAGGAAAGCGCCTCCTCGCCAGACGGGGCGGAATAGACGATGTGATCCTCGTCCTGGAGGATGGCGCTTATGGTAGTGATGATGTTTTTTTCATCATCTACGATTAATATTTTTGCCATCGCTTTCCTCTCCTCCCGAAACCGGAAGTTCAATGATGAATTCTGCGCCTTCGCCCGGCCTGGAGTTGCATCGGATCCTTCCCCTGTGTTCAAAAATTATCTTCTCGACAATTGCAAGTCCCAGGCCGGTACCGTGTTCCTTCGATGAAAAAGTCGGTTCGAAGATTTTTGGAAGATGTTCTTCCTTGATTCCCGCACCATCGTCTTTTATGGAAATTCGGACAAGCATTTTTTCGCGGTCAAAAAATGTTTTAATCCAGATATTCCCCGAACCTGGTATGGAATCGATGGCGTTCTGGATGAGGTTGATCATCACCTGTCTGATGAGTATTTTATCGAAAAGCATCTGCGGAAGCGTCTCATCGAGGTGCAGGTGGAAATGTATGTTTTCATGCGCATTGAAAAAATCAATGCAGTTTGCGATTTTTGCATTGAGATCACCGGGTTCGAGTCTTGATTCGGGAAGGCGCGCGAAGCGGGAAAATTCCCCGATAATTGTCATAAGCGTGTCCACTTCTTCTATGATTGTTGCTGTACCTTTCTCTATTATTGAAGGAAGGTCAGGGTGGTGCTCAAAAAAGCGTTTGCGCATACGCTCTGCCGAAAGGCGGATCGGCGTGAGAGGGTTTTTGATTTCATGCACCAATTTGCGGGCGATGTCGTGCCATGCCTGAAGTTTTTGCTTTTGGTACATTACCTCCCTGCCTTCTCGAAGCTGCTCAGCCATTTTGTTAAACGACCTGTATAGGACGGCCATTTCATCCTGCGAATCGCGCTCCAGGCTGATGGCAAAATCTCCGAGCGCTATCTGGCGGGCCGCGGCGGCAAGTTCGTAAACCGGCCTGGTGATGCTGTTAGAGAGAAAAAAACTCACGGAAATGGAAAGAATCACAATGATGATGGAAAGCAGCAGAAGAAAAATTCCCATGCCGGTCTGGAGATACGGGCGCAGGAATTCGCGCTGGCGATACCGTCCAAGCGCTTCCTGATACAGCGATACGCGGGAAAAGAGAATTTCAGGATTCGTCTTATACATCACCAGGACATCGCTTCCCTGCCTGAGCGCGCCCATTACGACGGAATGAGAGCCGATGCTGATATTGTACACTCGCACACCCTGCGGCGGGGGAATGGAATTCAGCGTTGTGCCGATTCCCGCGGAAAATTCCTTTGCATCTTTCCTTGGCGTGAGCAGCAGAAATCCGTTTTCCTCGACAAATGAATAGAGAAGCAGACCATAACCCTGCGCTTTCAGCCTCCCTTCCTGCCGTTGCAGTGCGGGATAGGAAGAATACAGGCCGTAGTTTGCGATTATCTCCAGCCGGTAGCGAATATCAGAGAATGATGAGGCAAGCGTTTCGTTTGCCATCTTCAACGCTTCTTCCATCGCCAGTGTGTCGCGTTCGCTTATGTACTGGGCAATTGTATGGTTGATGATTCTGTTTGAAAGAATGATAATGGGGAGCGATGGAACGATGGCGACAAACACAAACGCCAGCGCGATTTTAAAGCGAATGCTTGTGGTGATTTCAGAGGAACCTGAATAGAGCTGACGCCTGAAGGAGACGATGATGAAATACACTGCGGCGATGACCGGAATGGCCATCATGAGATAGAGATAATAGGTCTTCCCCACCTCTTCTTCGACTTCGGTTGTGGGGAAAAGGCCCACCACCAGAAGGGCGGCAAAGAAAAAGATGCCCGCAAGAAAAATAAAATCCTGAAATCTCGATTTGCTTGAAATAATTTTTTTAATGAATGATTTCGCTTTCATATGCTATTGCGATTGCCCGTTCATGGTTGTGCGGTGAAAGAAGGCCCGCTAACCCAGCCTGTATCGAAATCCCAGTAGCCGACGATGTATTTGAAAATGAGGTTCATGGGAAAATACAGCTCCACGGAAGTGAGTTCGGCCCGGGCGCGGATTTTATATCTCTGGCCCGGTTGCAGATCCTTGAACGGTATTTCCCATCTGTTCACAGTAAAAAAGGCATTGAGCATGGCCCGCTCATTGTGGAACGTCGCTTTTATACCCCGTTCTGCAAGAACGAATGAGCGGCTCCAGAAATCAAATTTCACCGAACGGTTGATGTGCATCGTACGAACCGCTTTTGTGTAGACAAAATCAATTGGACTTTCTTTCGCAATCTGAAGTGTAAAGGTAATTTTTGCTTCTATCCCGCGTTTGACCGCTTCTAAAATATCGCCTTCCTGGTAGCCAGTGACCCTGAGTTCGAGAAAGCGCCGGTCATTTTCGCTGATAAGATCGCCCACGAGCAGTTCGGCGGCCGGCAGAATTCGGGGAAAGAAAAGAATTGCCACTGCAATTGTGATGTATGGCAGTAAACTGAATCCATTTCTATGTCGATTTTCCAGAATCATTGTTATTGGTATTGTCGGCGCGACTTGTTAAAACTGGACATGTTTTCCTGCTGAAAACTCGATACGGTCATCAACGGTTTCCACGGAGAGCTTCAATCTCATTCTATTTTTCCAGTAGGGGAAGTAAATTTCTTTGTTATACGTTTCAGCGGAGTATACTGCATCAACCACTCCCAGCGCTTTGACGATTATGAGAGAGAGGAGATAACCGATGATTATTCCTCTATCCCGCTTTGCAATATTATTCCACCGTACCACATCGTCATCGCTATTGCTGTATTTTTCGGTGTAATAAAAAAGTCCATACACGAATAGCCCTTTCTGGAGAATATCCGTCATTAGAAAAAGCGAGCCCCTTCCGTAGTTTTGCGTGTAGAACTGGCCAAGACCGCTCCAGCTCCAGGACAAAAGCCCTGCCACAAAGGGATCCTTCCGCTCCGGTTCATCGAGGAAAATGGGATTCTCTTCGGCATCCCTGAAAGTATTGCTCTTATCGCTTTGCGCGTGAAGCGGTAGCACCGAAACGAAAAGTGCCATGGCAGCAATGAGGGCAATTGCTCTAAAAATGGGTCTGTAAGCCAAAGTACACGCTCCTTTTTTCTTCGCTGCCGGTAAAAATGAACGGATAGGTTTCCCGCAGGCGTTTTTGATCTTTCTCAAGGTTATTATTGAATGTCCGAGCCGACTGCACCGCATCGGATACATTATACAGATGAATAAAAGCCACCAGCGACATGACGCCGATGAATACGTTTCGTCGGGATGTTTCTATGACCCCTAAGTCACTACGCTTCGCGTCAATGTTGATTTTAAAGCCGCTTTTGCCGCCGGCGGAAAAGTCGAAATTGACGAAATACAAAATTGCACTCAGGGTGAGGGTGTATTCCGTCAGGAGAAATATTGTGCCTTTTCCTATTTCGCCGGAATAATACTGGCCGAGTCCCGGAACATACCAGGAAAGAATGCCTGCGAGTATGGGATCTCTTTTTCGTTCAAAAAAAGCACGCTGATATTCAATCTGCTCGAGTATTTTGATGTCCGATGCTTTGGGCGCTTTGCCTTTTGGAGAAGATGTGCGTTCCGCACCGAAGGAAGCGGTATTTGCAATCAGCAGTGCAATGATGATGTACAATAGATGTTTTATACGTGCATGCTTCATGATGTCTCTATAATAGTGCAGGCTAAGATATTTTCAAGACATTATTTTCGAAATCCTGATATTATTACACGAACCTTAAATCTAAAATTCTGTCTGAATGAGCCTTGCAATGCTTTCCACCGCCTCCGCTTCATCTTCTCCCACGGCGCGTATGATGAGCTTGGAGCCTTTGGTGATGGCAAGCGATAGTACCGACATGATCGACTTGCCGTTTGCCTGTATGCTGTCTTTGATGAGATAAACCTCGCAAGGGAATTTCATTGCTTCTTTTACAAGCATCATTGCCGGGCGGGCATGAATTCCCGCGTCGCTTTTAATCTGTATGGCCTTTTCCGTCATCGGTTTGTCCCTGCGTTTTGATCCATTCCTGAATGCGTTCATCGAGTTCCTGCGCTGAATATACTCCCATTTTTTTAAGCCTCTGATTGAGTGCCGCAGTTTCAATGATGATGGGGATATTGCGACCGGGCCTCACCGGCACGATGATATAGGGAACATTGATTTCCATTATGGGGTAATAGTATTCGTCGATTCCAAGCCTGTCATAGTAGGTTGACGCGTCCCATTCCTCAAGAAGCACCACCAGTTCGATGCGCTTTCGGTTTCGAACAGCGCCGATTCCATAGAGATCTTTTACATTGATGATGCCTAAGCCTCTGATCTCTAAGTGGTGGCGCACAATTTCCGAGCCGCTGCCCATGAGAAGCGATTCATCAATTTTTCTGATTTCAACGATATCGTCCGCTACCAGCCGGTGATTTCGTTCAATGAGTTCGAGCGCTGTTTCGCTTTTCCCCACGCCGCTTTTCCCGATGAGAAGCACTCCGATACCGTACACTTCGACCAGGGTGCCGTGAATTGATTCTGTTGGTGCGAAGACTTCTTCAATGATATGCGTGAGAAGACTGATGAAGCGCGTGGTGCGATGGCGGGTCACCATCACGGGAACGCCTTTTTCATTGGCGAGTTTCAGAAACGCATCATCGGGCATCACCTCGTGCGTGAAGACGCAGCAGAGGATATCGAATGAAAAAAATTTATTGTACACCTCATTTT
Source organism: uncultured bacterium (assembly GCA_937921485.1). Taxonomy (GTDB): domain Bacteria; phylum Spirochaetota; class UBA4802; order UBA4802; family JAGODF01; genus DYLV01. The sequence continues at coordinate 23,592 of CAKZSV010000026.1, forward strand.
TCTTTTCGAAGTCCAGCTTTTCAAGGTATGCGGTCTCTCCCAGTCCGAATATCTGGATGCGGTCATAGGCGAAGAAATCGTAAAAGCCCGCGAGCGTGAGCCCCGGCCTGTTCATTTCACTGCCGGGAATTTCCTTTGAAAGTCCATGTTCACCGGCAACCAGTTCAAGCTGCAAGTCGATATTTCCCGTAATTCCCAGAAGATCTTTTATGAATAATTTTTTTTTGGCCATGGAATTCCCCGCCGGGCATTGATTGGTTCGACCGTCCAAGCGCTCATTTGGTAGCGTTATGTATAATTGATGTCAATAGTTTTTTCTGATGCATCTTTTAATGTTTTGCAATAACGCTTGACCTTTTAAAAAAGGATATCCATAATGGGAAGTAGGAATAACCCGCAAAACTTTTTTTTTGAATTTTAAAGGTCCGGGATGACAACAAGCAATCTTGTAATCTCAATAACTAATTTTCGAGGATATGTATGAATTCCTTTTCTTTTGACGCTTTTTTCCGCTTTACCCCTGCCGATGTGCACTGGGTCGATATTGGTCTCATTTTTCTGTATCTGGCGGGCATATCCGTTTTCGGCTATCTCTTTCACCGGAAAATAAAAAACTCCAGCGATTATTTTTTGGCGGGAAAAACGCTGCCCTGGTGGATCATCGGCATGTCCATCATCGGCACGAATATCGGTTCGAACGATTACGTCGGCGGGGCGGGCGGTGCGTTTAGATACGGCATTGCACAGGCGAATTTCGAATGGATCGGCGCCATTCCCGCGATGGTGGTTTCCGCCATCATTTTCATTCCTTTTTATTGGCGTGCGGGAGTGTTTTCCATTCCGGAATATTTGGGCCGGCGGTATAATCAAGCAGTGCGCGTTATCTCGGCGGTGGTGCTTTCAATGTTTTCGGTGCTCATTGTGGGCGTCTTTCTCTGGTCAACGGCGCTCATGCTCAATACGTATCTTGGCTGGCCTATCGCGTTCAGCATCATTATTACGGCAGGGGTGGTGGGGCTGTACACGATTTCCGGTGGGTTGGAGGCGGTGGCCTATACCGATGCGGTGCAGATGGTCATCATGTTCATCGGCGCAATTGCACTTGCGGTTCTCGGCTTTCATGCGGTGGGCGGCGTGGGAAATTTCATCGATCAGGTGCAGACGCGCTTCCCACAGCATTTTCAGGCGTTCCTTCCCTCGACGCACGAGGAGTTCCCCTGGCCGGGGGTGCTCTTGGGGCTGGGGCTGGTGCTTTCGCCTGCGTACTGGTGTGCGAACCAGGCAATCCTCCAACGCTGTTTGGGAGCGCGCACGGAATGGGACGGCAAGGCGTCGATGATTTTTGCGGCGATGGCGAAAATGTTTGTGCCTTTTTTAATTGTGCTACCGGGATTTTTTGCACTCCTCCTTGCTTCCGATAAATTAAACCATGCCGACCAGGCATTGCCATGGATTGTGAAAAATCTGCTTCCGGTGGGAATATCCGGCATATTCTTCGTTGCGTTTGTCGCCGCGCTGCAGTCTTCAATTTCTTCCACCATGAACTCCACGGCTGTGATGGTGACGCGCGACATCATTGGCGTGATGGCACCAACGAAAATCGCATCTGAACGCGAGCTTAGCTGGGGCCGATGGATTACCTTCGCGGTTTTGATACTCGGCGTTTTTTGTGCGCCAATCACAGCGATGTTTCGGGGCATTTATGTCTTTGTGCAGCAGCTGCTTTCGTTTTTCCAGGGACCGGTTTTCGCACTCATACTGCTTGGAATACTCTCAAAGCGCGTCACGTCTGCGGCGGGGCTCTGGGCGCTGGTGCTGGGTCTTGCGATGGCGGTTTTGTTGGGAGCGCTGAAAATGAATATGCTCTATATCGCTTTCTGGAGTTTTGTGTTCAGCGCGGCCCTGCTGGTAATAATAAGCCGTTTCACAAAACCCAAAAGCGATGAGGAACTTGAAAATCTGACCTATTCCACCACGGTGAGGAGGTAGCGATGTTTGAATGGATACATGCGATGCCGGCCTGGAGCGCGAAGATCGGCGCGGTGATGCTTTTTGGGGGTGTGATTCTTTTCGCCTGGACGCTTCCAAAACAATTCATATACCTCGGCGCGCCCGATGGGGCTCTGTGGCGCGATCTTCGGATATGGGCGACGGTGCTGGTGGCGTTTCAAATTGTAATTTATGTTATTTTCTGAGTTCAGATTGCGCGAATGGAAACGCTCATTTTTTCACAACGTTTCTGTGCTTTGGAAAAGAAAAAACCCGAATTTCCCGATGTGTGAAGCGGTATGGATGAACATGAAGAAAAAGTTACTCTGCTGCGAGAAACCGCGTGGAACATGCTCCCGTCAATAGTTCTTGGTAATCAGATCCGATTCGAATAGTTTCCTCGGCAGTATCATCAAAAGGGTGAGAAGCGTGATGCTCACGATGATGAATATCGTCATGACAATGATGAGAAGCATATTGTTCTTGAGCTCTTCGATGCGCTTGAGAGAAACCCCGACTCTAAATGCGCCCCAGTGTTTGTTATTGACTTTGACGGGTGCGGCAATGTCCCAGATGTATTCGCCGGTATCTCTCGGATAGAACTGTTCAATAGTGCCCGGTCCTTCGTGGCGTGCGGCTTTCAAACCTACAGCATCATCAAATTTTCTCTTTGACCTGCTGAATTTAAGGTTAAACGCGGTGTCATTTTTCGACGGCTGAGAGAATGTTGTGTTATGTGTAGGCGCGTAGCCGTTGCGATCGACGATGACTGAATACACCAGGTCCGGATCGTGGATGAGAAAATTATCCTGAAATTTTTGTATGTGCCTGTCTAAAATTGTATCGTACTTTGTGGTATATCGCTTCGGATTGCTGTTGGGTATTTCAACATAATTTGCATCGAAAAGATCCTGTTCCCGGATGATATTCCCGAGCACCATGAGATCGATCATTTTCGCGATGGATTCCGCTCCGATATATGCCTCTATTCTGCATTTGTCCAGAAGCTGGCGTTCCATGCTTTTGAAAATATTTGAAATGACGAAGTACGCGCCAACCGAGAGAAGGAGCGCCACGCTGAAAATCATCGATATTTTCTGTTTAATGTTCATTGCTATGAAATCCCTTCCGAAATAGAAATAACGCTATTTCGGGTTTTCTGTGGGACAATACATAATCGATAATGTTTTTGTGATCATGCATTATCATAAAAAATGTCCGGTTGAAAATATATCATGGTATGGTATTGGCGATGTCAATGATTTTATTGTAATTTAGCGCAAGAGGATGAAAAAATTTAAAAAATTGCATTATGCGATTGTTCTGGTGTACTCTGATAAAAAATTGTGAAAATGTCGCTGTGAATTACTATTGTGTGTGATGGTATTGAATATGATGAAAAAAACTCATTATCCGGCGCGATACAGGGCTGAGGAGTTTTTCAAATAAAGAAGCTTTCTTCAAAAAAAACTCTTGACAGCACAAAGGCCCTTTTTAAATGTATAAATCCTTGTTGCCGGCATTCCGGCATCGTGACCATGACGAGCCGGGTTGCTAGCTCAATCGGTAGAGCACCTGACTCTTAATCAGTAGGTTTCGGGTTCGAGTCCCGGGCAACCCACATTTCCGCCTCGTTGCCCTGAAAAGAGCGGGAATTTCGCTTGAAATTTCAGTCTTTTCAGAGAGCTCTGGCACAAGGCGAGCGTGGCGGAATTGGCAGACGCGCCAGACTTAGGATCTGGTACCGAAAGGTGTGGGGGTTCAAGTCCCTTCGCTCGCAATGCGGGAATAACTCAGCGGTAGAGTGCAACCTTGCCAAGGTTGAGGTCGCGGGTTCAAATCCCGTTTCCCGCTCATGAGGGTGATTGTGTTTGGGTTACGATCAACACAAGATGTAGCATGCTCTTCTCCGGACAATCCCTGATGCGCGTCAGGGATTGTTTTTTATTCTTTCCAATTCCGCGCAGTTGACGCAAAATTCCGACCGTAAAGGAGTAATGACGTGCAGATATTAGAGGAAAAAAAATTACAGAATGCGACCGTGGAAATGGTCATAGAGGTGCCGCAATCGCGCATTGAGGTGGAATACCGTTCGGTTTTCGACCGAATTGCAAAAAACGCGAAAGTGGACGGGTTCAGAAGAGGGAAAGCCCCGCTGAAGCTTATCGAAAAAATGTTCCTGAAGGAAGCGACCGGCGAGGTGCTCGATAACATCCTGAAAGCGACCTATATGGAGGCGCTTCAGGATAAGACGTACCGCCCGATTGGAATGCCCTCCTTCGATTTTGATTCTTTTGAGAGAGAAAAGCCTCTGAAATACACTGTGCGCTTTGAGGTGATGCCGACCGTGGTGCTTGGTTCATATAAGGGAATTGCGGTGAAGGAAAGAGTCTGCCAGGTACGGGACGATGATGTTGAGAAGGAAATCAACGATCTGCGGGAAAAATACGCGCGGATCTCGAAAAAAGAAGAAGGCGCCCGTGTGGAAAAAGGCGACCTGCTTCGTTTTGGCGTGAAGAGAATCGACAATGTAAAACCCGAGGAAGCAGAAGCTCTGGCTTTCAGGGACTATACCATCATTGTCGGAAAAAGCGAAAGCGAATATGCGCTCGACAGGCATGTGATGGGGCTTTCCGTCGGCCAGACAAAGGAAGTGACTATTAAATATCCCAAAGATTATGAATTAAAAGACCTTGCTGGCCAGAAGGCCACCTATGTGGTGAAAATCGAAGAAATCAGCCGAATGGATCTTCCGAATCCCGACGATGAATTCGCAAAGGATGTGAGCGATTTCGCAACGATTGCAGAACTGCGGCAGAATATTCGCACGTATTTTGAAAAAGCATCGGCAAATACCGCGAAGGTTGAAGCTATTGAGACTATTAAAAACGCCATCATTGAGAAATGCACCTTCGATATTCCCGAATCACTTGTGAAGGCTGAAGAATCAAATCTTTTGCAGAGGCTTGCGAAGCGTTTCAATGTTCAGGCATCTACGGTGGAAGAATTTAGCGAAAAAACCGGGTTTCCCGTGGAGGAGCTGAAAATGCGGCTGTATGCCGAGGCGGAAAAAGACGTCAAATGGGAAATCGCGCGGCTTGAAATTGCAAAAACTGAGAAAATGGAAGTTACCGAGGAGGAATACCGCAAAGAGCTCGAATCGATGCAGGAAGGCTCCGGGATGAGCATGGAGGAGCTGGAAAAAAGGATAGAGCAAAACGAAGCGCGCGACAGAATTGAACATGAGATCCTTCTGACAAAGGTGAATGATTTTCTGTACAATAACGCAAAAATCGAAAAGCTGAAGCCAGTTTCCTATTTTGAATTTGTGAAGGACGATAAACGTTAATAAGCAGTTTGGATTCGATTCCGGAACACAGTTTTTGAAGATAATATCTGCCTGTATAAAAAGAGAAGCTGGTTGTGTGTTTGCAGGGGGTTAATGGCATCATTTGACTGTGTATGATGTTTTTTTCAAAATCCTCGCTTTTGGGCGACATAAGGGAACTTTTACAAGCTGTTTTAAAGGATGTTCCCTTTTGGGCACAATATATGGGTAAAAACCGCTTTCTTTGATGCCCATTTTAAGGTAGAAAGTGGTTTTTAGATGTGCCCATAATGCTTTTAGGCAGTAATTTTTCACTTGCAAAGATCGCCATGAAATGCAATACTACCATCAACGTGCGGTTTCGGCATTGTAAAAAAAGTGTCCGTAACCATTCGGGCGTTGCCGATTCTTATAGTAGCAGGGGTATGTGCCGGCAGACATGATTTCCGTATGCTTTCGAAAAAAATGAAAATCATAAAACGTGCGATATAGTATATGCAAGACGATGATACTGGTTGAATGCTGCAGTATGGTTTAAAGTTGAGTATATGAAAATTTTTGTATTAATCGATTACCGATTATCAGAATAACGTAAAAAAGTTTACATTGAGAGGAGATGAATGCATGAGCCTTGTTCCTATCGTAGTTGAACAAACAAGCCGAGGAGAGAGGGCGTACGATATTTATTCGCGCCTTCTGAAAGACCGAATTGTGTTTTTAGGCGAACCGGTTGATGATCATATCGCGAGCCTGGTGATTGCGCAGCTATTGTTTCTTGAAGCCGAAGACCCGGACAAGGATATTTACATGTACATCAATACGCCTGGCGGCATAGTGACTTCCGGCCTGGCGATTTACGATACCATGCAGTATATCAAACCCGATGTGGCTACGCTGTGCATTGGCCAGGCGGCTTCGATGGGTTCGCTTCTTCTCTCGGCGGGCGCAAAGGGCAAAAGGTCGGCGCTGCCAAATTCCCGCATAATGATCCATCAGCCGGCAGGCGGTTTCCAGGGGCAGGCCACCGATATCGAGATCCAGGCGCGTGAGATTGTAAAAATCAAAAACAGGCTGAATGAGATCTACGCCGCGCATACGGGCCAGGATATCAAGAAAATTGAAAAGGATATGGATCGCGATTATTTTATGTCTCCGCAGGAAGCGCTTGAATATGGGTTGATCGATAAAATTCTCACCCGGAAGGAGAAATGATTTCCCGGTGAGCGTTTTAGCGGGGTACGTATTGTTGTGAGGAAAGATTAATATTTCGAGGTGCGTATGGCGGCAAAGAAAAAGGACCAACAGGATGAGAAGCTGAGTTGCTCGTTTTGCGGCAAAAGCCAGGAAGAAGTAAAAAAGCTGGTTGCAGGGCCCGGCGTGTATATATGCGATGAATGTATCGATCTGTGCAATGAGATAGTGGCGGAAGACTGGGAGAATGAAAGCCTGGAAAAGAATTTCGGCGATCTGCCCAAGCCCCGTGAAATCAAAGAAGTGCTGGATCAATATGTAATAGGGCAGGAAGAGGCGAAGAAGACCCTTGCTGTTGCGGTATATAATCATTATAAACGCATTGCCACTGGAACCAAATCGCGCAAGGATGATGTCGAGCTTGAAAAAAGCAATATTCTTCTCGTGGGCCCAACCGGCTCCGGAAAAACGCTTTTAGCGCAGACGCTCGCGCGATTTCTCAAGGTTCCCTTTGCCATCGCGGATGCGACTTCGCTCACCGAAGCCGGCTATGTCGGCGAGGATGTCGAGAACATCCTTCTGCGTCTCATACAGAATGCCGACGGCGATGTGAAGAAAGCCGAAACCGGCATCATCTATGTGGATGAAATCGATAAAATATCCAGGCGTTCTGAAAACCCGTCAATAACCAGAGATGTGTCCGGAGAAGGCGTGCAGCAGGCGCTTCTTAAAATCATTGAGGGCACTCTCGCAAACGTTCCTCCGCAGGGAGGAAGAAAACATCCCCATCAGGAATTCATTTCCATTAATACAAAAAATATTCTTTTTATCTGCGGAGGCGCCTTTGTGGGTCTCGATAAAATCGTTATGAACAGACTCGGCAATAAGACGATTGGTTTCGGCGCGGATATCAGGTCTTCGAAAGAGTTTAAAACCGAGAACGTCCTTTCGCATTTGCAGAATTACGATTTAATTAAATACGGTCTGATTCCCGAATTTGTGGGGAGGCTTCCCATCGTTGCCGTTCTTCACGATCTTGATAAACAGGCACTCAAGACAATACTTACCGACCCGAAAAACGCACTCATCAAGCAGTATCAGAAAATTTTCTCCTTCGAAAATGTCGAGCTGGAATTCACTCCCGATGCCATCGATGAAGTGGCGGAGATGTCGATCAAGAAGGAGTCCGGCGCGAGGGGGCTTCGCTCGGTGCTTGAAAAAATCATGCTCGATTTGATGTATGAAATCCCATCCAGGAGAAACGTGAGAAAGGTCGTTATCACCGCCGAAATGATAAAAGGAACCGGCGCGCCGGTAATCATTCACAACAAGGAAGAAAAATCGGCATAATGGAGCAAGCAGAGCAGGTTGAGAGGAACAGCATGAAAAAAGCAATACAGTTCAATAAAAGATTTCCCCTGCTTCCCCTTAGGGATGTGGTGGTTTTCCCGCACATGGTGATACCGCTTTTTGTGGGAAGGGAAAAGTCGGTCAATGCTCTCGATGCGGCGATGCGGGGAGAACGCTACATAGTTCTGGTGACGCAGACAGATCCGCAGCTTGCGGTTCCCCAAAAAGAAGACCTCTATGAGGTGGGAACGCTGAGCGAAATTCTTCAGCTTTTGAAACTTCCGGACGGTACCATAAAAGTACTGGTCGAAGGCATCACGCGCGTGTATATCAAAAACATATCGGAAGAGGACGGCAATTATCTCGAGGTTTCCATCGCCGAAATCGAGCGGGCCGCAGAGTCCGATTCGGAAATTGCTACGCTCAAACGCGCTCTTCTGGAGACGTTTGAGAAATACATCAAACTGAATAAAAAAGTGCCTCCTGAAGTGCTCGATACCGTCAAAAGCATCGAGGACCCCTCGCATCTGGCGGATGTGGTGGCTTCGCATATCGCGATGCGCATCGAACTCAAACAGAACCTTCTGGAGATCGGACATCCGGGCGAACGTATGAAGCGGCTTGTTGAGCTCATCAACGGCGAAATTGAGGTGATGTTCATCGAAAAGAAGATTCAGGGCAAAGTACGCAAGCAGATGGAGAAGACGCAAAAGGAATACTACCTGAACGAGCAGATGAAGGTGATAAAAAAAGAATTAGGGCAGGGTGAAGACGGCGCGGACGAAATCGAGGAACTTAAAAAGTCGATTGAAGAAGCGAAGATGAGCGAGGAGGCGAAATCGAAGGCGCTAAAAGAGCTCAAACGCCTTGAAAAGATGCCGCCCCTTTCGGCCGAATCGGCGGTTGTCCGGACCTATATTGAATGGCTGCGCGACGTTCCCTGGTACACAAAGACCAGGGACAACCGCGACATCGACCTTGCGATGCAGATCCTCAATGAAGACCATTATGGACTTGAGGAAGTGAAGGAGCGTATCATCGAGTTTATCGCGGTTCGCCACCTTTCGAAAAAACTTCGCGGCCCCATTCTTTGCTTCGTGGGGCCTCCGGGGGTGGGAAAAACTTCGCTTGGACGTTCTGTTGCCCGGGCGCTGAATAAGAAATTCGTGCGCATGTCGCTCGGCGGAGTGCGCGATGAAGCGGAAATCCGAGGCCACAGACGAACTTATGTGGGTGCGCTTCCGGGGCGCATCATTCAGATGATGAAAAAAGCGGGCACGGTCAATCCCGTATTTTTGCTTGATGAAGTGGACAAGATGTCCATGGATTTCCGGGGCGATCCGTCATCGGCGCTTTTAGAGGTGCTCGATCCGGAACAGAACAATTCGTTTGTTGATCACTATATGGAAGTGCCCTATGATCTTTCCGAGGTGCTCTTTATCACTACAGCGAACGTGCAGCACAGAATTCCGCTCCCGCTTCAGGACAGGATGGAAATAATAGAGCTTTCGAGTTATACGGAACCGGAGAAGCTCAACATCGGCCTGAAGTTTCTTGTACCCAAGCAGGTGGAGGAGAACGGTCTCAAGCCTGAAAACATCGAGTATTCCGAAGAGATGATGCTCTATACCATTCGCCACTATACCAGGGAGGCGGGTGTGCGGAGTCTGGAACGCGTTATCGCAAAAGTGTGCCGGAAAGTCGCTAGGGAAGTGGTAAAGAATGGAAGCGATTACAAGCGCGTCATTACCGAGGAAATTCTTCATTCATATCTTGGTCCGACGAAATACAAGTATGGCGTGAAGGAACAGAAGAACGAGGTTGGCCTTGCAAATGGATTGGCATGGACCGAAGTCGGCGGAGATATTTTGCAGATTGAGGCTTCCCTCATCAAAGGGAAGGGGAGTCTCATTCTGACCGGAAAGCTCGGCGAGGTGATGCAGGAATCGGCGCAGGCCGCTTTTACCTACATAAAGGCGAATCAGAATTTTTTCAATATTAAAGAAGAATTGACGCGGAAATTCGATCTGCATCTGCATGTGCCGGAGGGAGCTATTCCCAAAGACGGGCCTTCCGCGGGCATCACCATGGCTGTGGTAATTGCATCGCTTCTTTCAAATATTCCTGTGCGCTGTGATGTCGCGATGACCGGAGAGATTACCCTGCGGGGAAAGGTTCTGCCGATCGGCGGGCTTAAAGAAAAAGTGCTTGCGGCGCACCGGGCGCAGATTCGCCACATCATCATTCCGCAGGAAAACGAAAAGGAACTGGAAAAAATTCCGGAGTATGTGCGAAACCAGATCGTATTTCATCCTGTGAGCAAAATGGAGGAAGTTCTCTTTATTGCGCTTGAATCGCCGGAAAAGTTCTTCAAGGATTCCGAGAAGGCGAAAATGCTCTCCGATCAGCTGAAGGACACGATGGAAGATAATTCCGTCAAGGAAGATGCCCCCGGGGGTTGGGATAAGGAAAAACCGGTGCATATGTAATTTTAGTTTGTAAAACTATATTTTACTCGGCCTTTCTTTTGGAAATTTCGTTTGCTGAAAGAACTATTGATGCGGAAGATCGATCATCATATCATAATTCGTCTTCTGCAAGGGTGATGATCATATCGTTTTCTGTAAGAGTGAACTTTTGATGTTTTGATGGGTTAATGTATAATCCATAATGTCGCGCTCTGTCTTTTTCCTCTCTCGCAATACGAACGCCTATCGCAGTTTCCTTTCTTTGCTGCACAGCCGCACATATACTGCCATTATGGTTTTCAATACGCGCGAATCGGCGTTCTCCTTATCAGTAACACTGGCATCAGCCCGAACATCATTGAGTATCACCACGGAATGAGCGGTCGCGACGCTCACTCTCTTGAGCACTTGCGTGCTCGATGTCGATCCAGATCGGGTTACAATTCTTGTAGTTTTGGTGTCCGAAATCCGATCCCTGAAAAAATCGTCCATTTTTGTTTTGTCTTTCTCGGCAAGCACAACTATTGCTTTGTCTTTTTCAGATTCATTCGCGATTATGAGTTCGCGGATGATTTCAAGAACGCGTTCCCCAAAACCGAGTATGAGAGTGTGATTGCGTTCGATGACATTGCTTCTGCCTTTTTTAAGTTCATCTATCTTAGCTTCAAACTGACTGGTGATAAAGGCAACGAGGCTTGAAAAAAGGATAAGGCCAAGAAAAACGGTAATAACACCAACTGTTTTATGGATAAATCCTGTTTCGCTGTCTTCAGCGATAGAGCCTGCATCGAGTACTTGAATAAATACATGCCATAAAAGTGCCGCAAGTTCCGAGAGTTTTGTTTCAGGCGATATTGCATAAACGAGGAGACGGACTATGGACATGATGATAAAAGCCGCTATAAAAAGAATCATCAGCGCGGAGAATACCGAAAAACCTCCTCTGGACATGAAATTATCTATATAATAAATAATTTTTTCTCGTAATGTGTGTTTTTGAATTGCCATAACATCCTCAATAAAGTATGATACGCTGACATTTTTCAATAATAGTTTCATTATAATCGCAAGAATAATTGAATATGTCAATCAGGTTATTTGAACACGACAGAGTGTTCTGTAAAAATCTGTTTTTATCATGCCTCTAAAAACCGCGTTCGTCCATAAAATTAGTATGTAAAGAAAGCGGTTTTTTCATATATATTGCACTCACAAGGGAACATCCTTTAAAACAGTTTTTAGAAGTTCCCTTATAAATTACTACATTGTGCGGTTAATGGTGAATGTGCCGTTCACTAATTCTGCGCAATATCGAAAAAATGTGCTTGAGAATTCATGGCTTGTATTATAAAATCATTGCGGAAGATGTATGATTATGAATGACGGACTGTATTTCGGCATAAAGTTGCCCCATATTCTTTTGATCGCAAGAGGAGAGATGCGCCTTACCGATGCCTTTGCCGCAAGCGAGCTTCTTGTAAAATATATACAGGCTCTTGAATGCGATGTATCGTTGTTTATAGATCTTGAACACTGTAAATATATGGATTCAACGTTTATTGGCTTTGTCATATCGCTGTCGCGATTGTGCGATAAGGCGCATTTGAAAAGCGTGGTGATCGTGCGGCCTTCCGAAAAAGCTCTCAATGCGCTTAAAATTCTGTATGCTCTTCCACATCTCAATATCTCGCAGGAACCCGCGCCCGAAATACCGGTCTTCGCTTTAAATAAAAAAGCTGATACACTTAAAGACAGGAAAAACATTGTTCTCATGTTCGAAGCTCATAAAATATTAAGCGAACTGAGCGAAGAAAACAAGCGGGAATTTTCGGAACTCATTGAGGAGCTTGAACGCGCATTGGCGAAGATAGATCTGCCAGAAGAATGATGAAGCGCGATAAAATGCGTGCAGAGATGCCCTTGCTTTAAGAATGGCCGTGTACTCAAGAATTTTCTTTTTTATTGAAAGGTTCGGGATGTACCGTGACATCAGCGCGCGGTTCGAGCGTTTGGATGGCCTTTTCGACTTCTTCCGTGAGAGAATGCGCTTTTGCTAATGACACGCGGCCGCTCATGTGCACGTGCACATCGATAAAGACATCGGCGCCGGAATTTCGTATGCGGATATTGTGGCAGTCGATCACGCCGTCGATTCCTTCCACTTTTTTCTTGATGCACCCCGCCATCCCATTTGGTGCGGTGTCTATGAGTGCCTGAATCGAGCGAATCCCGAGTTTTGTGCTCACTCCAATCACGATAAGCGCAACTCCAAGCGCGGCAACCGCATCGGCATCATGAAGAAAATAAAGCGAAGGGAAGAATTCTCCGATCTTTATGCACACGAGTCCTAAAATAACCACTGAAGAACTCCATATGTCGGTATGAAAGTGCAATGCATCTGCTTCAAGCGCCTGGCTGTTGTATTTTTCTGCGGCCTTATACAGCATGCGGGAGCGTGAGTAATCGAGCACAATGGATATCCCCATTACCAGAAAAGCCCAGGGCGATGCTTCGACATGTACGTGGGTGAAAAAAAGCCGCTCAATGGCTTCGCGGATAATCCAGGCACAGGTGATGAAAAGGAGCAGTGTTTCAAAAAGCGCCGAAAGGTTTTCAATCTTGCCATGACCGTAAGTGTGATCGGCATCGGCTGGCCTGTCGGCGATTTTTACCGCGATGAGCGTTACCAGGGCAGCGACAAGATCAAGCCCCGAATGGGCCGCTTCTGCGAGGATGCCCAGGCTGCCGGTAGTGATACCCACGACAATTTTAAGCGCGGTCAGGAATATCGCAGCCGCGACGGAAGTGGCCGCGGCATACATCTTTTCGTGTGCTTTGAAGATTTTCATTGAGCCTTTGTAAAAAAAAATTAAACAGTGTCAAGCGCAATTGAAGTCGAGGGTGTTCATTCGCTGTCCCATTCTTCAGCTTCTTTTGCCATGAGAGCGATGAGCTCCTGGAGCCGGGGAGGACGCATATCGTTTTCAGGAAGGGAATCGTGCAGATATCGCTCAATCGCTTCAATGGCCTTTCGGTAGGAAGTTGGCATTCGCGATTCATTGAAATAGTGCAGCACAAGCTTTTTCCCGGTATCGGAAAGCTCGTAGCGGTTGAGGTACTCGATGATGTTGAAAATCGATGTGCGGAAGGATTCTCGGCTCATGTAAATTACCAGATAACAAATATTCCTCTTTAATGTAAATGCGCTGCGGATTTTGCAATAAATTTTACAAAAAAATTGATTTTATTCTTTTCGATATTATAATATATATGTCAATTACGAAAAAGGTTCAACATCTGAAAAAAATGAAAACGACAGCGTATATTCAGAATCTGGGGGTATGTGTTATTGTATTGGCTTTTATTGCAAGTGCATGCACCGATGAAAATCTGCTCAGCATAATGGATTCTGAGAAACAGGCTGCGACAATCTCATTTCCGGGAACTGAAAATGCACCATACTGGACCAGTACCGAATGGACAGCCTGGGGTGCAGCGGTATATATCGATTATTCCGATGGAACCGTCAATGCAGATGAGTTTTCCGGAAATTTGCATTATGTGCGTTGTGTAGCAAACGTAAACCCGGGTGGAACTGGTTCTGATGTTCAGGAATTTCATTCTGTGTATTTCCCCATCGCGGCAACCGGACAACGGAAAAGCTATGCAGAAGGTGATGATGGCTATTTCAGTGGGTTTTTGCCCTCGCAGTCTTTTCAAAACAATAATAACGGAACAGTTACTGATTTGGTCACCGGGCTTATCTGGACGCGATGTTCCTTGGGTCCTGATGGAATCGTTGATACAACCCCACTGTGCACTGGTGTTCATCAAAAATACATATGGGCGGACGCAGTGAACGCCTGCCTGAATCTAAAACATGCAGGGAGAAGCGACTGGTTTTTGCCGACATTGTCCGAACTTGCTTCGCTAGTCGATTACGGTAGAGCCAATCCGGCAATTCGATGACGGGAGAGCGTGTTTATGCGACCGAAAAGATCACATATTTTTTCTATATCGGTTATAGGGCGATTCATCCTTTTGCCGCTTGTCCTTGCATGCAGTATAATACCAATTGTGCGTGCGAGCCGAATATACGAAGTCGGCACCGGTCCATGGGAAGGTACGGTACTCGACGCAACAACGGGCCTTCGCTGGACGAAATGTTCAATGAAAGCGGGGGGAGAGATGGATGACACCACTGATTGCTCAGAAACTGTAGCGGAATACACCTGGGATCAGGCGGTTAGTGTGTGCAACAATTTAAGCTATAAAGGAATCACAACATGGCGACTTCCCAATATTCGTGAGCTGCAAAGCATTGTGACATATTACCGTGATAAAGATCCCTTATTTTTCATCAATACCGATTATTTCCCTAATATTCCGAAAGGGAAGGAACTGGGGCTAGACCAATCGCACTTCTGGTCTTCAACGACGTATTCGAATGATGCGAAGCGCGCATGGACGTTCGATTTTCTCTGGGGTTCCTCTCCCGGTCGCTGGAAAACATCAACGGCCTTTGTACGGTGTGTTAGCGGTCCACAACGTTGACATTCTGATGTTACAGAATATCGATACAGATTAAGCACACATCGTCGTCGAAGTGAACCCCGCTCACCTTTCCCGTCCATTGCGCGGCCTTTGTGATAATAGCTTCTAAGGCTTCTTCGGGTGTGCACCCTTTTGTCTCGCGGAAAAGCTGATACAAGTTTTCTGATCCGAAAATTTCACCCGACCGGTTGCGGCATTCAAGAATGCCATCAGTATAGATGAGTATGCGGTCGCCCTGTAAAATCGGAAGCGCAGCGAGGCTGAATTCAAGTGACGCGGATGTCCCTATCGGCCTGCCTCGAGTGTAGAGGGGAATGATTTCATTGTCTGTACGTTTGTACAAAATCGCAGGCCAATGTCCGGCATTTGAAAAAATGCACGTATTCTGTGATGTATCAATATATAGATATTGAGCGGTGATGAAAAAAAATTCGGTATAGTATGCCATTTCTTGGTTCAATGCTTCAAGAAGCTTATCGGGTTTGCTTGCAAAATCGTGGTGAATCGAAAAAGCGATTTTCATCATTGAACCAAGTAGTGCGGCGGATATTCCGTGACCAGCTACATCTGCAATCATGATGCCAACGTGATCATTGTCGATGGCGAAAAAATCGTAGTAGTCTCCGCCGATTGCTTCCATTGGCAGGTATTTCACTGCAATACTCATGCGATCGGATGAAGGAATTTGTCTAGGAAGAATCTGAGTTTGTATTTCCTTGGCGAGCGCAAGGTCTTTTTGAATTTGAATCAGCTGTTTTTGTTTTTCAGTGGATTTTTTCAATTCGACAAAGTTTTTTACGCGTGCAATAAGCTCTCTTCTGTCGAAGGGTTTTGTGATATAATCGTTTGCACCGACTTCAAATCCTGCTATAATATCATCAGGTGAGCTGCGGGCAGTGAGCATGATTACTGGAAGATCGGAAAATGAATATTTTTCGCGCAGTATTTTACAGACTTCAAATCCCGTCATCACGGGCATCATGATATCAAGTAGGACCAGGTCGGCTTTAAAAGAAGCAGAAAATAGTAAATCAATTGCTTCCTGTCCGCTTCGTGCGACACAAACTTCATAATTGGAAAGAGTAAGATGGTTTATGAGTACCTGGAGATTTATTAAATCATCATCCACCACAAGAATGATGCCTTCCGCCGAATCTGTTTTATGGCCTGCAGCAGTATAATTTTCCTCGCTTGCTTGATTTGCAATAAGCCTTTTTGCCGTTTCTTCGATGCACCGCCCTGGTTCGATGTTATTGCCAGTGAATAAAGGCAAAACGACGATAAATGTGGAACCTTGTCCTGGTGCCGATTGTACCTCAATTGAACCTCCATGAAGTTCAACAAGATTTTTTGTAATAGCAAGACCCAGACCTGTTCCCCCAAAGCGGCGTGCGATAGATCCATCCGCCTGCACAAAAGGCTCGAAAATTTCCTTATGCTTTTCTGGAGCAATTCCGATGCCGGTGTCAGAAATTTTAATGATCACTGAGTCTTTGGATTTAGATGCGGATATAGTGATATTTCCTTTTTCAGTGAATTTTATGGCATTGTCGATGAGATTTAAAAAAATCTGCTGAAGACGGTTTTCATCGCCGTTGATGTGGTATGAAGCGGGTAGAATATCGCTGGAGAGGCTAATACTTTTTTTTTGCACAGCTGAAGCTGCGATGGTGACGGCAATATTGATTATTGAATGAAGATCTACCGGTTTTCGGTCAAGAGTGATGTCCATATTTTTTATGCGAGAGAAGTCCAGGATGTTATTGACCAGACCCGCTAGCCTTCTGCCGCTTGAAACGATGAGCGAAAGGTTTTGTCTGACGGGTTCTTCCAGTTTTCCTGCGGCACCGCTGAGCAGCGATTCGGCGATCCCCACAATGCCGTTTATGGGGGTTCTGATTTCGTGAGAAGTATTGGCGAGGAATTCATCTTTTAAGGAGTCCAGGCGGGTGAGCGTTCTGTTCATCTCTTCGAGTTCTGAAATCTTCATGGCAAGAATTTTCGCCATGCGATTAAATGAGATGCCGAGCCTGCCTAATTCGTCCTTCGATGTTACAGGCACTTCGTGGTCAAGGTCTCCTGCTTCGATTTTTTCGACGCCTTGAGTGAGATGAATGATAGGACGCGACAGCAGTGCGCTCAATGCGTATCCTACAATAATCATACCGCCTACAACCACCAAGAAAGTCATGAACATTATATTGCGATAGCCTATAACGGGTGAGAGTATCGCAGTTTCTGAATACATAACGCGTCCCACAATGATCGTGTTGCCTCCCGGTAATACTGTGCTATCGGCCATCTCAAATAAGGTGTCGCTTTTTCCGGGAATTTTTATTTCACGATGAAACGGTTTTGTGGGTATGGTGTTAGAACTTGACTCTGAAACGTGGTTTCCTCTAACTTCGATAGGTAGTTCTGCTTTTGCGAGGTTGATGGATGCCAGAATCCTGCCATTGATGTTTTTGTTTGATGACATGATAATGGCTTCGGCGTAAACCATGCCTTTTTCGGTAAATGGTTTTAAGATATCCATCATTTCTCTGCAGTCAATCTGAGCGGTTGAAATGTTACCCCCGTTCATGAGCAGAATATTTGCTGCGCTTCTCGAAAGGATTTCCGCGGAGTTGAAGCCTTCGCTAATGATTTGTTTGAGTATGGTTTGCTCCTGTTTATGAAGCAAAAAAATGGAAATCGGCAATGCGGTAAAAATTATTACAACTGTCATGATGACAATGATTTTAGTTCGGATGCTCATAGATTTATTTCAAGCGCTCTATGGCCTCTTTTCTTCGTATTGCCCGAGGGAGGTACATCGCAGCAGTTACATTGACTGGATCGATTGTTTTGATTCGATTCATAATCGCGATACAGCGGTCATATTCCTTTTTTTCATAAGCCTCGATTCCGTTCCGCTCGAGTACTGGAATTTCTCCCAGGAGTTTCGCTCTGGTAAGGTTGAGTTCCGCGCTTGCACTTTTGACGTAGGGAATTGATTTTTCTAATGGAGCGATGGCATCGAAGTACTTTTGTTTTTTTATCAAGGCTGAAGCTTTGCGGTAATTCTCCTTTGCAAAATCAATTTTTTTCAACATCTCCCCGGCATCATTGTGACCGGGATTGATATCAAGCACTCTTTTGAATGATAATGCCGCTTTTTCTATCTCGCCTGATGCTGCGCTTTCCAATGCTTTTTTATAAAGCGAATCGGGATTTTCTTTTTGAAGTACATCATGGCCTTCCTTTTGAGGAATGCCGATGCTCCAAATAGCTGGAGGATACCGGAAAACGCCGGAAACAATGAGTGAAGTAGAATGCAGGTACTTTTCGGAAATTTCACTAACTGAGTGCATGATTCCGACGCGCAATGAAGCATATTGATTTAGTGGGATGAAAACACCGGCTTTGAGCATGGCCCCGGGTTTGAAACATGATTCCTCTCTACCTAATACATCGGCGTGAAACTGAATATACGATTCCTGAAAGCCAATACCAATGTATATTGCCGTGTGATGCCATAAAGTCAGGAATAGTCCAGCGCCTGCCTCAATGGCATACATGCGGAGATATGAATCCGGGCTTTCTTTCATTGAACGCTGGTCGAAAAGAATATTAGCTTCTGTGAAAAAGTTATTGTATATGCCCTGCATTTCAAAAATAACTCCCAACCCAAAGGACCAGCTGTCATTGAAGTAATCGGAATAAAAACCGCCGGTGTGAATTCTTCCGGCTGAAAGAGAAATTCCACCGATATCTTGTCCGGCAACCTTCTCGTTGTGAAAAATAAATAATATCACCAGCAATGCCGTTATATGTAATAATCTAGACATGATAAATGGTTCAATAATGTAATCCGCAATGGCAGAAAGAAGGATTCTACGATAAGAGGATAAAGTCAAGGAAAATAAGGGAACTTCTAAAAACTATTTATAAGGATGTTCCCTTGTGGGCACAATATATAGGATAAAACCGCTTTCTTTTTATCTTTATAATTTGAAGAAAGCGGTTTTTAGAGGTGCCCATAAAATGTCAATGGTGTATAACGGAACACCGAAAAATTAAATCGCATGTCCTCGCCCATGCATCAGTGTAAAATGCACTGATCCATCCTGGGGGGCAGTTCAAACGAAAATTCCGCCCATTCCCCGTGTTTTGAAGATGCCCAGATGCGACCGCCGTGAAGCTGGATGATGTTCCATGAAACATAAAGTCCCACGCCGTGGCCTTTACGCTTCAGAAGCTCCGGCGTCTGCAGTTTTGAAAAACGCTTGAAAAGCCGGATTTTTTCGCTTTCGGGAAAACCGGGCCCTTCGTTCCAGACAGAAACGCGGATGCGCTCGTTGTGCATTTGTACGGATAATTTTGCTTTGCCGCCTTTTTTCCCGTACTTGGCCGCATTTGACAGAAGATTATTCACAACAATTTTGATTAGCGCGGGATCGCACAATACCGGCGGCAAATTATCGACGATATCCGTTTCAAGTGAAACTCCCTGCTCCTCGAAGTGCTCATGATTGAGCGCTATGGAAGGTTGAACAATCTCGCCAATAAAATCAGCTTCTTTGGGATTGAGGCTGATTTCACCGGTTTCGAAATTTGCAAGGTTAAGATATTCCTCCGTGAGATTATGAAGATACTCGGCTTTTTTGATCATGCGTTCCACGATCTGGCGTGGCTTTTCATCAAGTTTACCAAAGTACCCTGATGCAAGAGTTTTTCCTAAGGTGATAAGCGAAGCCAATGGACTTTTCAGTTCATGGCTTACGAAGCTCAGCATTTCCATGTATGAGTTGATGGCTCTTGCAAGCTCGTCCAGCCTATAAGCTTTTTCTACGGACTGAGCGAGCTGTTCTGCAAACGCCATCTGGAGGCGGACCTCATGCGGGCCATAGGCGGAAATGAATTTAGAGCGGCACATCAGCATGGCGACCGGTTTTGCATCAACCGAAAGGGGAGTGACCATTGAAGAGCGAATGCCTTCACGGACAAGGAATTGAGCGGATTCGCTCAAAGGGTTTGCCTTCGCGTGTGCTTCCATGTCGCAGATAACGCTCGGCATGCCCGATTGAAAAACGCGCTGGATGGAGCCGCCGGCAATATCGGTAGCATACCCTTGCAGCAGGTAAATTGGGCTATAGCTGGCTTTCACGTAATGAAGTACCATGCGTTTTTGATCTTCTTCAACAAACGCAATATCGAGCCTGTCGCATGGTATGATTCGCCCGATTTCATCGAAAAGAAAATCGAGCATATCGCTTAGCGATTTTGCTTTTGAAACTCGTGAGTTGATGTATTCTAAAATTGTTTCTTCCTTCGAAGAAAGAATCTCATTTTCCAGAATTTCTTCTCTGTTAAAAAGAAAGAGGGTGTTTGTAGAAGATTCGTCCATGGTTAATTCGAATGATGATAAAAGATAAAACCGCTGCTTTTAAGGACGCGTTGCCCGCCTTCGCTTGTGATTTCGTACACATCGAGCACATCACCGGGTTTGTCGATTTTGATTTTATTATCACCAAGGTAGTGAAATTTTCCGGTGAAGGCATCGCGCTTCTCTTCGCCCTTTTCATTATGATAGCAATCGACGTATTCAAATGTGCCGTCGCGCTTGAATGTGACCATGTTGGTGGGACAATCACGATACAGCGACCAGGTGGTGAAAAACTCCGCGGGTACTTCCTTCCCTTCGGCGTCTTTGCCGGTTCTGGCGCAGGAAAGCGTTATGATGCAAAATAAAACACAAGAAAAAAGCATCAAATGTTTGCGTACTGTCATACTATTCTCCAGCGATGTGATAATGTGTCATGAGAATGAAACGTGCTCATTAAATAAAAATTTAATCAAGCACATTTTTGCGTACATAGAACAGGCGGGATTATCGATTCAATAAAATTCTGTCATTGCAGGATATCTTTTGAATCATAGGAGGATGGCATAATCCGGTGAATTTAATCTTGACAAACAGTATGATATTTTATTATAAAAATAGAAGGTTTTATTGAAATGACACTGGCGAAAAAACATAAAAAACTGCACACCTATGCGGATTATCTGCAGTGGGATGATTCGCTTCGAGCAGAAATCATAAACGGAGAAATATTCGATATGACTCCTGCTCCCTCGCGTGAGCACCGGGAAATTTCAATAGCTCTTTCTTCCTCTGCGGGTCCCTTAAAATTTATAGATCAAAACCCGAATGGTTGCGGATGCCAGGTTGCAAAGAATGATGTGATATTTGTTTCCGAAAAATGGGAGATATGCGATTACCTTGGGGCTATCAGGTGCAGGCTTGGGGGATTTCGCGACCGATATAAAATTCAACCAGGACTGTATGCGGTGGGAAATCCGGATCGAGTGTGCTGTTGAGAATATGGTATTTCACTTCTTTTCTAATGATGAAAAAAAAAGCCGGCGTGCCCTCAGCTGGAGGTGGATGGGCTGTATGTAGGCGGACACGCCGGCGGGTTGTGAGCGGTATAGAGATGTATGGCAGTTAACTATTCGCCCTTGAATGCCGGTTCTCGCTTTTGTGCAAATGCGGTCATTCCCTCCATCATATCTTTTGTAGTGAAAAGTTTCGCAAGTTCCTCGCGCTCAATTTTAAGGTGTTGTTCCGGTGAGATGCCCGGACTCATTGACACCAGTTTAAGGATAGACCGCACGGCAATCGGAGGACGCTTCGAGAGCTTTTCGGCAAACTCGAGCGCTTCATCCATAAGCTCCCCTTCTTCGCAAATGCGGTCAACCAGTCCGATTGCAAGCGCTTCTTCGGCTTCGACCTGACGACCAAGGAGCATAATTTCGAGCGCCTTCGATCGTCCCACGAGCCTTGGCAGCCGCAGGCTCCCGCCGTATCCAGGCATGATGCCGAGGTTAGTTTCCGTAAGCCCGATGCGCGCGCCTTTTTTTATGAAGCGGAAATGGCAGGCAATGGCCAGTTCGCATCCGCCGCCGAGCGCATGGCCGTTTAGCGCAGCGATGACAGGTTTCCCGAGATCTTCCACTTTGTTCCACACGTCCTGACCGCGTTTAAGAAAATCGACAGGCCCGAAATCGCCGAAACCCTGGGTGAGATCGGCTCCCGCGCTGAAAATTTTATCGCCTGATCCGGTGATGATGACGGCACGGATTTCTTTGTTCAGCTCAATCATATCGAGCTGTTTGCGCATTTGCTCGAACACCTCATGGCTGAGTTGGTTTGCTTTCGGCCTATTGATGGTGATGATGGCAACAGAACCTTTTTGTTCAAAAAGAATTGCGTCAGACATGGTGCTTCCTCCTTTTAGCGCCCTATGGTTTTAAATGAACCGTCGATGATTTCCGGCTCTGGAGTGAAAATCGACAGCTTGTAGCGCTCTTTCAAATAATTCAGCGCATCAGCAAGCTGCTGCGGCTGCATTCCCGACGCGAGCGTGAACGGCCCCGCGAATGCATTCATGCCGTATTTTACGCCGTCGTCGATGTCCTGAATAGACTGTGCAATACCTTCCTTCCACACGCGCACCGCTTCGTTGATCTGAACCGCCAGAAGATGAATTGGAGTGATATCGGTTGTTTCTTTTGATGTGTCAATCACCGCTTTGCCGTTTACCCACTGATAAATGCCCTTTCCGCTTTTCATGCCCAGTTCATTTTTCGCAATTTTGTCTTTTAAATATTTGCCGGGCTCGTAATCCTTTGAAAGAGTTTTAGCATAATATTCGAGCGTGTGACAGAAGACGTCCAGCCCAACAAAATCGGCTGTTTCGAAAGGCGCCATTTTTGCACCCATCTTTTTCATGACCGCGTCCAGTTCGTCGGGTTTCATTTTACCTTCATCAAGAATGGCCGAAAGCAATGCCTGATTCGGCGCGCTGATGCGGTTAACGATAAACCCGGGACGGTCTTTCAGCACTTTCACCGGAATCTTGTCGCATTTTTTTGAGGCCGCGCAGAGAAGATCGGCGGTCGCGTCGCTGGTTTTGTTCCCGTAGATGATCTCGACGAGTTTCATGCGATTCACAGGATTGAAAAAATGCATTCCCACGAAACGGGATGGGTCTTCCACAACGCTGCCGATTTCCGAAACGCTCATGGTTGAGGTATTTGTCGCAAGGATTGCGTTTTTTGCGGAAAGATCGGAAAGCTCCTTGAAGACCTTTTTTTTCAAATCCATGATTTCAGGAACTGCTTCAATGACGATCTGCGCGCCTTCAACCGCTTCCTTTGTGTCGGTGGTGGTGGAAAGATTTTTCATCGTCGCGTCCATCGCTTCCTGTGTCATCTTGCCTTTGTCCACCAAAAACTTCAGACTTTCGCGGACTTTCGCCACGGCATTGTCTAAAAACTCCTGCTTGATGTCTTTCATGGCAACTGTGTAACCCGCCTGTGCAAACACCTGTGCAATGCCATGCCCCATCGCTCCCGAACCTATGACTGCGATTTTTTTTACCTCTTCAAGTTTCATAGCCCTCACCTCGTAAGTGAAATAATATTTAAAAGCCTTGTAATATGAAATATATTTTGTTATTTGAGTTCCTTGCTCGACATCTCCAGAACGTTACGTGCGACAATGAGATGCTGGATCTGTCCCGTCCCTTCAAAAATATCCATGATTTTGCTGTCGCGCATCCATTTTTCCGGCAGCTCTTCCCTCGTGAAACCGAGCGGCCCTAATAGTTCGCAGGCCTTCTGCGTGATGAGGGTTGCGTAACGCCCGGCTTTGGCCTTCGACATGGATGCTTCGGTGTTGTTGAATTGTTCGTTATCGGCCATCCAGGCGGCACGCCAGGTGAGAAGCCGCATCGCTTCAAGATGCGCCTCCATGAGATAAAATTCTTTTTCAATGCTGGAGATGTTGTTTGGGTTTTTCGAGTAATCGAGCTTTGTTCCGGATTCCTCGATTTTATCCCTCATATAATCCACCGCCGCACGCGCAATGCCTGTTGCCATCGATGCCACGAGAGGACGCGTGTTGTCGAAGGTTTTCATCACGCCCTTGAAACCTTCTGTGCCGGTTTTCACCTCGGGGCTTCCGAGAATGTTGTCCCTGGGAATGCGGCAATTATCCAGCACGAACGTGCCGGTATCTGAAGCGCGGATACCGAGCTTGTGTTCAAGATGTTCGAGTTTGAACCCGGGGCGGCCTTTTTCCACCACGAACGACTTGATCCCGGCTTTGCCGGCTTTTTTATCCACAGTTGCCCATACCACCACGCAATCTGAACGCTCAGCGCAGGTGACGAAAATTTTCTCGCCGTTTAAAACCCATTCATCGCCATCGAGTACTGCTGTGGTGGTAATCGATCCGGAGTCTGAACCTGCGCCCGGCTCGGTGATAGCCATCGCCGCCCACATTTTGCCGAAGCGCTCCATTTGCTCATCGGTGGCCACTGCTGCGATGGCGGCATTGCCAAGGCCGGCATTAGGAATGGAGAGCAAAAGACCTGCATCGCCCCAGCACATTTCCTCGATAACTGCCACGGTGGAGAGGTTTATGCCTTTCTTGGGCTTGCCGTTGCCGCTGTCTTGTTTTGCTTCATCGTCTTTCTTCTTTTTCTTTGGGCGGCCTAAAATCTGCATGCCGCGAAACATATCGAGTTCTTTTGGATATGCATGTTCTTCCTCGTCGTATTTTCGCGAAATGGGTCGCAGCACCGACTTCGCGAGATTATTAATGCCGCTGGTGAGATTTTTGATGTATTCCGGCGTTTCTAAATTTATCATGGTGCTCCTCCGAATTCTCGTAATAGTTGTTTTATACGATAGCCAGCCCTTCGAGGCAGGCGATGGAACGCCCGTTGCGATAATAGCGTTCTACAGGATGTTCCCGGATGTAGCCGTGCCCGCCCAAAATCTGCACGCCGTAATCGGTGATTTTCATGGTCATATCGCCGGCGTACAGCTTTGCAAGATAGGATTCTCTTTTCGCATCGCGTCCATTTTCAAGCGCAGAAGCTGCTTTCCATGTCATGAGCCGCATCGCGTCAACCTCATACGCCATCTCGGCAATCATGAAGGCAACGGCCTGACGGCTGGCGATGGGTTCGCCAAATTGCACGCGATCTTTGGCGTAATTGCGTGCGTACTCAAATGAAGCTCTTGAAACGCCGGTCCCAAGCGCGGCCATCGCGATGCGCGTTTTCTGTAGGGTACGATCGTAGCCTTCCGCACCGCAGAGTCTTTGTCCTTCCGGAATTTCGCAGGCATCGAAATGTACTTTGAAAGTCGGAAGGGTATTGAGGCCTAAATTTTTTTCGCACTCGCCGATGGCAAAGCCGGGCATATCTTTTTCGACGATAAAAAGACAATTTTCGCCGTCGCACTGTGCCGCAACCAGGAAATATTTCGCACTGTCGGCCATGGGAACGTAGCATTTTTCTCCGCTTATGATGTATTTCCCGGGTTTTTTTTCTGCATGCGTTTTTGGACAAGCAGCATCAAATTTAAAATGCATTTCGTTGATGGCAAGTGTTGCCTCGCATTCACCGGATGCAAGGGGCGGTAAATAATTCGCTTTTTGTGTTTCATTCCCAAACTCAAGTAATGGATGTATAAAAAGCGAAGGTAGAGTTGATGCAACCGCATACCCCATATCGCCCGCAGCAAGCTCTTCTAAAATGATGGCACTCATCACAGGAGAGGCAGGCAGGCCGAAGCCGCCAAACTCTTCGGGTATGGGCGATTGTGCGATACCTAATTCCCTGAATTTCGCAATGAATTCCTGCGGAATGGCGTGCTTCTCATCCATATCGTGCGCATTATCTCTGATGGTATTCTGGATAAGTTTTGCCAGGGTTTCTTTCATTACCGATTGTTCTTCAGACGGCATGAATGATATCATACTACCTCCAAGAAAATATTTGGAATATAAAAAATCAAAATACATAGACTGACATGTCAGTTCATTTATTATAACAATTTTGTCAACTCATTTTTTTTTCGAAACAAAAATTCCAGGTATGATGACATCTAAAATATCGTTGGTGATATTATCGAGATTATGAGAAGAATTTTTTTTATACACGAAATAATAATAGGATATTCGGAATAGAGCGCCCGCGATGAGATTTGAAGTGAGTTCAATATTGATATCTTTTCGGACATTGCCGTATTCAATACCGATTTGCAAATCGCCGGCGATGAGGTTTAAAATCTTTTTTTCAAATCGCTCGATGAGGTTGTCAAAATCCTTGTGAAGGCCAACCCCCATTCGGAGAACGATGGAGCATAAATCCCTGTCTGCCTCAAGAAACGCGAGGGTATTTTTTATGCGGTGGAAGATATATTGTTTCGCGGAAATATTTTGCAGATCGAGATTATCGAGATTCAGAGCTATCGCTTTTTCCCAATCGTCGTAGAAGTTTTCGAGCAGAGTAACGAAAAGGTCGTCTTTGTTTTCAAAATATTGATACACGGTTCCGCGAGCTATTTTCGCATCCTGTATGATATCGGAAATCTGTGTTTTGTAGTAGCCATGTTCTGCAAACAGCTTTTTTGCGCATTGCAGAATGTGTGCTTTTCGTGCTTCAGCGTTCATTGTTCCCCTCTGGCCGATTTTTACCATAACATGTATACAACAAATAGAACTAAGTGTCAAATATTATTTTTTGTTTTTTGGGGATGTCGGTGGCGTGAGTGTCAGAGTTGATAGTGGTGTCAGAGATGGATATCGGCAAAGACGGCAGTTCGTGCGCGTCCAGAGATGGATATCGGCAAAGACGGCAGTTCGTGCGCGTCATTTAGCTCTGGCACCGGAATTTGCCCTCACGTTGTGCTCTGACACCAGGGATAGCTCTTTGCTCTGACACCGACCGATGTGCGCTCTTAATGTGCTCTGA
>CAKZSV010000027.1 GCA_937921485.1 uncultured bacterium
CGCAATAGTATTGCCGTCATCGGTCTTCTCCGCCCAGGTAATAGTAGTGCCATTTGCTCCGCTGATAGGCATAGTAAAATCAGCGGTTACGCTTGTCGGCGAATCGCCGGCGGCAAAAGTGAAATCGTCCGCGTCAAGGGCAGCCGCGTCCGCGCTCACCGCTTCGGCGTCTGGATTGGGTTGTGTACCTCCAACACCAGTTTCTCCAACACCAGTTTCTCCAACACCGCTGTCTCCGCCGCAACCCGCAATTGCCAAAATTGCCGCAAGCATTATACATCCCATTAATCGAATGGAAATTTTCATGTCTTCCTCCATTTAAATTTCATCTATCAGATACCATCGCATCAGTCTTGAATCCTTTCAAACTTACATTTTTTCCGGCAAAATGTCTGGAAAAACACTGATGACGTCAGAAATTTTCAAGTCCGGCAGGCGACTGCATGCAGATAACTGGGAGGAATTTATGTAAAGCCACGTGAAACTGTGCCGTGTATGTGAAGCTGGTGCAATCAAAAAAATACTTTACAAAGCCCCGATTTTCTGCTATTCTGTTCTAACGATTCCGCAATTCTGCCCGTCCCCGCAGAAATACCCGGTGCTATAGTTTGATGACGAACGTGCAGTTGGCGATTCGGGAAGATTTTTTACTGTATGAGGTCATGTACATTAGTATACCATGCATGCGAAGCTCTTTTCTATCACTACAATAATCCTGCTTATGGGTGCGCTTGCCATCCTGTGTGAGTGTTCCTCCCACAAAACTGAAAATCCGCGTGCGGTCAGGGGAACCATTGATTTCACGGGATGGGATTTTACCAGAGACGGTGCCGCCAGCCTTGACGGAGAGTGGGAATTTTACCCTTCGCAATTCCTCAATCCCGGGGATGTTACGAAACCAAAAGCAGATTACCGTGCGCGCTTCATGCACGTTCCGGGCGGATGGAATCCCGGATGGAGAATATATTCCGGGACCCTGGCCAGCGGTTACGCGACATATCGGCTGCGCATAATCATCGGCAACCGGCACATCAGCGGCATGGGTCTGCGAATCGGCTTTGTGAGGTCTGCCTACCGGTTGTACGTGAATGGAGAGCTGGTCCATGAGGCCGGGCAGCCGGGCACATCAGCCGCTTCCACGCTTCCATGCTTTTCGGACCAGGTGGTGCCCCTGCCGCAGGCAAAGGGCGTGTATGATGTGATTATCCAGGTTGCAAATTATCATTTTCCGGCAGGCGGAATCATCGGACGGATTGTTATCGGAAGCAAATCCCGGCTGGAACATTCCCTGCAGGTGGACAATCTGCTGACAATTTTCCGCGTGAGCATTCTCATACTGCTTGGCCTGTATCAGCTTCTCATCTTCTCCCTGCAGCGCACGGAGCATCAGTATCTCTTTCTGGCGCTCATCTGCTGGTGTTTCATACCGGAACTAAGCGGCAGCGATAAGAGCTACTGGAGTTCTGTTATTCCTTTTATCACATGGTGGCGTTCCTACATCTGGTCGCATGTGTTGTACTGCATGGGCTTTTCATTTTTTATTGCCTATCTCCGGCGTCTTTTCCCGATGGATGTGCCGCGCTCCCTGATGTGGACAGCCGTCATTTGTAATGGCGCTATGGCCGCCGTTATGTTTATGATTCCTGCGGAATATATCAAATATATGCTGCTTCCCTTTCATCTTCTTGCCGCATCGATGCTTTTTCTTTCTGTTTTTATCCTCATTCGCACAGCCGTCATGAGGCGCGAGAACGCCCTGTTTGTCCAGCTTGGGCTGGCAGTATTGGTGTGTTCCGCAATGTTCGACCTGCTGCTTCCTCTATTTTTTAAAATGCTCGTCCCCCTGGGAGTTCCGTCCGTTAGCCTTTTTCCCATGGGCACCCTGCTGATGTGCGTGCTGCAGGTGATCGACATGACGCGCGAATTCATCCGTACAAAGCACCATGCGGCACATCTTGCCGCAGATAATGAAACGCTGAAGGCCCTGCTCGAGAGGAGGATACGAAGCGCTCCGCACAGGATGACCGATGCCATCGAGGTTAAAATACACGCCGCCATTGAATATTTGCACGAGAACTATCGGGAAGACATATCACGCGAGAACCTTTCCGCCGCCATTGACCTGCATCCCGACAACTTCAGCCGCTACTTCAAGAAGTACACGGGGAAAAAATACAACGAATACATAACCGGGCTGCGTATCACGGAAGCCATGCGCCTTCTCCGCGAGACCGATGAATCGATCATTGATATTGCGATGAATGTGGGTTTTGGGACCCTTCGCAACTTCAACTACGCGTTTTTTTCCGTTACCGGCCATACGCCCAGCGATTTTCGAAAATCGTATAGGTCTTCGGGAGAGAAGAAAGATACCTGAAGATATGGGGCTCATCCACTCGATCTTTTGCTCAGCAAATCTCTGTACCCCAGCATGATCCTGCTCATAAGCAAAAGTATTGGAAGTTCTATCACCGGCCCTAAAATTATGGCGAAATACACCAGCGGATGTCCGGGAAACGCTGCAACCGCAACTCCAATAATCGCTTCTGAATTTCTGGCGGTTGTGCTAAATGCCATGGTTATCGTATCTTCGTATCCGAGATCAAAGATCTTACCAATTATTACTGCAATAATGAATAAGGCAAGAAAAAAGGCTATAAGAAATACAATGAGAAGCCCAACCTGATGTACATCTGACATATCAAGGGACTTTTGCGAGATAAACATGCTTAGAATCACAACGACCAATGCCCATAGCTTGACTTCACCCATCAATGTTTTAACGGGACCAAAAAAGTAATCTCTTCCTTTTAGCTTAATAATCATCTTTTGCACGATATATCCCAGGACAAACGGTGCCACGAGAAACAATCCTACACTCCTTGCCAGAGCCATAATATCAAGAGGAATTATCCTTCCAACAAGGATATACAAATACAGCGGCATGAGCACAACCTGAAGTGTGATATTCCAGGGCAGAAGTGCAATTCCCCATGCTACATCGCCTCTGGCAATATCCGTAAAAATGAGATACCAGCCGATGCAGGGTGTGAGAGTATATAAAATCGCTCCAACCCAGAAGTCTGGATAGTTCTTCAAAATGATCCATCCCATTGTCCAGGAAAAGGCCGGGATAAAGATAAAATTGACAAAAAGAACCAGGATAGTGGGTTTTACTTTTTTAAATGCCTCTCCCACATCCCGAATCTCCACTGGAAGCATTACGGCAAAGATAACGAAAAATACCCCTATTTCCGTGAGATAAATCAGTTGGGATATCTCTTTGCCTAGTATCCTTTGAATAATAATCCCCGCCAGTACCGCGCCTATGAGTATAAAAGGTTTTTCCTTGTCCTTTGTCGATATTCCGGGCATGTATTTGGCCTCCTTTATTATATCGGTTTTTACTGCTTCGTCTCTTCGATCAGGCATAATCCAAGTTCGAGCAACCTCAGTACACACGGATCCACGATGCGATAGCGAATGGTATTTCCGGATCGAGATGCCCGCACGATCCGCCGGTCGGCAAGGCGTTGCAACTGATTGGAAACCGCCTGAGGTTTCATCTCTAATTCTCTTGCCAGTTCCATCACGCACAAATCTCCTGATCGAGATAACGCATGCAGCAGGCGCAACCGCGTATCGTTGGCAAGAACTTTAAACAATGACATAAGTTCCCCCGCCTGAACAGAATTTATTAAATTCCGATCCTTCAAATCGGGCGCGGCGGAACAAGCCGATTGTTTTGTCTCCATAACCTTTGGGTCCTCTTTATATTACATAATTACATAATTACACAATATCGTGTAATACTTTTAAGCGTCAATCGTTTTTAAAAAAAGTATTGCATTAATTATATGAGTAACTACCTGATGAAAATCTATCACACTATTGCGATGAGCTACCACATGATAGGCGCACTCTTTGGTGACATCGTTGGATCGGTCTTCGAGGGCCATCCCATCAAGCATGCGGAGTTTGAACTTTTCAGCCGATACTCGCGCTTTACCGACGATTCTGTTCTCACCGTTGCAACAGCCGATGCCATCATGACGGGTGCTTCCTATGCAGAGAAATATCGCGAGTACTATCGACGCTATCCCCATGCGGGCTATGGCGGCATGTTTCACCAGTGGGCCGGCAACGCGGGAAGTGCTCCTTATGGCAGCTTTGGCAACGGCTCTGCCATGCGCGTATCTCCCATTGGATGGGCGTTTAATGATCTCGAAACAGTGCTCAGCGAAGCAAAAAAAAGCGCCGCGGTAACCCACAATCATCCCGAGGGCATCAAAGGTGCACAAGCGACTGCTGCATCAGTATTTTTGGCACGCACCGGTGCTACAAAGGAAGACATAAAAAGTTTCATCCAATCGCGCTTTGGATACGATCTTTCCCGTACGCTCGATGAAATCCGTCCATGGTATTCCTTCGACATCACCTGTCAGGGCTCTGTTCCCGAATCCATCATTGCCTTCCTTGAATCGGAATCATGCGAGGATGCGATACGCAAGGCCATCTCTCTTGGCGGTGATGCCGACACCCAGGCATGCATTGCCGGTTCAATTGCCGAGGCATACTTCGGGTTACCTGTGGCTTTTGCCCAAAAGGTTCTTGAAATGCTTGATGATCACCTTCGTGCGGTTACCCTGCAATTTCAAAAAAAATTCATGCGATGATTTTTCCAGCGAGTACTTTTAAAACATCATCATAAAGCCTTCGATTTCTCCAATCCTGGTGCACAGCATCCGCAATACCTCATCGCTGGGGAAAACCGCTGTCACCGTACAGGAAATGAAGGTGCTGTGTTTGCTTGCGCGCTCGGTCACCGTGGCGTTCAGACCGGATTCCGCGCACAATTGCACAATACTTTCGCGCACGAAGGGGATGTTTCGAAACACCGCTTTAAAGATAATCTCGGTGGGAAAATCAGGAAGCTCTCGCGTGTTCGCATGAGCCTGGCATCCACACCCCGGGCCGTGGACGTGCATTCCGAAAGATGTATCGCTTCCGCCTTTTTTATCGCTCATGCGTTCTCCATCACGCGCGCGTATTCTTCCCATGCATCCTCGATATCCTTTGCCGCCTGAGGATCCAATTTTTCTATGACAAAGCCGGCATGCACAATCACCCTATCATCAACCTGCAGATCAGGGTACAGGGCGATATCTACCAGCGTCTCCACGCCGCGCGATTCCACCACGGCTTTTCCGCCTTCAATTTTCACGACTCTCATCGGCACTGCAAGACACATAGCATCCTCCGCGTTGCAACAATTTAACAGATGCGCGGCAATTGCTCCTCCGCAAGCAGGGGAAGCATCCTCTTTCCGCCGATTGCCGTTTCCACAACCACCTTCCCCGAAAAGCCGCTTTCAATGCGCCCTATTACAGCCGCATCAGCGCCCTCTTCGGTGGCGCGCAAAATCCGTACAATATCATCTGCGTGTGATTCTTCTACCACGCATACCACCTTCCCTTCATTGGCCGCATAGAGCGGATCGATGCCTAAAAGATCGCATACTGCCTGCACTTCGCCCTTCACGGGAAGGCTCTTTTCTTTCAGTATAGCACCCCAGGGGCGATTTTTCACAATTTCGTTCAGCACCGACGCCACGCCGCCCCGTGTGGCATCGCGCATGAATTTCACCGCTTCGGGGAATGCACCGCGCACAGCCGATATCATTCCGTAAAGGGGGGCGCAGTCGGACACAAGACCATGCGTAAATGAAAAATTGTTTCGCGCGGCCATCACCGCGATTCCATGATCGCCGATACTCCCGTTTACGATGATAGCATCGCCCGGGGTTATTTCCCTTCGCACAATGCTTCCCTCAATCACGCCGATGCCGGCAGTATTGATGTACATGCGATCGGCCGCGCCCTTGCCCACCACTTTTGTGTCGCCCGTGACAATTCGCACGCCAGCGGTATCGGCAGCATTTTTCATTGAACGAAGCACCTGCTCAAGATCGTCCATCGCAAGCCCCTCTTCTAAAATGAGCGCGCAGGAAAGCCACAGTGGCCGTGCGCCCATCACCGAAAGGTCGTTCACCGTCCCGCAGACGGCAAGCTTCCCGATATCACCTCCCGGAAAAAATATCGGGGTGATGGTGTAGCTATCGGTGGTGAAAGCAATCCGGTTTGATGGAATATCCACAATAGCTGCATCGTCGAGCTGAACATTCTCAGCGCCCAATATTTCCCGTATGATGCCATCGATCATTTCGTTCATCAGCCTGCCGCCGCTTCCATGACCGCTTCGTATGTGGGTTTCCCGTTTCACTTTAACTCCTTTATTATGTAAAGCTTTTAAATAATATCATCGCACACCCTGATAGCGATAATACGCCGCGCAGGGGCCTTCCGATGAGACCATGCACGGGCCAACCGGATCATCAGGCAGGCAGGCTTTGCCATAGAGCGGGCATTCGGTCGGCAGTATCAGCCCGCGCAACAGCTCTCCGCAGCGGCATGATGGATGCTCCTTTGCGGGCATCACATCAACAGCGAATTTTTTTTCGGCATCAAAGTCCGAAAATTCATCGCGCAGTACAAGCCCGCTTTCAGGAATACTCCCGATACCCCGCCACACCGAAGGGGCGTTTTCAAAGACCCGGTGCATAATCTCCATCGCGCGCGGATTTCCTCCTTTTTTTACGACGCGCGCGTAGCTGTTGCGGCATTCTGCTTGCCCTTGTTCAATCATGGCAATCAATTCAAGCGCTGATGCGAGCAGATCAAAATCTTCAAAGCCCGCGATGACGCATGGCTTCTGATAATCGCGCACGATGAATTCCCATGCGTCGGCGCCGATGATGGCGCTCACATGCCCGGGCAAAATGAAGCCATCGATGCGCACCTCGCCCGCATCCAGAAGCGCCTTCACCGCCGGAGGCGTGCGCTTATTTCCCGGCAATATCGAAAAATTGTGCATAGCTTTCTCGCGCGCGCGAAGAACTGCCGCGGCCTCCCCCGGTGCGGTGGTTTCAAATCCCACGCTGAGAAAAACCACCTCGCGGTCGGGATATTGTTCCGCGAGTGCAAGTGCATCCATCGGCGAATAGACGACTTCCACCTGCATGCCGAGCGATTTTTCCTTCGCAAGCGAACTGTACGATGATGGCACTTTTAATAAATCTCCGAAGGTGGCAAGAATCGCTCCGGTTTTCCCGATTGCAATGGCGCGGTCCAGAAACTCATTTGGCGTGACGCACACCGGACATCCCGGCCCATCTATGAGTGAAAGGCCGGCAGGAAAAAGCGATCGCACACCGGTGCGGAAAAATTCTGCCGTGTGCGTGCCGCACACTTCCATGATGCGAACCTCTCCCGTCAGGTGGATGCTCGAAAGCCTGCGTGCTAATGTCTGTACCAACGCTGTATTCATTTCATCATTTCCCGCGCGATTGAAATCTGTCCCACGGCAATGCATCCGTCGTTAAACGGTATTTCATGCGGAAGCAGGAGGTCAAATCCTTTTTCCACGAGCAATTTGGAAAGCTCTCGAAGAAGCAGCCTGTTTTGAAACGCACCGCCGGAAAGGACAGCAGTATTAATGCCGTGCAGCTTTCTAAGCTTCTCTGCTGCTTGAAGCGCGGTATGCACAATGTCCATATGAAAGATTCGCGCAATCTCCGGCACTGCTTCCCCATTGAGGAGGAATTCACACACTCTTCGCACGAAATGGCCGGTATCGATAATGCCCCCCGCTGCATCAAATGGCGCCGCCGCAGGTAGGCACAATCCATTTCCACGGTAGGCCGCTTCTTCAAGCAGCATTGCCGCCTCAGCCTCGGTGCTCACCGAAGTGCACATGCCAAGTAGCGCGGAAATGCCATCGAACAGACGCCCCACGCTGCACGTCAATGGTGCATTGATATGCTTTTCCATCAACTCAATTATCGCTTCCTGGCCGGGAAAGAAAGGCGCACCCGGTGCGTCAGCACAAAAATGCCGCTGAAGCGATACGGCAATTTTCCATACATCGCGGATAGCGCTCTCACCACCTGGCAGGGGAAACTCCGAAAAATGCGCGGCGCGCTCGAAAGAACTCCGAGTGGCAATTAGAAATTCGCTTCCCCAGAGCGTCCCATCGAGTCCGTATCCTGTGCCGTCGAAAGCAATGCCAATGACAGGACCATCGGCGTTGTGCTCTTCGAGCACCGATGCGATGTGCGCATGATGATGCTGGACGGAATATCGCGCAATGCCTTTCGATTCGAGTTCATCCGCAAAGGACGTGGTGAAATAGCCGGGATGCAGATCCGAGACTACTGCCGTAGGGCGAAAATCGAATATGTTCATGTAGTGTGCAAGCGTTTTTCGGAATACCTCATCACCCTCGGCCATGGAAAGATCACCGATGTACTGCCCGAGTACAAGATAATCGTCGCGTGCAAGCGCAAAGCTGTTTTTTACATCACCCCCCGCGGCAAGAATATGCGTGGGGACATGCCGAACCGTCATTGGCGCGGGAACATAGCCACGAGAGCGCCGCACGAAAAACGGCATCTCCCTTTCCACGAAAAGAACACTGTCGTCGCTCTGTGCGATAATTTCTCGATTGTAGGATACAAAGAAATCAGCGATGCCAAAAAGCCGGGTGAAGACATCCTCGTCGCGATAGATGATGGGCTCATCGGCGATATTGCCGCTGGTCATCACCAGTATCATCGAAGGATTTTTCTCAAAGAGCAAGTAGTGCACGGGCGCGTAGGGGAGCATGAAGCCGTAGTACGAAAGGCCTGGAGCAACCAGCCTGGAAATAGCGGATTCGCGCGCTTTGAGAAGTACTATAGGCCGCGCGCGGGACAATAGAAGCTTTCGTTCTTCCGGGGATACTTCGGCACAGCGCTCGATAATTTCAATATTTCCTGCCATAAGCGCAAAGGGCTTGAAGGGGCGCATTTTTCTTTCGCGCAATGCGTTCACCGCGCGCTCGTTTTCCGCATCGCACGCGATGCAGTATCCGCCCACGGATTTTATGGCCACAATATCGCCGCTGTGCAGCGCTTTCAGCGCTCGGTCAATGATATCATCCGTTTCGCCGGAAATGATTCTTCCGGCACCATCATGCAGGAGTAGATGCGGGCCGCACTCTGCACAGGCGTTCGGCTGTGCATGAAAACGGCGATCGAGCGGATTCTCATATTCAGAACGGCATCGCACGCACATGGGGAAAATTTTCATCGAGGTATTGGGGCGATCATAGGGAATATCTTCGACTATGCTGAAACGCGGCCCGCAGTTTGTGCAGGTGATAAACGGATAGTGGTAGCGGACGTCGTTGGGATTATGCAATTCCCGGATACAGTCATCACACAGCGCAATATCGGGCGACACAAATGCACCGCGAGACGACGAATGTTCGCTTTCGCGTATGCGAAAATCCCCATATCCGGCCATCACCCCTTCCCTTTCCTCGATGCTTTTGATGCGCGCAAGAGGCGGAGGGGTTTCGCGGAGAACCGAAAGAAATGCGCAGATAGCTTCATCGCTTCCTTCGATTTCCACCTGTACGCCTTCGGTAGTATTGCACACGCTGCCGTACACGCCAGTTTCAGCGGCAAGCCGATATACGAAGGGACGGAATCCGACTCCCTGCACGATACCCCGAATCAGTATATCAATATGGCGTTTTTTCAAAAGACCTCCATGCAATGTCATATCGAAACGTGCAGTGCGTACATCAAGCATTATAGCACATGCCCGTACCGTGATCGAAAGAATCATTTGTTCAACACAACAAGAATTCCTTACAAAATTCGGAATTTCGCAAAAGATGTCCATAAATTTTAATTGACGTTCAAATGGTACTCATGCATAGTGTTCATGCAGCTATTCTTCGATAAAGTAATAATGGAGTTTAGGCATGTTTGACATTGTTGACCACGGAAACGGAATTTTTATTGTGAAAATGCGCCTTTCGGAAGTGCACACGCTCGACGTTCCCGAACTCAAGGAGAAGCTCCAGCAGGCAATCATTAACAAGGGCATCCGGAAGATGGTGGTTGATCTTTCAAGCGTAAAGATGATTACAAGCTCGGGAATCGGCATTTTTCTTAACATCAATCAGAGCCTGAAATCCAATCTCCGCCTTGCTTCACCAAACTCAGAAGTACAGAAGGTGCTCGAACTCACGAAAGTTACCTCGGTCATCAAGGTGTTCGACACAATCGAAGCGGCAATTCAGAGTTTGTAAACCATACCATCGAAAAAATATTTTTATTTGCGTGCAAGTTCCGGCGGAATGCGGAGGGTAATGTTGTTGCGCCTGAGAAACTCCCGGTAGCCATATACCTCAGAGCCGGCGTAGGTCATCTCCATGGCACCTGTGGGACAGTTGTTCACGCAGCCCATGCAAAATATGCACTTGCTTCGATTGACGCGGTAGTCACGATACGATACCGCTCCAACTGGACAGATTTGCCCGCATTTCCCGCACTGAATGCAATTGTCCCGATTGATCGCGTGCTTGGAACAAAAAAGCTTGGTCCACCACGGCAAATCCATGTGTTTCAATATCTGCCAGAACGCGATACGCGATTCGACGCGCACATCCTCCCTTCCGCGAACAATTGAAAGTGCCCTGCGCGCGAAAGCTCGTGCTGCATCAAAAGTTGAATCATTTGGCAAATCGCGGTAGCGCAGTATTCGCGCTTCGCGCCCTGTGGACCACGTGGGTGCAAACGCCGACATGTGGGAAAACATATCGATGCAGAGCGGAAGGGCTCCTCGTTCGGCAAGACACTCCAAAAGCTCAAAGGCGGTATTATGCTGATTATGGCCTGCTCCGCCGAATGTAACAAATGAAGCAGCAGGAATCCCATCCAGCGGGGGGATGCGCGAAAGCCATTGCCTGAAATTTACCGGAACGCGGTAATAAAACACAGGGGATCCTGCGATTATAATATCAAAAGATGGAAGTGATGACGCGTCAAATTGACGATAGTCTCCCTCAATAACATCCAGGCCTTCAGCGCGAAGCACATGCGCCACAAGCCTTCCGATTGACGCGGTATGCCCTGTCTGGCTGAACCAGATAACCGCCGCGCGGCGGGGATTTGCTGTTTTCAGCGCCGCATACCGTGGCGAGAGATGCGTACAACCATCGATAACGCCAGTTCCGGCAAGAGCTAAAACAGTACCTTTTATCAAACAATCGCGTCGGGTGTGTTTCATAGCATCCATCATGATGTCATAGAGTACGTGATTAACGATACTTTCATAACAATGGTTTTATGTGCCAATATTAGTTATAAAGCTTAAAAATTCAACTCAAAATGACACATGTCTCATTTATACGGCCTTTTATTATTGCGCTTATAACTGTTTTCAAAATGTTCACGCCATTATAGATTATGCTTCAATACTCAATAGCGCGATAATACTACCACGGGCATATTCTACTGAAAGGGCATAGCACACACTGGCGGAAAGTCGAATCCGGATATTGAGAAAGCTTATGCGGCTACAAAAGTGTGTTTATCCGAAGTATTCTTCCATATAATTCGGCGGTACTCCGTACCAGATTTTGATACAGGTGGCTGTTTCTGTATATTTTTCATGAAGTGACCAGTTTCCGAGGAGATAATTATCCGCAACATCATCATAGTACTTCGTACAGTAGTACGCAACCACCTCATCAAGGTAGGTTTCCACGGCAATGGCAATGAGAAGCGAAATCGACTTAAAGCAAAACCGCCGCATATCCTGCATCAGCAGATTATCAAACTTTAATAGTTTCATTTTCACCCGATGTTTTTTTATTGGATTGCCTTCTTCATCGGTTCTCTTCTGGTATTCAACCGCTCCATCCCATTTTTCCCGCAGATTCTTGAAATCATGAATCAACATCCGCATCGCCTGGTCGATTAAATCTACCCTGTTGCGTCCGGTTTTCTTTTCAGCCTCCGTAAGCTTTGCAATCACGTCTTCCGTCATACAGTAACTTGTTTTCATGTACATAATGCACCCCTCCATGAAATAATACTCCCTTCACTCATTTATACGATGAAAAGCAGGGAGAAATAAAAAATTTTTTTTATTGCCGGAAAAAAATTGCCCGGGCACATTAAAAAAATATAAATCTTAAACATGTATGGGTTAGTGATTTCATGAGATTTCGGACAAGCAAACATGCTACAAATAAAGCGCTATATCATTTTTACACTTGACAGCAACGGAAAATTCTGTTTATATAATTACATTTTAAGTACCGGCGAAAGGTTATCATATACAAATGTGTTTTTATATTCGTATTGAATAACGTTTAGATAGTGTGCAAAATCAGCACATTACACCATGCATGAAAATTCATTCACGGAGAATACGCAGTTATGATTCAACTGCTTGCCGCTCTGGTGCCCGTTACAGTTTTTTATGCCATCTATAGCCGTTATTTCCTCTTCCGGCCCGAACTCATCAAACACATCGAGGCTTTTCTTGGCGGGGTTTTCCTTGCGCTTCTCATTTTAGTTGCACCGAACTTCATCCCGATACATCTGAGCATTCAACATCCGGTACTGATAGCTCTTCTCAAAGCCGCTCTTCCTGAAAAATTAGGAGCGCTTATCCTCATCATCATTCTCCAGCGCCACTATCCGAATTTCAGCATCATGGAAGGTACCATTTCTGCAATGATGTTCGGTATCGGCTTCGCGATTGTGGAAAACTTCGCCTATGCGGTAAGCTACGGTATTTCAGTCATAATTATCCGCCTGATTTTTTCAGTTCCCCTGCACATGACTACCTGCGGCATGATGGGCTACTATCTCAGCCTCAGAAAATCATCCGCAACAAAAATGTCGAAATCCGGATCTGTCGCAAAGGCGCTGTTTCTTCCATTTCTGATTCACTGGGCATTCGACGCGATTCTCCTCATTCGATATCCGGCATCCCTCTTTGCAGCACCGCTGCTTATTATTACTGTACTTGCACTGGAGTTCATGCTGGCCCGGGCACAGATCGTGGCACCGCTCGATATTCTCAAAGCGATGAGCCTTCGACTCGAGGACTGGCTGACTATCGACCGCCAGCCGAAATATGAACGCTGGATTATGCAGTCAATGGGGCTTCCGGGAAGCACGCCGCTTTCAATATTCGCATGGCGGCCTGGCTTGTATCGCCTTGCCGCGGTTGTCATTCTCATCGCCTGCGCGCTCATCGGCGTCACGTTCCGCTCAGACATCTGCGAATTTTTAAATCTCACCATCACGCGCGATGAACAATTCATTCTTCTTGGGATGTATCCTTCTACCATTGCAGTCATCCTCATCCTCGTAGGTGCCATCAATCCCAATTTCATGAAAAGCGGGAAAATTAAAATTCCCGTTATTGCCGACGCGGATGTGTACAGAAATGGCACATTTTACGAATCGCTGGTCACCTACGATTTCTCACTGTCCAGTTGCTTTCTTCGTACCTCAGAACCCTATGGTATCGACGACATATTCGAAATAGAAATTCAGTTTAAAAAATGGCGTTCCCCCCGGCTTTCTGCGAAAGTGGTGTGGGAGAATCACAGCAATATCGGCGAAGACTATCCCGTTGGTTCGGTTGTTGAAATCGAGACAAAAGATTTCAAATCCTTTGTAAAATTTTTCATCAGATACTCCCTCTTTCGTATTTCACGTGGCATCGCCTTCAACCTTCGACTTCCAGGTTTT
>CAKZSV010000028.1 GCA_937921485.1 uncultured bacterium
TTTTGGCGGTCTTATTCACAATCGCCTCGACAATTGTCGCAAGATAGGTGCGCACCGCAATCGCCATTACCAGCGAAATCGACCTTCGAAAAATCTTTCGCATATCCTGATAATAATCATATTCCCGAATGGTTATCCGCAACTTCACGCGATGCTTTGTAATCTTTTCGCCGGTTTCTGTATCAATGCGCTTCTGATACTCAATGCGGCCATCCGGGCGATAATAGTTCTCACTGTCCTTCAGCATCATGCGCATGGCAAGCACGAGCAGCACCTCTTTTGGATGTTTCGTCTTTTCTTCTGCCTCGTCAAGAAGCATAATCACGTCCTCGCACATCACGTAAGTGGTGTCGATATTCATAGTTTCCTCCTTGAACATAATATCCTTCTATCCATTAATACGATGGAAATGCATTTTCAGAAAATTTTTTTAATCATCACGAGATTTTTTTATAATTGCATATTATCAACATCGAATGAAATGGCACTTGTGCGAAAAAAGAAATATCCATAAAAGAATTGACATTCCTGCCAAAAATCAGGTAATATCCTTCGTATCCAGGGAGGGAACTATGAAGATTCCATCATTAGGTCCCAATGAAATACCCCCACGAAGAGCGGGCGAATCTGTTGGTGCTCCTGTCGTGAGGGGCGAAGAAATATCGGCTAAGCAAAACGCGTCTTTGGCATCGCACGCATCGGCGAGAACTTTTACCGAGGCGCTGGTGATTGCGCACACGGCGAAAAGCATTGTACATCGCGCCATGGAAATTGCCTTCCAGCTTCAGGGGCTTGCGACCAGAACGCTTGCAAGCGGCTCGGCCGACCAGGCGGAAATAGCCCGGGTAGTTTCCGCAGCCAACGCGGTGATGTCCGAAAGTGAACGTGGCTCGGCCTCAGCGGTACTTGTACCTCAAATAAACGGAGTCCTGCGGGAAAATCGTACTATTGACTATACGCCCGTGCGAGAAAGCCTTGAATCTCTGCGTGCTCAGGCAGAGGTTATGCAGAGCGGAGGGAGGCCTGATGCCGCTAACATCAATAGCGCAATTTCCTCGCTCGAAGGTGTACGGGAATCCATTGAATCTTCGCTCAAAGAGTTTAATGCAGGGCGAAATCTGAAAGATATCGAAAGCCCGGAAGGAGCGAGAGGGGATATTGCGCACACGGCAAGCGCCATGTTTGCGAACCCGATGCAGGCGCTCGGCATTCAAGGTAACATCCATCCAGAACGCGCGCGCGGTTTGTTGGGATAAATTGCACAATCGAAGATTGTTTTTATTGTAAGTCTAATACAAAAGAGGTTAGATAGAATGGAAGTATTCGACGGTTTTATCGCGGCAGTTGCTTCTGAGTTTAAAATAAAATTTCACAAAGATTCATCCGGGGTTTATACCACCCATCTTGAATTTGAAAACGGGCGCTCGCAGGAGGTGCTCATCACGCTATCGAAGGACGAGGCGGGCGACAGGGTTATAAATATGTATTCGGTGGTCGCAAAGCTCAAGGATGACTTTTTTGAAATATACAAGTACTCCCTTCAGCTTAACGCGACCATCCACTACGGCGCACTGGCGCTACTGAACGATACCATGATTTTAAAGACGTCACTCCTTTTAAAAGACTGCGAGCCAGTGCGCTTTATGAAGTCGCTGACCTATATAGCCGCGAAGGCCGACGAACTCGAAGAGCTTTTCGTTAAAAAGAATATTTATTGATTCTCTCCTATATTTGCGAGCCTCTCTTCGATGGTTCTCTTGAGTTGAGCTACCGCGGGCATATTTACCACATCATCGGAATGGATAAATACGGCAAGGTTGTTTTTTGCGGAAACGACAGCGCGCTGATTGTTGAATTCAACATATTCAGTAAGTTTTTTGATTTCCTTCTGTGCTGCTTTTTCATTTCGGTACACGATGATGTAGCACACGATGTCATCGCCAAAAGGCCTGCCCTGTTTTGCAATGATGGTTGAATGAATTGAAGCTATGGCATTGAAATCTCCGTTTGGATACAGATGTTTTGCAATCCGCTTAATTCCCTTCGAATCCAGGTAGCAAGGGTTGTCGCGGAATACTTCCCTTGCGAAAGAGGGAATCTGCGCCATAACAAATCCTGAAGGAACATCATTGGGCGTAATTCGAATTCGATCGATATCCGAAGATGTGTAATCGCGCGTGAACGCATAGCCGCATATTGACAGCGCGATGAGTATCGCAAAAACATACATTTTTTTCATAACTGATCCACCTTTTCAATAAAGAAGATGCTTTCTTTCTTTATCGGGAAGGAGTATAAATCTGTTGATTATAAATTTTCTTGACAGCAAAGATTTTATAGCGATAATTCAAAGTGTTTATCATCCAGCGCGCAACCAGGAGAAAATGAATGAAAATAATGCACTCATTTGTATTGAAATTTGATGATTCATCATTCGTAATACGGCAA
The DNA here is from genome assembly GCA_937921485.1 of uncultured bacterium. GTDB lineage: Bacteria > Spirochaetota > UBA4802 > UBA4802 > JAGODF01 > DYLV01. The sequence goes on from CAKZSV010000028.1 coordinate 2,449, forward strand.
CGTGCAAAGACATTGTCATATTTTCTGGTGATTTGCATTGCCCTGGTAGGGGTTTTTCTCATTGCGCAAAATGCGATGACGGAACGGCCTCTCATTTCATTCGTCAACGGCGTGCTTGTATTCATACTCATTACTCTTTCTCTTTCGGTCCTTGCGCTTCGCGGAGGCAATTACTCGCTGGCGGCCAACGCAGCGGTCATCGGTCCGGTGATTGCACTCGGTCTTCTGGTGAATTTCGGTACGATGGCGCATAATGAAGGAATTATTCTTACCAACTATCAATTTCTGGTTTTCATTGTCTTCAGCGCACTTTTCTGCTCAAAAAATATGGTGATTGCGGTGGCATTGCTCTCTATGGTTTTTGCAACGGCTTCATTTTTGCGGACTGAGCTGATTTCAAGCGCGGTGAAGATCGTTGCAATTGTTGATTTCGGATTTGAATTAGGGGTGATTACCGCAATCAGTTATTTGCTTCTGCGCCTCATGGATACCACCATACAGAAATTGCAGGAAGAGCTTGCGAATGAAGACCGGCTTCGGCGCATAAAAGAGCTGCTTGAATCGGTGAGGGATATTTCCGAAAAGCTGGCTGATGCCTCAAGAGGGATGACCGAAACCTCGAAAAATTTTTCGGAAAACGCTCAGAATCAGGCGGCCTTTGCGGAAGAAATTACCGCAACAATTGAAGAAATTTCCGCCGGCGTGGAAAACGTCGCGAAAAGCGCGGAATATCAGTACTCTGGAATATCATCGTTTGCTGAAAAAGCGGCGGAACTTTCCGGTCTCATTTCAGAAATGGTTGCAAAAATCAAAGAAGCGCTCGATCTTACTGAATCAATAGAAAAAAATGCAAAATCCGGAGCGCAAATGCTTGAAAGCATGAGTGCAAGCATGGGTAAGATCATAGCAAGTTCGAGCGAAATGTCCGGCATCGTGCAAATCATAAAGGATATTTCCGACCAGATCAACCTGCTTTCGCTCAATGCGGCGATTGAAGCGGCAAGGGCGGGGGATGCAGGAAGGGGATTTGCGGTGGTCGCGGACGAAATTTCAAAGCTTGCCGACAGAACCGCGATGAGCGTGAAGGAGATCGAATCTCTCATCGGCGCCAACGAGAAAGAAATTCAAAAAGGCATGGAAAGCGTCAGAGGAACCGTGGATACTATCGGCACTATCATACAAGGCGTGGAAGCAATCAACGACATGGTGACCACACTTGCCGATTTCATGCGCCGTCAGTCCGAAGCAAACGAAATTGTTATGAAGGAATCATCAGGCGTAAAAGCAAGGGCTGAAGAAATCCGTAACGCGGCCGAGGAGCAGAAAAACGCGTCGAGTGAAATCGTGAAATCAGTATCGGGCATCAACGAACTCACGCAGGCCAACGCGGCAGGCGCTCTCAAGCTTACGGAAAACTCGGAAGAAATTCGCACCATGTCGGATATTCTGAAAGCGCGGGTGACCACGTTCGCAATCGAGTAGGCTTACTTCTATTCTATAAAATTAAGTGCTTTTTTAATATCTTCAATTGTAAAAGGTTTTTGTATGAAATATGTGCTGCTGTCTTCCTTGATTTCCTCGATGATGCCGTCGGAGTATCCAGAAATATAAATCACTTTTAAAGCTGGAAGAATTTTTTTCGCTTTTTCATACAGCTCTTTGCCGTTCATGCCGGGCATGATGATGTCGGTCATGAGTATATCGGCATGTGAAGTGTTTTCTTCAAGAAACAATAGCGCATCAGTGGGATTATTGAAGGAATGTATTGATTGACCCAAGCTGGAAAGCATTTTCTCTATCATTTTGAGTATAACCGAATCATCCTCGACGAGAATAATGCTTTTGCTTTCCGGATTTTTTTGAATCTCTCTTTCCTTTTGTTCCAGGGCTGCCGTTTCCTCGCAATATTTCGGGAAGAAAATATTGAAAGTTGTCCCGTTTCGAGGTTCGCTGTACACGGTGATAAAGCCCTTGAATTGCTGCACGATGCCGTAGACTATCGAAAGGCCAAGCCCTGTGCCCTTGCCCACTTCCTTGGTGGTAAAGAAAGGTTCAAAAATTTTATCAAGCTCTTCTTTGCTCATGCCGCATCCGTTGTCTGAAAACTTGAAGAGGACGTACTCGCCGGGATTTGCCTGAGGGTGAAGGGAACAGAAATCGCTATCCAGATATTTGTTTTGCGTTGAGATCGATATAATCCCGATATCCTTAATGGCATCCCTCGAGTTTGAGGAGAGGTTCGTCAGAATTTGAATAAACATCGCCCTGTCTATGGAAATATAATGAAGATTTTCTTCCAGATTCAGACGCAGTTCGATGTTTTCGCCAATAAGTGTGGAAAGCATCTTTCTTGATTGATTGATGATGTCGTTGAGCCTGATGCGTTCGGGCTGGATTTGTTTATGACGTGTGAAGGTGAGAAGCTGGCGGATGATTTCCGTACTGCGCTCCACCGCATGCTGTATTTCTTCCAGCTCAATGCCGATTTCTTTGCCCATTCTTTTTTTTTCTTTCGCAAGTTCGGTGTAGCCGGAAATGATGCTTAAGATGTTATTGAAGTCATGCGCAATGCCTCCGACAAGTCTTCCGAGCGCTTCGAGTTTCTGAGACTGGCGAAGTTGTTCTTCGAGTTTCTTTTGCTGGGCTTCGATTTTAATTTTTTCGGAAATATCTTCCACAATTGCAATGCCGCCGATAGTTTTTCCATCTAAAATTAGTGGAGAAAAAATTGCGCGTACATGGGTGGATTTATTTGCGGAGAAGGATTGATACACACCTTCAAAGGTTACTAACTCGCCGTTCAAACAGCGGGTGAGCGCATCTCTGGCGCGTGGGTCGGGAAGTTCAAGAAGCTTCAAACCAAGAATCGTCTCGCGCGAGGATCCGATAATATTGACGAAATTATCGTTGAGAGCAGTGAGCTCTGCTTTCGAGTTGAAAGAGAAAATACCAACCGGCGCGTTGTTGAAAATAAGCTGAAAAAGCTCTTCGCTTTCGGAAAGCTGACGAAGAAGATTCGCCGGACGCGTGATGTCGGTGATGGAAGCGACTGAGAGTTTACGGCCGTCGCTATTTCGTGAAAGCGTCCGAAATTTTATGTTGAGCAAAAGTTCGCCTTTGCTTTTGTGATAGAACTTAATGTCAATATCCGCATTTTCTCTTTCACAAAGCGAGTTTAGCACTTGAGCTAATTTTTCTCTGTCATCGAAATGGCAGCGACGTAAAAGCCATTCCTGATCAACAGCTTCGAAAGGATGAAAACCGAGAACGTCTTTTACATTTGGGCTGATCCAGATGATATTTCCCTTCGGTATTTCAACGGTAAAGAGAATGGAAGGGCTCACGCTGAGAATATCCTGCAAAAAATCCGCGCTCGCGTGAAGCTGCTGCAGCGCAATAGTTCTCGTTTCGATGGAACTGAAGGAAAGCGCGATAGCCGCAAGACCGCCTGAAAGGGTGAGGAGATATATTAATCCGATTTTCTTCATCACTTCAATTCCCATGGGCCATGGCAGAAGCAGCTGGCATAGAAGAACTACAATATGAACGATAAAAGAAAAAATGACGATATTTTGAATCGGGATATTCGTGGGTTGATTTCGATATTTGCGCCGAACGAAAAGCCCAATGATCGCCGAGACGGCTATCGAAGCAACACCCGCATAGATGCCGCTGCCGCCAAGCCATATTCTGTATGCCGCCGCAATCAATGAAGCGATGAGCGAAGCGATTCCTCCGCCGTAGAGGGCCGAAAGTGCAATGACCACTGACCTGCCGTCATAAATTATACCCGGCGCGAAATTCAGAGGTGTCATCATTGCGGCAATTGCAGAAAAGCCGAACAAGATGCCAGATAGGATTCGGTATAGGTTGGTGTATTTTTTACGCAAAAGAAGAATCGGAGTCCATAACACGCTCAGCGCCACCAGAAGGGTCACATTATGAATTAATGTCATCAGCATATCAGTATTCTTGGCACAAAAAAGCGTTTGTGTAATTCATTCACACATATTTCGCTGCTTTACGGTTACATCATAAATTCTCAATCGGCTCGTGCAATTTACGCAGCACGTTGTTCTTGACAGCATACTAATAATAACTATTCTTGATATATATTTCAATTCTTTTTTCATTATGGGCACCTCCAAAAACCGCTTTCATCCTTAAAATTAGTATCAAAAGAAAGCGGTTTTTACCAAAATATTGTGCCCACAAGGGAACATCCTTTAAAACAATTTTTAGAAGTTCCCTTATAATACGCTTGTGTTTAAATAAATTCTATTATCAAAATTATTGAATACCTTAAATAAGGAGATATTTTTAACGAATCGAATATGCTGAGCGATAAAGTGTTTCGGAAAAAAATCGGGGAAAATGAATACGGCCTATTTGCAAAAGAGCGCATTGCGCGCGGTGAATTCATCTGGAAAGAAAATGAATGCGAACATAACGGCTGTGTTGATCTTTCAGTTCGCGATGCGTTGAATTTGCCCGAACATCAGAAAAAAATTTTTATGCACTTCTGCTATCAGATCGACGATGATCTTCTCTCGGGCCAGCTTTCCATGGAAGAAGTGCTCAAAGACGACGCATTTTTCATGAATCACTCCTGTGATCCGAGCGTCTGGTACGAAGGCGATTATCTTGTTGCGCGGAGGGATATCGCGCCGGGCGAAGAAATTACCTATGATTATGGCACGGACTTCACCGCGTTCGACCGGGGGTTTTCGTGCCGCTGCGGCTCTCCGCAGTGCCGCGGAACTCTTCGCAAGGACGATTGGATGATGCTTCGCGAAAAATACGGGGAAGAACATCTTGCGCCCTATTTGCGAAGAAAAATAAAATGAGTTCATGCAGAAAATGCGGTGCCTGCTGCATTGCGCCGTCGATATCGTCATCGCTGCCAGGAATGCCGGGCGGAAAACCCGCCGGCATGCGCTGTGTTAATTTGAGCGATAATCACACCTGCAAAATATACGAGCAAAGGCCCCGTGTGTGCCGAGAATTTCGCCCTGGAATTGAAACGTGCGGAAATGATTTTGAAGAAGCGATGAGGTTGTTGTGCACGCTGGAGGAGATGACGGTTTCTGTATAAATTATCGGGGCATGTTGAACCATTTAAGTATGGTATCGGATATTTTTTTGAGGTATGCTATGCAATCCAGGCTAATGAGCATATTGCTTTTATTGATGATGCTGATGGTTCGCGCAGTGTTTGCGCAGGAGACAGCATTTCTTACCGACGGCCAGATGCGGGAAAGACTGGAGTTTATGAAAACATCACTGAACGAAGGAGAACGAAGCGCCACCATCTGGTGGTGGAGCTGGTTGGGCATTTATTTTACGTTCGCTGCGGGAAGTTTCGCAAAAGCGGCACTGGCTGAAGGGGATACAGAAAAAATTACCAATACTGTTTCTGGAGTAAAGTCAAGCCTTGGAGTATTGGGAATGCTTGTGCATCCTTTCGCCCCCCGCTACGCGCCGGAAATGATACGGGCTTTGCCGGCCGGATCGTCGGGTGAAATCGAAGAGTCATACCGCGAAGCCACGCGTCTTTTTACAACCGCGGCAGAAGATGCTGTGTATGGCCGCTCATGGATTACTCATGCGATGTCGTTTGCAGTCAGTGGGATCGGCGCGCTTGTGATATGGCAGATCTACGGAGAAAGAATTGAAAAAGAAGGTGACAACCCCCGCAAGGAAGCGATATTGAGTTTTGTTTTTGGAATGATTGCGGGTGAAATACGCATTTTCACTCAGCCGATGAAGGCTGTACGCGATATGCACGAATACCGCCGGCGTTTCGAACCGACTGGTTTAAACGACGATTATGGCACCGTACGCTATTTCGCTTTCCCAATGGAAGGAGGCGTGGCTATGGGAGCGGCTTTTAGCTGGTGAGTGAGATGGAAGATAATAGTTAGAATTTATTGCAAAAGTGCGAAATGGAACCGACCTTGTTGTTTCCGATAGAACCGAAAAAACTACCCGCAAATCGATCCATATTTTCAGCATAATAGAAGTTGTTTTCGGCATCATCTTTCCGTGAGCGGGACTTAGCGCAGTTGTGTGCTCGGCGAAATCGTTGGGGCTGTGAGATTATTTAATTGCTAAGGGTATTAAAGTTTCCACTTCTTAAGTGCGGCGGCATGCGCTTTCGCAACCTCCGCTATTATTTATTAAGTCAGTTCAAAAATAACTTACAGAGTTTAACTTCATTCTTTCTGCAAAGATTTAATGATTTCATCCATCACCTTTGCCGACGGCATGGGAATGACTTTTTCCACGCTTGCCGGAATGCCGGCAACTTGCAAAACTTTAGGATCGTTTGTTGCGCCGATCATGCCAGTGCGAAATCCGTGCTTCTCCCACGCGATTCGGAGCAGATCATCATCCTGAAGCGCTTTGATGAGCGGTTTGGATTTTTCGTTCAGAGCAATTAAAGGATGCGCGCTCCATACGGTGGGAACAGGATAGAGGATGATGATGGTATCGCGAAGTTCAGGCCATATTTCGCGGTTTTGTATGGAAAACTCGATGATTTGATTTTCGTACGCGGCGATGATCGGCTTCGCGCCCACCCCAGTTTGCAGAAACTGGCTGAAAAGGTCCGATGAAGAATGCTCAAGATAGCCGAGCTTGCGGTAATAGCGCGTTAGGGTTGGCAGTATTTTCGGCAGGCTGGTGCTATCGACCACGTCGCCAATGAGCATATTTGCAACAAGTCCGAAAAACATATTTCCAGAGTTGGATTTCGTTGGGTCAGTCGGGATGATTGATATTCTTCCGTATAGTTCGCCGATTCCTATCTCGCTCCATTTTTTGCCTTCCATCACCATGTTTATAAGTTCTTTGAAGCGGGTGATGTAATAGGTATCGCCCTTTTTTTCAACAATACCGTTTTTTTCAAGGGCAACAGCAACGATTTTCCAAGTATAAAGCACAAGAGGAGAATTGAAAATGATTTCACTTTTATAGTTTTTCTCTTTTTGATTGAGCTTGAATAATTCAAGTGCAACCTGGCTTGATGGCCAGAGGAAATCCAAACCGTCGAGTTTTCCCAAAACCATATCGATGGAACCGGCTTTCGAGTAATCAAGAGTAACGCCGTACCGCTTTCGTAAAATTTTCTTTACTTCGCTGTTTTCAAGGAATGGATATTTCTCGCCACCAACCAGACCCTTAATGTTCATGGGCGGTTCGCTTTGCATGAGCGTCTTCACGCCGTATGCGGTAATAAATATCGCACCAAGCAGAATCAGGCCCATGATATAGTTTTTTTTCATTTGAATCCTTCCATTTTAAGGGTTTTTTTTAGAAGCTCCATTTCTGTGTTAAGATCCATAACCTGGTCCTCCATCAGCATGGAGAGCTGTTTTTCAAACGCCTCTTTTATGATTGAAAGTATTTCTTCTGCTTTTTGTATTGCAAGAACAATTTCCCGGGAAGGAGCTTTGACGGTGGAAAGTTCCACATAGCGTTCCACAATTTTTCCTGCGGCATCCAGGTAATAGTTGATGAACTGGCGTCCTGCTTTGATGTCCTTCGGATCCTTCTTGAAGTTTTCAATAATTGCCTCTGCGGCTGCACAGACCTCATAAACTTTGCTGGCGACTGTTTTATTGGTAATCATTTTTGCAGCGTTGCGGATGTTTGCTACCTTTTCTCCGGAAGAGCGGATTGCTTTCTCAATATCGATTTGCGTGAGCCCACTTAAGGAAATGGAAATACCCTCTTCTTTCCGATTCAATGCTCCGAAAAGAAAAAGTCCTACGCCGTAAGCAAACAGACCAAAAAGAGCAGAAATCCAGAACGGAAGATCGACTGCAAAAAACACAAATATGAAAACAATTGTTGCGGTTAATATGGATAAAAGATTGCCAGATATGAATTTCATGAGTTTGATTTTGCTTCCTTCTTCTAATTGTACCCTTTCACTTCTTTAAACGCGCCAAGTAGATCTTTTCTTCCGTCGAAAATTTTTCCGCCGGTGAGTTCGGAAATCTTATCAAGCTGACTTCGTGAGGCGTTTCCAAAAAGGATTGAGAATATGGGTATATCGAGCCCAAGACTTCGCCAGGCTCTTTCCAGATCAGCAAAAACAGCGCCGGTGTTGGATTCGCCATCAGTCATGAGCACCACTGCGGGAATGTAGTGTGAGAGATTGTATTTTTTAATGGTATTCAAAGCCATTATTAACGGTGTGTATATGTCCGTTCCGCCGGCGGGCTGCTGGTTTTGCAGCTTTGTCAAAAACGCGTTCAATTCATAATGATTTGCGCCCGATGCCGTTGCCTGCCAGAGCGGCTGATTGCTGAAAGGAATTATGACGATGACATCTTCGCGCGAGGGCTGAATGAGATATTCTTTGGACTTTTCAGTGTCGAGTATAAGTTCCATTGCCTTGCGTAACTGTTCAATACCATCGCCAGTCATGCTTCCTGAAAAATCCAGGCAGTACACAGTAAGGGACGGTTTTCTGAATGCGGTCTGATACAGTTCGAGCGCTTCGCGGATGACCTCCTGGCGCGGAAGCTTTATCGGAATTAGGATTTTTCCCGCATTGATGCCCCAATCAGGGTTGAAAATCGTTGTGTCGATTGCACTCACATCGACGGCTGTGATGCCGGTTCTTCTTCCGTGAGCAAGAATTTTCTGCTGCACTTCTTTTGAAAGGAGGAATTCCTGCAGCTTGAGAAAGATCTTTTCTTTGGCGTCATCGCTTCTGTTTACATATCCCAAGGGTGAATCGGCGATAGAGAGGCCGTCAACTGGATAGATGGCATAAAGAGGTTCACGGCCGTTTCTTATGAGTTCCAGATTTGTCTCAATGATGATGGATTCGTAGTTGACCATCGCATCGTAATTTTTTTTAAGATATAAATCCTTAAGCCATCCGGAACTTCCCGAAGAGCGGTGTATGCCGGAAAGAATTGTGCGAATGCCGGCTTTCAGATCCTTACGGTGAAGATCTGAAAGTTCTATCATTTCCGGATTGCCAAGTAACGCATATAAAAAACCAAAATAGGCCATCGCTCCGGAATTGGACTGGGTCGCCGAAGTCATCATAAACGAGAGCTTTTTTGATTTGATTGCAGAAAGAATATCTTTGATCTTTACATCATGTCCGATCCATCCGAGTTCATGCGCCAGCGTCTTTCGCACGCCGATGACGATCGGAGAGCGCATGATGGATTGTACGTGGCGGACGCGGTGTTTGGAATCACCCATCGAAATCCAGATACTGCTGGCTGGCCAGACCGCGTCAAAGTCGGGATTGTCTTTGGATAGCTTCTGAGAAATATCGACGGAACCGCTGTAGGACATTTCAATTTCCACACGTTCTTTTCTGCCGAATTCCAGAACGAGTACTTCGAGCGATTTGTTTTCAGAGCCAGAGATGATGGTGAAGCGCGGCTTTTTTGCGCAGGAAACACCTGTGAACATAATTAGCAATGAGACGAATACAATCAGATTTTTTTTCATCTTTATAGAAGTTCCCTTATTTTAGAATTAAGGAATGGAGTAACATTTAAATATATAAAATATTTGTTGGAACAATGTTAAGAATTTGCAAAAAAGTGGCATTAAAAATTATTTCACTTCGATTACGGAATATGTTTCCGAAGCGTTTGGATATGAATTTCAATTGAGTTATTCTCAAACGGGAGAACCAGGCGATAATGCGGTCAATGAGGCGTTTTTTCGCGATTTAAGGCAGGATGAGCTGATTATTTTTCTGAGGCAAAAGATTTTGATGATTTACGAAAAATGGTTGATAATGCTATCGAGTATTACAATACCGAGCGACATCGTTCAAGCTTGGATTATATGACGCCATTGGCGTTTTATAATAAAATTTCTTCAGACAATCTCTCGGATAATAGCTTGACGGCGGCCTTCTAATCTGGTACAAGCACCTATTTATATTGTGCTCACAAGGGAACATCCTTTAAAACAGTTTTTACAAGTTCCCTTGTTTTCTTGGTTTCACAGTTTTTCTTGATCTTCTGTGCGAAAGTTTCTTTATCTCATCGTCGAATTCCGGAAATCTGCTTCGCAAATGATCGAAGTCGGACTTTGCGAGCCTGAAAACTTCGCAATACGTCCTCGTAAAAATGCTGGCGTTTCTTTTCTCGCCCACCAGAAGCGCAGTTTCCCCGAAAGTGGATCCGGGACCAAGCGTAGCCACGCGCTGGTCATCGACGATGACCTCCACCTCGCCGGAGCTTAAGAAATACATGCAGTCGCCGTATTCGCCCTGGCGTATGATGTAGTCATCGGGCATGTAGATAAGCGGCGTGAGCATCTGGATGGCTTCGCGCACGAACACTTCCTGCGCGTTTTTGAAAAGCTGAACCTTTCGGAGCATGTCGCGGTTGAGATACAGCATCACTTCAAGGTTGAGGCTGGACGGGAGATCGGCCAGCGGATTCTGATCGGAAATGTTTTTCTTTTTATCCCACAAATAATAATAGTAATTCAGAATTTTATCCTGAAGTTCTTCAGGTATTTTTTTTGTTTTAAGATAGGCAGTGACCTCTTCGATTTTTTTCAGGAAGTTCGCGCGGGCCACGTCCAGGTTGGCGATGAGGCCGGACACGTTACCGATGATGTAGCCGTACATACCCACGCCGAAAATCTGCACAACCATCGTGAAGATTATCTGCGCGTTATCATCGTGGTTGGGGCAGTAATCCCCATAGCCGATTGTGGCGACGGTGGTGATGGCCCAATACAGCGCGCGGATATACTGATCCACAGAAGAACGGGAAATCTCAACCGCACCGATCATAATCCAGCCGAGTGCGATGTAGTGGACAGCCTGAGAAAACCAGAAGGCGAACGTCAGAAGGCGCATCATGGCGGGATTCATGCGTAAATAATCGCGCAATTCCTTCGTGATTTTTTTTACTTTGAGAAGCTTTATGAGGGTGATGATCTGCAGAGCAAGCAAAAGGAACATCCCTTTGCTGCCCTCTTCAGGAGCGCCGAAAATCGCGAGTGTGGCAACGTCTAAAGGAAACGCGGTAATGAAATCGATGACGAACCAGCTTTTGATATAATGCTTCGCGATGATTCTGCGGTCGGTGGAAACGGTGTGCTCAATTTTTACCGTGGAATTGAAATTCACCAGCACATCGAGTGAGAAAATGAAAATAAGCAGCCAGTAGAGAAAGTCAGTTTCATAGATATGAAAGGTGAAGCGGTACGAAAAGAAAAATGAAAAGAGCAGCACGGACAAAAGGACGATGATGTTCCAGACGGTTTTAAACAAACCCGTGTTGCTGAAAACAGGAAAATTAGACATAACCCACCCGCGGCAATTAAAGTGACATAGTGTCTGTATCAAGGCATACAATTTTTGTGGTATACGTCAACAATCATTTATTTTTTATAAAAGATATTGACATGCCGCTGCAATTCTTTTGTATTATGATAAATGAAATGGTAAATTGTATGCCTGTCATATCTGAATTTTTTGGAATTAAGATATATATGTACTGGAGTGAGCATCTGCCTCCGCATTTTCACGCAGAGTATGGCGGTAATAGCGTTATTATCGATATCAATAATTGTGCGGTTATAAAAGGCGTTTTTCCTTTTAAACAGTTAAAACTTGTTATTGCATGGTGTGAATTGCATAAAGAAGAACTTCTTGCAAACTGGGAATTAGCGATGCAGAATAAGCCCATACAGAAGATTGCACCACTTCAATAAGGAATACATAATGCTTGTGAAAGTCATTCAAGTGTTCCCCCAAAAAGATTATAAGATTTATGTGTATTTTGCCGATGGCAGAGTTAAATTGTATGATGCATCTCATCTGGTAGGGAAAGGTGTTTTTAAAGCGCTCGAGGATATGGATTTTTATTTCAACAGATGCACGGTTTTAAACGGCACGCTTGCGTGGGATGTTTCTGGCATCTATGATCCTGCAAATTGTATCGATATCGATCCCGTCACACTGTATAATGAATCAATTGAAGTGGAAGACCCCTTAAAGGATTCCGCATAATCGGCATTGCCTGAATAATTCTGCAGTGGATTGATGGGAATTCGTTGACAGGATGATGTGATACTTTTGTAGTACTTCTATGAAAACGAAGATTGTGACTTCATTAAAGCGCGAAGCGGTAAAAAATACTTGCTGAACTGAATAAAACCAAAGTTCCTGTGTTAATAACAGAGAGGGGACGCTTCCAGCGCCTGCGATGCTTTTGCTGACCGGCACATGGCTGACGTTGAAATTCTGCCCTGAAAAAAACGGCTTTGAAAGAAATGCAAAAAATCTGCCTACAAACGGAAGCTATGTTGCGCGGGCGCTTAGGTACGTCAGAGGCCAGACGGTTTTGAGGAATGTAAGCCACCAGGACGGGCGCGTTGACATGACAATCCCTTTTCTGATTGATTTTTCGCAATAATTGTGTATTAATAGGATGATCGCAGTTGAAAAGCAATGACTTTTTTCCAGGAGGATGGCGGAAATGAAAAGAATTCATGTTATAATCGGTATTGTCATTATTTTCCTTGGATTTTTGGGCTACATTGCCATGCGCCTTGCGATGCGCGATGCGGAGAATACCGTGGTAAAGGGGCTTGCGGAGGAAAATAAAGCGGAGAACATTCCCGCGACCATTGCGAAGCTCAAGGAACTGCGGGATTCGGGCGCCATAACGGAAGAAGATTTCGAATGCACGAAAAACAAATTGCTTGAGAGGATGGCAGGCGCGTGATTAAAGGAGGTTCTCTTCGGAATCTTTGATGTTGAAAAAATCAATCATTTCGGAATGTTCGAAAATGGCTCTTAACCGTTCGTTGATGCCGACGAGTGAAAAGAGAATTTTATTTTTGATGGTGAATTGGCGGATGATGATGAGCGCGCCCATTCCCTGCGAATCCAGATAGTCCACTTCCTTCATGTTGATGATGAGGCGCTTCGGCCGGTGTGCTTCGATTTCTTTTAGCACTTTTTTGTCAAGGTCAAGACCACCAAGAGCCGAGACATCTCCTTTAATTGAGATGATTAATGTGTTTTCCACCGCTCGCGACAAAAGCTCCATAATCCTTCTACCTTATATATGTGAAATAATGTTCCCGGCGTTGGGTGATGGAGTTTAATAATCTTTTTATAATATAAAAATGACAAGCAAAATTTTGAATTGTTCAGATATAAAACCGCAAAAACATATCTTTTAGACAAAGCCCAAAAATTGGATTCTGTTCAATTTTTAAATATTTTTTTGAATTATCGCACAATAATTCTTGACGGAAAATATTGCCGGTTTTAATAGCATAAATATTGGTTGTATGACCAACCAATATTCTAAATTTTATGGGCACCTCTAAAAACCGCTTTCTTCATATTATAAAGATAAAAAGAAAGCGGTTTTATCCTATATATTGTGCCCACAAGGGAACATCCTTATAAATAGTTTTTAGAAGTTCCCTTATAAGATTGGAGGTACCCTTCGATGCGAGCGATACTTCAATCGCCGGCAATGGGCAAAAAGCCTGTGCTCGTCCCGGCATGAGGGCGATGTGATGATATACTTCAAAACCGCTGCACAGGAAAGGACGAAGATTCTTGACGGGTACAGCGGATGTACTAATGCTGGAAAAACTTTTGCAATGAACATTGCTTATGGCTGATTTTTCAAACATTGTTCTGAACGACTGTTTCGGCCTCACCGGCGGCATTGCCACGGGCAAGTCCACCGTTGCCGGCATGCTTGAAGAACTTGGATGCCGTATCATCGATACCGATCTCATCGCGCGCCGGATTGTGGAACCGGGCCAGCCAGCACTGAAGGAAATTGCGGAGCAATTCGGTACTGAAGTGCTTAATGATGCAGGAATGCTCGACAGGGAACGTCTTCGACGCGCCATTATCGACGATCCGAAAAAGCGAGAGCAGCTTAACGCAATCACGCATCCCCGGATCGGGCTTGAGGTTCTGCGCGAGGTGAACGAATTTCGTGCCGAAGAAAGCGGCATGCCGATCATTGTCGATGTGCCGTTGCTCTTTGAGGCCGGCTGGCATACACTCTTCCCCGCGGTGATTCTGGTGTATGTACCGGTTCATGTGCAGATTGAGCGATTGATGCTGCGCGATAAGTTAACCCGGGAAGAAGCGGAAAAAACGCTCACGTTCCAGATGCACATAGAGGAAAAGAAAAACATGGCGCGCTATATAATTGATAATTCGAAAACGTTTGATCAAACGCGTCAGCAGGTGAAAGAGCTTTTTGATGTGCTGGTTGAAAAAATGAAGAAATGATATTTATTTTCTGTTAAAAATATTGCGCTTTTAAGCGCTTTCTGTGATGCGGTGATGCATGATCGCATTAATGAATTCGCTGGGAAGGCGCAAGCAGCCTTTTATTTTTATCATCGATTTTGATTGTACGCACCCAATTGTCCTTCCGCTCGAGGAAGTCGATCCTTTTTTAATTCGCTATGATATATGCGGCGTAAGAAATTGTCCGCCTCAGAATTCATCAGTGACAATGCGTGAAGCGATTGGATTAAAGAAATTTCCCATTTCGTTTGAAACATACAAAACAGCTTTTGAGTATGTGACCGCATGCCAGCGTGCGGGAGATTCGTATCTGTGCAATCTCACCTTTCCCACTCCCATTGAAATAGATCTTACGCTCGACGATATTTTCGCCTGTGCTTGTGCGCCGTACCGGCTTTTGGTGCGCGATAAATTTGTCGTGTTCTCACCGGAACCGTTTGTTCGGATTGCAAACGGCGTCATTTCCACCTATCCCATGAAGGGCACCATACGCGCCGACAATCCCAACGCGGAAAAGATCATTCTTGGCGACGAGAAGGAATTCGCGGAACATCTCACAATTGTGGATTTATTGCGGAATGATCTCAGCATTATGGCGAAGCAAGTTCGCGTGGAGAAATTCAGATACGTTGAGCGCATTGAAACATCACATGGCGCACTGTTACAGGTGAGTTCGAAAATAACCGGCGCACTGCCTGATAATTATCATGAGATTATCGGCGACATTGTAACATCACTCCTTCCGGCAGGTTCGGTCACCGGTGCCCCGAAGAAACGCACGGTTGAAATCATAAAACAAGCAGAAAGCTGCGAACGAGGATACTACACGGGTGTGTTCGGCCGGTTCGACGGCAATGTCCTTGACAGCGCGGTCATGATTCGCTTCATGGAACAAACACACGACGGGCTTGTGTATAAAAGCGGAGGCGGCATCACCGTCTACAGCGATGCTGAAAAGGAGTACCGGGAACTCATCGATAAAGTCTATGTGCCGCTTGGTTGAAACAATAAAAATCGATAACGGCAGTATCCGGGATCTTGCATATCATGCCGCGCGCGCAGAGAAAAGCCGAAGGGAACTTTTCAGCACTGGACAGCCGCTGGATATTGAAGGGGCTTTGTCTCGCCAGATTATCCCACCACAAGGGATCTATAAATGCCGCGTGCTGTACCGGGAGAAGATAGAGGAAATACAAATCCTTCCCTATGCGCGCAGAAATATACAGTCTCTTCGTGTAGTGGAGGCTGAAAACATCGATTATGTGCATAAATACGAAGATAAAAGCGCCTTTGAATCGCTTCTTGCGAAAAAAGGCTCCTGCGATGATATTCTCATCGCAAAACACGGATATCTCACCGACACTTCTTTTTCGAATATTGCGCTGTTTGATGGCACACACTGGGTGACGCCATCGACCTATCTTCTGCGCGGCACGCAACGCGAGAAACTGCTTTGCCAAGGAATCATACACGAGGTGACCATCAGGGTTGATGACCTCTCCCGATTTCAAAAAGCATCGCTTATCAACACCATGCTGGAACTTGGGGAGACGGTTGTCGCCGTTGAAAATATCATACGGCAATAAGGAATGATTATTCATACCCGGGGTGTTTGCCACTCCAGATAAGCCGTTGCTATGTTAGCGGCATTATACAGCGATTACAAGAAAAAATCTTTATGATAAAAGTAGTTGATTTTTATCGGCCTATGGTGAAATTCATGTACCGAACAGGTTGTCTGATGATATTATATGGTTATATATCATTAATTGCATTTTATTAAAAAAGCAGAGGTAGTCATATGCAAATTTCCAGGAAAATCATTATTCTTTTCGCTGTTATGCTGGCAGCAAGTTGCGCCACGAACAAAGAGATTGTGAGGGACAATACCAAAACGCTTCTGAAAAAATACCGCGGCGAATCAAACCAGAAGATAGCCATCATACCTTTTATGACTAAATCTCAGCAGAAAAATGCCGAACTCGAGGCATTTGACGACGAGGTGATGGACATTGTGTTCGACGATAAGCGCTTCCAGATTGTGGAACGAAGCCTGGTGGAACAGATTACCAAGGAGTGGACTTTTTCCGAATCCGGGATGGTTGACGAAGAACAGCGTTCGAAGATCGGCAAGCTTTCGGGCGCGAAACTCATTTTGGTGCCGATCGTTTCCGGACAGAAGAATATCAATATGCGAATCATTTCCGTAGGCACGGGAGATGTGCTCTCGTACGTGAGAGGAAACCTGGCTACACCTATCATCGCGGGTTTCAGTGAGGCGCCCCGTCCCACGCCTTCCAAAAAGTCTTCAGGTATTTCCCCTGTACCGGCAATTCCTTCGGGCGGAGGCGGTTCTATTGCTCTCGGCGGTGCGGTAAATGGGGCGATCACACAGCCGGGAGGGCGGGACAGCTATACCCTGAATATCCAGAGTTCCAAGACCGTGGAAATACGCGCGGATCGGACAGATACTTCTTTTGACCCGTATCTTGAACTGTACAATAACTCAGGAGGAATGATCGCATCCGATGATGACAGCGGCGAAGGTCTCAATTCTAAAATAGTGACGGGGCTTGCGCCTGGAATATACACCATCGTGGTACGTGCGTATAATACGAACATACTCGGAAGTTATCGGCTTTCCGTGTTTGAAGCGATGTCACAGCCTGCACCCTATATGGGTGGCGGGGGAGGAAACCTCTCGACGTTTGCGGATCTCCTGATTCAGCTTGAAACGAGCATTAATTATTCCGCCCAGACATCCAGCTGGAGGGGGAGAAGATCCTCATGGATTAATGATGTGCGCAGCGCCGGTGCGAGCAATAATTTTCAGCGGATGAAGGATCTTGTGATCGAATTTGAAGCGAATATTTTATCGAGTTCTCAGAATGGAAGCTGGGTGCGAAATTCCCGCGGCAACTGGCTTAATCGCGTGCGAAGCGCGAACTCGCTTGGCGAACTTTCGACGTTAGTGTTAGAATGCGAAAGCAATATACTGTATACCGCACAGGCGGGCACGTGGCGAAATACTCGAAGCGGCTGGATGTCGCGAATGCAATCGCTGCGATAATGCTGATAATTAGTCTGCCGACCTGACCAGGTATGCTTCCCTGCATACCTGGCAGGAAAGGTACTCGGCTCCTTGAACGATTTTTAGTGTATTCGAGTTTAACAATTCAAATAATACCGCATTTCCGGCGACATCAGCGCGGATAGTTCTTTCAGATTGTGAAAAATTACCTTCCTCGGAACTTGTTCCCGAACATACATTGATATCGAACGTGTATGACCCATCTTCATGGAAAATGAATACCTGTTTTTGATCGCCGAGAAAATAGTATGGTGTGGCTCCATAGCCGGTATTGTAGATGCATTCGGCTAAAACAAATCGTCCCCTGATGCGTACTACCGGTCCGATTGATGTATCGATTTGTAATGCTGACTTCGATGATACTTTCTCTTTCGTGGTGATTTGTTCGCTGGAAAGGGAATCGCTCATCACCCAGCCTGTGTGTATCTGATTATTGCGCTCGAATTCAATTTTAACCCATGATTTTTTGCTGCCATTTGATTTTGATCCGGTCTTTTCGTCGATAATTTTAACTTTTGAGTTCTGTGCTAAATCAGCGACGCGAGGGCTGTCGCCGGAGGGAGCACTGAATACTTTACTGCCTTCTTTCGGTGATATGTAGCGGAAAGCCGGTGGTTTCTTTACGCCAGAAATTTCATCAATCGGCGTCGAAGGGCGCGGCGGGGTTTGACAGAGAAAGAGTGGAAGAAGAAAGAGGATAAAAATGATTATTTTTTTCATAGTATTTCCTTAATGCAGTAATTTGTAAAAATAGTATGGAATAAAAAATCTTGCGTCAAGCTTTTTGTAGAAATTTAATAATTGACATAAAGAGTAAAAATTCATACACAACCGGGAGCATTACATCTTAATTCGGAGGATACCATGAAAATATTCATAGACAGCGCCGACCTTGATGAAATCCGCCAGGCCTTTGCGTGGGGCGTATGCGACGGTGTCACAACAAATCCATCGCTTGTGAAGAAAGCTGTGGATAAACGCAAGGCATCCGGCGAAAAGATCGATATGAAGGAATACATCACGCAGATTTTACAAACTGCCGATGGGACACCTGTGAGTCTGGAGGTCACAGAACTTGCCGCTGACGGGATGATTGCCCAGGGGAAAAAGCTCTTTGAGATGTTCAATCCTGTTGCTGAAAACGTGAATATTAAAATCCCCGTAAATCCGGCGATGAAAAACGAGGATGCTTCCCATTTCGACGGCATCAAAGCAACAAGCGCGCTCGCCGATGAAGGCATCCCGGTTAATTGCACGCTCATTTTCACTCCCGAGCAGGCGCTTCTGGCAGCGAAAGCCGGCGCGGCGTACGTCAGCCCCTTTGCCGGCAGAATTGACGATTTGCTTCGCAAACGGGCCGGTATTCAGTTCGGCAAATCAGATTATTATCCGGCAGATGGCCTGGTGCAAAAGGACGAACTTCTTGAGGACAATGGGATAATATCCGGTGTTGATCTGGTACGGCAGTGCGTGGAAATTCTTGAAATGTATGAGTTTGACGCGGAAGTAATTGCGGCTTCGCTTCGCAATCCCCGCCAGGCGCGCGAGGCGGCGCTTGTGGGTGCGCATATCGCGACGCTGCCTTTTTCGGTGATTCGCGATATGCTGAAGCATGAAAAAACATACGAGGGAATCGATCTCTTTACGAGGGATATTGTGCCTGAATATGTGCAGATGCTGAAATAAGGGATCTTCTAAAAACTGTTTTAAAGGATGTTCCCTTGTGGGCACAATGTATAGGTGAAAACCGCTTTCTTTTGATACTAATTTTAAGGATGAAAGCGGTTTTTAGAGGTGCCCATAGATGTTATCATGGCTTGCGCATCTGCCCTTGCTGAAAGCGAATGGCAAAGGCAGATGACGGGCTTTTTTATGATGATCAAGCTCGCTATACTTTTTTGATGAAGCGGCTTGCATCGAAACGAATGCGCTCACCGTATATTCCGCCGGGGGCGCGCTTTCCCGCAGAAATAACCATGACCACTGAGGCGTTTCTTCCAAGGTTTAAGAGTTTTTTAATGCGTCTGGAATCGTAGCCTTCCATCGGGCAACTGTCGAAACCGTAGGCGCGAAGCGACAGCATGAGATTTTCCGCGGCAAGCGCGGTCGATTTCACCGCCCAGAGCCGAAGGTGCGATTTTTGTACGGGTTCCCGCACGATGGGAGATTTTAGCCCTTTCAGGAAAAAAAGAATGCGTTTTAAAAAGCCAAGGATACTAAATGGGCCCTGCGTATAAACGAAAGGTACAATTTGAGAATAGTATTTTTTTGCCATTTCGGGAACATTTTTGGCTTTTGAAAAAATTCGAAGCATCTCGCGAGCGTGTAACTTCCATGTATCAGTGCGGGCTACGACTACAAAAAGCTCAGCGGCAGTTTTGGCAGCTATCTGGTTGAGGCAGGCGTACACCAGAGCCTTTTTCTTTTCCGGCGATTTGACCCAGTACAATTCCCATGGCTGAAGATTAGATGAATTCGGTGCAAGAAGGGCATTGTGCAGGCATGTCATTACCACCTCTTCCGGAATGGGAGTGCTATCGTAGATGCGGACAGCCCGACGGGAATCGATGACTTTCTGAAATTCCTGGGCGTTTATTTTCGGGGCTTTTTCATCGTAGTCAATAACAGGTTTTGAGGAAAGGATGTTTTCGTTTTTTTTCATGCTAATTTCTCCCTGCAGGAATATGTAATTTGAATTCCTTGTGCAATATTGGCATAATGGTTTTCATTCTTCAATTTTCAAGTCAAATTCGTTGCCTTAACACGTTATTATAATGGCATTGGATAGTAAATGAAACTGATTGCCTTGCTTCACATTAATGAAAGCTGTTTCTCACGATATTATTATTACCGGTGAACATTTTTGTAAAGGATTTATTATACATTTCCTTATTTCACCGATTTGAATAATTTCACAAAATATGCTCTTCCCTTAAGAGTCGTCATCTTAATGAGTGGGTTTGAGTGCATCAGATACTCATATTGAATTCTTTCCCAGTATGCAGCGTTCACATATTGAGAGTTGCTGATGTGATGGAAAAGCCATATATTGATACCAAGATTGATCAAGATTATCACAACAGCAATAATCTTTTTCGCAATATTTACCTTATACTTTTCTATTATTGGTAATAAAGCAACAATAAAGGCAGTTGCTGTTGCAATAAAGATAAATGACCACATTATTTTATAATCATACCACCCGATTTTAGACCATCCTCCTGTTCTTACAAATGAGCCGTCAATTTTATATGGGAAAAAAATCGGAATGCCGCCCCATACACCTGGCGGTTGCGGCAAATCTGCCATTAAGTGGGACAAACCGCAAACAAATAAAAGTAAAAACAACGACATGAACTTCGCCTTTCCTTCAAAGACGGGAGATTTTTTTACCAGGCGCATTGAAATTGTGGCAAACGCACACATTATAAGAGTGATTGTAAGCGATATTAAGAAAACAAAAAGAATAGAATGCGTGATGCCTCTATGACCCGTATACACGTTGCGGGATGCGTAATTTCCGAAAAAGGAATCAATATCCGGAATTATAGCACTAAGCCCGGCCATGAAGAGGAGTACTGGATAATAAAAATATTTTTTATGCAAAATCTTTTGCATAGCGTAAAACACATGCGCAATTGAAAAACCAATTAATATATGTTCAGGAGGTGCCATATTACAAAAAATTCAACATATTCCAATGTTAGCAACTGCTTTGATTCTGTTTACAATTGATTTATACAGCGTATTCTCATCCGGCAGATGCAGTTCAACCGCTTTACCGGGACACATTTCCATGCATCGACCGCATACTTTGCAATCAATACCGGGGTGTGCTTTCCCGTGCGGATATCCGATTTTATATGAGATGAAAATTTCAAGCGGATGCACAATCATCCAGACAGCACAGACGGTAAGCCAGGCTATTCTGATTATGCCGTCAAATTCTAAAAATAATCCTGAAATTGCAAAAGCCCATCCGGCAAGAGAACCAGGCATTAGAAAAGCTTTCCAGAGAATAGGATTTTTGAACATCACAGCCTCCATTTTTGTGAAGCATTATCTTTTCCGAAAATCACGAATGGCTCGATTTATAAAATCATTGAGCGGATACATTTTTTTCAATGGCCGGACACATGCCGGATCTTCGCTTTTTTTCTGAAAGGAATTGTCGCCTGCATCATAAGCTTTATGAGCGAATGATAGATAAGGAGGGCCATGTTGCGCGGGTCCCACGCAGGACTTTTCATACCTAGATGTCTCAGCCCGAAAATCATAAGATCGGCAACTTTCACGGGACATCCTTTGATGCGGACGATTTTTTTTGCCGCAAGTTTTCCGGAAACCCCCGCACAACTTCCCACCAGCACAACGGTTACATCCGGATGAACGACATCGCCATGATAATATCCCATCACAACCGCACTTTTTTTCGCGCGCTTGAGATTGCCCTCGTATTTTTTGTCCGCAGTGCCAAGAACGCCTTTTATAGAGCAAATACAGCCGCCATAACAGATATTGCCGCTCTCTTTGTTTGTACCCTGATAGAAGCGAATGGGGGTATCAAGCTTTTGAAGGTCCTGAAAAGGAGAGTCAATGCCGCGCATTTTATATGCAAGCTCTTCCCATGATATATCGCCGGAAATGCGAATGTCGTTCAAAGAAAGCGAACCGTATCCCCGTTCGTGTGCTTCCTTGAGATATACCACTTTTTGAGGATCGTAGCCCATTATTTTCGCGGCGACTACATCGCAGGCCACCGGGTCGTTGGAGACAATCAGCGCGCCAAGGTGATGGGGATAAGGGCTCGATTCGAAGCCACGCCCTACGGTGATTGCATCGGTGACGATGAGATTTGGAAAGCCTACCTCAAGCAGATCGACGATTTTCTCATGAAGGCGGTCATCATGATAAAGAAAGCGCTCTTTGTGGGTGAGTATACCGATGTTGAGTTTAAGCGCATTAGTGAAATCGACCACGATATGGAATTTCAGCTTCGGCATCCAGATTTTATAGTCGGCTTCATAGAGAGATTTGGCAACGAGCATGGTTTTATGCCACTTCGCGCGGTGAAGAGCAACTTTGCGGGTTTCTTCTTCATTGAAGTCCGATAATCGGACGCCGAGTTTTTTTGACAACTTGCGATAACCGGAATCGGCAAAAAAAAGCCGGGTCGGAATCCCGATGCCGCCCGATTCGCCGATGGTGATGTTCCCGTCGGCTTGATAATGTGTTCTAAGAGTGTTTACCATCGACTCGATGACGACGGGGCTGGTATACGAATGATGAATATATTCCTTATTCGCCGTAACAACATTCGGTTTAATGAGTATTCTCCCCCGGGGACGCTCGCCAAGCTCTTCCATTCCCTCGCGGATAATGCCCGCGATGGTATCAATATTGTACTCATCGCATTTCCTGATGATGACGGATCGCGCAGCAGTCGATGAACTCATACTAAATCTTCTCTAAAAATACTTTGGCAATATTGCCCGCAATTTCGCCACCGTCTGCGGATTTTGCTTTTCGGGCGCCGTGATGATGGCATACTTCACGGTATCAGCGCATTCGCAGGTGCGCGCTTTTCCGGTTTCTTTCAAGATTTCCTTTACGAGATTTTTTGCTGACCGTGCGTTTTTATTGAGATTGTCGATGAGCATCTCAACATTGACGTGCTGCTCGTCCTCTTTCCAGCAATCGTAATCGGTGCACATGCATATCATGCAGTAGCACATTTCCGCCTCTCTGGCAAGCTTGGCTTCTGGAAGCGCGCTCATATTGATGAGTCCCGCGCCCCACGAACGGTACATCTCGCTTTCCGCGCGTGTGGAAAAAGCCGGTCCTTCCATGCAGATAAGCGTTTCGTCTCGATGCATGGTGATGCCAAGTTTTTTTGCGTGTGGTGCAACAAGATCCTGCAGCCGCTGGCAGAATGGGTGCGCAAAAGAAATATGTGCTGCAACGCCATCTCCAAAAAAGGTACTCGCGCGCGCTTTCGTTCTGTCGATTATCTGGCTGGGAAGGACAAAGTCGAGCGGGCGGATGCGCTCCTGAAGGCTTCCCACGGCGGAAAAGGCAAAAATTTCCGAGCATCCGAGCATTTTAAGCGCGGCGATGTTGGCGCGGTAATTCACTTCGTGCGGAAGAATGAAATGCCCGCGACCGTGGCGCGGCAGAAATGCGGCCGTCACCCCTTCGCTTTCAGCAATGACGATGCTGTCGGACGGCGGCCCCCAGGGGGTGGTGAGAGAAATTTCCTCAAGGATGGTCAGCCCTTCGATATCATAAAGCCCCGAGCCGCCGATGATGCCCACTTTCGCTTTTTCCATTCATTCCTCCGATTGTATTATTATATCAGATTATTGCATCACCCAGATTAATTACATGCCAAGATGTTTTGAATTGTTTTCTTACCGCGATTGTCGCAATCTCCTTTTTGCTTCAATGGCCAGAAATACCGCAAGAACAAAAAGCGCAAGTGCAATTGTCGCAAGGACATAATTATTATTAATACTATTGTGATAGACCATCACCGCCAGCGCGGAGAGGGTGATGGCGAACATAATTACCATGGGGATTTTTACGAAGAAAGCTGTTTTCCCTTTGCGGGAAAGCCATACCGTCACCGAAAGAAGCGCAAGGGCGGCCAGAAGCTGATTTGCCGAACCAAATATCGGCCATAATTTCAAGCCCTGCCCTGAGAAAACTAACATGGCGGCACATGCGACGCCTATTAACGTGACCGCATATCTGTTTTTCGCCATAAAGGGCTGAATATCATGGGGAATTCTTTTTTTCGTAAAAAATTCCTGCATGGCGAACCGCGCGAGGCGGGTTGCGGTATCGAGCGAAGTGAGAGCAAATGCGGAAACGGCAAGGGATGCGAAGGTTTTTCCGGTATTGTAGTCGATGCCGAGTCTGGTCATCATCGTGCCCAAACCATGAGCAAATATGGCGATAGGATTTCCTTTCATTGCAGAATATTCATTTGAAAGGAGCATCGCCGCAGTGATGAGGGAAATGACCGCAAGCAGCGATTCAATGAGCATGGCGCCGTATCCCACTACTTGCCCATCCTTTTCGCTATTGAGCTGTTTTGCAGTGGTGCCGGAAGCCACCAGCGAGTGAAAGCCGGAAATCGCGCCGCAGGCGACCGTCACAAAAAGAATCGGGAAAAGATATCCGAGGGATTCAACATGAAATGCGGTGAACGAGGGAAGCTGGATTGAGGGATTTGCTCGGAAAACGCCCGCAAGGCCCAACAGCATCAGCGCATAGAGAATAAATGAGTTCAGATAGTCGCGCGGCTGGAGCAAAATCCATACAGGCGCAACGGAAGCAACAAAAATGTAGAGTATCAAGATTACGTACCATGCCCATAGCGGAAGGACGAGAGGAAACATATATCCGGCTATCAGTGAAAGGATTAAAAGCACAAGACCGATGATAGTGGACATCGCGAGCGACATGTTAAATTTATATAGCAATAATCCAAAAATCACAGCCACAAAAATGAAGAGCACCGATGCGCTTGCCGCCTGAGGGGTTTCTTCAAATGTTTTCCCGACAACAATGATGAACACGGCGACGACTAAAATGAGCGTTGTCCAGGAGAAGATGAGAAAGAATAATTTTCCCGTCGTGCCGATTTCATCTTCAATGACTTCGCCGATTGACCTTCCCTGATGCCGGACTGAAGCGATGAGCGAAGAAAAATCATGCACAGCACCGATGAAAATGCCGCCGAAGAAAATCCAGAGCGCCACCGGAATCCATCCGAAAGCCGCGGCAACTATCGGCCCTATAATCGGTGCAGCGCCCGCGATTGAAGCGAAATGGTGACCGAGGAGCACGGGAGCGCGTGCGGGCACATAGTCGATGCCGTCGTACATGGTATGCGCGGGGGTTTTTTGAGCGGGGTCAATTTCGAGTTTCTTTGCGATGTAGCGGCCGTAGAAAATATATGCAATTGAGAATATGCCGATTGCAAGAAGTATTAATGTGAGAGATGACATATAACGCCTCCCGGTAGTAACGGTGCATATCGCAGAATGATGAATGGAAAAAAGCAAGAAAAATATTACTTGATTTTTAATGTTGTTATTTGATGCAATCCAGAAAAGCATTTATAAACATATAGGGGAATCTCAAAAGCTCAGTGTTTTCCAATCATATATATGCATTATAGCCCTTATGCATGCTCAATAATATCGCGGGAGCCTGAAAATGGAAAAAGGCAGGGAACGCTATTACAGAATCATACCTCTTGCGGGAGGAGTTCTTGGAAGCACTACATGCGGAGCGCTTCTGTATGCATGGAGCGTGTTCATCAGGCCCCTTAATGCTGAATTTGGGTGGAACAGGGCGGATATCGCGCTTGCTTTTGCAATTGCATGCCTTTTTTTTGGACTTATGACGTTTCCGGCTGGAAAGCTCAGCGACAAAATCGGGCCCCGAAGTGTCGTGATGATGGGGGCATTCATCCTTGGTGCAGGATTTATCAGTTCTGGTTTCATTAATTACAAGTGGCAGTTGTATTTGAGTTACGGCGTGGTAGCCGGTTTCGGCGGCGGCCTCATTTATCTTCCTCCGATTGCGACAGCCCCGAAATGGTGGCCCGACCGACGGGCACTTGCTACGGGTTTTTCCGTTGTCGGCCTGGGGCTTGGTTCATTCGTAATGGCGCCAGTTGCGACGTATATCATCGATAATTTCAGCTGGCGCAGCGTGTTTATCTATGGAGGAATTGTCATGTCAGCCATGGCGTTCATCTCATCATTGTGCCTGAAAAATCCTCCCGCCGGGTGGATGCCGGCAGGCTGGAAACCCAAGGAAAATGGCGGAAACAATCAACCGGCATATCGCGATTACACGCATGAAGAAACGATGCGAATGCCGCAGTTCTGGCTTTTGTGGGCTGCATATTTTTGCGGTGCTTTTGCGGGGCTGATGGTTATTGGACACATAGCCGGGCATGGCACCGATAGCGGCCTCTCCTCCATGGAGGCGGCAGGCGCGGCGAGCTGGCTTGCAATTACCAACGCGATTTCGCGTATTCTCATCGGAGGTATTGCTGACCGTTTTGGAACGAAGCTCAGTTTTTTTATCATTTTTTCTCTTCAGACGGCCGCAATGCTGCTGCTGTTTCCATCCGGAAAGTTGTACTGGGCATTATGGGCTGTTTCAGCGCTCATCGGATGGAATTACGGTTCGATGTTTACGCTTTTCCCGGCAATCTGCCTGAATTATTTTGGCGCCAGAGAGCAAGGCTCAAATTATGGTTTGCTTTTCACCGCATGGGGAATTGCGGGCTTTTCGGGGCCCTTTGTAGGGGGCTATTTGAAGGATACCAGCGGAACGTATCTTGCGCCTTTTATTGTTGCGGCGGTGATGGTGGGTATCGCGGTTTTCATTTTCATGATAATAAAAGAACCAGAGAAAATGGAAGCTTGATTTCAAATATTATTCATCTTCTTCCTTCCGGGACTCCGTATCTATAAGCGATGCCCTGGTTATTCTCCTTCCGAATTTGCTTCGAAGCTTATCGAGGACTGATTCTATTTTTTTCTTTTTTTGAAGCTCTTTGATGCTGTCCGATTCAAACGGGAGATACTCTGTTTGGAGTGTTTCTTCTCCTTTGCATAAATTTGATATTCGGACGCCCAGAAGCCGCACGCGCTTGTTTTTTCTGTTGAAATTTTGAAAGAGTCCAATAGCCGCATCGCGGATTGAAAACATATCGTTCACCGGATTTTCAAGCGTCTTGCTTCGCGTATGCGTCTCAAAGCCTTCAAGCCTGATTTTAAGCGTTATGGTTCTTCCGCATTTTTGTTCCCTCCGCGTGCGGCGCGCGACCTGATCGGAAAGATCAAGAATTGTTTTTTCCATAAGCCCGGTGTCAAAGGTATCTTTTTCAAAAGTAATTTCTTCGCTTATTGATTTTATCTCCCAGTCCGGTTGAACCTCACGTTCGTCAATTCCGTTGGCTAAAAGCCAGAGATGTACACCGTGCTTGCCGAGTTTCTTTTCTAAGGTTTCAACGGGAAGGGCAGACAGTTCTCCGATGGAGCTGATGCCAGATGATGTTAAATATTCAACGGTTTTTTTTCCCGCTCCCCAGAGCTTTGAAACGGGAAGCGGCGCAAGAAAAATTTTTTCTTCACCGAAGGGGCATATTGTCAGCCCGTCGGGTTTATGCAAATCTGATGCAATTTTCGCGATTGATTTATTCGACGCAATGCCCACACTTGCGGTGAGGCCTGTTTGTTCGAAAATTTTTGCTTTGATTGCATGCCCCAGCTTATAGGGAGGTCCGAAAAGTTTTTCGGTGCCCGTGCAGTCAAGAAAAGCTTCGTCGATGCTGATGGGTTCGATGACCGGTGAAAATTCTGAAAGTATGTCCATGATGCGGTTCGACATCTCGCAGTAGCGGCTCATGCGCGGCCGAACGAAAAAGGCATGAGGACACCGTTTATACGCAAGAGAAATCGGCAGTGCGGAATGGATGCCGTATTTTCTGGCTTCGTAGCTGGCGGCAGAAACCACCCCGCGCCCTTTACCTCCTTTCGGGTCGGCGCCAACTACCACGGGTTTTCCTCGTAAATCCGGGCGGTCGAGCTGCTCCACCGCTGCGAAAAACGCGTCCATATCGACATGGACGATGATTCTCTGTGCACGTGTACCCATGAGTACTATACGTAATTTAAGTAATTGAATTTGTCAATGAGAATTGCTTGAAAAACAAAAGAGATGCGATGAAGCATTATTTAAATATTGTACTTGAATCATGCATGGCACATTGTATATATGGGAGCAATGATCATAATGAGGAACCGGCAATGACACACCGAGATGAAGGACAATATAGAAAGAAGCACCCCGATGCGATGCATCTTGATGATGCGATTCGAAAGACAATTCAGGCGGCTGCACAAGATGGCAGGTTATCCTGTGCTCAGGCGTTTTCGATTGCAGAGAAGTGCCGCAAAGCACCGGAAGAGATTGGCCGTGCAATCGATATTCTTGAAATAAAAATATCAAAGTGTCAGCTCGGCCTCTTCGGCTATGGCAAAGGTGCAAAGCTTGTGAAGCCCGCTGACTCAATCACCCCTGAACTCGAAGAAGAGCTCAGGAAAGCGATGGTCGAAAACGGCATATCCTGTCGACAATTGTGGGAAATAGCCGATGCGCAGCGCATTTCACGGGTGGAAGCCGCCTGCGCCTGCGAAAAGCTCGGTGTGAAAATAACCAATTGCCAGCTGGGAGCGTTTTGATATTTGAATTATATCCTTCGATACTATTCGTTTTTATAATGAAAGCAAATATATTTCTGCTCGTTTGATATTCTATCGCATATAAAATCCCGACATCCCTTCGGGCGCTCGTGATATATCGAACAGCGTCCGTCTTCGGTTAAATGAATGCAGACACGCATCATCTTTCCGCCGGCAAAAAGCAGTTTTTGCTCTCCGGTTGTAGGATGCCGGGGGCAGCAGAGAAGGAGCTTTTCATCGAAAGGACAATCATCGCATGATGACATTATATTCACCAGAGTGCATGTTTAGTATTTCGCATTGTATGGCGGTACAATAATGGCGAAGCCGAAATACTGCAAGAGAAAAAAGGTTGCGCCCCGGCGCTGATACATGATAATGAGATTTCATGCTTCTTAATGGAAAAACATTCATGAGCGATACGAAATATTGGATTGCACTCGATATGGTCAAGGGCATGGGTCCAGCGAACCTGCGGCTTGCCCATGAGAGCCTTGCTGCATCGGGCCTCTCAGCGCGGGATATTTTCGACCTGGCGGAAGATGAAATCGTGAAGGAATTCCGCCTGAGCGAAAAAATCGCGAAAGCGGTTACAGAAGCAAAGAAGAATGTTCTCAGGGTGGAAGATGAATTGTCGTGGCTTGGAGAATCTGGAGTTGAGATTATCCTCTTTTTTGAGAAAAGATATCCTCAAAGGCTTTCGAATGTGTTGAAAAACACAGCGCCTCCGGTGCTTTTCGTTCTCGGAAATTCAGCGCTGCTGGATGAACACGGAGCGGCGATTCTCGGTGATATAAATGTCAGCGCAAAGGGGGCTCTGCTCGCCTCCCTTGCGGCGAAGGAACTTGTTTCATATCGCATTATGGTGATAAGCGGAATGGCGCAGGGAACGGATATGATAGCCCACGCTTCGGCGCTGCAGCATGAAGGTTCAACGATTGCGGTATTGCCGTTCGGGATGCGTCATTTTAAAATGCCTAAAGCCCTGGAAGCGTTTTACGATGAACGCAGAATGCTCTTCGTGAGCACTTTTTATCCGGATAGGGAATACTCAATTTTTAATTCGTACGAACGCAACAGAATCATCGTTGCGCTGTCGAGGGCTGTGTTCATTGTGGAGGCACCGGCGGAAGGCGGTATTTTCGAAGCGGGAAAATCCGCAAAAAGCCTTGATGTTCCGCTTTTTGTGGCCGAATACGCGTCGTATCCGAAAAGCGCTTCGGGAAATGAAACATTGATCTCTGAATATAAGGGGATGCCTGTCCGCGGACGCAAAGAAGGAGAACTGGTAGTGCCGAATCTTGATAAGCTTATTGCGAAAGTGAAATTCAGCGAATAAAAGCGCTCAACATGCAGCGCGCTTTTTTTCCACCACAAGCATGATTGCCACAATCAGCGCCCCTGCAAAAAACGCCCCAATCGTGGCGATTTCATTGGCGCCGAATGCGGCGGGAAGCATGTTGTAAAGATACACCCGCTCGGTTCCAACCATCACGCTTTCTTTAAACGGCCATATCACCCAGAGAGAGCCGACGACCAGGCCCAGAAGGAAGCCGATGGTGGGATTATAATACCTTTCAAGCAGAAAGTGCAATATGCGGACAAAGACGACCAGCCCAAGAATACAGCCAAGCGCGAAGGAAAGGAGAATGGGGATATCAAAAGATGAAAGTGCGCGCAGAATATCGAAATATCCTCCCAGAAGCAAAAGGACAAAAGAGCCGCTGATGCCGGGAAGTATCATGGCGGATATGGAGACAGCCCCGCATGCGAAATAATACACATATTTTGTTATTTCTATACGTCTGATTTCCGCATCCGGGTGGTTTTCCACCTGCGCCGAAATGTGCTGGCGAGCTTCCGCTTTGCGGATGAGATCGTCGCGGGAAGGTAATTCCGATATCGCGATAAGTCCGATTAGCGCAATGAGGAAGGCGGCGATTGTCCCGACGGTTTTTCTTTTGATGTGCATCCAGGGGCTTGCCGCGGAGATGAGCACCAGGCCGAAGAAAAACCCGTAAGTGGGATCGTGATGGGAAACTAAAAGATACGACATGAGTTTTGCGAGAGAAAAGATCGCAACCACCGCACCAATCGCCAGATTGAGTAGAAGCGGCCCTTCGATTTTTTTAAATTCTTCGAAGAAAGCCGCTCGTTGCTTTTTTGACCCAAAGATCGCTTTAATGAAAAGAAGCGCGGAATTCCCGGAAATGTTGTTAATCCCGGTGATGAGCCGCTCGTAGAGGCCAAGAATCAGCGCCATTGTGCCGCCCGAAACGCCGGGAATGATGTTGGCAATCCCGATGATCGCACCAAAGCCGATTTCTGCAAGAAACTTTTTCATGATTTTTATAGGCTTTTATATGCTTCCTTGGTGAAAGCTATTTCTCCGAATACAAATTTTCAATCTGATCTTTGAATTTTTCCACCACCGCGCGGCGTTTGAGTTTCATCGTCTGCGTCAGCATGCCGTTTTCAAGCGTGAAAGGCTGTGTGGTAAAGATGAACTTTTTGGGAATTTCGTATCCGCCATAGGAGCCTTTGAGCTGATTGGTAATTTCGCCGCTTAAAAATTTCTGCACCGCTTCATTTTTGACAAGCTCTTCTGGATCTTTCGAAAAGCCCTTGCTTTCAGCCCACTTTGAAAGGGCAATGAAATCAGGAACGGCAATGCAGATGTTGTATTCGCGCCCTTCGCCGTACACCATCGCGTTTTCAATGTAGTGATTGAGTTTGATGTCCTCTTCAATGGAAGCCGGGAACACGTACTTTCCGTTTTCAAGTTTATATTGCTCCTTGATCCGGCCGGTGATGTAGAGAAAGCCGTCTTCATCGAGGCGCCCGCGGTCGCCGGTGCGGAAACCGCCGTCGGGTGTCATAACTGCCGCGGTGGCTTCGGGTTTTTTATGATATCCCTGCATCACGTTCGGTCCGTAAATGACGATTTCGCCGTCGTTTGCGCCCGGTTCAACTACCGATTTGTCGATGACGATACGGCATTTGTCGATCGCCTGCCCAACGCTTCCAGGGCGATAGGAATGAAGACCGTTCATTGCCGCGGCAGGAGTGGTTTCAGTGAGGCCATACACATCGTAGAGAGGAATGCCGATGTCCCAGAAAAAGTGGGAGATCTCGACGTTCATGGCAGCGCTGCCGGTCATAGAACCCTTGAGCCTGCCGCCGAGTTTGGCACGCACTTTACTGAAAACAATCGTGTCGGCAATTTTAAATTTCAGGTTCGTCATAAAGCTCGATTCCCCCTGCGCCGCCAATTCCCTTTTTTTCTTAGCGCTTTCAACGCCCATCACAAAGAGTTTCTTCGCAAGGCCGCCTTCTTCGTTCATCCGTGTCCAGAGGCCGTCGTAAATTCTGTTGAATACGCGCGGCACTGCAATGAGGAATGTCGGCTTCACTTTCACAATGTCGTCAGCAATCGTGGTCACGCTTTCGGCCAGCCCAATCGATGCTCCGATCTGGCAGAACGTAATCAGTTCGCCGAGTCCGTACACATGTGCCCAGGGAAGAATTGAGAGAGTGCGTTCATCGTTATTGAATTCCGGAAATTTTTTTATTCGTGCGTGTGAATTGCTGGAAAGATTTCCGTGAGAAAGCAGCACTCCTTTTGGATCACCCGTGGTTCCGGAAGTGTAGATGAGCACGCCGATGGTCGATTGATCGGGCCGGATGCTTGAAACAGGGTTTTGGGCGCCCTTTCTTTCAAGTTCTGCAAGCGTGTCGGTACCATCGCCCTCAATGACAATTATTTTCTGAAGTTTGCCGGTGCCAACAAGGTCTTTGACTTTTTCATAAATCTCTTTTTTCGAGACGAATAAAAGTTTTACATCACCGTCATTGATGATGTATCGCCAGACGCTTAAAAGCTCGGATTCATACATGGGGACAAAGCGGGCCTCGCGGCCGAGAGACGCAAAGTAACAGACGGCCCAGTCGATGCTGTTGTTTGAAATGATGCCCACCGCGTCGTCTTTCGCGATGCCGATCGAAGCGAGCGCGCTTCGAAGATTATCCACCCGTTTGCCGAAATTCTCATAGGTAATCCATTGATAATTTCCTGATTTGTCCTTCATTCCAAGGAATGGACGTTTCGGGTATTTAATGACGCTTTCTTCTAAAATTTCGACGATATTGTCGGGTTTATCGAGTTCGAACATAGTTCCTCCAGCATTTACAATATTAATCCATCAGGACGAAGTGGAGGCAGACATGCAAGTAAAAAAGCAGTGCTATTTCAACACCAATTCCATGGCCACTTCCGGGCAGGAGAGGGGCGAGCGGTACTTGGTGCAGTTGAGACAGCCCTGATATATCTTCTGATAGAGATTTTCTTTGCTGGTTTCGACAAAGCCGAATTTTGAGAAAAATTCGGGATAGAATGTCAGCACGATAATGCGATGCGGCTCCATCGCCTTGACCAGGTCAATCATGTAGAGCAGGAGTACCTTCCCAATGCCTTTTCCCTGCTCTGCGCGCCGAACCGAGAAACTCACGATTTCAACGGAGAAATCGGGATTTTCAATATCGAACACCGGCATCACCTGATAGGAAATAACACCCTTAATGCCGCCATCGTCGTACACGGTGAACCGATCGAAGTTTCGAAGAATATCCTGGTACGAGCGCGGCAAAACCTCGGTGGGATTTTCCCTGATCGTTTCGTATATCTCACCTATGTCGGTGATATGCGCGCGGCGTATGTTTTTCTGTTCTGCTTGCATATGCATAGAAAAAATTTTCAGGTACGCGGTAATCGCGCACCTGAAAACTGTTTGCAGGATGAAAATAACCGGAGCGCTACATTTCCACCGTGATTGCGTGCCCCATTCCGCCGCCGATGCACAGAGTCGCAATTCCTTTCTTCGCTTTGCGCTTGAGCATTTCGTGGATGAGGGTGGTGAAAATGCGCGTGCCGGATGCTCCGATGGGATGGCCTATTGCGATGGCCCCGCCGTTGACGTTTACCTTGCTGGTGTCCCAGCCGAGTTCGCGATTGACGACGATTGCCTGCGCGGCGAACGCTTCGTTCGCTTCGATAAGATCGAGATCTGATGGTTCCCATCCCGCCTTCTCGAGCGCCTTGCGGCTTGCGGGGATGGGTCCGGTGCCCATGATTTTTGGATCAACACCCGCGGATGCGTACGATGCAATGCGCGCGAGGGGCTTGATGCCGAGCTTGTTTGCCATATCGAGCGACATGACCACCGCCGCACCCGCGCCGTCATTGATACCGGATGCATTGCCGGCGGTGACGATTCCGTCTTTTTTGAAAGCGGGTTTGAGCTTGGAAAGCGCTTCAATGGTAGAGCCGAACTTGGGATATTCGTCATTTTCAAAAAGGACAACATCGCCTTTCTTACCCACAAGCTCCACAGGAATTATTTCGTCTTTGAATCTGCCGGATTTGATGGCGGCTTCGGCCTTCTGCTGGCTTGCAAGCGCGAATTCATCCACCTCTTTTCGCGTGAGCTTCCATTGTTCAGCCACGTTTTCGGCCGTGATGCCCATGTGATATTCATTAAAGGCATCCCAGAGACCGTCCTTGATCATCACATCGATGATGTTCGATTCTCCCATGCGATAGCCCCACCGGGCTTTTGCAAGCGCATACGGAGCAGCCGACATGTTTTCGGTGCCTCCCGCCACGATGATGTCGGCATCGCCTGCCTTGATGATCTGCGCGGCAAGCGAAATGGAGCGAAGACCCGATGCGCAGACTTTGTTGATGGTCATTGCGGGGACCTCCTGCGGGATCCCTGCGTGAATGAGAATCTGGCGCGCGACGTTTTGTCCCTGCGCTGCCTGAAGCACGTTGCCCATGATGACATTTTCAACCTGTTTTGGCTCAATTCCCGCGCGCTTTATTGCCTCTTTGACGACGATTGTGCCAAGTTTGACCGCTGACACATCTTTGAGACTTCCGCCGAAGGATCCAACAGGAGTGCGTACTATGGAAACAATCACTGCGTCTTTCATACCACCTCTCATAATTTCAAGATTAAATGTGCTTCGCGCGCGCTCCCGGTTTTCAATTGATGAGAAACAGCGATATGGCACGTAAAATATTATCAGCTGTCCCCCGCGAGCAGCGAGCGCGCTAAGCATAAAAAGTGACCAGAAGATGTCGAGAAAATTTTTTGTAAAAAAACCGATGTGAGTGTATACTTTTGATTGATGTTCAAGTTGAAAAATCCAGAAGAGGCGATTTTACCCATGAATGAAGGCCCGGTAATTGACGAAAATCGCTGTAATACATGCGGAAAATGCATCGAAGTATGCCCGAAAGATTCTCTTACCATAATCGACGGTAAAATAACCCATCTTTCGGGGGATTGCATTCTCTGTTCGCACTGTTACGCGGTATGTCCCATGGAAGCGATTTCCTTCGATGTGGAGCTGCTTCGAAATAGCGCATTTTATACATTTTCTCCTGATGAGCGGCAGAAGCAGTCAATTTCGGCGCAGGATTTTGCCGCTTTTGCTATGAGCAGGAGGAGTATTCGAAAATATCGCGATACGCCGGTGGCAACGGAAATTTTAAGGGACCTGGTGGAATTTGCGACAACCGCGCCGTCTGGCAGCAATTGTCAGAACTGGGAGTTTACGGTTATTCCCGACAGAAACAAGGTGCTGAAACTCGCACAAAATATTCGAGAGTTTTTTGAGAAGCTCAACGCGATTGTGCGGAATCCCTTTATTAGATACATTTCGGTGTTATTTGCAGGAACAGCGCTTATCAGATACTACCGCGACCATTTTGCTTCCGTTGAGCTCGGCCTCGAGGAAGCCGAGAAAGGGCGCGATCTTCTCTTTCACGGGGCTCCCGCCCTCATCATCGTTCACAGCAATATGGAAGGAAGCCTTCCACATGAAGATGGCCAATACGCAGCGTACAATATCGCGCTCATGGCGCACGCGATGGGATTGGGAACCTGTTTTATTGGGTACGCGTCGGAAACGCTGAATCGCTCAAGGAAAATCAAAGCGAGCGTGAATATCCCTCAGAAAAACAGGGTGCTGGCCGTTTTAGCGGTGGGATATCCCGATGTTACGTATCAGAGATTCGCGATGAGAAAAAACTATCGTATGAATTTCGTTTAAAATTTAAAGATGAACATCGCCAGAAGAATTATTTCATGTGCGATGACGGAAGGAAGAATCGAGCCTTCGCGGAAAGAGATATATGAAAACAAAACACCCATGACTGCTGCATAAGAGATCACGAACACATTATTCGTTAGCAGAAGAAAAAACAGAATGTAGGTGATAACCGATGCGGCAAGTCCCGCCTTTTTCCCAAACAGGTGTGAGTAAAGAAACTGAAAATAACCGCGGAAAACAATTTCGGCAGCAGGAACTGCAACAACCACCATCAGCACGAATAGTTCGCCTCCCTGCATATTGCCCTGAGAGCTGAAATGCATAAAATAATGGGGCGGGATATGCAATAGCCGCGGGACGGATATGAGAAATGCCGATAGCACTGCCGGTACACTAAAAAAGTATATATGACCAAGCTCAGGAAATTCTCCGCCAATAAACATTTTCTTTGAGAGCATGGTTCTGTCGAATATATATGAAAGCAAAAGTATAAGCATAATAGGGAGGACAAACTGGTACACAAAATGAAAAGAAGCATATTTTTTTATTATATACGCAACGAGAAAAAGAGCCGCGATTGCAAGATACTGAAACATCCGCGGGCGATTGAATGAATATGGATTATCCAGGCGAACCATGACAGGACCGTAAAATAATCTTACCTGTTGTCAAGCGTATTCGTAAATTAAAATCCTTCCGGCCTTGAAAGAATCACAAGGGTTCCATGAATGCCGAGTCTGGAGTTTCTCCACATCCTCCCATTGCTGTCGAAAAGGAGATACATCTTTTCTTTGTGCATGGTCAGACCTTCAGCGAAACCGTATCCTTTCTCGGACACATACAGCCGTGCTGCAATTGCCGAAAAGTCGAATTCGTCGATGCATATTCCGGAATCGGGTTGAATCTTTAAAATTTTATTTTGTTTTCTCGAAAGCACGTAGAGATTATTTTCTTCAAGAAATAAATCGGATGCATCGGGAATGGGAAGTCCCTTTTTGTCGCGTGGAATGAAATGCGATTGTGTTTTTAGGGCATTATCAGCTTTTTTCAGACGGTAAATAATGCAGGGTTCGCGTTCATTCAGAACATACATCAAACCCCCGCTCGAAGAAACGGCGATGCCTTCAAACCCGGCATTGCTATCGGTTGAAAAACGAATGCGGTTGCGGAAATTGTATGCGGATATGTCGTGCGGGAGGCTGAGAAAATTTTGCGTAAAATTGCTCATGAGTATACGCCGACTGCGTTCATCTGCAAGATACATGACGTTGTGCTGTACCGCAATTGCCTCAAAATCCGTGTTGGCGGCAGATTTTCTTTGCCCAATCGATAACGCCGGAAGCGCATGAAATCCGTCTTCTTTTTTTGCAAGATGATAGATTGTTCCGTCGGCATCGTTTATGACGAGAATGAGTTCATTCACAATCGCGATGCCCGAAGGTTCAAGAGGCGTTTTGCATTCACGGCACTCAATGGGAAAGATTGAATCGTTTTCGAGCG
This sequence comes from uncultured bacterium, assembly GCA_937921485.1. Classification (GTDB taxonomy): domain Bacteria; phylum Spirochaetota; class UBA4802; order UBA4802; family JAGODF01; genus DYLV01. Next base: position 39,731 of record CAKZSV010000028.1, read on the forward strand.
GTTCGACTGGAAACGGTATGAATGTTGCGGCAAGAATCAGCATGGTTGCCCATCCGGTTGCGCGCTCGATACGAGAAAGGGGTGCTCTGTCTGCAATAACCGGATGCCCAATTCTGACAAAAAAAAGGATGAGTAGCACCCAGACAATCCAGTAAAACCAGATTGCGCATAATGCAGCCAGCATCAGGAATGCAATCCAGCCAAAAAACCGCTGTTTTTCCCCGATGAGCGCATGCACGATGTGCCCGCCATCAAGCTGCCCTATGGGCATGAGGTTGAGTGATGTTACCAGAAAGCCGATCCACCCGGCCCAGGCAATCGGCGAGAGCATCACGTCAAAGCCTGGAGCAATGCTGCCGTGAATGGCGAATGTGAGCGCGCGAAATAACAGTGAATCGCCGAAATGGAGCATGATGGAACCTGGCGGCGGAACAGGAAGCGGCTGAATGCTTGAGAGCCGAAGTCCGATTATCACCGCAGCAAGGCTTAGCATAAATCCCGCGATGGGTCCGGACATGCCCACATAGAGCAATGCGCGTCTGCTTCGAAGCGGCGATTTGATTTTTATCACCGCACCGAGCGTGCCGATGAGTGATATGATATGCGGTACAGGGATAAAAAAGGGAAGCGTGGCGCTTAGGCCGAATTTTCGTGCGGCATAATAATGCCCCATTTCATGGCTTGAAAGAATCAGCATGAGCGTGATGGAAAAAGGAAGGCCGCGACTCATGATTTCATCGAAGCTTAGGCTTCCGTCGCTTCCGGCAAGCGTGGTGGTGATGAATGTCAGTACAAAAAGAAGTCCGTGAATCCATAGCGGCGTTTTCTTCGCCGCATCTTTTTGAAATTCATGAAATGCGGGCGGAGATGCGAGGCGTTCCGCATGGAGGTGCGAAAGAACGCGCCCGGCATTATGCCGAAGGAAATGGAAGGCTGATGAAAAGAAATTCGACATGGGGCATTTATCTGGATGTTGTTTGCAGGTGAATGCGATGTGCCGAAGGAGGGACTCGAACCCTCAAGATGTTGCCATCGGCGGATTTTGAGTCCGCTGTGTTTACCAATTTCACCACTTCGGCTGATTTCTGTGCATTTGAAAAAAAACCGGCGCGAAATGCAAGTATTTTTAGTCCCGGGCGGGCATGCATTCATGACAGCGCGAATACCAGTTATGGGACTCTGAAGCATAATCAACGACATAGGGAGGGCATTGGAACGATGTTTGCGCCGGAAGTACTACTCCGGCTGCGGCAGCTCATCAACTTCAATATATTTCCCTTTCGCGCGTGCAACTATCTTGCCCATCTCGTTTTCGATTTCTGCGCGATTTTCTATTATTTTTTTGTTCTTTTTCACATACCAGCCGCGTATATAGAGATTTTCGTTGATAAACGCGGGCTGAAGATAGCGGATGGTTATTTCGCCGGTTAATGTCATAAGTTCCATGTATTTGTTTACCGTAATCATCGTCTCGTCCAGGAGGGCGGCGATAATGCCTCCATGGATGATGTTGGGCGGTCCTTCGTGTTTTTGCTGAGCCACGAATTCACCGTAGGCTGTTTTCGTGTCGTCGTCGAATCGAAGCGAAAGCTGGAGCCCGTGCTCATTCCCGGTACCGCAGCCGAAACAGGTCTTGTCTTCAAATTCTATCATGTATTCAACCTGTTATGTTTCGTTTATTTTTGTCAAACACTTTTTGTATTTATGTATGCAGGCCTGGATGGATTGACGGTCCTGAGTTGGGTTGTGTAAAAAGGGCATTTGCATCATCAAAAAATGGGATTGTTATGGCAAATGTCTGTAGTTATTATTCAACCTTGGTGCTGGTGGTGCCGTTTTGCGACTTGATTTTATCAATCAGCATGTCGATTTCTTCCTGATCAAGCCATTCATCGACATGTATTTCCTCCGCGCCGGTTGTCATTAGATATGCCTCAAGGGCCATAACCAGGTCGTCTTTCGAGATGGCGCCCATGGTGACCAGTATTTCGCCGATAAGCCGGTCTGGATTATCGCTCTGAAGATCCAGAGCATCTAAAAGCTGCTGATTTGTGATGATGCCGTTTTCTACTAAAAACTTTCCCACCCGCATTTTGCTCTCCAGATATGTGCTTGATGTGCTATTGAGCAGTACAAAGCACGTAATGAAAGATACAATAAAAAGACTCAATTGTCAAGTCTAAATGTCACCGATAAAAAGGCCGCTTCTGCGCGGCCTTTGAAAAATAGATAGTGAGTTTGCGCTTTCAATATCGTGTGCGGTGTTACCATTCCCCGGTGTTGAAATATTCGTTGATGGATTGTGCCGCCTTGCGACCGGCGCCCATGGCCAGAATAACCGTTGCCGCGCCGGAGACGATGTCGCCGCCGGCAAACACGCCGCGCTTGGAAGTGCGCATGGTTTCTTCGTTGACCACGATGGTGCCCCATTTCGTCTGTTCCAGACCGGGCGTAGTCTTGGGAATGATGGGGTTGGGTGAATTGCCGATGGCGATGATGGCAAGATCAATATCTATGGTGAATTCCGAATTCGGCACGGGAACCGGGCGCGGGCGGCCGGATTTGTCCGGCTCGCCGAGTTCCATCCGGAGGCATTCCACTGCCCGAAGATGACCCTTATCATCGCCTAAAAAGCGGGTGGGATTGGAAAGCAATTTAAAAATTATGCCTTCATCTTCTGCATGATGCACTTCCTCCGCGCGTGCGGGAAGCTCGCTTTTCGTGCGCCGGTAAATGATATACACATTATCCGCTCCGAGACGTTTCGCGGTGCGCGCGGCGTCCATGGCAACATTGCCGCCACCGAATACGCCGACATTTTTGCCCTTGATGATGGGAGTGTCGTACTCGGGGAAGCGGTATGCTTTCATGAGGTTGGCGCGGGTGAGATACTCATTTGCGGAATACACGCCGATGAGGTTTTCACCGGGTATGTTTAAAAACAGCGGCAGGCCCGCGCCGGTGCCCACGAAAATCGCATCATACCCCTGTGCAAAAAGATCGTCGATCGTTTCAGACATGCCGACAACCCTGTTGAGTACAATCTTCACACCGAGTTTTTTTAGGGCTTCGATTTCATAGTGCACGATGTCTTTCGGCAGGCGGAATTCGGGAATGCCGTATACCAGCACACCCCCGGGACTGTGCAGTGCCTCAAAAACGGTCACCTCGTGCCCATAGCGTCGAAGCTCCCCTGCGGCGGTGAGACCTGCCGGGCCCGAACCGATGACGGCCACTTTTTTCCCGGAAGGCGGCGCGGGAGGCATGAGAGGAAGATGTTCCCTTTCGCGTTCAAAATCTGCTGCAAAACGTTCGAGATAGCCGATCGCCACCGGCTGAAATTTCTTTGCCAGCACGCATTTTTCCTCGCATTGCGTTTCCTGCGGGCACACGCGGCCGCAGACGGCAGGAAGCGAATTGGTTCGTTTAATTACTTCGATGCCGTCGATGAAGCGCTTTTCGGCGATTGCTTTGATAAAGCCGGGAATATCGATCCGCACAGGACAGCCTTCCACGCATGTCGGCTTTTTGCACTGGAGGCAGCGCGACGCTTCAAGGACTGCCTGCTCGTCGGAAAGTCCAAACGGCACCTCGTTGAAATTGCGAATGCGCTCCGATGGAGCCTGTTCGTTCATTTTCTGTCGTGGAATCTTATCTGCCATGGCCGGTCACTCCTTCAAGTTTACAGGTATGATGTTTTTCCATTGAGAGTTTTTCGTCGTCACGGTATGCGCCGAGCCGTGTAGTGAGTTCGTCGAAATCAACCTTATGTCCGTCGAATTCGGGACCGTCAACGCAGGTGAATTTCTTCTCGCCGTCAACAGTAACCCGGCATCCGCCGCACATGCCCGTGCCGTCCACCATGATGGAATTGAGGCTCACCATCGTTGGAATAGCTTTTTCTTTCGTCATGTTTGAGACCGCTTTCATCATCGGCACCGGACCGATCGCGACCACCATATCGACTTTTTCGCGTTCAAGGATTTCTTTGAGAATTTCGGTGACGAATGCCTTGCGGGCGTAGCTGCCATCGTCTGTACAGGGAATGATTTCGTCGCTTACTTTCGAAAGCTCGTTTTCGAGTATGAGCAGATGTTTTGTGCGCGCGCCGATGATGGTGATGACGCGGTTTCCGGCTTTTTTCATTGCCGAAACAATAGGGTAAATAGGCGCCACGCCGATGCCACCGCCCACGCACACCACTGTGCCGTAGTTTCGAATGTCGGTAGGATGTCCCAGCGGCCCTGCGATGTCGGCGATTTCATCGCCCGCTTTCATGAGAGAAAGATCGGTCGTGGTTTTGCCCACAATCTGGTACAATAGCGTGATGGTTTTGGCCTGGGGGTCTGAATCGGCAATGGTGAGCGGAATGCGCTCGCCGCGTTCATTGGTGCGCAGAATGATGAATTGGCCGGCTTTTCGATGCTTCGCAACGTATTCAGCCTTAACCACCATCTTGCCGGTATTGGGGCTTATGAGTTCATTTGAAATAATTGTATGCATGTGGCACCTCGCCTTGTGGTTTCATCATTTATTCAGGGCAATATATAGGTGAAAAGAATGAAATTTATAACATTGTAGCACGCGAATTGACAATAACAAAAACGAATTTCCTCATTATCAGCCCGCGTTTGTGTGGCAAGAAAAATTTTTTTGCAATGGTATTGTGTGATTATTTGATGGTATATTTTTATTCTTGACATGTGGATTAATCAGAGGTTGTATATAACTGGAATGAGTTATGCCGCTTGCAAAAAAACATGCGAAAAGCTACACCTACGCTGATTACCTGAAGTGGGATGATTCCATACGCGTCGAGTTGATCAACGGAAAGGTGTACGATATGACGCCTGCGCCATCGAGAATTCACCAGGAAGTATCGATGAAATTATCAGTCGTGTTTGGCTCATTTCTTGAAGGAAAGAAATGCCGCGTTTTTGCCGCTCCGTTTGATGTTCGGCTTACAGATAAGAGCTCTGCGGATCAGGATATCACCACCGTGGTTCAGCCCGATATATCCATTATATGTGACCCGAAAAAGCTCGATCAGCGAGGATGCCTGGGCGCACCAGATATGGTTGTTGAAATAGTATCGCCCGAAACGGTGATAAAGGACATGCGAGAGAAGCTTGACCTGTACGAGCGACATGGAGTGAAGGAGTACTGGATAGTCCACCCCGTGGATAAGACCGTGATGGTGTTCAATTTACATAAAAGCGGCGCGTATGGGAAGCCATCCACCTATTCTCCTCCGGATGAGGTGAAAGTTACAACTTTGAAAGGACTTTCGGTGAAACTGGTGCATCTCTTCAGTGGGTGAAATTTTACGTTTTGGTATTCACCTCAAATTTCACCTATTATAATCTGTGTGATAATCCTCCCGTATAGCGAATTTTCAGCCTTTTTGAATTTTTGGAGGTGGATAATTTTTTACTTGCAAAATTACTATATATTTGTGTAGCTTATTATACAACACAGATAATAGGCAGTATATTATAATAATGGAGATCAAATAATGATAAAAACAACTTACATGATGACAAAGGAAGTGTTATCGATGCTAAAGGACGCTGAAAAACGCACCGGATGGACAATGATTGATCTTGTTATTGCGGTGATGCGCTATGCAATGCGGCATCACGCAAAGTACGAAAGAGAACACGGAAGAATTGCATACCAGAAGCGCCTGGATGACGAAGGCATGCCAATACCAAAATTCCGGATAAAGGTAAAAATTGATGAAAGGGAATATGATTATTTTAATGATATGCGGCGGTTTTTCCGGCGGTCGATTTCGCAT
>CAKZSV010000029.1 GCA_937921485.1 uncultured bacterium
TTGAAAATAATTACCCTTCCCTTTGAAATGAAATTTCCTTTTATTTGCATAGCGCTTTAAATGTCTCTTCATTGCGGATGACGTAGGCGTATCCCTGTTCGGTGAGAAAAAGCTGGCGGTTGTGCGCAAATTTTTCTTCGACAGTATTCGATGATATAATAGTATAGAAAAAAGCGCGATTCTCGCCCTGTTTTGGCCGAAGTATTCTTCCCAGCCGCTGGGCTTCTTCCTGCCGTGAACCGAATGTGCCGGATACCTGTATCGCGACATTTGCGTCGGGAAGGTCAATTGAAAAATTTGCAACTTTTGAAACAACGAGCGTTTTAATTTCTCCGCTGTTGAATTTTCCATACAGCACCTCGCGCTCATGAACGGGAGTGCTTCCGGTGATAAGGGGGAGGCGAAAGCGGTTTGCAATTTCCTTTAATTGTGAAATGTATTGTCCGATTATGAGGATGCTGCTTCCCTCGTGCATCTTCATAATAACTTCAACAACATCAATCTTCCTGAAGTTTTCCGAAGCGATGCGAAATTTATCCCTGTCGGTTGCGATGGCATAATGTGCGCGCAATGATTCAGGAAGTTCGAGACGTATTTCTGTGCACAGGGCTTCGGCAATCCAGGATGATTTCTCCAGAATCTTCCAGGGCATGTCGAATTTCTTCGGGCCTATGAGGCTGAAAACATCGGTTTCAAGGCCGTCTTCACGTACGAGGGTAGCGGTGAGGCCGAGGCGGCGCTTCGACTGAATTTCCGAAGTGAAGCGAAAAACGGGTGCGGGAAGAAGATGCACTTCATCGTAAATAATCAGCCCCCAATTTTTCATCATGAAAAGATTAAAGTGCACAAATTCACCCTTTTTCTCGCGCCGATACGTGAGGATGTGGTAGGTCGCGATGGTGATGGGACGAATTTCTTTTTTTTCGCCAGAGTATTCGCCAATCATTTCGCGCGTGAGCCATGTTTTATCGAGCAGTTCTTCTTTCCATTGTCTGATGGCAACAGTGTTGGTGACCAGGATGAGAGTTTCTGTCCGTAAAAGCGCCATAATGCCGATGCCCACAATCGTTTTGCCTGAACCGCAGGGAAGCACAATCACGCCGCTGCCTCCTTCAAGTCCGCCGCCTTTGTAGAACGCGCTCACGGCGCTGTGCTGATATTCCCGAATCGTGAAGGGAAGCCCTGATGCAGAAGTTTCACGAAGGCGGATATCACACGGATCGCCGTCTGCGTAGCCTGCGAGATCCTCTACCGGAAATCCGAGCTTGATGAGCGACTGTTTGATATGGCCGCGCAGTCCATTTTTTACGATAACCGAATGCTCATCGATACGCTCTTCCAGCAATGGGCGTACCGACTTGTGTGACATTATTTCACTCATGATGAGCGGGTCTTTGCTTGCGAGTAGTAGTTTATCTTCTTTTTTAATGAGTTTCAATATACCATACCGCTGGAATTGTTCTCGAATGGTATTGATGACCAGTTCCGGAAGTTCGTATCTCGAATATTGCTTCAACGATGAAAATACTTCTTGAAGAGAAAGCCCCATCGAAGCCGCATTCCAGAGGGAGAGAGGCGTGATGCGATAGGTGTGGATGTGTTCGGGGCTTTTTTCAAGCTCCGCGAAGCGGGATATTTCATCGCGCGCTTTTTCGAAAGCTGGATTATCGACTTCAAGAAGAAGAGTGTTGTCGCTTTGAACGATGACTGGCTTTGACATGCGGTTATCTTGCTTTGAAATTTTTCCAGAGAAGCGTTAATTCTCTTTTAAGGCGATAGGCATACAGGGGACGGGCAATGAGGCCGACCAGAAAGCCAATAGGACCGTAGGGGAGTTTTATATTCAGCTTCGCAGTGATGCTGGTTGTGGTTCCCTCTTCGGCGATTGTGTACGTGCATGCATATTCCTTCAGCTTGCCTTTTAATATCTTCAACTCGGCATGTCGATGTGGCACAGATGTGTATTTGAGACGGGAATCGAATTGCATGAGAATAAAATGCAGGGTGATATCGATAATCTGAAGGCCCGTTTCATCGCGGGCCAGCCTGAAATTGCTGATTTCGCGTTTGAATCGTGCAAGCTTCTGGACGCTTTCAATCGACTCGAAGACGTCCCGTGCCGGCGCTGGTATTGTTTTTGATGTTATTATCGAAATCATTATGATGAACACCCATTCAGCGGAAAGAACATTCGTTTGATAATCGAGCAGGGTGTCAAGCGTAATTTCGCATAGCTTTATTCGTGCGCTATCACCGATTTTGTATCGGCAAAAGTAGCTTTTTCGAAATATTTTTGTGTGCCGTCAATACTCTCAGTATTTCAGGTCGCTGAGATAATTCAATGCACTCCGAACTTCGATGCCGTCGTCTATCCTTTCCCTTTTCAGGTTCAGCACCAGCTGGATTGCCGGTATCCTGTATTTTTTATAAAACATTCTGAGGCTTTTCGAAACTGCATCATCGGAAACTTTCGTCTCAATCATCAAGTCCGGCACATTTCCATTGAGTATGCAGAAATCGACTTCTGCGCCCTCCTTCGAGCGGAGATAGCTCAGTTCGTATGGCAAACCCTCAGCGTCGCAGATGCCCCAGACATGTTTTAGCAGGGAAAGCGCAACAAGATTTTCAAATCGAGCACCGGGACTTCCCTCGACCAGACCGGTGTCGTAGAAGTACATTTTTGGCTCCTTTAAAAGTGACCTTGCAATGTTGCGGGAATAGGGCGTTATTCGAAAGACGATGAACAGAGCTTCAAATATCTGGATATACTTTTTTACCGTGTTGGGTGCTATGCCGGCATCCCGGGCAATGGAATTGTACGATACCGGGGAACCGACTCTTCTTCTTAAAAGCTCGAAGACTGTGTGGATGGCTCTAAAATCATGGACTCTCTCGAAATCCAAGATATCAGTACGTATAAGGCCGTCAACATACTGCATTCTCCAGCGCCGGGCGTTGATATCGTTTTCGGCGAGGAACGGCTCAGGAAAACCGCCGCGTTCCATAAACAGCTCGAGACTTTCAAGTACCATCTCGCCTTTGAGCTCCGCAGGCGAGAAAGGCAAAAGCCTGTGCCGAAAAAATCTTCCGGCAAGAGAATCTCCAAACTGGCGAAAAGTTTCAAGTCTGGCGCTGCCGGTTACGAGAATCTTTAATTCCGGTGGCTTTGTATCATACACTCCTTTGAGAAAATTTTTCCAGTCCGGCATTTTATGCAATTCATCGAGTATCAGCAATTCGGTATCGGGAAGCCATGATTGTTTTGTAATGATATTCCTGTCATCGAAGCTATCATAATTCAGATAAAGGCTTTTCGGGTGTGATGATGCAATCTCCCGGGCAAGCCAGGTTTTGCCCACCTGCCGGGGGCCTGTGAGAAACACCATTTTCTTAATTAAATCTCTCTCGATAATAGCCCGCTGTGTTCTTCGCATACTGACTTTTTTGCAGAGCTTTGCATAAAAGTCAAGACTTTTTTGCATTATTTTGCATAAAAGTCATGAATATCTGATAATGCACGCCATAAAATTAATGAAAGATGTCCATTTTTGGTGTTATTACAGTGGTATCTTTCACCGGTATTTTCGAAAAAAAATTCTTGCATTGAAATCGCTTTGCCGTGAAAACGCAGCGGCAGAGGAGCTGTCTTTTTATTATAATGCGAAAATGTACTATCAAACTGCGCGCCTTGCCCGGCGCGAAAATCCCGGAATATAAAAGCGAAGGCTCAGCGGGGGCTGATGTTTTTGCGTTGTTAGACCAGCCGCTTCATCTGAAACCTGGTGAGACAGTTCTTGTACCAACGGGCCTTTTTATTGAACTGCCGGAGGGGTTTGAAGCGCAAATTCGGCCGCGCAGCGGTCTTGCGCTGAAGTATGGCATCACGCTTTTAAATACACCGGGGACAATCGATTCTGATTACCGCGGTGAAATTAAAATTATCGTATCCAATTTCGGGAAAGATGATTTCGTGATTGAAAACGGCATGCGTATCGCGCAAATGGTTTTTTCGCGGGTGTGGCAGGCCGATTTTGCAACGGTTGACGAATTACAGGAAACGAAACGCAACGACGGCGGTTTCGGCCATACAGGTATATCATGAAAGATAAAAAAATAAAAATCGTACCGCTTGGCGGATTGAATGCGATTGGAAAGAACATGATGCTCATCGAATACGGCGATGATATGCTCATCATCGATTGCGGCATGATGTTTCCTTCCGAGGATATGCACGGCGTTGACCTCATCATCCCGGATTTTTCATATGTCGAAAAAAACAGTGCAAAAGTTCGGGGTATTGTCATCACGCACGGCCATGAAGACCATATTGGCGCGATGCCCTATCTTCTGCGGAAGATTAATGTTCCTGTGTACGCCACGCGCATCACCTGCGGGCTCATCCGAAGCCGCCTGGAAGAAAAACTGCCGTCGGGTGAAGTAAAATTCATTGAGGTGACACCCCGGGACGTGGTGCACATCGGGGAATTCGTGGTGGAATTCATTCGGGTCAATCACTCAATCATAGATGGCGTCGGTTTGGCAATTACCACTCCAGCAGGCGTGCTCATTCACACCGGGGATTTTAAAATCGACTTTTCTCCGGTTGACCGTGAAGTGACCGACCTTGCGCGTTTTGCGGAATTGGGCGGGCGAGGTGTGCTTCTGCTCATGTCGGATAGCACCAATGCTGAGCAGAAGGGCTTTACCAAATCGGAAAGCGTCCTCGTTCCCAAAATCAGCGATATCTTTGCCTCGAGCAAAGGGCGCATTTTTGTGGCAACCTTTGCTTCGAATATAAGCAGAATTCAGCAGGTGCTCGATATCGCGCAGCGCTATAACCGTCGCGTAGCAGTATCCGGAAACGCGATGCATAAGAATATTGAGATTGCGCGGGAACTCGGATATCTTGCGCACAGAGAAGGCCTCATCATCGATATGAAGGAGGCTGAGCGCACCGACGATAAAAAATTGGTGGTGCTTTGCACCGGCACGCAGGGCGAACCGATGTCGGCGCTCACGCGCATGGCTGAGGGGACACATAAAAATTTTGCGATTGGTGCAGGCGATACCGTCATCATCACTGCCTCAGTTATTCCCGGAAACGACCGCCTGGTGAATAATGTGGTCAATGCCCTTTTACGGCTGGGAGCGGAAGTCTACTGGGAACACGATGAAGATATTCACGTTTCCGGGCATGGTTCGCAGGAGGAATTGAAACTCATCCTGTCGCTCGTGAAGCCGAAATTTTTTATTCCGATTCACGGCGAGTTCCGGCATCTGAAAGCTCACGCGGAGCTTGCCCGATCGCTTGGGATGAAACAGGCGAATGTGGTGATTGCACAAAACGGAGATGTCATTTCGCTCACCAGAAAGGGGATAACTATTGATGGAAAACTTGACTTGCGCGAGATGTTTGTTGACGGCGATTTAATTTTTGATTTTGAAAGCGGAGTCATCAAAGAGCGCCATGTTCTTTCCAAAGAAGGGATTGTGATTATTACCTGCGTCATCTCCCGGAAAAGAATCGTATTTGGTCCGCATGTTCAGATGCGGGGATTCGCCACGCAGAAAGACGGCACATTCCGCGAATCCATCATTGCGTTCATCGAAGAGCATGTGGAAAAAATGCTTGCTGATGACGCGCGTGCGAAAGAGATACAGGATTTTTTAAAAAAGAGCATGGGCGGTCTGGTGTATCGCCTTTCAAAAACAAGCCCACTTGTGGAAGTTCAAATAATCGAGGTGTAGCATGGAAATGATTGTGGTTCTTTTTATCCTTGCCTGTGTGCAGGCGCTGGCGGAGTTTTTGCCGGTATCATCATCGGGGCATCTGGTGCTGGTGGAGCACCTTCCGTGGATTGGGGAACGCATGCGCGCCATCGGAGAGGGGCTTTCGCTGTTTATTAATGTGATGCTGCATGTGGCGACGCTTATTGCGGTGGTGGTGTATCTCAGGCGGGATATTGCGTATTTAGCGAAAGGTGCCTGGATGTCAATTGTTCAACGCGAGATGAATTCTCCGGATATGCGCACTATCGCTTATATTATAATTGCTTCTGTACCGGCGGGCACCATAGGTGTGCTCTTTCATCATCAGATTGAATCGCTTTTCTCCTCGCCAAAACTGGTTGCTATAATGCTGGTGGTAAACGGCCTCGTTCTTCTCTCGACGAAACATATTAACATTAGGCACAGATTTATCGGCGAGGCGGGAGTCGGGCGGGCTCTTATCATCGGCATATGCCAGGCGCTTGCGATTGTGCCGGGCATTTCCCGCTCGGGACTTACCATTGCCGGCGGATTTTTTGTGGGGCTTGAGCCTGTTGAGGCTGCGAAATTTTCGTTTTTAATGGCTATCCCTGTCATCGCGGGAGCCGGACTTTTAGAAGGCATGAAGGCGGCAAAAGCAGGATTGCCCGACGGATTTCTGCTGCCACTTGTTCTTGCAATGGCAGTGGCGACAATTCTTGCGCTTGCGGCGCTTCATCTTCTCATGCACTTTGTGCGGAAAATTAGAATCGACGTGTTCGGATATTACACCATCGCCGTGGGTACCGCGGGGCTGGTGTATTTTTATGTATGTGTGTGATGCACTGTTTTCTTGATATAGCGTTTGATGGTCTTGCCTGCAGGCAGCATAAATTGCAACCTCAAATATATATACCACCAGGAATTGAAATAGAACATTGCGAAGGACATAGGTATCCCTTCCCGGGGAGATGGTGGTTGCATGCATTGGTATATTTTACGTTGGGTTATCGGGCAAACTCAGCGGCTAATAGCGCTGGGTCGCTGGGTAATCCCCACCAGATGTGAAAAACGGTTGCTTCTTCTATGCATTTATCGTAAATTGCACAGTTTTTATAGGGATAAGAATCCACCTCCTCATCATACGTACCGCTTTCAATGCGCTCAACCAGTTCGGGAAGATATTCCAGCACCGCAATCGCTATCACATGCGAAATCGACCTTCTGAAAAATCTCCGCATATCATTAAAATAATCATACTCCCGTTCAAGAATTTTTACTTTAACCCGTAATTTTGGTATTGGCAACGTATTATTATCGAAGCGCTTCTGGTATTCGATTCTTCCCTGCTCTCTTTCATACTTTGCGTGATGCCGCATTGCAAAGCGCATCACAGCAATGACAAGATCAATCATCGACCAGCCGGTGC
>CAKZSV010000030.1 GCA_937921485.1 uncultured bacterium
AATGAAAGGCTCCCAATGGTTACAATTTCCGCGTAGCTTCCAGCCGGCCATAGCCAGGAAGCAGCTTTTACCATGTATGGAAGTTCCTGCGGATTTATAACCTTACCATTTCCCGATTTTTCCGAAGATATCCGCGTCCAGTCCACCCCGGAATCGGAAGTGATATTTTTAAAGCTGCTAAAGTTGGGAGCGTTGTACTCATTGAAGCCTTCAACCGCAACAAGCGCTTCTCCTGTCGTCGTCCCGGTGGTGAAGGTAAAGCTGGTGGGAGCACCCAAAGCTCTTCCAGCCACATCGGTGAAGCCGTTCAGCGTAACCGTATAGAGCGTACTTGCACTAAGGTTAGGAATGGTATATACGACGGTGCGACCGCCCTCAATCCAGCCATCGCGTGAATTTGCCCCTGGATTCGGAGAAATACTGATAGTACCATTGGCCGTGTTCATCATCTCATTGAATCGAATGACAATTTTTTTAATATCCCTTCCCACATTTTTACTTCCTCCCGCGGGTATTGTGGAAAGAATTAATGGAGCTGTAGTGTCAGCTCCGGTAGTAAAATTCCAGATACCATCGCCTACATAGGTATCTTTCCTCACAACATTGCCGTCAGGATCTTCAAATGAACCGCCCCAGCCATAGAGGCGCGCTTGATAGCTGGTATTGCCTTTAAATCTGCCAACCACAGGATAGGTGATGACGGTATTGCCGGATGACCAGACCCCCGGCCCAACAGAAGCCGGAGAAGGCGTGTTTCCTGATGCCCCTTCGTACAGTTCGCACCAGCTTTTCGATGGGTTCATTGCCCTATCGAACGTGATTCGAATATGTGAAATATTATATTCAACACCGCTCGCGTTATCGGCTCTTGTGGTAAAGTTCACTCCATTCGTTGAGGTCGCGATGTTGGTGATATACGGCGCAGAGTTTGTCGTAAACGACCAGCTCGTATTTGCCAGTGCATTGTTTGATTTGTCCTTAATAGCATTGGTGAGATAGACAGTATATATGGTCGAATTGGAAAGAGTATTTTTCGGCATAATCCACCATTGTTTTGTCTGTTCATCATATACCGGGCTGTAGGTATCAACATTGTTTGCGCCCTGACGGAGATAAAACGACGTAGAACTCACACCCGACACCGGTTCACTGAATTTTACCCAGATGGTGGGTTTCAAAGGAACATTCTGTGCACCCGAAACAGGATAACGTTCAAGAATTGTCGGAGGAGATGTATCTTTGACGGTGGTGAATTTCCATGTTGGTGTGATTTCCATCGCATTATTGGCAGCATCTCTGATGGGTGTTGAATATTTATCCGCACCTTTCACCACAACCGTATATTCCGTCTCGCTTTCGAGGCTTTCGGTCGGATCAATTGTTACCGTAAAATTAGACGGACTATATGAAATAGTTGCAGAAACTGGTGTTGAGCCTTTCATAAGCTGAATGGGATTCTCAATCGGGCTTTCCGCATTGATGATATGCTCGGAAAACTGCATGGTAATGTTCGTATCGAGCGAAACGCCCGTCGCACCATTCCCCGGGCTCTGCGTTCCGCCCACAATATAGGGAGGAGTGTTATCGGCCACCTTCATGGTAGTAAATACCCAGGTATATTCGCTTCCGAGAGGATTGTTATATTGATCTTTGATAGCCGTTGTCAGGTGTGCGGTGTATTGCATTTCTCCTATTAAATTCGAGGATGGAATGAGCGTTAACGTAAATGTTTCAGCATCGTACGTTACTGTTGCCGCAGCTTTATTGTGACTTGTATCTTCGATATAAAATGACGAGGTAGTGTACCCCGTAATATCTTCAGAAAAAGTCGCAGTGATATTCTTAATTTCCACCGGAATATTTGTTGCACCATTGACTGGATATACCGACGTGACAAACGGTGCAACATTGTCCGCCGGTGTTTGAAACGACCAGGATATGGTGGCACCTTGCAGCGCATTACCGGCACGGTCTTTTATCGCCCCGGTCAGATGCGCCCAATAGGTTGTTTGCTTTTTCAGTTTACTTGGTTCGTTGACCTCAAGTTCGGCAGTTAAAAGTCCCTGCGTATAGGTTATCACCGCGGGAATTTTTTCCCCGCCCGGATCGGAAGTTTCCGTCACATAGAACGAAGTTCCGGAAACATATTTCACATCTTCGCTAAAGATCACGGTCACTTTACCGCTTGTCCAGTTTTCAGAACCCTGGGCAGGGACTTTGTTTACCACCTGCGGAGCGGTAAGATCCAGTCCGGTAACCGAAAAAGTCCATTCTTTTGGCACAAGCGTATTGTGGTTGGGCGATTCATCAGTAATACCCGTGGTAAGCATCACTTTATATTCGCCCGTTTCTTCGATATTCGCAAGAGGAACAAGCGTCGCGCTCGGAGTATTGGTTTCGGGATCGTATGAGTAATTCACATTGCAGGAAACTTCCTCCCCACCTCCAAAATTTTTTATCAGTTTGAAGGTACTCCCGCTGACGCTGGTAACTTTCTCACTGAAAATGACTTTCACCTCAACTGCATTTCCCGGCACGTCGGGTGTTCCCTGCGCAGGCGTGAAAAATACCACCTCCGGACGCACATCATCGGCCTTTGTGGTGAATGACCAGGTAATATCCGATGCCACCTTATTTCCGGCATTGTCCTTAATATCGGTGGAAGCACCGCCCTTCACCACAACCGTGTATTGCGTTCCGTACTCAAGATAATTTCCCGGTGTAATATATCCAACGTTCTGCAAGGCATCATAGGTAATATTCGAACTCACAAGAGTTCCGCCCGCATCTCCCCTATACAGCATCACAGTTCCCGGTCCAACACCGGTTACGGGTTCCGTAAATTTGATGGCAATCGTCTTTGTGACCGGCACATCGCTTTCATTTTGCTGTGGCGATGTGATATTGTTAAAATCCACCGACGGCGGCGTGGTATCGGGTGCCATGCCGGTATGGAACGACCATACGGTTACATTTAAACTATTATTACTTAAATCCTTGATGTCTCCAGTTAGCCTGACTTCAATGTCGCTGTCGTAGGGAAGATTTCCGTCGGGATCGAACGTGGCGGTTTTTGTCGCCGGACTGTAGCTTACTTCGCCGCTTATCGGCTGACCGCTGGAAAGATTTTTAACCTGAAAGCTTGAAACAGTTACTCCACTTACGTCCTCACTGAAGGTTGCGGTGATGACGGTATTGACGCCCACATCCCATAACCCATGAGCGGGATTTTTTGAAACGACAACCGGTATGGTCGAATCACCGGTTTTAAACTGCCAGGAAACCGGTGAAAGCGGATTATTTGATGTATCTTTAATATCGGAAGTAAGCCGCACTCTGTACCAGGTTCCTTCCTGATAAGTAGTAAGCGGCGTGAAGGTGGCAGTTCTCAGAGAGCTTGAGTAGACAACCGTTCCGGAAACCGGCACAGAATCCGACACGCGTTCAACAATAAAACTTGCACTGCTTATACCCGTGACATTTTCAGAAAAAGTGACTTCCACTTCTTTATCCGTAGCAACATTTTCCTGGTTATCGGTGGGATCTTTCGCTGTTACTGTGGGTGGCAGGGTATCCTCTTCATTGGAAGTTGTGAATGTCCAGGAAACATCAGATTTGAGCGGATTATATGCACAATCGCGAATTTCTTTCGACAATTCAACGCGGTAATTTTGGGTTGCCTCAAGGAGACTTTGGGGATACAAAATCGCAGTTTTGGTAGTATCATTGTAAATGACTGTCGCAGGTACCACGCTCTCATCCAGAACTTTGATGAGCTTGAAATTGGTCGAGGTATTGTGAATGCTTGAAGCGAGAAGCGATTCGCTAAATGTTACTGTGATGCTGGAACTACGCGGCACACCCGTTTCATTTTCATTCGGCGTTTTAGCTACGACTTCAGGTTCCTTCCTATCATCCGTCGTAAAAGACCACTGCGTCAGGGGCAACCGGTTACCCGCCACATCGGTGATGGTATCCAGCACATATACCGTATAGCCCGTCCATTCGGCGAGCTTTCCTCCACTAACACTAAGCAATGCCTTACGGCTTGAAGGGTCGTATGAAACCGACGCAGCAACAAGTTCGCCATTCGAAGACTTTTTAATAAAAAACGTACTGCTGCTCACATTATTAACTGGCTCACTGAAAACAACATATATTTGACCATCGACGGGGACATAATAATCTTGATTCGGGCTTCTTTCAATTATCGAAGGCGCAACTGTATCCCCTTCCTCCCCTGTCGTAAACACCCACGACTCTGCCTCAAGCGCCACACCCGCGCGGCTTCGCACATCGCTGGTGATGGTCACATAATAAATGGTATTCCATTCGAGGTTTTCCATCGGCGTCAGCGTGGCCGTATGGCTGGCATCATCATAGGTCACCGTGGCGGGAACATGCCCGAATGTTCCAAGCCGCTCGAGATACAATGTCGACGTTGAAATATTAATAACGCTTTTGCTGAAAACCACATGCACCTGCGTATTCACCGGCACATCGCCTTCATGATTGGCAGGGGAAACGCGCACAATAACCGGCGGCTCGGTATCGCCATTGTCACCGGTACCAAGACATCCGAAGCTTGTAAACGCTACGAGCAAGGCGGCAAGCGGCGTAATGATGTATGTTCGTATGGAATATGCGGTTTTCATAGTACACCTCCGGAAAAAACATGTGCTATACACATAGAAAGCGTCTTAATACAATCATCTGTATATCTTTTTAAAAAATAAAATATGATAAAAAAGTATTTCATTTCATCACCTCAATGCGCTGTATGGGCTCATGCTCAGGATATCCTTCTGCGCAATGGTGCGCATGCCTTCGCGCGTCGCAACATCCACCAGCTTCCCCCGCGCGCGGACATGTCCGATGATTCTCGCGCCCTTCTTTGTAGTGATAACCGAAAGAGGCCCTTCTTTTCGTGCGAGGGCCTGCATGCCGAGCTTTTCAGAAAGATGTTCCGGGCTGAGGGCAATCATCTCCATTACAACGGGCATCGGCACGATGGACGACGGAGCTGCCGAATTAGCGTGCGAAAGATCAATGAATTTCACCCGATGTAAAAGCGCGTACATCCGTTTTTCCTGCGTGCTCATCGCGCTCACCAGAGCAGCATCCGAATACAATTCGAATTTTTCACCCGCGCGAAGATTTTTTCTTTCCTGCGCACGCACAATCTCTGCACTTCCCTCAAACGCGCTCACCGAAAGCGCAGTGCCGTCGTACGCGATATCGAAAGCTCCCTTCCCTGCAACGAGCGTCACATCGCCTGCGGCGATGTTGACCCGAACAGTGCGCGTTTTATTCAGCACCGCAAGATTTCCTTTTTCGAGTTTTACTTCCACACTGCTTTCAGCCGGATTCAGATTGTATTCGACTTTCGCGCCGGAGCGAAGCACGCACGCGATTGCATCTCCCACCTGCAGCACGGCAAGGGAATTCGGTTCACATGTTATGACTGCACCCGGGAAAACTTCATGCGGAAGTGCAGCAGGCGCATCATCAGCGCGCACTGTTCCACTCGTGAAGGTGATATAGGAATGGTGAATCGATGAACTGCAGACCGCACCGAAAATCATCATAGACGCCGCGATTACAACGCTGAGATGATTCGTCAACCGCGTCTGTATGTATCCTTCTTTCCTCATTGCGTTTCATCTTTCAAAATTAAACCCGTTTGTGCTTGATAATTATCATTCCATCACGATTTGAATTAATTATTACTCCTTTTATTAATCCTTTATCGGTTGATATTTACTCGCTTACATCATAATATGAAATATAATTATTATAAAGTTTATAAAAATGCGCCTCTTCACCTCGCTATTATATTATACCTCATTTCGGCCATTTGGAACAAAAATAAAAACCCGCCAGTGCTTTTTTCAACATTTTTTTTACAAAATTAATAAAAAAACATCATTTTTTTCATTATATGAGACATAATTTTCGACAAATTATTGGTCATTGTCCAAAAATAATGTATTGTGCGCAATTTTTCATTTTTTTGCCATCGCCAAACGAGGCAATCTTTTTGATGTATCGATAAATTTTAATTGACATAATGAAATATATTGATAAAAAAATCATTCATTCTCGCATGCCGTATATGCTTGCATCTTACAAATAGTTAAATAAACATCATTCGATATAATGTTCCCCTGCACCACATATAATAAAAAAGTTCTCTGCGAATATCGGGATAAAAAAAATCCTGCGCATGCGCACTGCACAAATCCATCTGAGTATTCAGGTTCGCGCGCGCCGCGCATTCGCACTTTCGGAATATTCTCTTTTTTCATGCTCTTCTGTTCCATTATCGCCTGCAGCATGCCGCACACCACCCGGGCCGAAGATGGCGTGCTCGATGTATCATCATACGATTTTTCCACACGCGGGGCGGCAAAACTTGATGGCATGTGGGAATTGTACTGGGGAAAGCTAATTGAACCGGACGATTTTACCAAAAACACGCTGCCGTCACCATCATTCGTCCACGTACCCGATACATGGGACAGGCATACCATCAACGGAAAACATCTGCCGGGAATCGGGCATGCAACTTTCCGATTAAAGCTTAAACTGCCGCCGGGTATCGCCAGCTTCGGAATCAAACTTCAGGAAGCAAGCAGCGCCTACCGGCTCTACATCAATGGCACGCTTATTGCTTCGAACGGCACTGTTGGAACCAGCCCCACAAGTTCAATTCCGCAATTCCTCCCGCAAACGGCGCATTTCCAGGCTGAAAACGGCGAAGCAGAAATTGTGATACACATTTCAAATTATCACGAAAAAAACGGCGGGCCATGGCACAGCATCTACATGGGACTTCCTGAACAAATCGCGAAATTGAGAGAGGCCCGTGTATTCATTGAGGCCGCACTCATCGGCATCCTGCTTGTCATTGGCATCTACCATCTCGGCCTTTTCATCATCAGGCCAAAAGAACGCTCTTCTTTCTATTTTTTCCTTTATTGCCAGATCATCGCGCTGCGCACGGTTCTTATGGGCGAGCGTCTTCTCATATTCTTTTTTCCGCATTTCCCATGGGAACTTGCCGTTCGCCTCGAACACATATCATTTTACATGGCCGTTCCCCTTTTCAGCTATTTTCTCACCTCGCTGTATCCCGCCGAAATACACCGCTATTTTTCCCGTGCGCTACTTGCAGCCGGCCTCATTGCTTCCGCAATCGTGTTTGCAACGCCTGCGCGCGTTTTCACCCATCTGGTGACGCCGTTTCAGATAATTACGCTGATTGCACTGGTGTACTGGATTTACGGCATAATGCTATCAATTATGCGCAAGGAGGAAGACGCGCTTTTAGTTTTTTTCGGTTTTATTGTGATTTCGGCCACAGCCGTAAATGACATGCTGTACGCCCGCGGGACAATCAACACCGGATATTTGATTTCCTTTGGCCTCCTGATGCTGATTTTCATTCTCTCGTTTTCGATTTCATTGCGCTTTTCACGAAGCTTCAGGCGGTCGGAGGAACTCGCGAAAGAACTCATGCGCTCAAAACAACAAATTGAGGAACACAACCGCACCCTTGAAGAAAAAGTTCTCGAACGGAGCGCGAAAATACTGCAACAAAACGCATTTTTTGAAATGCAGCTCGATATGGCGGGAAGGCTTCAGCGCTCATTTCTTCCGACTTCCCCTCCAAATATCGCTGAAGCGAATATCGCAACTTTATATCTTCCCTCTATGGGCGTAGGCGGCGACATATATGATTTTCGAACGCAAGCTGCGCAGGGACTTGGCATATTCATTGCGGATGTTTCCGGCCACGGCATTGCGGCCGCGCTGATTGCATCCATGGTCAAAATGTCGCTCAACCGATGGGACGAATACTTCGAAAAGCCATCATCGCTTTTGAAGGAAATATATGCCACGGTAAGCGATAAAATCGGCAATAATTTCGTGAGCGCCTGCGCCTGTTATCTCGATATTACGCGCGGAATTCTGCGCATATCCAACGCAGGTCATCCGTTTCCAATCATTCTGCAAAAGAAAGGTCCGCTTCTCCAGAGAGAAAGCAAAGGCCATGTGATTTCAAACCTCTTCAGTTCCAACTTCGAGGATGTTGCGGTGCAGCTTTCACCCGGTGATAAAATCATCCTCTATACCGACGGCATCATCGAGGCACGCAGCCACACAGGCGAACTTTTCGGCGAGGAGAGATTCATTCATTTATTAAATGAAAACAAAACACTTTCCCCAGGTAAACTGTGCGGAATCATTCATCAGTCGGTTTTTTCCCACATGGCAGAACACCAGGAAGACGACATCACGATGGTGATTGTGCAATTTGAGGGCTGAAACGCATTTTTTCACTTCCGGTAAAAAGTAAAATCATTGCATTATACGACGGCGTTTCCATTTCTGTTCCTTTCTGGCACATCCATTACAATAAGGAATTATACATGAAACTCGGCATTCTCGGATTTCCGCAGTCTGGCAAAAAAACCCTTTTTCACATACTCACCGGCGCAGTTTTGTCACATCCTTCATCCGCGGAGGTGGGTATTGCCGATATTTTAGATAGCCGTTTCGACACGCTGGCGCGCATGTACCAGCCCAAAAAAGAAACACGTGCGAAAATTAATTTTGAACTTTTGCCCGATATCGATGCGGATTCCTTGCGTGAAGGCGCAATCTTCAAAAACATCGCCGACACGGACGCGCTCTGCTGCGTCATCCGCGCTTTCACAAGCGATTCAGTGTATCATATCAAGGGCAGCGTCGACCCCCGAAGAGATCTCGAGACTATTTCAACCGAACTTCTTCTGCACGATCATCTCTTCGCCGAGAAGCGGCTCGAGCGAATCGCACAGAGCAAAAAGAAATCAGCAAAATGCAACACTGAGAAAGAAGAAGCGCTCATGCAACGTTTCTGTCAGCATCTTGATGCAGGGCTTCCGCTCAGGACAGCGGAAATATCCAGCGAAGAACGCGCGATCATCACGAGCTATCCGTTCATCTCGCTGAAACAAACAATCATCGTGCTGAACACCGACGAGGCGGCATTATCGGACACCGAATTTCTTGCATCATACAAAAGTGCTTTCGCCAATCAGGATTTCATTTTCCTGAAAATCTCTGCACTCCTTGAATCGGAAATTGCCGGGCTGGACTCAATTGAAGAGAGAAATGAGTTCATGTTATCAGCCGGAATCGAAGAACCCTCGATCAACCAGCTCACCCGCGCGTGCATGCACTCACTCGGGCTCATTTCGTTTTTCACCGTCGGCAAGGACGAGGTGAAGCAATGGCTCATTCGCAAGGGCTCGGCCGCACCCGAGGCGGGAAGGGCAATCCACTCGGACATAGAACGCGGCTTCATACGGGCGGAGGTAATGAAATTTCGCGATCTTGTTGAACTCCAGAGTGAAGAGGCCGTAAAAAAAGCCGGCAAGCTCTTCATTATGGGGAAAGACTACATCGTCGAGGACGGCGACATCATCAGCTTCCGGTTCAATGTGTAAATACCTATCATAAACAACACCACCACGTTTATACTTCTGCAGCGCTCATTTCCGAAAAAAAAATTTCAAGCAGCGGGTTACTATTCCCGCTTTCTTTTTTTGCTCTGACACCGCTCGCCCCCCTTGTTTTTGCTCTGTTTTTTGCTCTGACACCGCTTTCACCGTTATTTTTTTGCTCTGATATTTTTTTGCTCTGACACCGCACACTTTGCTCTGACACCACACTCACCGCACCGCACTCAGTACTCATAAAATCCTCTTGACAATAAATCCTTATGGATATAATTTTCTTGCGATAATTTCAGAGGTTTTTTATGGACTCGACATTTTCAATACTCGAAAAACTTAGAGTGCTTAATCCAGGGCTCTCTCTCCATCACTGTTCGGAAATGGCATTTCACACCTATGGAATGCTCATATCGGATGTCGATTTTTCCGGCATGATTGCCGCAGCAAAAGCATTTCCCCTACCCGCAGAAGGGGTCGAATACCTCCGCTCGGTGTCAGAGCTGGAAGATGCGGCGCTGCTCACAGCCCTTTCAAAAAGCTATTTTAACAATGAAGCTCTTCAGGCAGGCATATGCCAGGGCCTCAACGACCGCCTCAATGCCCTTGAGTGGCATCCATCGAATGAACTCATCATTGCAATTACCGATATGGTGCTGTTTCTGGGCCATCGCAGCACCATGAATGCAGACACATTCGATTCTGCAAAGATTGCGGCGTTTTTCGTGCCGAAAGGCAGTGCGCTTATTCTGTATCCGGATACTCTGCACTTCGCGCCCCTCCACGTGGCGCACACCGGCTTCCGTGCGGTTATCATTCTTCCGCGCATGACAAATGCGCCGTTTGATGAAGCCACCCCAAAAGCATCCAGCGACCCGATCCACTTTGCCATCAACAAATGGATGATTGCGCATCCTGAAAGCCCGCAGTCCAAAAGGGGCGCGAAGGTTGGCATCGTGGGCGAGAATATACTACTACACGTACCATAGCCCCGCAGGTAGAACGGCTTTTTCATCGAATTACTGCATCCACTTCTTAGCGCCTGTTCTTTTAACAGCCGTCGTTATCACAAGAGCAAGGATACGCAGTTTATGGGCACCCCTAAAAACCGCTTTCATCCTTAAAATAAGCATCAAAAGAAAGCGGTTTTTTCCTATATATCGTGCCCACAAGGGAACATCCTTATAATGGTTTTTAGAAGTTCCCTTATTTTAGGATTATGTCCCCTGGCGGGCATATCATATAATTTTTTTAGAATATCTGACAATTTTTGAAAAAATTTTTTCGGTGTAACAATAATCTATCGTATTAATGGATAGAAGGATATTTTTAGGAGGTTACCATGAATATCACCACCACCTACGTGATGCGCGATGATGTCATCGCACTTCTTGCTGATGCAGAAGAAAAGACGAAGTACCCGAAGGAAGAGCTTCTCCTGCTTTCGATGCGCAGGATGATGAAGGATTATGAAGCCTATGAACGCACTGATGGCAGAATTGAGTATCAGAAGCGCTTTAATGAAGAAACGGGGGAGCGCATTACAAAGCAGCGGGTGAAGATGAAGGTGCACAGCTTTGATTACAATTATTATCAGGATATGCGGAGGATTTTCAGGCGTTCTATTTCGCTGGTGATGGCAATTGCGGTGATGACCTATCTTGCAGAAATCGTCGAGAAAATTTTGAACAAGGAACTCGAGGCGGTTTTGGCGGATACTTATCCATTCCAGAACTATGCAATTATGGGAAAATGCATAGAAAACATTCCCACCTGGCGCATCTGGTGGGGTGTACCAGGAAATCTAAAACTACTGATAACAAAATAACATAAACAATACCACAAAAATGTCACTCTATTCCCTCCCGCACTTCCCTGCGCAAGGGACTGCCATGTCTTGTCGAAGTTTTTTCACAGGATATAAAAAAGGTTTTGAGGGATTAATATAATTTAAGGAAATTTCTAAAACCATTTTTAAAGATATAAGCGGTTTTTAGAGGCATGGTAAAAAAAGCCGCTATCTGCGAAAGATAACGGCTTTTTTGCGCATTTCTGATGATACAAAAAACTATTGCCCGAGCATTCCCTTCTTCAGGCTTTCCTGCACAGGATTAGGACCAAGCCATATGGCCAGAAGGGCTTTTTTGAAATCAAGGCCTGGTGTTACTCCAACGTTTTTCGTCTCGCCCGTCGCTTTGGATTTATAGCTCGCGCTCAGACCGCTTCCGGGAGTATAATAGAGATAAATGGTATCGCCTTTTGCAATCTGCATTTCCGCAAATTTCGTTAAGAAACCTTCGCTTTTGTTAGTGGCATAGCCGGACGCCGCTGCCTTTGCGAATCCCTCCCGCGTGGCCTTCACAAATTTTTCCGTGGTGATGAGCTTTGAATCAATCGAAAGAATAACCGCGCAGGGTTCATCGGCTTCGATGATTTCCTTTGCGCTTTTACCCTTGAGTTCCTGCGGCACCCAGAGCGACGCATAGTACACGGTGCCGATGAGGAACATGCTTCTCTGCCCCACACCTAATTTCACAAGGTCCTTGTTGCCAAGGCGAAGGGAATAGCCATCGGAAAGAAAAACCGCACTGAAGGCGAAAATCAACACCAAAAAGATCACTGCTTTTTTCATTGAGAACCTCCTAAAAATAATAATGCAACTGCTTCTGAACAAAGACCATCAAAGATGTAATATTATTGCAAGCAGATTTTTGAAAACACACAAATATATTTTCAATTGTTGTTTGACGAAACAGCACCCGATGATACTTTTTCACAACTTCGTTTTCGTGCGTTATAAAACCGCGAGCCGATACCATTATAAGGAATAGCCATGAAAACAAAATTCATTTTTTTACTCATCATTTATGCAACACTTAGTTCCTGCACGCTCTGGGGGCCTGCAGAGTGGCAAAATCTTAAAGACCGCGACTTTGTATTCTCGCGGTTCACATATTCGCATCTCGGGGCAGGAAAAAACCGCGCGCTTTCAGAAATGCGCTCGTTCAATCTTGCGCCGGTGCTCAAAAGCCTTGAAAAGAAACACGGCATTTCCATCAACGCGCGCGCATTTCACGCTTTTCTCGAGAAAGGAAATCTTGCCGATATCGCCGAAGAAGGCATCCTCATGGCCAACAGCTACATCTGGGAATCGGATGAAAAAAGCGCCAATAGAGCTGAAATTGAACTGAAAGTAAACTACGGCGACGACATGCGGATAATGAACTACACCTACCAGGTTTCCCTGAAAGTCGGAGGAAAAGTGCGGGCGATTTATTTCGATAATGTCACAGAAAAACATACTATTATTCCGCGTATTCTGGCGCATATCGGCGCGGGCATCAGCGAGAGCGATGCTCCCGCACACATTCTGATCTCTTTTCCTGATACAAAAAAGGCAGCCGGAAGGCGTTATGAAACCGAAGGCAAAATCAAGGACATGATTGATGAATACGTCAATGCGCTTTCAGATGAAAACAAAAAGAAATTCAAGGAGGAACTCATCAGACACTTGCGCGATAATGAAAAATGAAGTATGGCTACGTCATAATATCATCCAGGTCAGGCACATCCGCCTCCACAATCTCGCAGAGCACCTCTTCGGTAAGGGGAGTTATTCCTGCGATGCGGTTTGCCTGGCGTTCCACGATTTTTTCAAAGATATTCCGCACGAGCCTGCCGTTGCCGAAACTGCGGTCTCTTTTTTCATAGAGGATTGTAAGATTTTTATGCATCTTCTCACGCACGCCATCATCGATTTTGAACGCGGCGTTTTTGCAGAAAATTTCGAAAATCGCCATAAGCTCATCGGGAGTATAATGCTCAAAATAAAAATAGCGGCTGAAGCGCGATTTTAATCCAGGGTTGGCATTAATGAACCGCTTCATTTCATCGGTGTATCCCGCCACGATTACCACCAGCCTGTCGCGGTAATCCTCCATGCGCTTTAAAATAGCATCGATGGCTTCCTGCCCGAAATCATTTCCCGCCGCATTTGAAGGCACCAGAGAATATGCCTCGTCGATGAAAAGCACCCCATCCAGCGCCTTTTGCACCACCTCGTCCACCTTGATGGCAGTCTGTCCCACGTATCCCGCCACCAGTCCCGCGCGATCCGTCTCCACAAGCTGACCCTTTTTCAAAAGCCCCAGCGCCTTATACACCCTGCCCAGATACCGCGCGATGGTCGTCTTGCCCGTTCCGGGAGGTCCGTAGAACACGCAGTGAAGGGAGAGCGGCGTGAGGGGAAGATTTTTCTCGGTTCGCGCCTTTTGCACTTTGATGAGATTGATGAAAGTGGCGATTTCTTCTTTTATTTTCTTCATTCCAACAAGGGAATTAATTTTTTCCATAATCTCTTCAAGCGTTTCTTCCTTCCCGGAATCATTCTGCCGCTGTGCGGTCCCGTCAAGCTTCCGGTAAATAAGCGCGCGGATTTCCCGAAGCCTTTCCTCTTCAGATGCCACAATTTTTCCGTCCGCTTTCATGAGACATTGCGCGAAACTGTAGTATGCCTGTGCAATCCGGTCAAAGTACGCAGTCCCCACCGAGATATCGTAGCCCTGCACATCAAGCATCGAAGGAAGCATGGCACCTAAAATGGATACTTTTTCGCGTTTGATATAGGCGGATATTTCGTCCCAAAAATCCTCAATGTCTTTGCGATAATGCAAAGGGAAGGTATCGAACGCGAAAACCGACTTTGCCAATTTTTCAATTGCCGGTGATGCTTCGGGATTGAGTGGCAGCATCACCAGGGAAATAAAAAGCAGCTCTTCGGGCGTTATGCTGCCATCGGCCATTGCCGCAAGGGATGAGATGGCGAGCAGATCGTTGATGACGTTTTTTCTGAACGCGGAATTGTTCTTGAAAAGTTCAGTGGTGATAATCGCGTCTTTGATTTTTTTCGCCTCAGCAAAGAGAAAGTTCAAGTTTGCCATATCGCCGATAAGCCCATCGGTTTCATCGCTGCTATTTGTTTTGTTCATTTGGTTAAATTGCTGCTGTACCGTTTTTTCGAGGAACGACTTCGCGATGTCATCAAAGGATTGCGCGCTCTCCTTTTTCGAAAGCGGAATTTCATCTCCCATTATCTCGCGAATGTGAGCTATAAATCTGCCCGCCGATGATGCGCCCGCAAACGTTTTGAAAGAAATATCTCCGGATTTAGTCTGGAAAATAAGTTTTAACGCAGCAAAACCTTTTTCCTGTGCAATGTGTTCGATGTCATTATAATTCAGCGAAAGACTGCTTCCCTTTTCGGGCCCATTGCCAATAAAAAGGATTCGCTTGCCGGTAACGAAAAGCACGCCCCCCCGATCGGCCATATTCGCCTGCTCACGCGTTTGAATAAAGCCGTCCAGGAGATCGACAACCATTTCTCCTTTTTCGAGAGATTTTTCCAGAAGGCGCGTAAGAGATTTTTTATTGGAAACCAATCCCCAGGCAGGAATCGATGAAAGCATCTGCTGTACATCTGCCATACGCGCCTCTCCCCACTATTCCGATATTCCCATAAAGCTGCTTTTATGTCAACGGATTCTTGGTTTTAATAAAGAAACGAATCGCTGAATAAAATATAGTTCTACAAAAAATTTTTATTTCTTCCATGTACGGCGCATGCTATGATGGCTATACAATCAGGATTCAGGCCTATTGATGAAGGTGCAGCATTCGATGACTGAAAATCAGGGAAATAAAAAAATTTTAAATATCAATCTTATCATCCTTTTCAGCGTCACGCTTATGGCGGTAATGGGAGTTTCAATCGTCACGCCCGCCCATCCGCTGATTGCGCGCGATCTCAATATTTCACTGACTGAAATAGGTCTCCTCATCACGGTTTTCGCGCTTCCGGGAACAATTCTTGCGCCACTCTTGGGAATGTTCGCTGACCGTTTCGGAAGGCGGCGGATACTCGTCCCTTCGCTTTTTGTGTTCGGTATCTTCGGCACCGCGTGCGCGTTCACGAAGGACTTTCATGTGCTTATATTTTTCCGATTTTTGCAGGGAGTCGGCGCCGCGGCACTCGGCTCCATCAATCTCACCATCATCGGAGATTTATACAGCGGACATGATAGATCCACCGCAATGGGCTATAATTCCGGTGTCTTAAGCATCGGCACCGCCTCGTATCCCGCGCTGGGAGGGCTTGTCGCTGCGTTCGGATGGCAATTTCCGTTTCTTTTTTCAATCCTTGCTATTCCTGTGGGCATCCTTATTCTTGCACGGTTGAAAAATCCAGAACCGGTCAGTACCGAAAAGCTATCGGCGTATCTTACAAACATTCTGCGTTTCATGAGCGCAAAAAAAATGCGGGTATTATTTCTGGCAAGCTTCGCAAGCTTCGTTATCATCTACGGACCGTTTCTCACCTATTTCCCTTTCCTTGCTGAAACGCATTCGATTCATTCGCCCGCAATGATCGGCGTGTGCATGTCGTTTTCATCGCTCACCACCGCGCTTTCATCGGTTTTTTTGGGCGCGCTATCCAAACGCTTCACCGAACACAGGCTGATACAAACCGCGTATCTTTTGTATGCCGTCTCGCTTGCTGCCCTTGCGACCGCCTCTCATCACTTTGTGCTCATCATTTCGCTAATTGTGCTGGGAGCGGCAAGCGGCATAAGCATCCCCGCAGTGCAAAGCCTCATCGCCGGTTACGCGCCGCCGCAGCAGCGCGGCGCGTTCATGTCCGTCAACGGCATGATTATTCGGCTTGGCCAGACCTTAGGGCCTATAATGGCTGCAACCGCATTTGGGCTTTGGGGGCTTTTCGGTTCATTTTACGCGACGGCAGTTTTTTCAATCATAGTGGCTGTTTCTTTAGCGGTGCTTATTCCCTTCAAGGAGAAAGAATTTCAGAATAAAGAAAAAATCGCGGAGGATACTTTACAATGAAAATAATCAACATTATTCATCATCATTATATACCCACAGCAATGATTAATATCATTGTAGGCGTAATTGCGCTCTCGCTATCAATTGTGCTCATCAGTTGCGGCGCTTCACGGCGGCAGGAGACGCCGCCGAAAGAAGAGCTTCCCTACCTCAACAAGCAGTTCGAGCTCGATGTGCGATGGGGCGCTTCCCCAAAAACAGTGATGCTTCGTCTTTTTGACATGGCAAAACTCAACCCTTCAGATATTTTTTACGATTTAGGATGCGGCGACGGGCGCGTGGTGGTGGAAGCGGTGAAGCGATACGGCCTCATCGGGAAAGGGGTGGACATTGATCCTGCGCGCATCATTCAGAGCAGGGCGCGCGCCGAAAAGGAAGGCGTGAAGGATAAAACAATCTTTCTTAATGAAAGCTTTTTCGATACCGATTTTTCCGACGCAACCGTCATATTTGCATTTCTTAACAATACGCTGAACAAAAAGCTTCGTCCGCGATTCCTGCGGCTTCTTCGGCCCGGCACGCGCATCATCATGCACACGCACGATATGGGCGAATGGGAAAGCGATTTCTCAGAGAACGTGAAAAGCGAATGCATCAACACGGGAAAACTCGAATGCTTCCGCACTGCCCGTCTTTACATCGTGCCCGCAAATGTAACCGGCAGTTGGAGCTGGAATGAAGGAAATACCGTGATGCTCAAAATCGGGCAATCCTTTCAGAAACTGAACGGCGAACTTATCGGGAAAGAAAGCAGTGCGAAAATAAAAAAATTAAAAATTGAAGGCGAAGCATTCACCATGATAGTTCGCTTTGGCGACAAAGCCGATACCGAAGCCACCTATTCCGGCACCGTGAAGGACAATACCATCACGGGGCGGCTGGTGATGCAATCGCCCTATGCGACCATACATAAAAATTGGATTGCAACGCGCGATCCTGCTACCTGGAGATCGATTGACCGATAATAATGCGGTGGTGAAAAAATTTTCATAAAAACTTGACAAATAATCACGCACAATAATAGTGCCCACAATTCGGATGTGAAATGGAGTTTGTATGAAGAAGTGCCTTCCTCTTTTTGTTATCATGCTCAGCGTATGCACTGCCTGCGTATCTATCACCGGCGCGCAGGGAGTGGAGTTCGTGCGCGGCCCCATGAGCCATATACCGGCGGCTGAACAAATAAGCCCCGACGGCCAGAAAACAACAGGTGAATACCGCGTGTCTGTGCCGCTGTATAAGTGGTAGCCTTTATATCCGCTATAAAGCACCGCAATGCCACGACATCTTTGACGTACAATTTCCTAAGAGATGGGCTTTCCCGGTTATTATCTGACGCATTAATCTTATCGATAATTATCTGCAGAGAAAAAGTTGTTGTCATTTATTTGATTAATCAAATATTGTCTATTCAAATATATTTATGCTGGTGTAAATTTAATGCTTCAAACAATTGACAGCTGTAAAATATATCATGATAAATCCGGCTTCATTCCTCCTTTCCAGCTCGACATTTATGGGCACCTCTAAAAACCGCTTTCATCCTTAAAAATAGTATCATAAAGAAAGCGGTTTTTACCTATATATTGTGCCCACAAGGGAACATCCTTATAATGGTTTTTAGAAGTTCCCTTATTTTTATATTGCCGATGGGCTGATGATTGATGCAGGATCGGCACACATCATGAGAAAAGCATCGAAAATCCTGCAAAATGAACGCATCGATGCCGTTGCCATCACCCATATCCATGAAGATCACACCGGCCTGGCCTGGTGGCTGCAAAAAGAAAAACATGTGCCGATTTACATCCATAAAAATTCACTACAAGAGGCATCTGACAAAAGCGACATTCCTTTGTACAGAAGGCTTGTGTGGGGAAATCGAAAAGGATTCAGCGCGCTGCCCATTCCAAAATATTTTCAAACGAATCATTACACCTTTGACGTGATAGAAGCACCGGGACACCATAAGGATCATGTGGTCTTGCATGAAAAAAATATGGGCTGGCTCTTCACCGGCGATCTCTTTGTGAGCTCGCGCCAGCGAGTAGCATTTAAAGATGAAAACATTTGCGATACCATTCACACGCTCAAAAAGATGCTTGCAAAGGATTTCGATACAATTTTCTGCAGCCACTCCGGCATGCAAAAAAACGGGAAGGAAAAATTTCAATTTTAATTGAAATATTACATGAATTGGAAAAGTTGACGAAGGTTTAAAAAATCCAGCTAACGTAATCGGAGCAGGCAGCGTTCCCCCTACTTCCCATGGTCCGAAAAATATTTCATAAACTGAGCCTGCTCGTAGTGAATGGGATCCTCAATATTCTTAAAGCTCAGCCTTCCTTTGAAATCATCGATTTTTTTAAACGAGTGCGCGCCCATCCATGTTCGCAAATCCTCGAGCATCACGCCGATCTGCTTCGCGCCGTTGTTGTATATCGCCGTGGCAATCTCCGCGCACGATGCACCCACAAGAAGTACCTTTGCAAGCGAAGAGCCGTCGTGCACGCCGGTCGAGGCGGAAAGATCGCATTTCACGCGTCCCGCAAGCATCCCGATCCATCGCAATGGTAAAGCAAGTTCTGCAGGAGTGCTATAGACGGGCATTGCGGTCATGGTGAGCGTCCGCAGGTCAATATCGGGGCTCACAAAGCGGTTGAAAAGCACAAGCCCCTGAATGCCGCTTGATGAAAGCGCAGTGAGAAAATACGCCATCCCGGAAAAGTGATAGCCAAGCTTCAGAGCAAGAGGAATTTTAATGTGCTTTTTAACGCCGGCAACGATATCGAAATACCTCCGCTCAACTGCCTCGCCAGTGAGTTTTGCATCCGAAGGCATGATAAATATATTCAGCTCGAGCGCATCGGCGCCGGCGTTTTCTATGGATTTTGCATAATTACCCCATTCACCAGCCGACACGCAGTTGATGCTTGCAATCACCGGGATGCGTACCGACTTTTTCGCGCCCTCTATGAGCTTGAAGTAATTACCCACATTTTCTTCGCGCACATAATAGCGCATGTACTCGGCCGCTTCGCCATAATTGTTCACAACCGCGCCGGAGCCCGAGGCTTTTGAAATTTCCATCATAATTTCTTCTTCGAAAAGCGATTTCAACGCCACCGCGCCGGCTCCGGAATCCGCCATATGCTTGATTCCGTCAACGGTGGATGTCATGCCGGAACTGCCCACGATAATTGGATTTGAAAGCTTCATCCCCATATATGTTGTTGATATATCCATTCCTTTCCTCCTTATGCATTACGTGCGGCTTTCATTAAAAGCCGCAATTACGGCAATCGCATGGTGCGCATATTTCTCATGCACGGCGTGATAGTGCAAGCTAAAATTATCTCGCATTTGCATGCGAGTTTTTAACCCATTGGAGCAGCGTGCCGCTTTTCGAAAAGAGGTCTAATGGTGTTAATCATGACATTGCAAGGCTAAGGGGTCAGCCGCCAGGCGAATGTTTCGTTCATTATTTACGATTCCTTTTTGCCGTCATCCGCAGGGTCGCTTTCCTTCAACCTGAACGACTCCATGTTCGCGGCAAGGCTCTGTGAACTGAGATCGATGATTTTTGAATAGCTCCTCACCATTTCAGCGCTTTCCAGCGTCTGCTGGGAAATTTCATTGATGGTATTTATCGCTTTGGTGAGCTCTTCCACGGTTTTTTTCTGTTCCTGCGAAAACGCATAGATGCTGCTGGCAATTTCACTCAGCCTGTTGATTTTACTCTGAATGTCGGTATTCATTGTGGCAAGTTCACTGGTGAAATCCATCGTGCCGGCAAGCACTTCCCGCGTTTCCTTGATTTTCTCGCGAACTTCATTAAAGATACCGGCAGTATCGCTGATGAAGCTTATCTCAACCGAAATCCTCTGCGTATGTTCCGAGATAGTGCTTCGGATTCCCTTTACAAGTTCGGCCGTTTGATCCGCAAGTTTGTTCACTTCATCGGCCACCACCGAAAAGCCTTTACCGGCATCACCCGCGCGCGACGCTTCAATCGCAGCATTCAGCGCCAGCAAATTAATCTTGTCGGCAACCTCATCGATCAGGTTGATGGTATCTTCGAGCTGGCGCAGATAATCCGCCATTTCCCCGATGGCCTTCACCGATTTGGTCATCGTCTTTTCACCGACTTCAACCAGACCAACAGCTCCCTGAATGCTGTCGCTGAGCTTTCCGATCCTCTGCGCAAGCTGCCCGCTTCGTGAGTTTATTTTCTCCACATCTTTTTTGATGAGATCCGAACCTTCCATCTGCGCCTTGACGTCCTCAAGGCTTGCTTCATACGAAGCGGACATCTCTTCGTACGCGCTTGCCGCCTCCTCAACAATGGAAGCCAGTTCCTGCGCAATATCGGAAAGCCGAGACGATGAGCTATTAAGATCAGTGCTGATTGTTTTCACCTCAATGCTATTTGAAGAGATGTTCTGCACCATCACCCGAAGCGACTGCACCATATTATTGAAGGTATGCGTGATGAACCCGAGTTCATCCTCAATGCGAACCGGCACTTCAACATTCAGATTTCCCTTATTCACCTCACGAACGCCCGCGGAAAGCGCTTTGAGCGGATTGACCAGCACACCCGCGAAAAAGACGCTAAAGCCGAAGCGGACCACCACCACAATGATAAGGAGCATAACAACAAGCCTGAGCACCGCCTGATGCATGTAGGTGCGATAATTGATATATGGAAACCCGACCTCAACGATTCTGCCGCTTTCAGGGTGATACACGGTGTACGCCGTGAAGTGAGCATTTCCTTCCTTCGAACTTCTGTAGCGGCGGGCATTGCCGCCTTCCATGGAGGTGAGATAGCTCAGAAGCACGCTTTTGAGCTCATATCCTTCTTCTTCA
Source organism: uncultured bacterium (assembly GCA_937921485.1). Classification (GTDB taxonomy): domain Bacteria; phylum Spirochaetota; class UBA4802; order UBA4802; family JAGODF01; genus DYLV01. The sequence continues at coordinate 21,276 of CAKZSV010000030.1, forward strand.
CTTGCATTGAGTTTTTCCAGCATTGCCAGCCTGAAAGCTTCGCACTGCCTATCCGGCTTCTGGAGAAATTTTTCCGCCATTGCCCGAAAATTTCCATCCGGCAGCTGGCGCAACTTGTTTCGGCGATAATACAGAAGATCGTTTAAAGAAGCGGCATAGGCAACTATTTTCGCCCCGGGATTCGGATCTGCATCGTCGAGCGTTGCCGCAAAATTTTTCAGCGCACCGGCAAAACCTTTCAGATGCCCGGACGCGTTTTCAAAAAGCTTCGCGATCGATTGCTTAAAATTTTCATCGTCGAGTATTTTAATCTGTTCAAACACCCAGGCGTTTTCGAGTTCGGCTTTTAATGCATCTACATCAATGCTTTCTCCACCACGTATATTTCGCACTGTTTTTGACAGTGGGTCGTACTCGAGCAGATACGCCGCATCGCCCTCAAGATTGCCGCTTTTCACCGAAAGCGCGGCAACATTGCTCCGGATTTCATCGTACGCGGCATCGCGGTCGCGGAGAAAATAAAAGCTTTGAAATTGAAAGAATATCATCACCATCACCAGGGTGATGCCGACGAGCTTCCCCATGAACGAAAAGCGTTCTTTTGTGTTATTGAGATATACCACAATAAGCAGAAAAAAACCGGACACATTGAACACCACCCACGCATTGTGAAACACCTCGCGGCTGAATACGCCATCGCGGCTGAGCGTATTGGTAATAGAAGGAGCAATTGTGGCAACCAAAACAGCAAAAAGCATAAGCGCAAGCATCCCGCGCTCTCCCTTTTGAGCCACAATGATGCGCCAGATGATGATGCCGATGAGTCCGAGCAAATACAGCATGATGGCGATGCCCACGCGCTTGCTGGCAATTTCGGCATCAAAGTCCCAGTAGTGCCCTCGGAAGAGGAACACTTTGTCGGAAAGAAGCGTTGCCGCAATAAACGCAAGGGCAATGGCAATGGTGAGCGCATACATGAGGCGCAGATATAGTCGAACACCTTTGGGATTTCGTTCCGTGGGAAAATAAAAATAGAAGGCGGAAATATGCACGATTGCCAGAAGAATCAGGAGCACAGTCACCCAGCGGTGATAGGCGGCCATGGGATGATACATGCACGAAGAAATGAAATATGCAAAATTAAATAAAGCCATTATACTATATGAAAACGCTATATGGAAGGTAGCTTTCGACCGCTCTTTTTCTGAGAAGAGGAATAAAGAAATCAGCACGAAAAATGCCACCCCAATGAGTGAGCCGATTGAAAACGAATGAAATTGTACCATCTCCATACCATACCGCCTTTATTTTTCATGCTTCAGACGCCACCCTTTCGCATCACATCCCTGCTTGCTACCTATGCTTCATCCGAGCCTCATGTAGTCGTATATATATATCGATATCGATGAAAAATAGCTTTTCAGCACAGAGGCACACACGCACAATCGCCTTTTTCATAATATCGGTCAATTGCCCATAATTAATCACCTACCGCAGTGGACATCATTTAATAAAAATGTAAAGCGGATTTTCACAAATTGGGTTAAAATTCTTAAGGAAAAGGAGCACGCGGCGATGATTCAACAGGCATCACACACCGCCGCGATGATACAGGTCATATTGCCCGTGCCTCGGCTTTTTTCTTTGCGTGCAGATACCGGAGATATGGCACCACATCCCCGTTTTTCATCCCGCCGATGCCGTCGTATTCGATTGTTACCACCGGCACGCCGGTAAGCCGCTCGATTTCCGAGGCCATCGCTTCGGTTACCAGCGAAGGACAGCAGTAGGACGGATTTGTCTGCACAAAAAGCGCTACGTCCGGGTGCGCGCGCAGAATTGAAAAAATCTTGAGGACATTGTCCATCGATTCGCCGGTGTGCCGCGCCGTAAGCCTCACCAGAGACAGTTTTTCTTCATAGTTCTCAAGCGGCATATGCGGCGGCTCCTGTATTATTTCATTGAATATATCGCAATACTTCCGTTCAAAAATCGGAACGGTCTTTTGCAGCAATTTCGCCGTTGCCGCTCCCCCATACAGCCCTTCGCGCATCCATTTGCGGATATACGGATCGGCGATTATCTTCATATAGTCGCTGTATGGCGTGGTGATCACCTCGCCCCCAAGCGATTCTATGTATTTCATAAGGTTCTGATTCATCACATCATTATCGCGCACATACAGATCGCCGAAGATCGCAATCTTGGGGCGACGCGTTTTTGCCACCGGCACTGCTTTGAGCACATCCACCGCCTTGTGAAGCGCCTCATCCTTCGAAGCACCGGTCTCAAACGCCCGCGCAAGTATGCGAAGCGCACGCGCACCCGCTCTGTCGGCACTGCCCCTTTCGAGTTCATACGGCCGAATTTTGCACAGCGCCTTACGCAGCAGACCACCGAACATGTAGGCGAAGTATGAATCCACCGCCACATTCACCGAAATATCAAGGAAGGTGATATCGCCCAGATAGATGGCCACGCCTCCCGGAAAATGCGGCTTCAAGAGCCTTTCCATATAATAGGGAAACATCCGGATGTTGCAGGAAATCGTCGATTGAAATAGCCACAGTGCGGTTTCATCGGGCATGAGATCGTATTTTTCCATATAGTCGAGCACGCCCTGCGCCACAGCAGAAAGCGGAAGGCACTGGCCGGTGTTCATGCGCAGGCTCTTTTTGATTGTCTCGTCAGTTTCTTCAAGAAGCCGCGCATCGAATCCTGCATGCCGGAGATTCGCTTCGATGAGTTTGCCGGTGTATGCATCCCAGTTTGGAAGAAGGAGCGTCTTTCCGGCGAGTTCGCTTTTACCCCTCAGAAACTGCATATGCGAAAAGGCCATTGTATTTGTTTCCTTTTCCTTATAGCCGCCCATGGAGTTCTCCGCACGTTGAAGGTGATTGCGGAACGAACGAATGCCCGCTTCAATGCGCGTCTCGTAGCCGACGCTCGAATCGTGCTCATCAAGCTGAAGGATGAGATACGGCTTGCCGGATTCATCGAGCATATCCCTGAAATACTCAATGACGTAGGAATCGGGCGTGCACTTGAACGACGTCAGAAGCACCGGATACAGCCTTTCGGTGCGTGATGCAACGCGCGCCGCTTCAAGCACTTTCGCCGCGTAATTCCAGTGCAGCGCTTCAAGAAGAGGACGGATATCCTGCGATTCGCCGTCATCCACCATGTCCATGTACCAGGCGCGCACGCCCAGCCGTGCAAATATATCGGGGATGGAGCCATTCATCTCAGGTGAAAGAACCGCATAGGGCCTGCCTAAAAGAAGCACCTCGACATCGCTTCCGGAGGAAAAGTTTTCCAAAAAAAGGCTTTGCACATTACTTTTGTACGATTGATATTCCTCATACGCGCGGTCGAATGCCGATGAGATTGCCATAAAGCCTGCATGAAAGCCGTGTATTTTTGAAAATTCGCGGTAGAGCGAAAATTTTATCTGGATGCTTCCGCCCGGGCCATGCACTTCGGGACTGAGAATTCTGTCGCGTTTGGCCGGATCTTCCGAGCACCATACCACCGATGGGGCAAACTGCGAATAATAGCAGTAGTGCCGCCGCGCACCGGGCAGTTCGCTTTTTCTTTCAAAATAGAAAGGCAGAAATACATAATCGGCCTTTTCAAGAAGATACTGCACATGCCCGTGCAGTGATGCAACAGGAGCACAGAACTCCGCACCTGCCCGCTCCTTACCCGCGCCGACAAGGCCTCTTTGATGTTCGCTTGTGACCACGCGGATTCCAAGCTCGGCAAAAAAGCGCTTCCATAATACAAGCTCTTCGGTAATGTAGAGCGCAGCCGGAAGACCGATGGAAAACGGCGCGTTTTCAACATCCTGCATTTTCCCCGGCAGCGCCTTTGTGCGCATCTTCAGAAGTCCTTCCGTGCGGCTTTCATCGCGCACGAACTTCTGCGTCTGATAATCCCGCCCGCACAGAAAGCCAAATGCGACGGTTTCTCCGCCCACATCCGCAACCGATAGTTTGCAGTGATTGGTGCAAAGCTCGCACACTTCGGAACGCACCGGAATTGAAACGGCATGAAGGCCGATTCCGCGAAAAGATGTTTTGTGTGCCATTTCATCGCGAAGCGCAAGCGCCGCGCCGTATGCACCGGTGATATGGCAAAATTTTGAAACTCGAATTTTTTTGCCAAGCTTTTGCTCAAAAGCTGCCACCAGCGCTCTGTTTTTTGCGGTAGCCCCCTGAAAAAAAATCCTCTCGCCGATTTTCGCCTTGCCGGCCACTTTGAGAAGATAATTATCGCGCACCGAGTGGAGCACCGATGCCAGTATTTCCTCAACCGCGTAATTTTCGGTGATGTAGTAATTTAAATCGCGTTCCATAAACACGGTACAGCGGTCGCTTGAAAGCGGCGCCCGTGCACCCTCCGCGCGCGCGGAATATTCCGAGAGCGGCACATCGAGTTTTTTTGCCTGTTCCTCAATGAAACTTCCCGTGCCGGCAGCGCAGACATTGTTCATTATCGAAAATGTCACACGGCCGCCTTTGAGCGCGGTGAATTTCGCATCCTGTCCGCCAATCTCTATAATGGTATCCACCTCTGGATCAAGCTCGACGGCCGCGCGCGCGTGCGCGCTGATTTCATCGAGCGCGATATCCGCTCCAATCACCTTGCCGATGAATTTCCTTCCCGAACCGGTTGTGGCAGCACCTGAAAAGCTAAATCGCACGCGTTCTTTTTTTTCAATATCATCGAGCGCTTCAAAAATATTCTGCACCGCTTCCACCGGCCGCCCGGAGGTCCGGGTATAGAGCCCCGCCAGCACCTCCCCCTCTGTGCTTATCAGCGCCGCCTTGGTGCTCGTCGAGCCTATATCGATGCCCAGAAAGACGCGATGCTCCCCCGACAATTGCGCGTAGATATCGGCTTCCACGGGAATTGCCATCCTTTCGGATTTCGTTACATATTCATAGCTCTTTATGCCGGAGAAATCGGGATAATCGCTGGATGAAAGCACAAGTGAAGGATAAAAATACGAGCGCGCTTTATCGCTTTTCACTAAAAGCGAAGCCGGATGCTCAATGAATTTTTTATCGGAAATACCATTTCTAAGAAGCTCAAGCGATGCGCCGTACGCACCGAAAAGATGTGAATGCTCATCTATCGTGATTGGTACATCAAGCAGCGATTCGAGATGCCGCACCACTGCGCGGTTTTTTGAAACCCCGCCCGCCATCACAAGGGGAAGGCGCGGCAATTCGCCGGAAAAAAGCGTATCGCGGATATTGCGCGCAAGCCCCATGCAAAGCCCATCGCAAATTTCTTCAATCGTGTGACCCACCTGCTGCGCGTGGATGAGGTCTGTTTTAGCGAACACAGCACAGCGGGACGCAATGCGCGGCGGCTCTTTCGTGCTGGCAAGCGCAAGATTTGCAAACTCTCCAATAGTAAGCCCCAACCTTCGCGCCTGCTGATCCAGAAAACTGCCGGTACCCGCCGCGCAGGAAGTGTTTGAACGATAATTCAGATAGGCGCCGTTTTCGTCGAAACTTGCCAGGCCGAATTTTTCGCCGCCCACCAGAAGCATCGACCCAATCCGCCCATGTTTTCTTCTGGCTGCCTCTATACACGCAATCCTGTCATCAACGCGAAACGCATCGCAGATGATATCCGGCGTCGAAGCGCTCACTGCGATACCGGCGAGGCCTTCGCCGGGAACATGTTCAAGTATCCGCTGAATCTCCTCGGTGATTCTTCCCCGGTGAAGCACGTATTCCGCATCGACAATCTCGCCTTTGGAATCGATTCGCACGGCCGAAAGCGCAATCGATCCCGCGTCGATGCCAAGCACAAAACATTTCTCTTCCATTACCCTACCACCTTTTTTTGCTGATCTACATTATCCCCCGCAAAACACGCAAGAAAAATATACGTGCGAAACCGCGCACGTATTCTCTTTTTTTTGCGAAACAACCAGCAGGCTTGTAGCAGCATCAATGCAGCGGGCCTGAAGCGGTTTCTTCCTTGCCGCCTTCTTCCCCAACGGCCAGGTACACTCTGCGAAGTCTCGCCCATTCTTCCACCGCCGCCAGCCAGCGTTTTATTTCTTCAAGAAGCGACTCAAGGCCATCGCGCGCCTCAAGGACAATTTCCGCCGCTCCGTCGTCTTTTTTCCGTTCTCTGACGAAACTCAGCTCCGCATACGCCGCGAGTGCCGATTGGTAGTACGGCAGCGCAAGCGATTCGAAATGGCGAATCTCGCCAAGATGAAAGCGCCGCACGCCGTTTTTCCGCACCTGCGCGATGCACTCGCTTTTATCAATTTTTCTGCTCTTCTGTTCGGCAATTGTGCTGCCGACAAGATAATACGCTTCCATCACGTCAAGGAGAAGGCCGGCACATCCGTGAAGCGCATCCCTCCCCGACTCCACGATAAAAACAGTTCCGTTATCGCGCGTGAGATTTCCCGCTTTCTCGAAGTAGCTGCACGCCTCTTCCGATGCCGTATGCACATCATCCATGAACGCGGGATAGACAAATTCCTTCGAGAGCAATTTCATCAGGCGGCTGAACTGTTCAAAAATTCTTACGGCCTCTGCGGAATTTCCCCCATTTGAAGCGGCAATATACGCGGCAGAGTACAGCGCAAGCGGCAACAGATAATGAATGATGTTGTTTTTATAAAAATTTATCCGAGTCCGCTGCTCTTCGTTCAGTGCGTAGAATTCATCCAGATATCCGCTCTCGTCCCCTTCCATTTTCAGTCTGATGATGATGCCGTCCCGCTCGAAGGTTTCAATCACGCGGTCGACCGCATCATCGAGCGCCGTGCCGTCGGAAAGCGCCTCAGAAAGAGGCACCCGCATCGATTTGAGGTAATCCATAAAAAACGCAGCCCTCTTTTTCAAATCGTGAACGGAAAACCCCCGCACGGAGGAAACAAGCATGGAGGCGGATATCAAAGCAAAGGGAGTCACCACCACACCTTCGCTGATGCGCTTGACAATCATCTCCGCGATGCTGCCGACGAGATCGGTTTCCGCATTTCCGGCTTTAAGATCGCGATAGCTCAGCGGATCCTGAAAGGTGAGGTACACGCCGCCATAGCCGCCCCGGAGATACTTTCCGCTTTTAATGACATCTTTGTTCGATTCGCCTTTCTTCTGGCCGCCGCGCAGTTCCTTTTGAAAAGATTTTTCTTCGAGCACGCGGTCGTAATTGATGCCAACCGGCACAAACATGATGTCGTCCGAGTAGCCTTCTTCTGCTGCCTCGCTTAAGTATTTCAGCATGCCAAGCTTCGGATGCATGATTTTGCCCGTGCGCGTCCTTCCGCCCTCGATGAAAAATTCGATGGAATAGCCTTCGCGCACCAGCGCTTTGATATACTGCCGGAGGACCGCCACATAGAGGGGCTTCCCCCGCGTGGAGCGCTTCATGAAAAACGCTCCCGATTTGCGGAATAAAAGGCCAAGCGGAAAAAACGAGAGATTGTCCCCCGCAAGGATATGCGGCGGGATGATGCGGTTTTCATAGAAAATGCTCGAGATGATGAGATAGTCCATGTGGCTGCGGTGGCACGGAACGATGACAAGCGGCCCCCGGCGTGACGCTTCGCGCAGCTTTTTAAAATCCTCGGGATTGTACTTGATGTCGTCGAACACTTTGTAGAAGACCCACATCATGAACTTCTGGAAATACTTCACCACTACGATGGAAAAGTCCGCCGCAATCGCTCTGTAGTATTTGTACGCTTTCCTGCGGAGGGCGCGCTCGCTTCTCCCCTGTTCGGCGGCAAGTTTTCTTATTGCTTCGATGATATTTGGATGATACAGCACGCTTTCCATCATTTCCTGATAGGTTTTGATGATAGGGCCGAGTGCGCCTCTTTTTTCAAGATTGTAAATTTCAAGAAGTTTCTGCCGCACCCTCTGCGCTAAAAGCCTGGGGCTGTCGTCCGGATACTCAGACATGAACTCCTTCAGGTTCAGCGGAGGCGCAATCCGCATCGAGGGCGGCGTCACGCTTTTGTAGGTAGCGAAAAGCGCGGAAAAAAGGCCACGGTCACCGGTGGCGCGGGAAGCTAAAAACGTGCGTGTTTTTTCGGGGTTCATGTTCCAGAAAATGAGCTGCGGCACAAGATACACGGGCGTTTCCAGCTCTTTCTGAATTTCAATGATATCCCAAAGAGGGTCGCGCCTCTTTTCAAAGTAGCGGAGCAAAAAGAGCTTTTTTGAAAGCACGGATACAATGACGCCCTCCCGGTCATTGATGACGCCGCGAATGCATTCAAGATCGGCAACAGGTTGAAATTTTTTCCCCAGAAAAAACCGCCGCACCGAACGAAAGATCAGGCGAACCGTGTTCGATAACATTTGATAGAGATACGGGCGGATGCCCATTGCCAGCATAGGCACTTTAAACCCATAGCGGCGCAGAAGCGACGTGAGAATGAGAAGCGAGGTGGCGGAGCTATGAAAGGAGGCAAAGACGATATGCCCTTTTTCATCGAGTTCCCTGAGCGTGGCAAGGCTCGCGCCGTCGAAATCGATTTTCCAAAAAAGCCTGCGGATAAAAAATTCGAAGAAATAATTCGATCGGCGATGCACGCGTCCGTTTTTAATAGCAGTGGAACAATTCTGAAATCTGACCTTTACTTCTTTAAGATCACTCATTGCCAACCCCCGAAGCATAGTTTTAAAAAGTAAATGCGCTAAAATCGTCTCTCAATGTGCGCATTGTATGGTGTTGTGTTTTTCAGGAATACTTCTGAAGCCCTTCTTCGATGCGCTGCCGCGCAATGGCCATAAGCTCTTCCATCCTTGCTTCGGTATAACCGGTGATGTCGATAGGATCGTGAACGATAAGCTTCGCCCTGCCCGGAAAAAGTTTAATTGAACGGGCGGGTAGCACATTCCTGGATCCCACGATGGTGACGGGAAGAATCGGCAGATCCATATCGAGCGCAAACTTAAACGCGCCTTTTTTAAACTCGCGAAGTTTTCCGTCATTGCTGCGCGTCCCTTCCGGAAAAAACATAATCGAGGTGCCGCCCTTAATCCGGTCTTTAGCAGCATTGATGCTCTCTTTTGCCTTCTCGGGATTTGAGCGGTCGATAAATATATGGCCGATTTTGTAGCAGCTATAACCTAAAAAAGGAACTTTGAGAAGCTGTATTTTCATCACCCAGCGGAAATCCACAGGCATCCAGCCGTAGATGACAAAGATATCATAGTGGCTCTGATGATTTGCTACGATTACGTATGATTGCTTTTTCTCAATTTTTTCCTTTCCAATGACCTGCACAAACATCGGGGTGATGTAGCTATTGAGCCTGGACCAGATTACCCCCATCACCGAAGCGACCCTGCCGCCGAAAGTGATAGCCAGAATTGTGGCGATGATGCCGAATACTGTCGTAGTGATGGCAAGAAATGGAAAGAATACCAGCCAGGTGTATATTTGATACACATTCAAAAGAAATACATTATCACGCAAAAGCTTCTTTCCCATGGAAGATTCCTTCCCCGTAGTAGTGAAATTGCTGCCTGAATATCGAGAAAAAAAAGGTAACCGCGCAACGATGTTATCGATTCGTATCATATCAACCACCCTTTTTCTTTAAGACTGACCGGTCAGTCATTTTGTTATAAAATAATAAATTCTCAGGAAAATGTCAACAAAAAAGTGCGATTTTTTTATACCAAAGATAACGTATATGCACCAATAACCGATGGCACACCAGTGTCGTGAAGAAATACGCTTTGTACGATATCGTCAGGGTGTATTTCAATGAAGAAATATAGATCGAACAGCCGAGACTATAATCCGGTAAGCGAGTTATTGAATTTAGCCTTATGAGTGATGGTTAGCCGAAGTATTCTTCCATGTAATTCGGCGGTACTCCGTACCAGATTTTTATGCAGGCAGCCGTTTCTGTCCATTTTTCCCGAATTGACCAGTCTCCGGTGCGACAATTATCCTTAACATCATCATAGTACTTCGCACAATAGTACTCCACCACCCGGTCAAGGCAGGTTTCCACCGCAATGGCAATGAGAAGCGAAATCGACTTAAAGCAAAACCGCCGCATATCCTGCATCAGCAGATTATCAATCTTCAGCAGTTTCATTTTCACGCGATGCTTTTTTACCGGATTGCCGTCTTCATCGGTTCTCTTCTGGTATTCAACCGGCCCATCACATTTTTTCCGCAGCTTCTTATACTCATGAATCAACATCCGCATCGCCCGGTCGAGTAAATCAACCTTATCGCGTCCGGTTTTCTCTTCTGCCTCTTGAAGCTTTGCAATCACGTCTTCGGTCATGCAGTAGCTGGTCTTCATATACATAGAGTGCTCCTCCTTGAAATAGCATTGCCCTTCACTCATTAATACGATGAAAAACAGAAAGGCAGAAATTTTTTTCTCATCACCGACAAAAATAAGGGAAAAAATACGTTTAATAAAGAAGGAGCGTTATTTCCATACAACGTAATTTCGCAGATTTATTGGTTTCATTTGACCTGGGCGATACAAACGCAACTACAGATTTCTTTGAATCGATTGCACCGAATACAATATGTAATTGACAATTTCAATCCCGCTTTATAGTATATTAGTATTGGCGGTTGAACATGCCGGATTCGAAGAATGGAAATCCCCTCGAAGGAAAGGAAGGAGACAGGATGCCGCTTTATGCAGAGGTGGGAAAATACTTTTATCCGAGCGGAAGGTTCAATGAGGATTCTTTCCGCCGCTCCCTCAGGGAAGGATACGATGCGCTGAAACATATTCACGGCAACGCTGCGGATTTCTCCCGCAGAGCGGGTGACTGGTTTGTGTCGTATCTAACGACGGTTATCAACTATCTTGAAGAAAAAGGCCTGGTCAACGCGGCGTTCGCGCTTTTCCGCACCGCGGTCGACGAAGTCTCACGCCTTGGCCTTTCCGACCTCACCATCCCAAGCGAAAGACTCCGCCTAATCCTCAATCAGGTTTCCCATATCACCGAAGGGAAGGATGACGCGCGCCGCGCTCCCGATGAAATGAAAAAGAAAATCTTCAGCGCAGCGCTCCAGGTATTCGCAGAAAAGGGCTATCATAGCGCCACCATCGATGAAATCGCAGCGAAGTGCGGCATCGCCAAAGGATCCGTGTACCGCTATTTCACCAGCAAAAAAGATCTTTTAAACGAGCTTCTTATCGAAAAATATGAGGAGATGATAGAACTTTTAGGAGGAGTACTTTCCTCTGACGAGGACGTCCTTGTGCAGATTCAGAAGATGATTGAAATCTGGATTGATTTTATCGAGAAAAACCCCGTGGTCTATCGTCTCATTCAGAGCGAAGCAATTTCCCAGCAGGCGGGCGAATCGAGCATGTTCTATGATTATATCACCACCCGATTGCCCATGTTCAAGGAACGGATTATCGCGCTGAACAAGCAGAAAAAACTCAAGACCACGAATTTTTATACCGTGTTTTACGGCATACTCGGCTTTATCGACGGAGTGGTGCACAAGTGGTTTCGTCAGGGGATGGATTATCCCTTGCGCGATGAGATTCCCCTCATACTCGAGGTGCTCTTCAATGGGTTTGTGGGCGAAACGAAAACGGGCAGACATTTTTATCCGCAGGCTGCTTATGAGGATGATGCTGATCGCTGAATACAGGTGGTGTAAGTGATTTCCAGCGCTGCTCACCGAGCAACACGCAACACCGTTAAAGGAGGAACATATAATGTTTTTCAGAAAGCATAAAATCCCGGGAGTGGAAATTATCCCTCCTGCACGGATTAGCGGCATGCAGAACATCAGCTTTGGGAAGGACATCGTCATCGACAGCTACACCTTTATCTACGCGCGAAAACCGATGCGCATCGGAAACAATGTCCATATCGCGAGTTTCACATTTCTCAACGGCGCGGAATCCATCAGCGTGGGCGATTTTGTTGGCATCTACCAGGGCGCGAAGGTGTACGCCGGAACCGATGATTTCAAAGACTGGGGCTTCGGCAATATCACCATTCCGGAGGAGTTCAGAAATCCCCAGCGGCGACCGGTATCGATAGGCCGATTCTGCGTCCTCGGCGCCAACTGCGTCATCGGCCCAGGCGTGACCATCGGCGAAGGCTGTTCGGTGGGCGCAGGTTCTGTGGTGACGCGCGACCTTGAACCCTGGGGCATCTACATCGGCAACCGTCGGGTGGCCGAGCGAAACCGCGACGGCGTATTGAAAAATTACGAGCGATATCTTGAATCGTTGCAGAAAAAGCAGTGAAGAGCTTCAAATATTTTCGCTTATAAATTTTTATTATGTAAGGATTATTTTCATGGAATGCAGTAAAGAAAAAAATCTAAAAGCATGTAATTGTTCCTATGAGCCCTGCGCCAGAAAAGGGATGTGCTGTGAGTGCATTGCATATCATCGACGCTCCAAACAGCTCCCCGCATGCTTTTTCCCCGCAGACGCGGAGCGGACCTACGACCGCTCATTCAGGCACTTCGCTCGGCTGGTAGCGGAGGGGAAGATATAACATGAAGTATTACCGTTGAGGGTTATTGCATTCCGCGTGTAATATCATACAGACCGAAATGATCATTGCCCGGCAATTATGAAAAAGAATGCCACTTATGAAGAAGCAGACATGCGGGCAAAGGCAAATACAATGCACATGCAACCGCCCAAAAGGCTTACTATACTTTCGCGCCTGCGCACAATTATCCATGAAAGATGGTGTGCTTTCAAAATTAAAGATAATGAAGCCGATCTCCAGCAACTCATCGACTCATTGGAAAAACACCATCGTACAGTTTTTGAAACAACCGGCAACGCCACCATTATCATCGAAGAAGACACGAGCATTTCCCTCGTCAATCAGGATTTCGAGCGTTTATCAGGCTATTCAAAAGAAGAAATAGAAGGAAAAATGAGCTGGACGCTGTTTATCGACAAAGCCGACCTCGGCAAGATGATGCAGTACCACCGCCTCAGGCGTATCGACCCAAACGCCGCACCGCGGAATTACTATTTCAAGTTCATCGACCGTCACGGAAGCACAAAAGACATCTACATGACCATCGCCATGATACCCGGCACGAAGAAAAGCATTGCTTCATTCAAGGATATAAGCGAGCAAAGAAGGCTGGAAATCGAAGCCCTCGAAATTGCCGAGCGTGAACGGCGCACAATTGGTTCCGACCTGCACGACGGCCTTGGGCCGCACCTGGTGGGAATTAAATTCATGCTATCTTTATTAAAACAAAAACTTGCATCTCGCAAGATACCCGAAACTGAAAACATTGATGAGATCATACGCTATATCGATCAGGCGGTTGAAAAAACCCGGCATCTGGTGAAAAACCTCTGCCCGGTGGATATTGACGCTTCGGGATTGGAGCACGCGCTTGGAGAACTTGCCGCGGAAACCATGCGCCTTTTCGGCATAACGTGCACGGTCTCTTTCGACGGGAACGCGGGTATTCGCGACAATACCTCTGCCACACAACTGTACTTCATTGCCCGCGAGGCAGTCAATAATGCCGTGAAGCACTCCGGCGCTAAGCATATTTCGATTTCCATGGAACGGTCAACCAACTCGCGCATCTTCAGCGTTAAGGATGACGGAGAAGGCATCAGCGCCTGGAGCAGAATTTCCGGATCGGGCATAAATATCATGAAGTATCGCGCGCGGCTGATCAATGCCCTTTTAGACGTGCTTCCGGGTGACAATGGCGGCACCAACGTTGTATGCGTTTTTCAGGAAAATTCAGCAGATGAGGATTCCTCCAATGGCTGAAAAAAAATCTTTATCCTCCGACCGGGCAGGCATTCTTTTGGTTGAGGACCATCCCATTTTCCGAAAAGGCCTCAGGGAAATAATCGACAACGAAGACGGACTTCTTGTGCTCGGGGAATGCGACGACGCACGGCATGCCCTTCAAATGACGGCGGAACTGAAACCTCATCTGGTCATCGTTGATATTTCATTGAAAAATTCAAACGGAATTGCGCTCATCAAAGACATCAGGCGTCTGCATCCCCAGACGCTCATTCTTACTCTATCGATGCACGATGAAGGCATCTACGCTGAACGAGCACTGCGGGCTGGCGCGCGGGGCTACGTGATGAAGCATCACGCTCCGGAAACGGTCATACAGGCTATTAATCAAGTGCTCGATGGAAAAATTTTCGTCAGCGAGGAGGTTGCCAACAGAATTTTCACGCATTTCATCGAAGGCCTGCCGGCGGAGCGCTCCCCCATCGACCTGCTTTCCGATAGAGAGCTGGAAGTGTTTGAACTCATCGGCCGGGGGCTGGGCACCCGACAGATTGCAGAAAAACTCTGCGTGAGTATAAAAACCGTGGAAAATCACCGCGCGCATATCAAAGAAAAAATGAATTTTTCCAGCGCCATTGAACTTATCCAGCACGCCACCCTCTGGGCAGAGAAAAAATAGCAAAGCCATTTCTCTTAATAAACACCACGCAACACCACTGCTTTCTGCAAAAAGGCCCTTAGAAGAAAAGTGGTGTAATTGGTGTCAGAGCAAGATTAAAGGAACCTCGCTTTGTTGCCAGATGCAGAGCAGTGTCAGAGCATGTCATCAGAGCATGGCATTAATGTTGGATTTGCTCTGACACCATATTGATTGTTTCTGTAAATTTACTATGACACCATATTGGGTGACGAGTCATATTGGTATACCAATATGGTCAATTATTGATTTTTGAGCAGTTTTTGGGAATTATTATGAATGGTTCACTTCGA
>CAKZSV010000031.1 GCA_937921485.1 uncultured bacterium
TCATTAAAATAATCATACTCCCTTTGAAGGAATTTCACTTTCACGCGCAATTTCGGTATTGGCATGCCCTCGTCATCCAGGCGCTTCTGATATTCGATTCTTCCGTGCTCCCTTTCGTATTTTGCATGATGCCGCATTGCATAGCGCATCACCGCAATGATTACATCAATCATAGTCCATCCGGTGCGCTTCTCGGCCTCTTTAAGCAACAATAGCACTTCCATTGTCATCACGTACGTTGTTTTGATCATAGTTCGATCTCCCGTTGGCTTACACATATTCGATATATGTGTGAATCTATAGTGGTGATGATACTAATTCATTATATTAAGCAAATATCACTATATATGTGTAGTATTTTCAAGAAAAAATTTTTATTTTTCCCAAAATAACATATTTTTTTAGGAGAAATTTTTTAATTAGTTATTGACATATTTGTATAATATAAACTACTGGTATATATTATGCGCAAGGGTTGATTTAATGAAAGCCTGGAAAAAACCTATTCTCATCACATTTCTGTATGCTACTGTTCTTTTGGGGCTTACCGATTTTTTCCATACTGCCACCGGCGTACAACGATATCTTTTCGACTCTGATATTTTGCTCATTAAAGCATTCCATTGGCCATGGTATCTGCCGTTTCAGATGGGCTGTATCGCCGTCACTGCGATGCTGCTATGGGTATTGGCCTACAATTTCGCATTCCATGCGATCCTGCCGAAAAACGAACTACGGAATATACAGCCATTCGGCAGATGGCTTCCCTTTTTTGTGACGCTTATGGTCGTAACAGGTTTTTTCCTCGGATACATCACCCTTCAGTACGATCATCATATTTCAATTTATGTAATCGTTTACATCGCCTCATTGATTTTCATAGAGATCGCTTTTTCAAGGGATTATATGCTTGCGTTTCTGATGATGGGGATATCCGGTCCTTTGGCCGAGTGGCTTCTCCTCTCGCCTTCAATCGGATATTATGAATTCGTGCAGAAAGACCTCTTCGGACGCGTTCCCGCCTGGCAGCTTTTCGCGTATGGATGGGGCGGCGTTTTTTTTCACCGGGTTTCCGCCCCAATAAGAAAAAAATAACGCAGAATCATCAAAACAATATGCTATCCCGCGTTATTTATCGCAATCTGATGCAAAATCAATCATCTCATAGCTTTACATAATTCCTGATAGCCCAGATGCATCATGAGATGGTCAAGCAATATCATCGCCATGAAGGCCTCTGCCACCGGCCATACGCGCGATACAATGGTGGGATCGCGCCGTGTGACTGCCGCAAGCTCCGCATCGGTGAGGCTTACTTTATCGATTGTTTTCTGCGGCTTCGCAATTGTGGGCGTTGGCTTCACGGCGAGGCGTACCACGATATCCTGACCGGTCGTAAGGCCGCCGGTTATCCCTCCTGCATTGTTATTGCTGAAAACGACTTTTCCATCCTTTATGGACATCTGATCATTATTCTGGCTTCCCGTGATGTCTTTGACTTTCATTCCCGCACCGAGTTCCACGGCCTTCACCGTGCCGATCGACATCATACGTCCCATCTCGCCGTCAAGCTTGAGAAAAACCGGCTCTCCCATTCCCGCTGGAACCCCTCTGGCAACAACCTCGACAATTCCTCCGCTCGAATCACCCGAATCACGTATTGCAAGAATTTTATCGTACATTGCACGCGCAGATTCTAAATGCGGACAGTTCAATACGGGATGTATGCCTTTTTCTGCCAGTGCATCGATCTCATTCTGAGCAAGCGGCGGACGTTTTATATCAGGCACCATTTTTTCAATTTCAGCGAAAACTGCAGCCTTTTCAAGAAAACGCATCCCGGGACGTATCCTTTTCTCTTTATATACTATGTTATAGACCGGATCATTCATTGTTCTGAATTCTTTGAACGCTGCGACTTTCGCCCGTATTGCATCGTAATCCATTTCAGGCATCCCCACTCCGGCAGCTTCTTTTACGTAGGCAAAAACATCTATCCCGAATTTCGCCAGAACCTTTTTCGCAACTGCTCCGGCCGCAACGATGGTGGAGGTATACCGACCGCTGAAAATGCCCGCTCCGATTGCATCATCCCACTGGCCGTACTTTTGGTACGATGCGTATGATGCATGGCCTGGCCGCGGGGTTCGGTTTGTGGCGCGATACTGTTCGATATGCTCGAAGTGCCGGTCTAAATTCGGAATGAGTATTACAAGCGGCGTGCCATTGGTATAGCCTTCATTGTGAAACCCTGTCATCGTGTCCGCGGCGTTCACCCCGCTGTATATGATAGGAATATCCGGTTCCCTTCTCGGCGAAGAAAGCTCCCCCTGTCCGGGTTTCCTTTGAAGGAGTTCCGCATATATTTCATGTTCCTCAATATAAAGCCCTGCGGGCACTCCCTGAATGTGTGCTGTCAGGCCTTCCTGATATGAACCTCCAGCAACCGTGACCTGAAAAAGCGTCCCATATCTGCATCCAAGCATACATGCCTCCTCTATAAAAAATTATGTTTCTTTATATAGAAACAATATCATAGAAATAGTGTGTCACTTTCCATACCATGATAAATAATTTCAACTTTTTTTTTCGATGATGCGATACAGGTTCAGCGCAAAGCAATTTTTTTTATAGTCTCGGGGAAAAGGGATTCATCTGTATGCGGAAAAAAGAGAGCAGCGGTGTATTTTTCCGCATATCCGCTGTGTGAACTCAAGTTCACATACGTCATTCCGGATGCAGTTGCTTTCTGCAGTTCGCGCGCCTTATGAGAAGCCAGAAGCATCAGGGAACCTTTCAATGACGCATTTCCAAGATAGATATATCGCTCAATGGGTATCTCAGGAAAAAGGCCGATTGATATTGCATGATTAATGTTTAAAAAGCGTCCAAAGCCACCCGCGATATAGACTTTTGCAATATCGCTAAACGATACGCCGGCATATTCCAGCAGTGTCGCCACAGCAGAAAAAACCGCCGCTTTTGCACGCAATACATTTTCGATGTCCTGCTCGGTAATCCAGATATCCTTTTCAGTTGCAGAACTCTGCGCTTCTGCAAGCCGAAAGCGAGCCTTTCTGCCGTCAACGGATATCGCGTCGGTTTTAATGTCCCTCGCAAGCTTTCCCATTCGGTCCATCAATCCTTTGCACAATAGTTCGCTTAAGAGTTCAATGATCCCTGAACCGCAAATACCTCTCGGTTTTCTTCCGCCAATGACCGAGAAATGCGCCCCTGCAGTGTCTTTGTCAATTTCAATAGCGCTTATGGCTCCCTCCATTGCACGCATGCCGCATGAAATGCCTCCCCCTTCAAAAGCTGGCCCCGCGGAGCATGCGCAGGTGAAGAGAAATTCGCGATTGCCCAGAACGATTTCGCCATTTGTACCCACATCGATAAACAGCGCTATGTCATCCCTTTGATGAAAGTCCGCGCAGAGAATCCCCGCGGTAATATCGCCACCGACATAGCTGCCGACTGCAGGCGAGAAATATACCCGAGCAGCAGGATGAATGCGTAATCCGATATCAGCAGCGCGAAATACTCCAGGATTCATACATGCCGGCGTATAGGGATCAAGACGAAGATATTCAGGATTTATGCCAAGCAAAAGATGCATCATGGTGGTATTGCCGGATACTACCGCAGCATACACATCGTTTTCGGAAATATGCGATGTCGTAAGTATTTTCGCAATAAGACGATTTATCGTTGCGACAGATTTTGTACGCAGTTCTTCCAGATTGTCTGCTGTACGCGCGTAATTGATGCGGCTGATTACATCTTCCCCGCATGAAATCTGTTCATTGTAGCCGGTGGCACATCTTAGGATTTTCTTTGATTCTACATCGATAATTGCCACCGATACAGTTGTGGTGCCAAGGTCGATGGCTATCCCGAAATTGCCTTTTACTTCGGATATTTTCTTAATGTTGCATACATGTGCAATGTTGCCATTGCGATGGAGCATTGCACTGATGGTTCCATTTTCAGCTCGAAGATAATCGGGAAGCAGGCGAATTGCGGAAAGCTCCCATGAGATGTCGGTTATTCCTGTACGGTTTCGAATTTCCTTATTTACCCTATCTAAATCCGAAAGGCCGTCATCATGTTTTGGCGCAGGTACGGTAATCACACTTGCGTGCACAAGCGGACTGGTATCTGTAAATGTATCCGGGATTTCATTATCATCAAAGGTAATGTCAACGCTATCATCGCGCGAAAAATCGTATTCATTCAGTTCGATACGGCAATCTGACACGCCAACTGCGGTTTTGCAGGCAAGCACAACATTCGGCGCCATTGCCTCAGCTGGCTTTTCGTACTGCACCACCCGCCCTTCAAGTACTTTTACCAGGCATCGTTTGCATGTTCCTTTGCCGCCGCATGGAAGGTTAATGGAAATGCCCGCACGCCGCGCGGCTTCGGAAATGAGCACGGTTTCATCGACCACCGCATATGTACAGGATGGCAAAAACTCAACGCGCGGCATCCGCGTTCCTCACAGTCTTGCTTTCACGAAATTTTCGATATCGGACGCATCCTGAGGACCCACAATAATTTCCCATCCGGGCAATTCTTCGGCGAGTTCTCCGGATAGCTGCGCCACATACCCTGGAATAACAAGCCGCTTTGTGTCGAGAAGATCGGCCACATTTTTTTCTTTGATAAATCCGGCAATTTTCGCCGAATTGAATTTTCCCGCTGCCCATGCGGTAAGGACGCTCATGCCTTCGCATTCCGGCACCACCAGATAGGCGCTGGTGCCGCTGTTTTCTATTTCACCCGATACCACAAAGTACGTGAGCGAAAAATTTGTTGTGACGAATACAGGGGAATTCCTGTTCGGTTCGCCAATGGAATAAATATTCGGCTCCACCTGTATCGGCTTTTGCGGATTGGTAAAAATATTCAGCCGAAGTGTCAAAAGCGATGCAAGGAATGCCGGGTCGAATTCGGGAAGTACGATAATGCCGCCATATTTTAGAATTTCCGTCACCGCTTCCACAGCATTTTCCAGCATATCTCCTGTGGCAATGAACCGCATGAACGGGAAACCGAGCGGTTTTATACCGCTTCGTATTGCAGCGCTGCGTGCGATTGCGTTAACCTGAAATTGTTCAGAAAGAGAATGGGTGGGAAATTGCAGAAAAAGCCGCATGAATCCTTTTTCGCGTAATTCTTTCGCTTTGTTGAATAATGCATCATACGATTCGGCTGTTAATGCAATCGCGAAATCATGTTCATTCGCTATTTCAATAATTTCATCGCAGTTTTTTTCATTACAGCAAATGATGCTACCCGAACCGGCAATCTTTTCCGCGACGCGTTTGATTGCTTCAGTGTTATCGCATTTTACAATAAGGGGCTTCTCGCGTTGCGTCCATATCTTTTCCGCGCGGCTGATAAATTGGTCGATATTTTTACTGCACGATAGTGCCACACAGTCAATGTGAAAAACTTCGCCTACCCGCTCATACGAATACGTGATTGCCGCCTGCAGTTTCTGTTTAAAAGCGGCATCATCATCCTCTTCAAAGATATGCAGGGCAAGAATCGTCGGCCGTACAAAGGTTTTTTCGTGCCGGTACAATACCGTCTCTTCTCCGGCAATGAGGCTTTTATGTGGCCCGAACGGTACTGAACGCACCGGCGGTTCGGTTGCCTCACCAAGCACGCGATGAGCTTCTTCGGAGGCATAGGGGCATTCGGAAAGCTCTGCTTTTCGCGCTGCTAATTTCATCGCGAACGCCAGGCAGGTATTCGAGCCGCATTCTTTGCAATTGGTTCCTGGAAGGAGTTTATTGATTTGAAGTCCGGTAAGCGCCATGATGATCTCTCAATGTTGAGATATTGCGATAACTGATACTACTGCACTGAAACGACACTTTGCAGGGAAGCAATTCCATGTCAATGATATTAGCATATACACTGCTGCAATGAAAAAACAAATTGCCCCGGCATGAACCGGGGCAGAAGGAGGCAAAGTATGTATATCTGCTATTCAAGCGAGTGCATGAAGTTGATGGATATCGCACTTTCTTCCTTGCTCATACCATAGTAGAAGTGAATGATGGTGTTCTGATTCCATGCGATGACCAGACCGCCACCGTATGCGTATTTATAATCGCCCCAGCGCGGTTCTGAGAAGGGATCGCCTGCATTATCGTACACATTACCTGCATCGCAGAAGGCAATAATCTTGAACGCAAAGAGCTGCCCGAAGGGTGAAGCCTCGCCAAACTGATAGCGGGCTTCGATATTGCCGAGCGTCATGGTATTCGCCACGAAGCGGTCTTCCATGTAGCCGCGCAATGTTCTGAAACCTCCAAGGCCATTGTAGCGGTTCATCATAAAGGCAAACGTACCTTTTTCATAGAAGGGCACTTCCCCAGAGGAATCGGTATAACCGATTCGACCTGCGAGTACAAAATTCCTGAAGGGCGAAATATATCCGCGCATGCCGACTGTCGATCGAACATAGTCGTATTCAGATCCAAGGAAACCGCGGCTGATTTCAAATGCGTAATCGATGTAGAAACCATTCTTGGGGTCGGGCTCGAAATCGCGCATGTCGATTGCCACTCCAGCGCGCGCGAAGCTCGTCCAGCCGCCGTCGAACCCGGTTGGCCTCACCTGCGAAAGCAGCGTAGGCTGTGTCTGCGTGTAAGAGTCACCGCCAAAGAGGCCCATCTCGAATTCCCGGTTATCCCAGGGATCGATATCCACCCGACGCACCTGATAGCCTAAGAGAAACCGCAAGAAATCAAAGTTGCGGTATATGTCGATCGAAAATTTCGGAGCTGTGATGGTATAGTTATTATATTTATAATTGGCGTAGTTATTTGCTTTCAGGACTTCATCCTGATAGTCCTTATATGTATCGTATTCCTTGCCGCCATAGGTTAATGGATTTTTTGTTGTATCCGCTCCCTGACCGAAAAAGTTTGCATTCAGTTTTTTTTCAAAAACCACCGATGTCTTCACGCGAAAATCGGAACCGAAAACTTTAAACTGGTCGATGTTGAATTCATGATATTGCCAGCCAGCCGTGGTTGCGAAATACTGAATGTACATCTGCGTGAAATACGGCGCGTATGCAAAATCAGGATCGCTTTTCGAGCCGTTATTGTACATATACAGCCGAATCCCATACCCAAGACCGGTATCGCTGGAAAAGTTGACCAGCGGCAATCCGGTCGGATACCAGCCTTCACGCTTTTTCGCTAAGTCCTCATCGCTCATCCGCGCCGCAGACATGGCATTATCAGAAAGCACGACAAAAAGCGCGCACAACCCGACGAAAATCACTAACAAAGCTCTCCTCATAAAGTAACCCCCTTTGTAATAATAAAATGCATCTTTGAATATGCATCAGACTCACCGCACTGCCCTAACATTTCACATCAACACAATTCCGTCAATCACAATACCATGCATTTTCGGTAATTCTATAAATCCTTATGGATTTTTGTCAACAGAATTTTTATAATCATTTCTGGAATTGAATCCTAAACGAAATTTACCGATGTGCACTTTAAAAATCGAGCGGAGGCTCAAATATTTATTGACGAAGAAGTGAAATGTATTAAAATAAGAAAGTAGTACATTGCGAAATATCATACTGTTATTGAAAAAGGAATACTCATATGAAAACAATGCTACGCATGACAGTGATACTGGTTGTGTTATTTATTGCTTCCCAATCGCTTATCGCAGTCGAACGGCTGACAATTATTCACACCAACGATCTGCATTCAGAGCTGATGGGATTTCCACCGAGCATCGATTATACGCCACATACAACCGGCGATGATGCCACAACAGGCGGCTGGGCGCGCATCGCGACAATTATTAATGAAACGAAAAAATCACGCACCAATCCGGTCATCGTCCTTGATGCCGGCGATTATACGATGGGTTCTCTTTTCCATACGATTTGCCGTGAAGAGGGCCTTGAACTCAGACTTCTTGGAGCGATGGGGTATGATGCCGTGGGCGTGGGAAATCATGAATTCGATTTCATGCCGCTGGGGCTTGCGCGCATGCTCAATTCTGCGCACAATAAAGGCAAAATTCCTCTCGTCCTTCTTTCAAACGCGATAACAAGCAACGACAGCCCGCGCGATGATCTTCTTGAAGTTATCTATCAGAAAAATATTATTCGTACGCATGCAGTCATAAAAAGAGGAAATATTACAATCGGCCTTTTTGCCCTCTTAGGCGTTGATGCCGCGGAAGTTGCTCCCTTCGCATCGCCGGTAAAATTTGCCGACAGAATCGAAACTGCGAAAAAGATGGTTTCTGTTCTTCGAAATCAGGAAAAAGCCGATGTTGTGATATGCCTTTCGCACTGCGGGCTTACCAGAAGAGGCGGAAAGGACTCCGAAGACGAAGAGCTTGCCAGGAAGGTGCCGGGCATCGATGTCATTGTAAGCGGCCATACGCATACAAAATTAGAACAGCCGCTCGTGGTGGATGGCACCATTATTGTGCAGGCATGGGAATACGGCAAGCGGGTTGGCGTGCTGGATCTTTCCATTGAAAACAATACACCAAAAATTGAGAGGTATGCATATCACACGGTTGACGACAGCATTGTCGGCGATACCTCCATTCAAAGAATCATCGATCAGCACATCGCAATCATCGAAAAATCAATTCTTGCACCCTACGCGTTCACCTACCGCATGATAGTTGCAAAGACTGCGTTTGATATACCCTATGAAGAAAAAGCAATCGAGTATCCGATGGGCAATCTCATTGCCGATGCGCTGAGATGGTATGCAAATAAATATGCATTCGATGAAAAAGATCCCGAAACAAAAATCGTTGTTGCCGTCGAATCGAGCGGAATCATCCGCAACCCGCTTTCAAAGGGTAAGAGCGGCAATCTGGCTGTCTGCGATATTTTTAAAACATTTCCTCTCGGTATTGGTTTCACCGATGCGGATGACGCGATCGGCTATCCGATTGTGACGGTATATGTGACGGCGGAAGAAATAAAAAAGGCGCTTGAAGTGCTCACCACCGTTGCTCCGCTGAAAGGAAACAGCTATTTCCTTCAGGTGTCGGGCCTTAAAATCACCTACAATCCGCGGCGCATGCTTTTTGACAGAGTTACCGGCATCTGGCTGGGCGATGAACAATCAGGATACGAACCGCTTGATTATTCTTCGCGCAACAGGAAGCTCTATCGCATCGCCGCAAATATCTACAATGCGACATTTCTTAAAATTATCGGACGTTTCACCTCGGGGATTCTCACCATCGTTCCGAAAGACCGGCATGGAAATCCCATCGACGATCTTAATAAAGCAATCATCGATCGCGATTCAAAGACGCCCGGCATTCAAGGTTTGCGCGAATGGGCAGGGATTATTGAATACATGAAAACATTCCCGGATACCGATGGCGATGGCATACCCGATGTTCCAGAACACTACAGGGAAAAACTCGGACGCATCATTGCAGAGCCCAGCATCAATCCCATAGCTCTTTTGCGCGGAGGAAGCTGGCTTACCTGGAGCGCGTTTGGCGTGATCGTTGTCATCATTGCACTTCTTGCAGGCGTGATAGTGTTCGTGGTGAGCAAAATCAGAAGGTAACATTGCGCTAATCGGCATCATCAGGCGGTACATAGCCCCAGTCATCATCAATCATCTGGCGGCATATTCCCTGTGCGGCGATATCCGTCCCTACATCTGTAAAAAGTAGCTTTGTTCGGCTATAATGCGGGACATACCCGGAATCTCGATAATGTTCTTTAACCATACGAGTTATTGCAGCAACGGGATCGCCGTACATTTGTAAAAGCTCTCCGGAAAGAATTACCACATCGGGCATTGTGATGTTGATGAGATCGAGAAGCGCACTTGCGAAACGCGATAATCGCGCATCCATCTCCGCGCGTACCTCTGCATTTCCTTCGGCATAGGCGCGCGCCAGTATAGCAAGCGCATTTTCCGCTTCCTCTTTCGAAGATGGAGCAATATGCGCCAGCTTATCGCGAAGAAGCTCCATAAAACTGTTTAAAGAAAAATAGCCGTCCAGGCATCCCTTCCTGCCGCAAATACACGGACGATCGTCATCTGCCACATGGATATGACCGAATTCGCCATGAGCAGTAACAACTGCGCCGCGGTGTATGATGCCGCTGGCGGTTGCAGAACGCGCAGAAACATAGAGAATTGTTTCATTTTGCTCTATGAGTTCCCGATCGAGCAAAAAATATGAGAGCATGCCGCGAATATTATGATCAATGGAAATCTTTCTTTTTGGAAAAAGTTCTTCCAGAAGTTCCCGGAAATTCATTCCATTGAGCTTCGGCATCAGGGTGTAGCTGCGCAGGATGCCGCTTTCGAAATCGATATCGCCGGGAACTGCAATGCCTGCTGCAACACAGGAAGACCTAAGCGCAGGTTCTTTTTCAAAAAGTGATTCAATATGCTTCCGCAGCGATTCAGAAAAATCATTGCGGGTAATTGACATGGACAGCGGGGTGAAGTGGGTATGAAGTGTTCGAAACGAAAAACTCATCAGTGCGGAATATATGCCGGATTGATTGAACGTGATTCCCAGATAGACGTTTTTACGCTCATTTAGCGAGAAAAACGTCGCCTTGCGCCCCATCGGCTTCTGTTCACCGCTTTTTTCTACTATGAGTTCTTTAGCCTGAAGGCTGTTGAAAATGGTGAGGATGGTGTTCATTGAATATCCGGACATAGTTCGAGCCTGGATCTTTGATAAAAGCCCGTTTCGCCGGAATAAATCGACAACATGGTTTCTTTTGTTTTTCTTCCTCTGGTCTATTCTCGATCCGAATGCCATGTTGAAACCTGCATACACGATAAATTTGAAATTGTTGGTTATAATCCTGATGTAATCGATATGGCGCAATCACTTTTTTATTGACAAACATATAACGATGGCAGAAAAAAATTTTAATTGCTCGATTTATATACCATATTACATCTGTTTTAAAATTTTTCAGAAAAAGAGATTTTCATGTCTTTTGAAAATGTAATCCAATATTTTATTGCGGGCATCACCACAGGAAGCATTTACGCAATTGTGGCGATCGGGTTTAATATCATCTACAATACGACCGGAATCATCAATTTTGCCCAGGGCGAGTTTTTAATGCTCGGCGGCATGATTTCAATCACCTTAGTCCAGTTTGTTCCGCTGCCGTTTGCTATCTGCGCAGCGGTGCTCATCACCGCCGGTGCAGGCTACCTGCTCGAACGCACATTTATACGCGGAATAAAAAACCCTACTCCCCTGCGCATGATTATCATCACCATAGGCCTTTCCATACTCATACGCGAAGCCGCTCTTCATATATGGGACGAAAAGGTTCGTTCTCTTCCCTATTTCACCGGCAATGAAATCACTTCCATTGCAATTTTCGGCGCTCATTTTTCCCCGCAGGTTCTCTGGGTTCTTGGTACATCCGCACTCATCGTGGTTTTTCTGAATTTTTTCTTTTCGTACACCACGACGGGAAAATCAATGCGGGCATGCGCTTCAAACAGAATTGCAGCCGCGCTCTGCGGCATCGACATAACAAAAATGGTAAGCCTTTCCTTTGTGCTCTCAGCGGCAATCGGCGCTCTCGCGGGATGCGTGATTTCACCCATCACTCAGACGCAATACGATTGCGGAACCTCGCTTGCCATTAAGGGATTTACCGCGGCCATTTTCGGCGGCATGGGTTCGAGCACCGGCGCAATCGCGGGCGGACTTATCATCGGCATTATCGAGGCGGCGAGCATCAGCATCATTCCCCTCGCCTATAAAGATGCTATCACGCTTACCGTGCTTCTCGGAATTTTAATTTTCAGGCCAGGCGGCCTCTTTGCAAACGGCGATGCATCGTCAAAGGTTGACCGCCCATGAAAAAAACACGGTACATATCCCTTGCGCTGTTTGCCGCCGGAATCGTCGCCTGTCAGCTGATTTTCACCGCTCTCGGCACGGATTATCTCCTCATTCAGCTTACGATGTCTGCATATTATGCACTTGTGGTCATTGGCCTCTCACTTCTGATGGGATATGCGGGGCAGATATCTTTAGGGCATGCAGCCTTTTTTGCGCTCGGCGGATATCTCACCGCGGTTTTTTCCACCAACCAGCTTCAAGAAGTCGTATCGCATGAAATGCTTACCAGGCTTTCCCGCATCGGCATTGTATATTCTTCTGACGCGCATGACGCATTGTACCGATTGCATCCCGCGCTTTCTCTTCCAACTGTCATAATTGTCACCATTATCATTGCAATCATCATCGGCATTCCCATCCTCCGCCTCAAGGGTCATTATCTTTCGATGGCAACTCTCGGATTCGGCATCATCCTTTACCGAATTTTTTTAGGAACAAAAGTTTTTGGTGAAGCGGATGGGATTTCAAATGTTGCGCCTTTTGATATCCCCGGATTTTTCCCAATCGGCGGAGAATC
The DNA here is from genome assembly GCA_937921485.1 of uncultured bacterium. Lineage (GTDB taxonomy): Bacteria > Spirochaetota > UBA4802 > UBA4802 > JAGODF01 > DYLV01. Next base: position 12,461 of record CAKZSV010000031.1, read on the forward strand.
TTCCTTTCGAGTGCCGAATTATTATTTCGCGTGGTTTCTTGTCATTATCGCGTTAGTGCTTCTTCTAAACATCATTGATTCGCGCGTTGGCAGGGCTCTCCGCGCAATTCACGACAGCGAGGAAGCCGCGAGCGCGATGGGTGTTGACACGGGAAGGTATAAGCTCATCGTATTCATCATCTCCGCGCTTTTAGCCGCTATCGGTGGTTTTTTCATGACACATTACAATGCCGGCATAGGCCCATCAGAAGCAGGCATTATGAAATCCGTCCGCTATGTGTCGATAGTCGCCGTGGGCGGAATGGCAAATCTGTGGGGATGCCTTATCATGGGTGTGGTGCTGAATTATTTATCCCTGCGCGGGTATTTCGGTTCGTATGATGATGCCGTCTTCGGGGCATTGCTTATTGCCATCATGGTGTTCGCACCGAACGGCATATTTAAAAAGGAAATTTTTGATAAAATTCGCCACTTCGTGAGCAGGATACCATGCCGATTTTCGAAGTAGAAAACATGTGCCGTTCATTCGGCGGACTCAAAGCGGTCGATGGAGTGAGCTTTTCAGTTGAAAGCGGCCAGATAAAGGCCATCATCGGCCCCAACGGCGCAGGAAAGACCACGCTTTTCAATCTCATCGCGGGAAGCATACAACCCGACAGCGGCGCGGTTACTTTTAAAGGAGCTGATATCTACGCGCTTCCTCCCCATAAAATTGCAGAAAAGGGAATATTGCGGACGTTTCAAAATATCAAGCTTTTTCCCCACATGACCGTCATGGAAAATATCCTGGTTGGAAGCCACCGGAAAATGCGCGCGGGCTTTTTGCAGGCCGCTTTTCCGCTTCCATGGACATACCGGGAAGAACGTGATGCCAGAGAGAAAGCAGCGCAGATTGCCGAAGATTTAGGGATCGATACACTTCTCGACACTGAATTAGCAAATCTTGATTTTGGTAGCCAGCGTGTGGTGGAATTGGCGCGCGCCCTTGCGGGCGAACCGGAGATGCTTTTGCTCGATGAACCGGCAGCGGGCCTGAACATCCATGAAACCCTGCAACTCTCCGAAGCTATTCGGAAAATCATGGAAAAAGGAATCACCATCCTTCTCATCGAACATGACATGTCGCTTGTGATGGATATTTCCGATGAAATCATTGTGCTTTCATACGGGAAAAAAATCGCGGAGGGCCTTCCCGCAGAAATACAGCGCAATCCGGAAGTCATCGCAGTGTATTTAGGAACCGACAATGCTTAGAATTAGAAATGTAGTTGCCGGCTACGGTAATCTCACCGTCATACGAAGAGCTTCCCTTCATGTGAAGACAGGCGAGATTGTCACGATAATCGGCGGAAACGGTGCGGGAAAGACGACACTTCTGGGAACTATTGCGGGCATCAATCAATCGCGCGAAGGCGAAATATTCTTCGATAACCACGATATCACAAAGCTTTCATCAGATAAAATCACATCAAGGGGGCTTTCACTTGTTCCGGAAGGCCGCCAGGTGTTTTCATCAATGACCGTGCTCGAAAATCTTGAAATGGGCGCGTTTATTCGATATCGTAAAGGTGAAAAAGACGAAATAATCTCGGACATTGAAAAGATGTACCGGCTCTTCCCCATCCTCGAAAGCAGAAAACATCAGCAGGCAGGAACGCTTTCGGGAGGCGAACAGCAAATGCTGGCCATTGCGCGAGCGCTTATGGGGCGTCCGAAATTGCTGATGTTAGATGAGCCTTCGCTGGGGCTTGCGCCGATAATTGTCCAGCAAATCTTTTCCATCATAAAAGAACTCCGCTCCTTTGGGAATACAATTCTTCTGGTGGAGCAAAACGCTAAAGCAGCGCTCAATATCGCCGACCGGGGGTATGTGATGGAAACCGGTCATATCCTTCTGGAAGGAACATCGAAGGAACTCCTCGAAAACAAGGATGTGCAGCGGGCATATCTCGGCAAGGAATACCGCCGCATTAACGAATAGGAGGAATTGTCATGATTTACGACAGAGAATATGAAACAATGCCGCGCGACGAACTCGAGCAACTCCAGATTGAGAGGCTTCAAACGACGTTGAACAGGGTTTACCGCAATGTGGCATTTTACCGGCACTCGTTCGACGAAAGAAAAATAAATCTTGAAAAAATCAAATACATTTCCGACTTAAAGGAACTGCCCTTCACCACCAAAGAAGATCTCATCAGAAGCTATCCTTACGACATGTTCGCAGTACCCTTGCGCGATATTGTGCGGATTCATTCTTCTTCAGGCACAACCGGAAAATCCATCGCAGTGGGGTATACCGCCAATGACATCCGCCACTGGTCAAGCCTGGTTGCTCGGCTTCTCACCGCCGGCGGGATCGGCGAGCATGATTTCGTACAGATTTCGCTTAACTACAATCTTTTTACCGGCGGCCTCGCCTATCACTACGGCGCGGAACTGCTCGGTGCCTCGGTCATTCCCGCCTCCGCAACCAGCGATATCGAAAAACAGATTATTTTTATGAAGGATTTCAAAACAACCGCGCTGATCAGCACGCCAAGCTATGCACTGGCTATCGCGAATGCCCTTGATGATTTGAAAATTCATCCAGATGAGCTCTATCTGAAATTCGGCCTTTTCTGTGCGGAGCCGTGGAGCGAGAGCATGCGCACAAAAATAGAGGAGAAACTACATCTCATAGCAACCGATAACTACGGAATTTCAGAAATCATGGGTGCGGGAGTGGCGGGAGAGTGCCAGGAGAAAAACGGCCTTCACATCAACGAAGACCATTTTATCGTCGAAGTGATAGACCCGAAAACCTTAACGCCGCTTGGAACCGGCGAAGAGGGCGAGCTTGTCTTTACGACACTCACCAAAGAAGGATTCCCGCTTATACGGTATCGGACGGGTGATATCGCCTCGCTTATTGAAGGTGCGTGCCCGTGCGGAAGGACGCTGGTGCGCATGAGCAGAATTACCGGAAGGTCGGACGAAGTAATGCTGGTCAATGGCATCAAAATTTATCCTTCACAGATCGAAGAAATTTTTCTTAAGCTGACCAATCGAGTGCCGAGATATCTCATCGTTCTCGGCAAAGATCAGGAAAAAGACACGATGGAAATCATGCTCGAAATTTCTGGAATTGAGGCGCTCGATGAAATGAAAAATATTTTACACTACCGCGACCGTTTGCAGCAGGCGCTTGAGGCCGCGACAGGAGTCCAGTCGAAAGTGCTCCTCGTTGAAACCGATACGATTCAGCGCATGGAAACGCGATCCAAAATTATCGACCGCCGCTGCGAATGAATGCAGGAGGATGTATGCAGCGAATAATTGAATCTCTGATGGCGCAGCCGTTTTTTATTCTGGTACTTGCGTTTCTTGTGGCGCTTTTCATGTACGCGCTTTTAAAAAAGCTTTTAAAAATACTTGCGGTGATATCGCTTCTGCTGGTGCTGTATCTGGGATACCTGGTATATCGCGGAGAGACGATTGTGCTTTCGAAAAAAAATCTTAAAAACTATTCCGAACAGAAATTGGAAAACATGAAAAAAAGCGCCGTTGAGAAAGCTGCTCAAAGCATTACAAAAAAGCGGGGGAATCGATAATCTGCAGTCTTTTTAGGAAATAATTAATTACATGCCCATCGCATTCGAGAATTTAATGTACCGAGGATGTTATCAGGCAATCCATCACCGTCTTGATGTGCATGATGATTACCGGCACGGCTTCATCCCTGATTGTTCCGCCGTATTCAGGCGGCCTGTCGATGACAAGTCCCATGAGAAACAGTATGAGAAACGGCTCTTCGCTTTCGTCATTGAGCATGCTTGACAACGCTTCATCGAAATTTTCCATCTCCTTTTCGATTTCATTCAAACGGTCGGCGTTATAATCAAGTCGGGCGGAAAGCTCATCATCGCTAATTTCCCGTTCAATTTTCAGCGTTTCGTTTATTATGTGCCAGCCTAAAGTGGTAAAACTTATGAGAAGGTCGCGCTCGTCCTCGTTTAAATAATCGCCTTCCACTTCGAAAAGATAATCAGTGATATAATGCTGCTGCGCGTCCATCTTTTCGAAAAGCTGCGTCAATGGATCATTGCCCAAACTGTTCAAACCGCCAACAATTTCTTTGATTTTTTCTTCTGTGATTGTATTCATCTATACCACCTTATTTTGTAATTTCGCAGTTCGATTCAACAGCATCGCCTTCTTTCATCTGGCCAGTTACAGCCTTTGCTCAAGAATTTCGGCGATTTCATCAGGATTGAGTTTCACGGGATTATTCTTATTTCCCGACTGTTCGATGATTGCGGTGAAATCGTCCCTGCACACGCCAAATGACGAAAGACGCGGTATATTCAGTTGTTCAATCCATTCTTCAAGCAATTCCACCAGGCGCTTGCAGGCACGTCCCGTTTCACGCACATCGCATCTTGCAAAAAGTGATCCGATCCGTGCGTATTTCTGCAGATAGGTATCCTGATTTTCCGCAAAGAGTTTCGTAATTGTAGCCTTCACCGCAACAGCGAGCATTGTACCGCAGGCAATACCGTGCGGGATACCGAAAAGAGCACCAAGCGGCGATGCAATGCCATGCACCACGCCAAGCCCGGCATTTGCAAGCGTTATTCCCGACATTAATGCGGCGTATGCCATCGAAGCCCGATGTGAAATTTCTGACCCTGCGCCAGCACAAAGCGGCATGAAAGATGTTTTGAATTTTTCAAGACCGCTCCACGCAAGCGCATCGGTCATTGGATTTGCGCCGGTTGACACAAATGATTCGATCAATTGGGTCAGTGCATCCAGGCCTGCGGCTGCGCTCACTGCAAGGGGAGTTCCCAATGCAAGTTCGGGATCGATGATGGCAATATCGGGGACAAAATTATCGTGACGTAAAGAACGTTTGAATCCTGCTTTCCCTGTTTTGCTGAGCACCGCGTTTTTCGTAGCCTCGCTGCCGGTGCCCGCAGTCGTGGGAAGCGCGATGAACGGCACTTTGTTGCCATTGTGTTGTTTCGTGCCCACAACTTCAAGATACTCTATTACGGAATTGCCTGTCGGGAGCATTGCAGAAACGGCCTTGCCCGCATCGATGGCACTGCCTCCTCCGATAGAAACAACAACGTCTATGTCACTATCCTTAAACTCATTCACCGCATCATCAACAACCTCGGGCGTAGGTTCACCCGAAATTGCCAAAGGGAATGCGTCGATGTGCTCGTTCTTTAATAGCTGCAGCACCCGATCAAGCCGACCGGAAGAGCGGAGTGATGCTGATCCGGTTACTAAAAGGCATCGCGTGCCAAACAAGCGAACCTTTTGAGGAAGAAGAGAAAGCATCCCCGCCCCAAAATAAATCGAAGGTATGCGGGCAATCGAAAACTTCAGGCTTTCCATTGCTTCCGCTCAACCGGAGCGATAACGCGATGTGCGATGCCGACTCTCGGTTTTTCCATCCAGGATTCGACGGTCTTTTTCCAGTGAAGATAGTGGGCGGTATTTTTATGGGCTCGTGCCGCATCCTCAGATTCATATGCCTCGTACAGCGTGAAGCGAGCGGGATCATCGATGCACTGAAGCACATCGAAGCGGAGATTGCCCGGCTCTCTGATTGAATCCTCGAAATTCTCGAGCGTGGCCTGAATAAAGTCTTCGATGTTTTCTTTCTTTACGTAGATTTCCACTATCGTGACGTGCATTTTTTCCTCCAATTTTTTTAAACCTTCTGTACCATATGATAGATTTCCTATCAACCATTTTTTTGAGGGCATGCGGTATACGCGATCAATATATCGAACCCGAATCGTCGGATACAACGCAATCAGTGTACGATATCCACTCCTGAAATTTCACAGAGCAAAACCGGATTTCCTCCAAGCTCAGGAATAGAAAAAAACGCGAAGGGATCATTTTTGGGAATTTTGCGAAATCGATCTGCGGCAATATTGAGCATCACCGCGCGATATGCAAGATCGAGCGTTTTTATAACATACAGCATTTTTACTTTCTTAAATACTTCCAGTTCAACAAGATTGTCATCAACATCGAAAAGCAGATTGGTGACAAAATCGATATCGAACCCTCCTTTTTCATCGAAAATTTTATTCTGGAATTGCACTCGTGCATATATTTTTTCTTTAGAATCGATGAGTCCAGGAACATGTGATTTTTCGGTGAGTTCCGCGATGGCGTATGTTTCATAGGCATCCGCAAACACAAGAGTGGGTACCTCCCCGGGGCCTTCATTGCCATCCCATTTGAGGCAGACCGCACCGATTTTGTTTGTGCCGCCTTGTAATTTTTTCGCATACAGCATCCAGGTATTTCCAAGTTCATTGGCGAAAATTTCTGCGATTTCATCGTCGTCAATCTGCATAAGATCCCCGACAAATTCTGTTACTCTGGAAAATTCCGGATCTGCGTGCAATTCCTCGTACTGTTTTTGAAAAATTTCGATAAACGGATTTTTCTCTGGTGTAATTTTCATTGCAAGCTCCTTTTTTTTAATTTGTACCCGCCGCAGAATTATTTTTATCTTTCGTTAATGCTCCTCGTTACTCTCATCGATGTCGTTATCGTCATCCGTGAGATTTTTCTTTTCGGTTATGCCTTCTCCCTTTTCAGCCGGATCATCTCGCCTTTTTTCTTTTTTTGATTTCTTTTCTTCCGGAGGCGACATTGCGTCAAGAAGAACCCGCGCAACCGCATCACGCCTATGAAGCTGTGCGGCTTTCAGCGCAGTGATGCCTTTTGTATTGGCATGCCTGGCATCAGCCCCTTTTTCAAGAAGAAATTTTACGATTTCAACATGTCCCCGCATTGACGCCCAGATGAGCGCCGTGGTGCCGTCGTGCGATGTTGCATTTACATCTGCGCCGGCCTTTGCGAGTATCTTCACCGCGTCGAGTTTTCCCCTCTCCGCGGCTATCATCAGAGCCGTAACGCCGTTTTTCCTTTTCGCATCTATGCGGGCATCATGCGCAATGAGATATTCCACCAATGTCGCATGCCCTTTTTCCGCAGCCCGCATGAGAGCGGTTTCGCCGCGTGAATCAGCTACATTGACATCTGCGCCTGCAAGAAGTGCTTTCCTGGCTTCATTCTCGTCACCCTTTTCCACCCCCCGCATAAGTTCTTCCTGCGGCCCTGCAAAAAGGGATACAGCAATTAAAATGATGACCGAAGCAAGAACGTGTATCTTTCGCATGAGATTACCACTGTGCCCGGTTATACTTCTGGTTGCTCGCAAAATCGTCAGCAATTTTTTTTAATTTCGCGATGATTTTTGAAAAAATTTTTTTACGAATGTCGTATTTCATCGTATTGTAAATATGCGATATCACAGGAGTTTATTATTGAAAAATAATACTTGCGATTTTCACCATGCGTTCATATTATATCGCAATCTTTACAATCCTAAGTTTCAGGCATACATGAAATAATGCTGAAAAAATTATTAGCACTTTATAAACCCGCTCCTTTCATCGCACCGCTTCCAGAGGAAAAAGTTGATTCCACCTATCGAAGGCTTCGTATTCAGATGATGGTTACGATTTTTGCAGGCTATGCTATTTTAATTGCCAGCATCGCATCAATGCTGTTGCTTGCTCTGACATGGCGCGCGCATGACCGGCGCGTTCATTAACAAATAACATATTTTTTCACGAGGTGATACGAATGAAAAAGAAAATTGCTCTTGCGGTACTGCTGATTGCAGTAATTGCCTATACGGTACACTATAACTCTTGCCTTCCTTCCTATGAGTACACCGAGACCGCACTTCCCGCGAGTTTCGATGCATATTATGCGGAGCGCCTTGCGCAAAGCGCGGCATTGCACGCACGCCCTCGCAATGAAGAGCGCCTTGTACGTTACGCGCCGGGAAAAACGCCCGTGGCGATTCTCTACATTCATGGATACGGTGCTAGCCGGGCAGAAGGCGAATATGTCCTGGATAAAATCGCTGCACAGCTTAAAGCAAACACCTATTATCTTCGCCTGCCCGGACATGGCACCAATAAAGAAGACCATAAAAACGCAACTCCGAAAGATCACCTGGATACTGCCATCACCGCACTTCGCATGATGGATAAACTTGGCGAAAAAACCATTGTGGTAGGTACAAGCATGGGAGGGCTTATTGCAACCTATCTTGCGGCACAGTATCCCGAAAAAATGGCTGGCGTTGTGCTGGTTTCGCCTTTTTATAACTTCCCCGGTGCAGTAACAAGGCTTGTAAATCACTATCCGGTATTCAGGCTTTTCGTCGCCCTCAATCCAGTGCGCGTGAGCTCTCATCCAGTTCCTCCGGAAGAGGATAACTGGACAAAATACTGGTATCGAGAACAATATTTTATTTCTGGCAAACAGCTTATCGGGCTTGCGCGTATGATTGCCCGGGACGAGGTATTCGAAAAAGTCAGCATCCCCGTTCTTTTGCTCTATTATTATAAAGACGAAACGCATGAGGACAATACCGCATCGGTGTCGCACATGAAACTCGCCTTTGCGCATTTCGGAAAAGCGAAATCCCCCCATCCGCTGAACCGAGCCGTAGCAGTTGCCGAAGGCTCACATGTGCTGATGAGCAAATACAGCAAAACAGATGAGAGGCTTGTGATTGCGGAAACGGTCGATTTCATTAAAAAAGCTGCAGGATTGCCTGCGAAATAAATAAGGGAACTTCTAAAAACTGTTTTAAAGGATGTTCCCTTGTGGGCACAATATATAGGTAAAAACCGCTTTCTTTGATACTCATTTTAAAGATGAAAGCGGTTTTTAGAGGTGCCCATAATTACTACAGGCGCTGGCATAGCTGTCGCGTTTTCTTTGTGTAAGCAAAAAATTCTCTAAAGGAGCTTTTCGAGTTCCCGAATTACATTAATTAGCACAAAGCGCTTTTTCTGCCTAATGCGGCTTTTGATCTTAGGTGATTCCTTGTTGATGGATTCTACTGCGGACCGCACCACCGATTTCACAAGCCCCTTGAATTCAGGGTGATGTTTGAGGCTCAATGATGCATCGTCCTGCTCCGATTCAATTTCACCGCGGTCTTCCGCATCGCCGTACCGTTTAATGAGTTCCCGTGCGGCAAGTTCCTTATCGAAATTTACGCTTTCAAGAATATCGCTGCTGCAGATGATCACTTCAAGAAGATCGAATAGCTCCTCAGTGGAGCGTTCCGGATATTTTTTCTGCAGAAATTCGAGTACCTGATTGAACCGTTCATCCATTGCGCCCACCTCCGTTCAAAAAACTTTTTCTTCTTCGAAAAATCACAACCGGAATTGTTGACATATTTTCTTTCTTTCATCAGCATGCCTCATGATGAAGGGCATTGAATACCGCACAACCGCAAACGTCCCCCAAGGAGGCCCACAAATTAATGCTACTAAATGGCGTGAAAAAAAGCAAGCTTCTTTCTTTTTCGTGCGCAGACGATGTGCGCTCAGCATTATACAAACTTTCCGACGATAGGCAGGCCAGGATTTTATCAAAATTTTTCAAAACAGGCCCCGGCGAGTATGGCGAGGGAGATATTTTCTGGGGCATCAGGGTTCCGCAAATACGGTCGATTGCACGCCGGTGTTTGAACCTCCAGCTTTCTGCGCTTGATGGGCTTTTACACAACCCGGTGCATGAATGCAGGCTCTGCGCCGCGCTTGCCATTGTTGAAAAATATAAAAAGGGCGACGAAAAAATCAAGAAAACCTGTTTTCAATTTTATGTATCACACGTAACAGCAATCAACAACTGGGACATTGTCGATCTTACTGCACCTAACATCATCGGCGATTATCTGTTCAGGAATCCGCGTGAAAGGAAACTACTCTCCCGTCTTGCAAAATCAAAAAATCTCTGGGAGCGCAGAATCGCCATTGTTGCGACGCATGAATTCATAAAAAACGGTGAACTTGAAGACACTTTTTCCATTGTGAAACTTTTGTTGAAAGACCCCCATGACCTCATCCATAAAGCGGTGGGCTGGATGCTCCGCGAAGCAGGAAAACGCAATCGTGATGCGGAGATTCAATTCCTGAATGAATATTGCACCATGATGCCGCGAACAGCGCTTCGCTATGCCATTGAACATTTCTCAGAAAAGCAGCGCACACACTACCTTGCCTGTTCCCGGGCGCAATGAAATATTTTAATTGCACTAAATTATTATTGACATCTCTATAATCTTTTTTTTAGTTCTCGTCTCAATCGTAAAATATATATTTTCGGGTTTTCTATGTATAATCTATTCATCACCGGAGCCATTTTCATCTCATGCCTCTTCTCAATACAGGCATTTGCGCAAACGCATACTCCCGCGCACTGGAACGATATGGCGCGCTTTCTTGCCGGATTGCCGCTCGAGGCTTCGAGCCAGTTTGAGCAACTGACGAGGTCTAAAAACTATCTGCACCATAAGATGAAAATGAATGAATACTGGGAGCGCGTCGAAAAAGGCAATATCGCGCAGATTATCCCCTGGAGAGCCCGCTACATTGAACCTCATTTTAACCGCGGTACCGTGCTGTATCCTTTAAGCGGCGGAGATTTCATCAACATGTACACCTTTTATCCAGGCGCACGGCGGTACGTTATGATATCGCGGGAACCGGAAGGAACAATACCCGATCTCTTCTCTTTGAGCGACTCACAGCTTGCAAGCGGCCTTCAATCCATACGAAGCTGCATCTGGTCAATCGCTTCGGTGAATTATTTTGTGACAAAAGCCATGCGCGCGGAAATGAAAAACCGATACATCGGCGGTACGCTGCCGGTTTATCTCATCTATGCGTCCCGATTGGGGCTCACCATCACCAATATTGAGCGTGTGGGCATCTCAAAAGAAGGAATGCTTTTCACGATTAACAATGGTGGCACCATCAAAGGGGAGACGCCGGTTATTAGCGGCAATCGCATTTCCTTCATCCAGCCGGGATCGAACACGCCCGGTGAACTTATATATCTTAGCATGTATATCACACCAAAATCCATGGATGCTGAAACACCAGAAGGGAAATTTCTCTCATCCCTTTCACGAATTAATGTCATCATCAAATCAGCGGTATACCTCCTGCATAGACCTGCGTATGAGCCGTTTGTCCGCGCACTTCTGCAGAGGACCAGCATGCTGATCGAAGACGATTCCGGTATTCCATTCCGCTATCTTAATCCGGATGTGTTTTCAATTAAACTTTTCGGTGCGTTCGATACGCCGGTCAGATTGAAAGAAATACCAAATCCTCCGAAACAGCCGGATCTCGCGGATGCGATGAAAGAAAACACGACACCGCTGCCTTTCAGCTTCGGTTATGGCGTCCTCAGGAAAGACCGTCAATCAAATTTAATATTAGCCATACGGCAACGGTGATGAAAAACAAAATATTTTCAGGATTAGTTTTTGCTTTTTATGCGATTTGCATGTGCACTCACGCGTTTGCAACAGAGTTGCAAAGCAAAACAGAGACTGTAAATTATAATGACATGGCGCGCTATCTTGCTGGAATTCAACTTGAACAGCAAAGTTCCCTGTACCCGCTTACGCAAAAAAAATTTTTTCGTGAACACTCTGCGATGATGGAGAGGTTTTGGAGTGAGGTTCTCAGAGAAAACGTATTCAATATCATACCCTGGCGAAATTCTCATTTAATGCCTCATTATGATTATGGAACTGCGTTTTATCCGCTCTCAGGCGGCGATTTCATTAACTTCTATCTGTTTTATCCGCTTGCGAAAAAGTACATCATGGTTTCTCTCGAAGAGGCGGGTCGCCTTCCCAAATTAAACTCTTTGAAAGATCACGAACTGCAAAGCGGACTTCGATCTCTTCGCAATGCAATCGGAAATATCGCGAAGAAAAACTATATGATGTCGGCAATCATGAAGCATGAGATGAAAAATCCTTTTCTTGAAGGAACGCTTCCGACCATACTGGTATTTGCGGCCAGAATGGAACTCGACATCCGCCGGATAGAACCGGTGATGCTAACCGCCAGGGGAACACTGGTTTCGGCCGCCGATTTATCTCTTTCAAAAGATGAAGCCGTCGCGACCGGCAATCGTATTGTCTTCAAAGCGTCTCCCACAGGCCCGGAGCGAGAACTGATTTATCTTTCCATGCGCCTTCGTCATGATTCATTTGATCCCGTTGCTCCCGGCGGAAAATTTTTTTCCGACCTGCGGGATCTCAATGTCATTATTAAATCCGCTTTTTATCTTTTGCATCGCGCGAGTTTCGGACGATTTTGCACATCCCTGCTTGAACGGACCCGGCTGCTGATTCAGGACGATTCAGGTCTTCCCTACAGCTTCTTTGACAATTCATCCTGGAATACCTTTTTATTCGGCCATTACACCCACCCGCTTGCCCTTCGGGACATGAAGCATCCTGTCGATCAGCCGGAGCTTGCGCGCGAATTCAAAAACAAAGCTCAGCCCCTGCCATTTAATTTCGGGTACGGTACCTGGCGTACCGATAAAAAATCCAACCTCATCATGGCCGTAAGGAAAAGCAAAAAAAGCAATCAGAAATGAAACATCGTTTTTTCGATATTATTATTATTTTTTAAAATTCAAGTTCTTTTAAAAAGCCTGTCCATCTCGCTCTTGCCTAATCGATATACAAAAGGCCTTCCATGCGGACAGCGCAGTTCATGTGTGCCAGATAAAATTTCGTAAGCAATAGCGCGTGCGTCATGAAGTGAGATGCCATCTCCTGCCCGAAATGCGGAATGGCACGCAATCTTTTCTGCAATTATTTTCTTTAACTCATCTATCGATACTTTCCGCTCGCCCTCTCCCGAAAAATCCTGAAAAAATTGATCTATGTTTAAAGAAGAAGCAACCGAAGGAATCGCGCGCACGGCAAGCGCGCTTTTCCCTATTTCCTCAATTTCAAAACCGATTTCATTCAACATGTCTTTTTTTTCAAGAATTCGTTCGCATTCCGCGGGTGACAGCTCAAGCGGATGCGGAAATAACAGTGCCTGTGAGTCGGGCTCGTATGCTCTGTCCATGAGAGCATCATAAATAATCCGCTCATGAGCGGCATGATAGTCGATCAGTACAAGTCCTTCTTCGTCCTGTATCAGAAGATAGGTGTCGAAAAGGATGTCCACGCGCAGTTCCGGTATATCTTTCCGTGCATAAAACGATTTTTCTTCTCCCACAAAAGAATTCCGGGATGCGGGCTTTTGCATCTCGATTCGTGACGCTTCTCCGAAAATCAATTCCCCCGCGCTATCGCGTTCCAATTCCCCGTTATTATTTTTTCTTTGCTGCGTAACGTTTTCTTTTCGACCCGTAAAAAAGCTTTCCTGGATTCTGTGCGCACCGCTTCCAAGACATTTTCGTGTGAGATTAATGATAAGCGCGTTGATGTAATTCTGATCGAAAAAGCGAACTTCCTTTTTGGCAGGATGCACATTCACGTCCAAAAGAGCGGGATCGAGATGAATAAAAAGAAACGCCGCAGGATGCTCTCCATGGCGAAGCATGGACTCATAACTTTTTGAAAGAAGAAAACCTAAGGATTTATGTTCCACCGGGCGTCCGTTCACATACAAAAATTGAAGCGATCGATTCGGGCGCTTGAAAGCAGGGCCACTGACAAGACCCGCAATCAAAGCCCGAAGGTCTTTCAACTCCCCTTCAATTAAATGCTGTGCTACCACATCACCGTGAATCTGAAAGATCCGCTCGCGTACAGAATTTACGGCCGGCAGAACGGATTGCGATTTTCCATCAACAATCAGACGAAACGAAACATCCGGGCGGGCAATTGCCGTTTTGAAAAATATATCTTTAATTGCCCGAAGTTCATGAGAAGGCGAGCGCAGAAATTTTTTCCTTGCGGGGACATTAAAAAAAAGGTTTTCTGCTATCACCGTACACCCGGAAGAGCCAGCGTAATCCGATAGCTCACACCTTCCGCCTTTCGATATGAGCTTCGACCCAGGAACCTCCTCCTTTCTTCTGGAAATTATCGTAAGTTCGGAAATCGATGCAATGCTCGACAGGGCTTCACCCCTGAAGCCGTATGTGGCTATGGAAGAGATGTCTTCAATTTTTCGAATTTTACTGGTCGCATGCTCTCTGCCGACGAAGGGCATGTCCTCACGGGATATTCCCTCGCCATCGTCGCGCACTAAAATTTTTTTCATGCCCGCATCATCGATCTCAACATCGATGTGCATCGCTCCCGCATCGAGTGAATTTTCGATAAGTTCTTTTAGAACCGAGAACGGGCCTTCGACGACTTCGCCCGCCGCAATCTTGTGCTTTACCTCATCGGGGAGAATGTGTATTCTTCCTGGCACAGCAGTCTCCAGAAATTATCATATAGGATTAGAAGAAATTGAATAAATCTTTGCTGTCAGACTATATTGCGTGCGGGGTATAATCATCGATATCGCACATCACGCGAAGATAAGCTCAAGAAGTTTCGGAAGCGTTTCCCCGACCTTCCCCTGAATGAAGACATCGGTAATAGAACCAGTCAACGTCGTCCGTTCAAGGTTCATCTCAATCACCTTTGCCCTGTTTTGCTTCGCGATATAGGGAATGCTGCTCGCCGGATATACTACCGCGGATGTTCCGACCACCAGTATCGCATCGGCCGAGTTGGCCAGCATCTGCGATTCCATCAGCGCATCGGGTGGAATCATTTCTCCGAAAAAAACCACCTGCGGCTTCATTATTTGACCGCACTTCGGACATCTCGGAGGCTTTCCGCCGAAATCCGGTGACCCGACGGGCTCTTCATGATGGCACACGAGGCATTCCAGCCGATGCGCATTTCCGTGAAACTCTATCACATTGAGGCTGCCCGCCTCCTGATGGAGATTATCAATATTCTGTGTGATGAGGGCTTTAAGGATATTTTTTTTCTCGAGTTCAGCCAGCGCCAGGTGAGCGGGATTGGGCCTGGCATTTTTCGTGAGATCAATCATCTCAAACAGCATCTCCCAGATCATTTCCGGGTTGCGTTTGAACGAATCGATGTGCGCGTACACCGCGGGGTCGTATTTTTCCCATAAGCCTCCCGCGCTGCGAAAATCCGGTATTCCGCTTTCCACGGATATTCCCGCTCCTGTGAGGGCTATCAGGTACTGAGATTGTTTAATGATTTCTGCTGCCGTTTTAAGAGATGTAGTGGTATCCATCTGCGCGCTCCATTTTAATGGCGATTTACGTCATCGCAAAATATCCGTCAAGACCAATATTATACCCTTCACGATTAAGTGATTGCATTCATCGGCAGCACTTTCAGCCATTTATTTTTTTCCTAAAACCCTGAGGCGATTCGCCGGTACATTTCTGGAACACGCGATAGAACGTGGGAAGGCTTTCAAATCCGACCGCGAACGCAATGCTGGCAATGCTGTTGTCGGGATCGGCAAGCAGTTCCTGCGCTTTGCGGATTCTCACTTCGTTTAAATATTCACCTGTTTTCTTTCCGGTATATTGCTTGAAGAGCTTGCCAAAGTAGTCGGCATTCATTCCCACTTCATCTGCAAGTGATTCGCGCGTGATGTCTTCGGCGAATTTTTCTTCGATGATGCGGAGTGCTATTTTTAATTTTTCTTCAGTTTCGGAGCCGATTCTGGACTTTTTAGCTGTCCCGGTAGTTTGATCGCGCCGTTCGGTACTTTCAACGCGCTTTTTCAATTCAACAAAACGGCAGTGCATGATATAGGCGATGCCGATGATGAGGAACAAATACGCATATCCTGAAAGGCTGATGAAATTGTACATCGCACGGTTAACCAGAATGTCATTTATGAGCGTCAAAGTCAGAATGATGAATGCCGCCAGAAGAAAAACGAATTCTCTTCGGTTCCGCAACCTGCGTACAACAACATAAAACGAATATATCACAGGATAGAGCCACGTAGGCTGAATAATGTTCTTCAAAACCCAATTCCAGACGAGAGGGTTATTGCTCACCGTGACGATTATCACACCTGAAAGAGTTATCGCATGAAAGATATAATGAAAAATGTTTCGTTTTCGCGCCGTATAATACGCCATAAACTCAAGAAACATTGAAAAAATCAGGAAAAGAACGATATATTCTAACTTTTTCATCACAAGAAAATTGTCGGAAATGAGATATTTAATCTGCGTCCGAAAGAAAAAATACACCGCCGAAAGCATGGTGGCCAGGGAAAAAAAGAGATTGTCTCTCTCAACTGCATGAAGAAAAAATATAATACCGAAATAAAGACTCACGGCTAAATAGATAACAACAAAAAACATCGAAAAGAACTCACGGGAAAGCAAATCCCGCTGAAGCTGCATAAACGGACCTATGCGAAATTCACCGGTATACGGGCCTGACGGCGATGGAAAAAGCGAAGCCACTCTGAGGGCAAAGAGATTTACCGCACCAGGACGAATAAGAATGGTGGGTATTTCATAGACTCGAATTTTATCATAACAGGATCTTCGATTGGGGGGAAAAGCGCCGGAAGATGCAATTTTAACACCGTTGAAATACAACTCATCGACATCGCTGATGATGCCAAGCTGAATGCCGAGGCTGTGCGCGGGAAGCCTTGAGGGAAAGCGCACTGGAATGCGATACCAGCATACCCCCTCCCATCCGGGAAAAACTTTCGTCCAGTCGGAAGGAAGCGGAATCACCTGCCAGGTGCTATCATCGAAAGAGAGGCGCGCGTATTCGGGATTATCGCCCTTTTGTATGCGCACGATTTTCATTTGAGAAAAAGCAATTATTTTATCAAATTCCTCCAGTGATAGCATGGGAACATCTGCGTTCGGCGCCGATTGAAGCAGAGCCATTAGCGGTGCAACAACAAAGAGTATTTTCATTTTCTTTATAATACGCATCATTATCTCATCAATTGCATGTGAAAACACCTATCGTCGTTTCACCGCTTTGAAAAAAGCATTCGGTGCTGTTCTATCAGCGAGCGTTTCGTTTGCGCCAGCCTGTCCGAAAGGCTCACTTTATACATATGAGGATTCAAAAGACGTCGGTAGGTAGCATCGAGCGCTTGAATTTGCGCGGCACACCGGTTTCGCGCATCAGCAAGCGAAGGCAGACCATCCACGACCTTCCCCTTCACCATGACGGGAAGCAGAAGCGTTTCGGCATATCCATAATCATCCATCACAAATCCTGCAAAATCAGATATCGGATGATTGAAACGCAGCGGTTTTTTTCTCTCGATATCTGCCTGCAGTTCATCAGTTTCTTCCTCCAGATAGAGAAGGTCCGCCTTCATCTGCCCGTCTTCGCCATAGACCCGCATGATGTTTTTCACGCCAGGGTTGGTCACCTTCTCCGGTTGATTTGAAAGCTTGATGCACGGTTCCCATGTTCCGCGTTTCCATCGTGCCACAATTTTATACACGCCGGGAAGCGCAGGCTCTCCCCATCCTGTTACCATGCGCGTTCCCACCCCCCATGCGTCGATGGGGCAGCGGCTATTGCGAAGGTGTTCGATGATCCATTCATCCATATCGCTCGATACAAAAATTTTTACCTCTGGAAGGCCTGCATCATCGAGCATCTTTCGAGCCGCTTTGCTGAGGTACTCCAGATCGCCGCTGTCGATGCGGATTGCCATGAGCTTTGGATTTTTGCTCTTCAGTTCACGGAATACCTCGATTGCATTGGGAACTCCCGAACGGAGCGTATCATAGGTATCTACCAGAAGCACCGGTGCTTCCGGATATTGCGCAGAATATTTTTTAAACGATTCGAGTTCGGAATCAAAACTCATCACCCAGCTATGTGCCATGGTGCCGCTGACCGGTATGCCGAAAACTTTTCCCGCCAGCGTGTTCGAGGTTGCCGACGCTCCTCCAACAAACGCAGCCCTGGAAGCAGAAAGTGCTCCATCCGGCCCATGCGCTCGCCGAAGTCCAAACTCAAGCACCGGCAATCCCCCTGCGGCATCCACCACCCGGGATGTCTTTGTTGCGATGAGGCTTTGAAAATTCACATAATTAAGCAATAAACTCTCGATGATCTGCACCTCAAGAAGCGTACCTTCAACGCGTACAAGCGGTTCGTTGGGAAATGCAAGTGTGCCTTCAGCCAGCGAGTATATGGTTCCTTCGAAGTGAAAATTCTTTAAATATTCCGTGAATTTATTTTGAAAAATTTTCTGTTTTTCGAGAAACGCAATATCATCATCGCTGAAACGGAAATTTTCAAGCTCCTTCAAAAACGGCACGATGCCGGCACACACCGCATATCCTCCGCTAAACGGCTGATGGCGGAAAAAAAGCTCAAAGACCGCACGAGCCTCCGGCGAGGCGGCAAAATATCCCTGCATCATCGTCAGTTCATAGAAATCGGTGCACAGCGCTGAAATCCTTCCAGTCATAACGCACCCGATTCTACAATACGAATTCCCGCTTCACGCATGGAAGCAATCACCTTTGTAAGAGAACCCTCCGGTACATCGATTCCCCTGCACGCGTCGATAATGACGGCCGTTTTAAACCCGATCATGTGCGCATCCATTGCGCTGTAGTACACACAATAATCGGTAGCAAGACCGCACACAAATACTTCTGTGGTACCAATGGAATTCAAATAACCATCAAGTCCAGTTTTAGTTTTTTTATCGTTTTCTAAAAATGCCGAATAGGAATCGATATCGGATGACGTGCCTTTGCGCACAATGAGATCAACCAGCGTCGTGTTTAAATCCGGATGAAAATCCGCTCCCCGCGAGCCCTGCACGCAGTGGTCGGGCCAGAGCGTCTGGCGATAGCCGTTTAGCTCAATCTCGTCGAAAGGTTTTTTCCCTTTGTGATTCGAAGCAAAAGAACTATGGTCGGCCGGATGCCAGTCCTGCGTCGCCACCACGCGGTTGAATTTCCAGATTATCGAATTGATAACCGGCACCACTTCGTTGCCGCCGCCCACGGCAAGCGCTCCTCCGGGACAGAAATCGTTCTGGACATCAATAATCAAGAGAACTTTCATATTCTGCCACCTCCCTTTACACAGCGTGCATCGTATTATTGCCAACTGCTAATGTATCAGCTTAGGGGAATACATGTCTATCGTTTTATTATATTCCGCACAATTATTTCACTGCGCCTTTCGCGCGCAAATCGGATATTGTTGCATCGGAATAACCGAGCCGATGTAAAATTTCATCAGTGTGCGAACCCATTTCGCATCCGGCCATTTTCGCCACATATGTACCCGATGTAAACATGAGGCCACTGCCAAGCTGGCGAAATTCATTATTCTTTGAATCCCGCACGCTCACAATCATTGAGCGCTCACACAGGGGGGGAGCATTAATTGCTTCGCCAAGCGTCCTCACAGGCTCAACGCACGCGTCGATTGCACTGAAGACTTCTATCCAGTGCGAAAGCGGTTTTTCAGCAATGCGGCACGCAACTTCGCGTTTCATTTCGATCATCTCCTCTGCGCTTACTACGCCTTTTTCGATCACACCACTCATGCCGATGGCATTTAGAAATGCAGCTAAAAATTTCGGTTCAACCGGTCCTACTGAAAGGTAGCGCTTATCTGCAGTTTGATAAAAATCGTACAGCGAACCTCCGTTGAATAATTCGTTTTCCGCCTCCGGTTCGGATGCGCCGCCCAGGAATTGGGATGTTTGAAATGCAGTCATCGCAAAAACGCCGTCGAAGATGGAAATATCGATGTAATCACCCTCACCGGTGCGCAATCGCCGGATATACGCCGCCATGACTGCAATGCAGAGGTTTTTTGATCCGCTGCCGATATCCGCAATCTGTATGCCGCTGAGTGTCGGCCCCGTTGCTTTTTTGCCCGAAAAGGATTCCGCGCCCGAAAGCGCCATGTAGTTGATATCGTGCCCCGCGCGATGTGCATAGCTTCCTGTTTGTCCGTATCCGGTGAGAGAGCAGTAAATGAGCGCGGGGTTGATATCTCGAAGCCGTTCATACCCAAGCCCGAGCTTTTCCATCACCCCGGGACGAAATTGTTCCACCACGATATCGTATTCGCGGACAAGCGCATATACCGCTTTCCGCGCCTCTTCGTGCTTGAGATTGAGCGCAAGCGAGCGCTTACCCCTGTTGATGTGCGCATAGGCTGCAGAAATGCCGTGAACGAGAGGTGGCACCATGCGCATGAGATCCGGATTTTCTGGATTTTCCACCTTGATGATGTCAGCGCCAAGGTCGGCCAGCATCATGGTGCCGAATGGTCCGGGCAGCAAATAGGAAAAATCCAGAATTTTCATTCCGTCAAGAGGGGGATGCATTATTCCTCCGTGATGCGAACATTCACCGTCCAATATGCATAGAAGACATTATTGGCAGCTTTTCCGCAAGAAAAAAAGCTCGTGAAGGTGCAAATCTCTTAAGTTCATGATTTTTTCTTCTATATGTTATTGCGCAGTTTTTTTATCACACCAAAAAAAACGATAGACGAATTACAAAAAAAATACTATAATTAAATTACTCAAAAGGAGATTGCGAAAGAACATAATTTTATGGACGAAAAAGCTCTTTACAGGCAATTTTTCAAATACGGCGGGATGGTCATCGGTTTCAATCTCACGCTGACCTTCATTATTCTTTCCATTGCGTACCCGATGTTTT
This sequence comes from uncultured bacterium, assembly GCA_937921485.1. Lineage (GTDB taxonomy): Bacteria > Spirochaetota > UBA4802 > UBA4802 > JAGODF01 > DYLV01. The sequence continues at coordinate 33,041 of CAKZSV010000031.1, forward strand.
CCGACAGAAGGCTGTTGGCGTTTTTTTTCATCGCACTCGTACTATGTTTTGTTTTGCTTAATCTATATTATTATTTTATTCTCAGGGTGGTCATTACGCCCCTTCGCGATCTTGCGAAAAATTTCGATATAGCGAAGAAACGATTTGAAATCACGCCGCAGAGAACCTTCATCGCCAATATTCTCACCATCGTCCTGCTCTACGTGCCCGCCATTCCGTGTATGTACTTTTTCTTCGGCTATACGAATTTATATTTTCACGCGTTCGTTCTGTTCATAAATATCTTCGTATTTCTATACCTCGGATATAATTCTGCTGGAGTGTGGTACACCCGCACCTACCCGCTGGGACGCTTCGGCATCCCTATCGTCGTACAGGGACTTGGCAGCAAAATCATCAGCCTGGTTTTTCCGACGATTCTGCTTGCATCAGTCTTTATTTCAGTTATGATATACCTCGCCGGTCAGATGACCATCCGCAACGGCATCAATGCGCGCGTACGCGACAATCTCACCGCCATCGTACGGACACACGAGCGTGAAGGCTCTTTTTCGTATGATGAATTGCCGCCGGTTTTTTCCGAATATGAAGGTTTACTTTTCATCACCGATTCCCAGGGAACCCTTCGCGTAGACCATTCCCAATACACAGCCGGGACATCATTATCAGGAATTATTCGCAGAGGAAATCAATCTGTTTCGCTCTATGAAGCCTCCAGAGATGCTCTTGCCAATCCGGGAGGAACTGCCGGTACTACGGTTCATGGCGTGTTTGAAGGCAAACCGGCAGTGATGTTCATCGAACATATACGCAATCTGGACAGCTATGCAATCGCCATCTTTTACGATGAAGTGCTCTACCGGCCATTTTACCGCTCGATATTCCTGCAATCATTCATCCTTTTCCTGATAAACATCCTTCTCGGACTAATCGTATATCGAAAACTTCTGAAAACCGCGCGTTCTCTGGGACAAATTATTCCCGCGCTCACCAAAGCGGCGAAAGGCGACCTGAGCGAGGAAATTAAACTCGTAAAAACGAGGGATATTCTTGAAGATTTTACCCGCACGTTTACTAATTTCAAAAAACTTGTGGCCGATTTCGTCGGAAGCGCCCGCGATCTGGCAGCCATGCTTTTAGCAGAGGCTGAAGCAATTTCAGAATCGGGCTCGCAGATAAAAAAACTTTCCGAGCAAAACGCGGAGCTGCTTGGGAAAACCACCGATGGGCTCAAGCGAATAGCTGAAGCATTTACCGATATTGCAGAAAAATCCGGCATTCAGCATTCCAACATTTCCGAACTCGATGCGACAATTTCCTACATCAACAGGGCGATGGGTGTGCTGGCGGATGATGCACAGAAAGTCATCACTTCGATGAAGCAGGTTGAAGAAGGCGCTATCAGCGGAACCGAACTGGTGCGCGAGGCGTATGACCACATGAACAAAACTGATGAACTTTATCGGGGCGTGTTCAACATCATCCAGATGATTTCCGAAATAGCCGATCAGGTGAATCTCCTTTCCCTGAACGCATCTATTGAAGCCGCACGTGCGGGAGAATACGGAAGAGGTTTTGCCGTCGTGGCGGAAGAGATATCGAAGCTCGCGGACCGAACGGGCGCAAACGTCAAAGAGATTACTGGTCTCATCAATGCGGGCAATGACGAAATACAGAAAAATATACAGATCATCTCGCATCTGCGCGATTCTTATGAGTCGATCGTTGACAGCATTGAAAATACCGGTGTGACCATCACCGGCTTCATTGATATGATTGGCAAGCACGGCGACGATATCAGAAAAACGCACGGCAAGATCGAATCCATTAAAGACTTTGCGAAAAACCTTTCGGATTCCACCAGCAATGAAAAAGAAAATACCATCCGCATGTTTGAAAACATCGAAAGCGTAAATAAAAACGCCGATGAGTTCGTCAGCCATTCTTCCGCTCTTGCCGGTTCATCCGACCAGTTGAAGCAGATGGCACATTCCCTCCTGGAAAAACTGCAGTTTTTCAAGCTTAATTGAACATCAACTTTCCGTTCTTTTCTTCCACCCTCCAGCTGACGATAATAAAGAAAAGCATCACTCAAATCCGTGCAAGCGATGAAGGAGCATTGCGGTGAAAATAAAATTTTTCGCGATAGCATTGGTATCTCTTTTTTTCATTATTTCAATCTTTCAGATGTTTCCCTTTCCCCCTTTCGCGGATGATGTATTCCCCCTCTACAGGTCGGGCTATTTCAGAGAGCTCGACAGACAGTTTGAAGTAATCGCCGATGCGTTCGTGTCGATTAAAACAATGTCGCGCCCGGCATATGCATGGATTTTTATTGAAGATATAAAAAACAAACACGGCATTGAAATACGGGTGTACAATTCCCGATCTGAACTTATTCGCACTCCCGGAGAGGTGGCACCGGGCATGGATGCTACAGTTATACGAATGAGCACAATGCCTTCTCCATCACCGGTTTCTGAAATACGAGGCAATCGCTATTTTTCAGCAATACCAATGACGGCGGCGCCTCGCTGCCGTTTTTGTCATACGCAACAGGAAAATACTATTATCGGAATCATCACTTTTGAACGGTCATTTGATGCATCGACTTTCTATGGGCGTGAGCGCAGTGTCATATTCGGAATTATCGCTTTGATTTCAGCATTCATTCTCCTGATACTAATCCGATGGGAACCGTACAGAAGAATTAAAGAAATATTTGACAAATGACAGTTGCCTGCGCAATGGTTGGCTTCGGTTTAATGTCCTTCATGCGGTCCATTAACTACTTCCGCCGTTGTGCGGATGATAAAAGTGTAACATTGAGTGACACATGGCAAACGAACAAAACAATAAAACCCTTATAATCGTTGAATCGCCCACAAAAGCGCGGACAATCACGAAATACCTTGGCAACAAATTCATCGTGCTTTCTTCAATGGGGCATATCATTGATTTGCCAAAATCGAGGCTGGCAATTGACATTGCGCACGATTTCCGCCCGGAATACATCACCGTGCGCGGAAAGGCAAAGCTCCTCAATGAACTTAAAAAAAATGCCTCGCTCGCTTCCAGCGTGCTGCTCGCGACCGACCCCGACCGGGAGGGCGAAGCGATATCATGGCATCTCCGGAATGCACTGGCTGAAAAAAACAGCAATATCCATCGAGTCGAATTCCATGAAATCACCGATTCAGCTATCAAAGAAGCAATAGATCATCCCCGCGATATAGACCTGAATCTGGTCAATGCACAACAGGCACGGCGTGTTTTAGACCGCCTGGTGGGATATCATCTCAGCCCCATTCTCTGGAAAAAAGTAAAAAAAGGGCTTTCAGCGGGAAGAGTGCAATCGGTCGCGCTTGCCATCATCTGTGAACGCGAAAAGGAAATAGAAGCTTTCGTTCCTGCGGAATACTGGTCGCTCGACGCTCTGCTCAATCACAATCATAAGAAATTTCGCGCATCTCTCATATCATTCAGAGGAAATAAAGAATACCTCAAAAAAAAGGAACACGCGGATGAAGTCATCGCTCATCTGAACGATAAAACATTCAAAGTTATCTCGGTTACCAAAAAAGAACGGAAACGCAGACCGCTTCCTCCCTACATCACCAGCAAGCTTCAGCAGGATGCGGCCAACCGCCTCGGTTTTACATCTGCAAAAACGATGATGGTCGCGCAGCAGCTCTATGAAGGTGTTGATATTACCGGCGAAGGCCCGGTTGGACTCATCACGTACATGCGTACGGATTCAACCAGAATTTCACCCATTGCCATGGAAGGGTTGAGAAACTATATTTCTGCGCATTATCCGCCCGAATACCTTCCCGAAACGCCAAACACCTATATGAATAAAAAAGGTGCTCAGGACGCTCATGAAGCGATACGCCCCACAGATGTAGCCCGAGATCCGGAATCAATAAAAAATGATCTCACTTCCGACCAATACAAGCTCTACCGGCTCATCTGGAAGCGGTTCGTGTCTTCGCAGATGACCGGCGAGGTTTCACTTGCCACCTCGGTTATTCTGAAAGCCGGAGACTGTGAATTTCGCGCATCAGGAAGCATCGTGCTTTTTGACGGATTCACCGCCGTGGAAAAAGAGGAAAAAACCGGGAGAGATACTCTGCCCGAACTCAAGGAGGGCGACACCCCAAAGCTTATGGAGCTTGTTCCCGAACAACACTTCACCACTCCTCCTCCCCGCTATAACGATGCATCGCTGGTAAAGTTTCTGGAGGAATCGGGCATCGGCCGCCCATCTACCTATGCGCCTACGATAAATACGCTCATCAAACGATACTATGTCATCCGTCACGGCAAACAGCTCGTCCCGACGGCGCTCGGAAGAATCGTGAATGATATCCTTGTAAAATTTTTTCCGGAACTCATCTCAATCGGATTTACCTCATCCATGGAAGAGAAGCTTGACCTTATCGAAGATGCGAAATCAGAATGGGTCGGCATGATACGTGACTTTTATTCTCCCTTTATTGAGACAGTGGAACATGCCGAAAAACATATTGAGGAGATAAAAGGCGTCCTCGATGAAGACACTGACTTCACATGCGAGAAATGCGGCAGGCCGATGAAGAAAAAACTCGGCAAATACGGCTTTTTTCTTGCGTGTTCCGGATTTCCGGAATGCAGAAACGCCCTCCCCATTCCGCTGGGAAAGTGCCCGATAGCCGGTTGCGGCGGCAATGTGGTGAAACGCTCCTCAAAGAAAGGGCGTCCTTTCTATTCCTGCACGCGATATCCCGATTGCACCTTCATCACGCGTGACGTGCCTGCCGAAAAAGATTGTCCGCAGTGCGGCAGCGCGCTTTTCGTGAAGAAGAAAAAGGGAGAAGGCGAAACAGTTTTCTGCCTTAAAGAAGGATGCGGGTACCACATCGACATTCTGAATGAGTGATGACATGACCGAAGAAATTGACCTCTTTATGGATTATCTTCAGTACGAAAAGAATTTTTCGGCAAAGACAATCGAATCCTACAATAAAGATTTATTGCAGTTTTACAAATTTCTCATAGATAATGCGGAAACCGAATCAGCCTACGAAACAGATGCTGCGCGCGAAAACGACGATATTTGCATTGGTTCGATTACAAAAACCGATATCACCTCATTTGTTGAATTCTGCTATGACCGCGGAATGCGGAAAAGCTCAATTTCACGAAAAATTGCCTGCATCCGGTCTTTCTTTAAATATCTTCACCGGCGGGATATCATTCCCCAAAACCCGGCGTTGGCCGTACATTTTCCGAAAAAAGAACATCGAATCCCGAAGTTTTTGCGCATCAACCAGATAGATGTGCTCTTCGATTTTCCGGATGAGGATTTTGCCGGAGCGCGCGACCGTGCGATTCTTGAACTTTTTTTCTCAACCGGAGCACGCGTTTCTGAAATCGCACGCGCACGAATTAGCGACCTTGACATTGCTGCTAAAAAATTAAAAGTCACCGGAAAGGGCAATCGCGAGCGCATGGTGTTTCTCACAGATAGCGCGGTCAATTCTCTTAAAAAATATTTTTCATTGCGGGAAAAGCTTTTCAATGAATCCGATGACACAATCTTTATCAATTGCCATGGAAAAACTCTCACCGAGCGCGGAATTTTTTACATCATCGACATGCGCGCGCGCACGAAAGGCCTTTTTCGAAAAGTGTCGCCGCATGCGCTTCGCCATACGTTCGCCACGGAGCTCATCAACCGGGGTGCCGATATCCGCGCGGTTCAGGAAATGCTTGGGCACAAAAATATTTCAACGACGCAGGTGTATACTCATACCACACGAGACAGACTGAAAAAAGTGTTTGATGAGTATCATCCTCATGGGAAAAACAAAAACCGCGCACAATGAAACACTATGACGACATCGCTGCGGAAGATTATTACGAGATGGGATATGCGTGGGCTGAGACGAAAAATTTCGCGAAGGCGAAGGAATGCCTTTCGCGCGCTATCGAATTGAATCCGCATTTTATCTACGCCTACGTCACGCTTTCCAAAGTGCTCTCGGCGATGGGTGATTACGCTGAAGCAGCGCGCATTCTGAAAAAAGCATCAAAAATCGATCCTGAATTTCATCGCCTGGAGTACCTTCAGGCGCGATATTTCTATAAAGATGGCAATTTCCCCGCCGCGCTTCGCGCAATAGAACGCGCCATTTCATCTTCCCCACAAAAATTGTATCTCAAAAGCAAAAAAATAATTTTGCATGCGATTGACTGCGAAAGAGAAAAAAATAAGGGTTGACAATCGAAATTTTCTAAAGCTTTCCTGTCATTATACAGGCTTTCCCCGAGTAATGAAAAAATTCAGCTTACATATCGCGAAACTTATTGCTGTTTTCATCGCATCCAGTATGTTTATATCGACGTCAATACCACGCATCACGACCGATCACGCGCGCCAGCCGAAAGAACACGCTATCACCGGGGATACTTCGGATTTCTTATCAATCCCGAATTCATTCACAGGCAAAGAAATCTCAGAGTCATCCGCCGCCCTGTTTCTATCATATTATGCCGGCCGTACCGATACAGGCCATCAGAATTACATTCCCATTATCAGCGCAACAGCAATATCCTTACAAAAAAGAATACAAATAGTGAAGGAATCTGGAGCAAGAAACGAATATGAAATTAAACTTGCGCAGGAAGCATTGAATGAGTTGCTGCGCATGCAAAACGATATCGAAGATGAAAATGATAAGGGAAATAGATGAACAACAATTTTCCCGTGCGACTTGCAGTTTGTTTTGTTTTGTGCGCGATGATTAGCATGCCCAATCCTCTCAATGCATGGCTATACGGCACTCATCACGCCGCAGTGCTGAAAGCATTTGAATATATGGAAGGCCCTCCGGCAAGTATAGAACAAAAGAGTGCGGTCAGGTTTTTGAAGATTTCCGGCGGAAATGATATTCATATCATAATTGCCGGAAAAAGCGGAAATACCGATGAATTTTCCGATACCTGCGCTGAATCATGGTGGAACGGCAAAAGAACTATTGTCGATCTCGAAGCTAAGCGTATAAACATCTCAACGCTCTGGCATTTTCTAAGCATCACAAAACAGGGTCGCTTCCGAAATGAATTCCCCGGCTTTTCTTTTTCTTTCGCCCCGCCCGGAGGAGGAACGCGCTACAACGAATTGCTGCGGGCGTTATTATTCAATCACAAAGTTGATAGTTCAGGATTTGCAGGTCGCGGTATATCCATGCCAGTGCGATCAATTGGCCCGATTGAGGCGTATCGTTTTCGTGGACGATTTTCCGCATTCAGGTCGTATTATTCCATCACCTCTTTAGAGAACTACTTGCGATTTCAGAGTGTCGTATTTGAACCGTCTACCAACGCCGCAGCATTCTGGTACGGTCAGGCTCTTGAAGGTACGGCAGTTGGAATTACCAACATTCAGCACATCGGATTTCTGGGGCATGTGATGCACCTTGCAAACGATGCCACCGTGACGCATCATCTGTACAGCACTTTAGATCACTATCACGATGAATATGAAAAGTTCGTGAATGATAATCTGTCTTCCCTATACAGCGAAAGAAAAGTCAGTGAGCTAATTTCGCTTTTTTATGATTCATCAGCCGGCAGAAAAGGCCTCGAAAACATCATGATTCGCGATATCATTTTCTTTTTTGCACGACGCTCGGCGGGAATGACTGCTCCCCTGTACAGCGATTTGTTTGAAACGCGGAAAAATTGCGGGAAAGAACAATTCTGTGCATCGGTTGCCGAGAACATCATCATCATAACCAAATACTTTATCGATATCCACCGTGACGATACTATCAGGAGATATTAACACAGCATCGCACTTTTGTTTTCGTAATTACACATTCTTCAATGCTCTTGACAAATAGCCGCCCTGAGCGCAAAATGCCATGAGTATAATCAACAATCCTTTAACGGCAATGGAATGATACGTATTGGAACACGCGGAAGCGAACTCGCGCTCTGGCAGGCGCGATACATAGCTCAAAAGATTGGTGAACATAAAACCGAAATCATCATCATTAAAACAAAGGGCGACCGCATCCGGAATGTTTCTTTTGATAAAATGGAGGGAAAAGGTTTTTTTACCAAAGAAATCGAAGAGGCGCTCCTTGAAAAAAAAATCGATTGTGCGGTTCATAGCCTGAAAGACCTCCCGGTTGATGATACAGCGGGCCTCCGTATCGCGGCGATCACGTCGCGTGAAGATCCTTCGGATGTGCTGCTTATCAGAAGCGACCGCTATGATCCCGGTGCATCAATTCCGGTAGTAAAAAGCGCTGTTGTGGGGACGAGCTCTCTCCGACGATGCGCGCAGATACTTCATGAAATTCCTACCCTTTCCGTTAAGCCCCTTCGAGGCAATGTTCCAACTCGAATCAAGCGGCTTCGCGAAAAAAAGTTTGATGCTATCATTCTGGCACGGGCGGGAATCTCCCGCCTCGAGATCGACCTTACCGGCCTGATAGAATTCACCCTCCCGTTCAGCTATTTTTTACCCGCGCCCGGTCAGGGAGCGTTAGCAGTGCAAATACGCGAGGGCGACATATCATTGCAAAAAGAGCTTTCATTTCTCAATGATGACGCAACAAGCCGGGCAGTTTCAGCAGAGCGCGCATTTTTAAAAGAGTTCGGCGCGGGATGCCATATTCCCCTCGGAGCGCTTGCCCACGCTCAAAACTCCACGATACATCTAAGCGGCATGGTGGCTTCACCTGACGGGAAATCTTTTTTTAGAGGGAGTAAATCCGGTACGCACCCTGATGAGACAGGCACAAAGCTTGCGCGCACACTTAAAGATCAAGGAGCAGAGGCAATAGTATGAACACCATCGGCAAAGTGTATCTTGTGGGCGCTGGACCAGGCGATCCAGGGCTCATCACAATCCGTGCAGTTGAAGCGCTGCGCGAGGCCGACTGCATCATATACGATTTTTTAGCAAACCCGGAACTCATCTCATATCAGAACAAAGAACTCATATATGTCGGCAAGAAGGGCGGCGATCACACACTCCCGCAGGAAGAGATAAATCGCCTCATCATTGAAAAGGCGAAAGAAGGCAGGACCGTCGTCCGCCTCAAAGGAGGCGATCCCTTTATTTTCGGCCGCGGCGGCGAAGAAGCGGAAGAACTCGCCAGGCACGGTATTCCCTTCGAAATTATACCGGGTATCTCTTCTTTCTATTCCGCGCCCGCGTATGCCGGGATTCCCGTCACCCATCGGGACTGGGCGGATCGATTCGAAGTGATCACCGGCCACCGGCGAGGCGATACTGACGAGCATCTTGAAATCACGCTCCCGGAATATCAGCCGCATAAAACATTTGTATTCCTCATGGGAATGAAGAATCTGAAAAAAATAGCACATAACCTCATGGAAGAAAAAAAATTTCCGCCTGACACTCCCGCCGCGGTGGTATCGTGGGGAACGACGCCGCAACAGAAAACAGCCATCGGCACCATTTCTGATATTTCCGGACGCGCTGCCTCCGACAAACTCGCCGCCCCCGCAATTATCATCATCGGCGAGGTGGTGAACGCAAGAAATTCACTGCGCTGGTTCGATAACCGGCCCCTTTTCGGCAAAAAAGTCGTCGTCACGCGAACGAGGGAACAGGCATCGGAATTGTCAAAAAAACTTGCCGCCCTGGGAGCGGAAATAATCGAGCTGCCCACAATAAAAATTCGGCCACGCGATGACCGTCAAATCGATGAAGCAATTTCTAACTTGCCGCAATTCGACTGGGTAGTCTTCACCTCGCACAACGCTGTTGAGATTTTTTTCAAACGGATGCGCACCCAACGGCTTGATGCACGCGCGTTCCAATCTGCCCGGGTGGCGGCCATCGGTCCGGGAACTGCACAATCGCTTGAATCGCACGGAATACTCTGCGACATCGTTCCTGAAAAATTCGTCGCGGAATCTCTATTGGAAGCTATGGAAAATCAGGGAATCCGCGGTGAAAAAATTATGCTGCCATGCGCCTCCGAGGCTCGCGATGTCCTCTTTGAAGGGCTTACCCGCGCTGGTGCGTCGGTGGCACGCGTTTTTCTCTACGATACGGTTTTGCCGGATGATCTCCCCGGGGAAACTATCGAGGCGGCCGCAAACGCCGATATCGTGACATTCGCCAGTTCCTCAACCGCAAAAAACTATTTTTCCATTATCAAAAAATCTTCTGCTGTTCTCGCCTGCATAGGCCCCATAACCGCCGCAACCGTACGAGAGCTTTCAAGGGAACCCGAAATCGTCGCAGAACATTACACCATAGATGGGCTCGTGGCAGCAATCAAAGCCCACTTTTTAAAAAACTCATAACAATTTCATTTACTGCCTTTCCATTCCGATATATATTACATGAGACGATTGAGAAAAAATATCGGACGCAGTGCCCTGCTGCCAGCGGTTCTGCTGATTTTCGGTATCATCCATTGTACGCCGCCGCTGGTGAGAACAACTCGAGTTGCGCCCAGCCCCGAGATGCGCAGAAATATTGTACAGACCGCTCGGGCGCAGATCGGTACACCATACCGCTACGGGGGCTCTTCTCCTGGAGGATTCGACTGCTCCGGCCTTGTTATGTACGTATATCGAAAAAATGGCATCGATATACCCCGCACGGCAACCGATCAGTTTATTGAAGGCAGGCGTATTTCCAGGCGGAACATTCAGCCGGGTGATCTCGTCTTTTTCAGAATATCCGGTAGCGGAGTTTCGCACGTCGGGATCTACGCCGGCCGCGGAAAGTTCATCCACGCACCGAAGCCGGGGAAACGGGTAAGCTACGCAAGCCTGACTAATCCATACTGGTCGCGCCACTACTATGGCGCGGCGAGTTATTTCAACTGATTTTCTTCCCCAGATGTTCCAGCATAAACTGATCGGTTTCCCATTCATCTAAAAGTTTATTGTACGCCTGAATGATCCGCTGATAGGTGAGCACGCCGACAATCTTTTCTGTGCCGACTTCCCCAACCACGGGAAGGATTTCAAGATTATTTTTTTCCATCATAATAAGGGCACCGGAAACTTTCTCATCAATACGGACGACTTGCGTTTCGGAGTAAATATCGCCTGCGATAATGAGGTCGACGAGATCCTGCGAAAGAATGACTGTTTTTATGTCGTTCAAAGAAATGATGCCGAGAGGCTTTCCATTTTTATTTATGACCACCACGCTGCCATAATGTGATGCCAAAAGCACATCAATAAGATTTTTAAACGGAGTTTCGTATGCAACGCTTGAGTAATTCGTTTCCATGATATCCGAAACCCGGATTTTCCCCAGCAGATCCACTTCCCTGCGTTTCGAAACATCTATCCCCTCATCCATCAGTTCTCGTGCATACACCGTCCCTTTATTGTAGTAGATCGTTACCAGATAGGACATGATTGAAACAAGCATGAGAGGTAGTATAAATTTGTAATCTCCCGTCGTTTCAAACACAAGCATGATCGCCGTCAGAGGAATCGAATTGATGCCGGAAAGCACTCCGCCCATCGCAATAAGCGCGAAGGTTACCGGATCGAGCGCAAGCCCAAATAATGAATTCATCGCCAGCGCACTCGCATAGCCGAGCATGATCCCTATGACCAATGCCGGAGCGAAGCTTCCTCCAAAACCGCCCGCATTGAGATACAGGGCGACAAAAAACATGTTCAAACACAAAAGAATGAAAAGAGTGGGAAGATCAAACGCGCCTGAAACGACCTGACCGATGGTATGATAGCCGATGCCGAAGAGGCTGTAATATTTCGTGATGATGAATCCGAAAATAAGCGACAGGGGAAGCAATTTTACGAATGCGTTTGTGATGCCGAGCTTTTCCTCAATGATTTTTTTCGCGGTTTTTCGAATGCCGAAAAAGATAAGCGATGCGAGACCGCAGAGAATACCCATCCCGAAAAAGAACGGTAAATCGGCAACACTTCCCGGATTATATGAAGGAATCACAATCGCGTGCCGGCCTACCATCACGGAACGGGAAATGATGTCCGCCACCACCGAGGAGATGATGAGCGCCGAAAGCGATTGGTTTTTTAAATCGCTTAGAAGCACTACTTCAATACCGAAAAAAACTCCGGCAATGGGCGCGTTGAAAATCGCAGAAATTGCAGCACCCGCACCAGCAGCGGTGAACATCCGCATGTCTTTTTTATTGAGCCGAAGTAGCTGCGCCATCGCCGAACCGATCCCGCTTCCCATTTTCGCGGCCGGCGCTTCAGGGCCAAGAGGAGCTCCAGTGCCGATGGTAATAATCGATGCTAAAAAATGAAAAACCGTTTTTGCGAAAGGAATGTGGCCATTGCGAAGCAGAATAGCTTTTATGACGGATGTGACAGATCGATCCTTTGAAAGTTTCGGAAAAAAATGAGAAATCAGCGCAATAATTGCAGCTCCAAGAACCGGTATTATAAAAATCAAATTATGATTAATCTGCATAAGTGATGTAAATTTTTCCGGCTCGAAAAACCGTCTTGTGCCATCGAGCAAATAATTAAAAACAATTGCTCCCAATCCCGCAATGCAGCCAAGCATGGTGGAGAGAATAATGAGATAGAGATAGTGTGCCATCTCACTTGAAAAGTACGCATCCCGAATGGTTTTCATGCGTGCAATAATAGTCATAAAAATAAAGCCGATCATAACTCCTGTAATCTAATTGCACTCATGTCAGAAAATGTGCATGCCAGTTTGTCAAGGGAAATACCGATATCCGCGAATTTCCCGGATTTTAATCATTATACAATATTTTTATTGCACGATTATGACGAAAAATGGTATAATACCATATAATTGGCAATAAGTGCATCGGCCATAAAACCCATAAAGCATGCCGCGAGGAAGCCATGGCAGTGAATCGTCGAGAATATCCACGAGTGAAGCTTTTTCGGTTCAGCGTTGAAGTGTCAAAACACGGCGAAAACGCATTCGTACCTGTGGAAGCCGTCAACATTTCCGCAGGAGGGCTCTGCTTTTTAAGCAAGTCTATCATTTACCAAGGCGATATGCTCGATTTTCGCTTTCCCTTCAAACGTCGAGAAATCATCATGCCGGCTCGCGTGGTTCGCGTAAATGGCCGTGAAGTCGGCGTGCAATTCACCGCTGACAGCGACGAGATAATGGATTTTGTAACCACCTACAACGAAGAAATTCAGTCAATGACGATTGCCACAAAAGAAAATATTCGGCTTATACTTCCGGGATACAATTCACCTGAAAATCACAAGTTCAGCATAGACAACCTGCTCGATTTAGATTCGGAAGTGAAGCATTGACATTCCAAAGACTCACATATTCCTACGGTACTTCCCTCCCGCTTCGTACAGCACTTTTGTCATCTGTCCAAGGCTTGCATAGCGCGCTGTTTCCATTATCTGAGCAAAAATATTTTTACCTGTAAGAGCAGCTCCACGCAATTTCTCGAGTGTTTCTCGTGCCTTTGCTTCATTTCGCTTTTGAAATTCGCGCAGGTTGTGTATCTGCTCCATCTTTTCATCGTATGTCGCGCGCGAAAGCTGGAGCTTCGGTCTGCAGATTTCTTCATCAGAGGCTTTCGGATTGAGATAGGTATTGACGCCGATGACGGGAAGCTCACCGCTGTGCTTTTTGTGTTCATACAGTAGCGATTCATCCTGAATCATACTCCGCTGGTAATGCGTCTCCATAGAGCCAAGAACCCCGCCGCGGAGATTCAGTTCCCTGAATTTTTCAAGCACGGCTTTTTCAACCTCATCCGTGAGCCACTCGATAATAAAGCTTCCCTGCAAAGGATTCTGGTTTTTGAATATGCCATATTCCTTTCCAATAATGAGCTGAATTGCCATGGCTCTTCGGACTGATTCTTCTGTCGGTGTGGTCACTGCCTCATCGTACGAATTGGTGTGCAACGAATTGCAGTTATCATTCAACGCCATGAGCGCCTGAAGCGTGGTGCGAATATCATTAAACTGCATTTCCTGCGCGTGCAGCGACCTGCCGGATGTCTGGATGTGGCATTTAAGCCTCTGGCTCTGCTCGTTCGCGCCATAACGGTACTTCATGGCGATAGCCCATATCCTGCGCGCAACGCGGATGAGCACGTTGTATTCAGGATCCATTCCGCTTGAAAAGAAAAACGAAAGGTTCGGCGCAAAATCGTCGATATGCATGCCGCGGCTGAGATAGTACTCCACATAGGTGAATGCGTTCGAAAGCGTCAGCGCAAGTTGCGTAACAGGATTCGCACCCGCTTCAGCGATATGATACCCGCTGATGCTTACTGAATAGAAATTGCGCACATTGTTTTGAATAAAATATTCCTGAATGTCACCCATCATCTTCAGCGCAAAAGGAATGGAAAAGATGCAGGTATTCTGACCCTGGTCTTCCTTGAGAATATCAGCCTGCACAGTGCCTCGAACGTTCGCAAGCACATCTTTTGCGATTTTTTCTCTCTCCTCTTCGCCTGGATTGCGGCCGTTTGTTGCAGCAAACTTTTCAATTTGCTGGTCAATAGCCGTATTGAAAAAAAACGCAAGCATCATTGGCGCGGGCCCATTGATTGTCATCGACACGCTCGTCATCGGGTCGCACAGATCGAAACCCGCATAGAGTTTTTTCATGTCGTCGAGTGTGCAAATGCTCACCCCGCTTTCCCCGATTTTTCCGAACACGTCCGGTTCTTCGCCCGGGTCTTCTCCGTAGAGCGTGATGGAATCAAAGGCGGTCGAAAGCCGCTTTGCGGCATCATCGCGGGTGAGATAATGAAATCGCCGGTTCGTTCGCGTCGGAGTTCCCTCTCCCGCAAACTGGCGCTTCGGATCTTCGCCTTCCCGCCGGAAAGGAAAGACGCCTGCTGTATAGGGGAAAAAGCCCGGCAGGTGTTCCTTCCGGAGCCATCGCAAGGTTTCCGATTCGCTTCGGTAATGCGGCAGGGCAATTTTCGGGATGCGCAGGCCGGAAAGCGATGTTTCCACAAGCTTTGTTTTTATTTCCTTGTTACGAACTTTCACGCTTATTTCATCGCCTTTGTACTGCGATTTTATATTATTCCATTTTTCAAGAAGCACCTTTATCTCATCATCAAGTTTCGCCGATAGTGCTTGCTTCTTTTCACTGACCACTTCAGAGGAAAGCTCGCTTTCAAGTTCTTTAAGTGCTTCAAGCTTGCGGTAGAGTTCTGCCGCGGTTTCCGTTTGTTTGTGGTATTTCTCTATTGTATCCGATATCTCCCAGAGATACTGCTCTCGCTGCAGAGGAATTATGGTAACCGGCAATTCTGATTTCGATTCCCGAAAGGAAAGCCCTGCTGCGCCATCCTCCGAAAATCCTTTTTGTTTGATGAGTTCAATAATGTTATCAAAAAAAACATCGAGCCCGGAGTCATTGAAATTGCTGGCCGTGGTTGGGATGATGGGAAGTGCTTCATCGGGTAGATCAAAATATTCGCGGTTACGACGGTATTGCTTTCGTATGTCTCGAAGCGCATCCACCGAATTTTTATGATCGAATTTATTCAGCACGATGAGATCCGCATAATCGAGCATGTCAATCTTTTCAAGCTGGGTCGGGGCACCGTATTCTGACGTCATCACATACACCGCGCAGTCGCTGTATTCGATGATACCGGCATCCCCCTGCCCAATCCCCGGAGTTTCCACCATGATGAGATCGAATCCGGCGGCGCGCAAAATTGCAATTGAGTCGCGAATCGATATGGTAAGCTCATTTTTCGATTCGCGCGTGGCAAGCGAACGCATAAACGTCCTTTGGGGATCAAGAAAATTCATCCTGATGCGGTCGCCCAGAAGCGCGCCGCCGGTTTTTTTCCTTGTGGGATCAATCGCAAGTATCGCAAGGCTTTTATTCGGATATTTCAACAGAAATCGCCGTATGAATTCATCTTCAAGGGAGCTTTTTCCCGATCCGCCTGTTCCGGTGATGCCAATAACCGGTGTTTTTTTCACCATCGAGCGGATTTGTTTTCCAATTGTGCGATACACATCCTGCTTATCGTCATAATCCTTTTCCGCAATTGAAATGAGCTGTGATATGACGACGCTGTCCCGCATCGTTAATTTTTCGCTCCAGTTTATGGGCAATTCCGGCACTTCAATCGCTGAAGCGCGGGCAATCATATCGCGAATCATGCCTACAAGCCCAAGCCTCTGCCCGTCTTCAGGAGAATACATTTTTTCAATTCCATATTCTTCCAGTTCCCTTATTTCTTCCGGTATGATGACTCCTCCGCCCCCGCCAAAAATTTTTATATGTCCAACTCCTAATTCATCCAGAAGGTCTTTAATATATTTAAAAAATTCAAGATGCCCGCCCTGATAGGAACTGACCGCGATCGCATGCACTCCTTCCTGGATGGCAGCATTGACTATTTCTTTTGCCGAACGATTATGACCCAGATGCACCACTTCGGCGCCTTCCTGCTGCAAAATTCTTCGAATGATGTTGATGGCCGCATCGTGGCCGTCGAAAAGGGATGTAGCGGTTACAATACGCACCTTACGCACATGAGAGGCGCCATCTGTTTTTTTCTTCATGATTGATTCCTTAATCTACAGTTTGCCAATTGTTCCCAAACGATTGACATTGCCAATTATCCTATTCAATAGAACATCAGACACCATAGCGAACATTGTTCTCCGTGTCCAGATGTTTTTGGACAGCAATCAAATTGTATAATATTCTCACCATGTAACTATGTGCTGACAATTATGCAATATCATTTTTTTAATTCATTCATGATTTTTTATTGCAAAAAAAATTACATTGTAATAGTCTTAGAAGGAATTTTGTATAATTAATTTTTTTTGAAATCTTTCGCATGATTATTATACCACAAGGTAAATTTCATGAAGTTTAATGATGCCGATAGGAAACTCCTTTTGGACCTTCCGAAAAGGATTTTTCTCTATACCGATCTTATTGCCTACACGGTGAATATTCCCGTTACGCTTATCATTGTGCTTCTGCTGCTCGAACTTTCAGGTGGTAAAATAGCGCTTTTGCTCTCGATTGTCGCCGTGCTTGTGGCGATAGCGCTTTTCCTCACCAGAACACAGATGCGCGCTCATTTTAAACCCATTCTTGCATATTTTGAATCGCTCTTCGATGGCACAACAATATCCAATGACCAGTATTTGCTTGCCCGAGATCGGCTCTATTCCCTTTCGCGCCTGCGCACGCGCGATGCGGTCATTGCATGGGCGGTGCTCATGCCGGTCGCAATCATCGCGATACATATTTTCTTCACGCCGACGCTCACAGCACGGATTATCATCTACTGTTTGCTTTTCATGAACATCATATCCGTTGGCTGTCTGTACTATCTTGTCATCGAATATCAAACCAGAAAGATTTCGTTACTTGGAATATTCTCACGCATCATAGAAGGTGAACGCACACACCATGTGCGCCTCAGCCTGGTACTCTCGGCAACTGCAATTGCATTTGTGGCATTTTTCAGCACAATCATGATCATAACGGTTTACTATTTAATCAATCGCTCGCTTGAAACATCACTTAGAAATCAGATGCACAATGTCGCGCACATCGTCGATTACCACCTTTCAAAGACATCGGAAGTCGCCATGGGCGACCTTGCACTTCGAACATTCGACTTTGCCATTGTTGCAGAAAGAGAGCACAGTTTTATTTCGAATATAAAAATCGGAGAAAACGGCTATATCATTCTTGCGGATTCTCACAACAAAATTCTCATTGCACCGCACGCGTCGATGATTGGAAAAAATCTTTCGGACTTTCCCTGGGGCGAGAAGATTATCGGCGCAGACAGCAACACAATACTCCCGGTCAAAACAGCCGACGGTGATGTGCTGATGTACGTTCTCACCAACACCTTCGGCTTCCGCACCATTGTGACGGCACCTGCTCGCTATATAGAACGAATGGGATTTTCAACAGTGCTGCTGATGGCGATACTTTTCATCGCAGGATTTATAATTACGGGAACAAGCCTCTACGTGTTCACTTCCGCACGACTGAAAGCGCTTGAACGGTGCAGGGAATTCCTTGAAGAAATGTCGAAAGGCGATATTTCAAAAAATCTCTATTCGCTTTCAGACGATGATGTAGGCGCCATCATGGCATCACTCAGCAAATTTATCGAAAAACTTCGTGCCGCCATCACCCACATTTATGATATTTCTCACGAAATGGCAGTCTCCTCTCAGCAGATGTCCCAGGCGGCAACAAGCTTCGCGGATAATGCTCAGAATCAGGCGGCAACCGCGGAAGAATGCACCGCAACCGGAGAAGAAGTGTTTTCGGGTGTTGAAAACATCGCCGCAGGTGCGCAGGTGCAATCCGAAAACATCCGCCAGCTCATGAGATTGATTGAAAATCTCACTGATAGCATCGACATGATGGCTAAAATGATTTCTGAAGCAGCGGGCATTAACGATGATATATCACAGAGAGCCAGGCGCGGTGATGAGCTTCTGCGCAATATGAACAGCTCCATGCTGCGCATCACCGAAAGCTCCGGGAAAATGCAAAACATCGTTGAAATCATCAATGATATTTCCGACAAAATAAATCTTCTTTCTCTGAACGCGGCAATCGAAGCAGCACGCGCCGGCGAAGCCGGAAGAGGGTTTGCCGTGGTAGCGGAAGAAATTTCAAAATTAGCCGACCAGACTGCGGCCAGCATCAAAGAAATCGACCAGTACATAAGAAGCAACGCCAATGAAATCAGCGCGGGAATGGCGAGCATCTCCGAAACCACCAACACGATGATGTCCATCATCGAGGGCATCAACCGCATTTCGGCAATGATGGATGAAATCGCAAACAACATGTCCAATCAGAAATCCATCAGTGCAACCGTTCATGAAAACGCCGCAGCTGTACAGAGCCGCGCCGAGGAAATTACCTTCAGCACCGATGAACAGAAGAAAGCGATGGATGAAATCGTCAAATCCATTTCGCATATCAACGAGCTCACGCAGGCAAACGCCTCAGGTGCAGAGGAAATCTCCGGTAGCTCGGAAAACCTTGCGGCCATGGCTGAGACGCTTAAGGAGTCGGTTGAGTTTTTCAGACTTACAGAGAAAAAATAGTACCCTATGCCCATTTTATGTGACGCGCAAGTTGTTATCAATACCACACTCTGAAGAAATAATAGTTGCAAAATTCCGTATCTGTTATGCTGCTTGTAGCATTATTTTAAGAAGGGTGTCGCATGTATTCTCTATTCCAGAAAGGCGGCCCGCTCATGTGGCCGATTTTAGTCTGTTCCATCATTGCACTGGCCATTTTTGTTGAACGGCTGATTGTTCTTTTCAAAGCAAGAAATTATGCACGCATTCCGATACTGACATATCAACGCCATCTGAAAACAGAGGATGCCGATACGCAATCGTACACGCCGGATGGCATTGTCCGCGATCTAATAAACACTCCCGGCATTGCAAGCTTACCAGGAGAAGATGCTGAACGCATACTGTTCAGGCGCGCCACGCTCTTTATCCGGAGCCTTGAGGAACGCCTCAACTGGCTTGCCATCATCGGCAGCATCACGCCACTTTTAGGGCTTTTAGGCACGGTCACCGGCATGATAAAAGTGTTTATGGGAATACAGAGCATGCAGGGGCAGATCAACCCTTCTGCTCTTGCAGGCGGCATCTGGGAGGCGCTCATCACCACCGCGGCGGGATTGATTGTGGCAATACCCGCAATTATTGCGTATCATTTTTTTGAAGACCGCATTGACGATCTAAGCGGAGAAGTAAAAGACTGCATTGGACACATTATTGAGTCGCAGAAATGGAAATAGAACGCCGAAAAAAAGTATCTGTTGATTTCAATATCGCGCCGCTCATTGACGTGGTATTTCAGCTGCTTGTGTTTTTTGCGCTCACATCGTATTTTGTGACCAATCCCGGCATTGAAGTTGCGCTCCCTGGAGCGGAAAGCGCAGTCAATGTCCAGAAACAGCACACTATCGTGTACATCACACGAGAAGGTTCAATTTACTGCAACACCAATAAAACAGAGCTTCAAGAACTGACGGCTATATTGAAGGGCATGCCATCGCAGTCAAAAACGGTTATTCTTAAATCCGATGAAACGGTATCGCTGGGACTGGTGGTGAACGTCATCGATGCGATAAAATCGGCCGGCATCACAGATCTCATCATTGCAACGGAGAAGAAATCCGATTGAAAACGTCACGGAACAACGCATTTTTTTTGCGAGCGCTTTGCCTCTCGTTCATTTTGCACGCGGCGATTCTTTTTGCTTCGTATTCAGAACACGATGTTTTCTCACACACCGAACGCATCCATATTTCTCTCCGCGCGCACCAGATACTGCCGCGTGTCGATATGCCATCTGCAAAAACTACGGTAAAAAACAGCGATGCGAAGCAACCTCATGCTTCTGGCATCGTGGCAGCGCAGGCACAGGCACTATCTTCCGAAGAGGCAGAAACCACCATGCTTCGCTACACCGATATGATCCGCCAGCGGATTCAGGAAGCTTTGATATATCCTCATCATGCGCGAAAAGATGCAATCGAAGGACGTACTTTTGTGCGATTTTCAATTAACTCCGGTGGTGAGCTACTCTCAGTTGAACTATTGCGCTCATCGGGGTATTCTATTCTTGATGAAGAAGCGCTTGCAGCAATCCGCAGAGCATCGCCGTTTCCAAAAATTCCTGAATCGCTCAATAAATCTCACCTCACCGTGGCTCTTGGGCTTGCTTTTGAATTGAAATAATACTTGCAAAAATATATCACCTGAATTATTCATCAAAAAACGAAAAACAAAAATTGGAGCGTTCTTATGGAAACAAGCAATCGTACTCCAAGGCAGATTCTTGAAATTAAGGGAGCGTTTCTTTTCTTTATTTTCTGCATACCGATGGGTCTACTATCAGGAACATTTCAGATTCTTGCGAAAGTTGGTTTGAAAAATGCGCTTTTCACATTAACAATTTTCACAATCATAACCATCCTTTCATTCTATGTATATACACGAAAAAAAAATCTTCAATCAGCGAAATTAATCGAATGGATTATTTGCAGTATCATAATAACGGCTATGATAATAACCCGCTATCGATATGCACTTCTATTGGATTGGACATATGCCGCGCAGGCATATCACATTGCAGCCTTTTCAGTATGCTTTCTTATTATGATGCAATTTTTTTACAATAAAAAACTCTATATCGTATTTTCAATTTTCTATTTTTTCAATTACGCATTATTCCTGATAATTGCAGCTTCAAAGGGCGTTGCTTTTCATCCACATTCAGTTATCAATGGCATAATCGTTCATGATGGGATACAGATTCATCGTGAAATATTTTTTTTCACTGTTCTTGTAATGATATCATATCTCGCCTACAGAAACATTCCTATTATCGACAATTACGATAGGAAAAACGAAAAACAGCGTAGCATTATTCAGCAAAAATCTAATTCCATCAGTGAACTCTATGAAGAAACGCGGGTAAGGATTAACGATCTTTTTGCGCGCCTTGAGGAACAAAACACAACCGTTGATGAAATAGCAGGACGTATTCAAAGCCAGGCTGCCTCGTTCGAAGAGATGTCCGCTACGATGGAAGAACTTTCGAGCGCTGCTGAGCAGATATCAAATCTGGCAACCAGCCAGATGAAAGAAAACACCCGCATGGATGAAATCATCGGTGAATTAAAAAAAGAAAAGGAGAACTCCCGAAAAAACCTCGATTCGACGTTGCAGGATATGGATTCGGCGGTGGCGCTCACCAGCACAGGCCACGAAAGAATCGGCATGGTTACCTCAACTATTGAAGAAATAAGCCAGCAGAGCAACCGGATCGCCGAAACGGTTAATATCATCATCGAAATCGCAGATAAAATCAACTTGCTTTCACTTAATGCTTCGATTGAAGCTGCCCGAGCCGGTGATTACGGACGAGGTTTTGCCGTTGTCGCCGATGAAATCGGAAAACTAGCCGTCCAGACATCAGACAGCATTAAAGAAATTGAACGCGTTCTTGCGCTCAGCACAAAGACCACACGCGATGGCGTGGAGGTTATCCAATCAGCGGCTGTCATTATCAAGAATATGATTGAAAATATTGAAGGAGGTGCAAAAAAAATAAAAATACTGAAAGAAAGCATGATGGCAGAGGAAGAGCGTATTGCTCAAATAACAGAACAAATGCGTCGTAACATCGAGCTATCGCGAAATATAGATAACGGTGCGCGAGAGCAAAAGGATGCCATTGCCGCCACAACAATTGCCATAGAACAGGTAAATGAATCGATGACACGAATGGTAAGCGGCATGAATGATTTAGCAATAATCGCAAAACATATCTACGAGGATGCGAAAACACTTCTTGAAAAATCTTCGGAGGCATCGGAGTAGTTCGACAAGAGAAGTTTTCTTCTGAATACATACATTTACATTAATTCCAGTACAAGATTGTTTTTCCAAAAAAATTATTGACAAAATTTATTATAAATATTAACTTAGTTAAAATTAACAGTGTTTATATTATAACAAAATAGGAGTACTTCGATATGGCACAAGTTACAGTTCTTGGCGGTTGTGGTGCGGTAGGAAGCCGTGCGGTAAGAACCCTTGTTAAACATCCTGAATTTTCGCACGTAGTGATCGCAGATTACAACAAAGAAAAGGCCCATTCAATCCAGGCGGAACTCGCTTCTCCAAAAGTTTCGGTACATTGGTTCGATGCACATGATCGAAAGAGCATTTATCAGGCCATTGCCGGAAGCGATGTGGTGCTCAATTGCGTTGGCCCATTCTATTCTACAGTAAAACCGATTCTTGAAACAAGCATTGATGCAAAAATTAATTATGTCGACGTCTGCGATGATGTTGATGTCACTATTGATATTCTGGAAATGAATGATACAGCAAAGCAAATGGGAGTGTCTGCCCTCATTGGAATGGGAAGTTCCCCAGGCGTTACCAATATTATCGCAAAGTTTGCTGCTGATTCCCTTTTTGACGAAGTTGAATCGATAGATATTTTTCATACACATGGAGGGGAACCTTTTGAAGGTGAAGGCGTAATAGGCCATCGCTTCCACTGCATGTCGATTAATATTCCCATGTATCTCAATGGAAAATTGGAACACGTAAATTTTTTTAAGGATGACGGCATCGCGCTTCGCCAGAAATTCAATTTCCCCGGGATCGGAGAAACGCTGCTCTATCCCTACCCTCATCCCGAGCAAATCACCCTTCCTCGATATATCAACCTCAGGCAGGTTACCAACAAAGGAAGCGTTCTTCCCGACGAGTATTATAATCTCATACGCGATATTTGCGCACTCGGGCTTGCCAGCAAGGAACCGATAACCGTGAAAGGCCAAAAAGTTGTACCGGCCGATTTTGCCACAGCATTCATCATTCGCGAAAGGGAAAGAATTCTTCATGAAACTACATTCGGCGAACAACGCGGCTGTGTGAGTGTCATCGCGAAAGGTATAAAAAATGGAAAACGTGAGGAATACCGGGTGCATATGGCATCTAAAAGTCAGGCGCTGGGCGAAGGAACCGGAATTCCCGCCGCGATGGGAGCAATTGCGATGCATAAAGGGCTCGTGCCCGGCAAGGGTGTGATGCCACCCGAGGCATGCATTAATCCCAATGAATTTATCAGTCTTATGCCGGAAATCATGAAGATCGATGATACTTCAAAAAGAGACGGCGCATTTGCCGGTTTTCTGGTAGAAAAAATTAATGATGACGGCTCGATCACTGAAATGAAAATACTATAAGGCGCTATCATGAAACGCTTAGAATTGCCATATATACTTGCACTCGATCACGGTACATCGGGTTGCAAGACGGCAGTTGTTTCCTCCAGAGGGCGTATTATCGATTTCGAATATGTTCCTACCCGCATACGGTTTCTTCCCGACGGCGGTGCCGTCGCCGATCCTGAAGAATGGTGGCGAGCCTTCGCGAAAGGGACTCAAAAAATCCTAAGAAGGAGAAACGTTAATTCCAAACAGATAGCTGCGATTGCGGTTTCAAGCACCTTTTCGAGCACCGTTGCCGTTGATGCAAATGGCAGCCATCTCATGGATTCCATGACGTGGATGGATTCGCGCGGCAGGCACATCATCAGGCGCATGGCTCGCGGCATAATAAATGTCGAGGGTTATGCCCTTAGCAACTTGGTTCGCTGGATCAGAAAGACAGCCGGAGGCCCCTCGCTTTCCGGAAAGGACGATATAGCCCATGTGCTTTTCATCAAGCACCATCATCCCGACGTATATGCGCGAACGTATAAATTTCTAAGTAGTAAAGAT
Source organism: uncultured bacterium (assembly GCA_937921485.1). Taxonomy (GTDB): domain Bacteria; phylum Spirochaetota; class UBA4802; order UBA4802; family JAGODF01; genus DYLV01. Next base: position 57,367 of record CAKZSV010000031.1, read on the forward strand.
TATTTTGTTTTCCGCCTCACAGGTGAATGTTCAGCATCGTACGATTCGATGGCCCTCTTCTGGGTCTGCGATATTCGCAACATCAACCATATCAGATATGATGACGGCCTCATCAGGCAATTTGGCATTGATCAAGATAAATTACCTCCGTTGCGCCATTCAACTGATATCGCGGGAAGAATATCATCGACAGCCGCTAAAGAATTAGGTCTATCGTCGGATGTACAGGTCATAATGGGAGCTGCGGATCATCAGTGTGCGCTTATCGGTTCCGGCGCAGTTCGCGATTTTGAAGGACATCTGTACATCGGCACATCATCATGGATTGAATGTCTTATGCCTTTTAAAAAAACCGATCCCTTTCACAGTATTGCAACTCTGCCCTCTGCCATCACGGGAAGATATCAATGTATAAATGAACAGGATGTGGCTGGCGGCGCTCTTACCTTTCTTAAAGAAAATATTCTCTTTCACAAAAACCTCATTCGGCATCGTTCATCAATTCATGATCCCTACTTTGAAATGGATAGAATTGCCCGGGAAGCGCCCCCCGGCTGCGATGGGCTCATCATGACACCATGGCTCAACGGAGAGCGAAGTCCAGCAGACAGCGCAACTCTGAGAGCCGGAATTTTCAATATTTCAATGTCGAGCACACTCGACCATCTCATTCGCGCGTGTTATGAGGGTGTTGCATTCAATACTCGCTGGAATTTAGAGTACGTGGAAAAATTCATTGGTAAAAAATTCGAAACATTGCGCATGATAGGAGGTGGGGCAAAATCATCTCTCTGGTGCCAGATATTCGCTGATGTGCTCAATCGAACGATTCTTCAAATGGAAGATCCGATCCAGGCCAATGCACGCGGTGCCGCTTTTTTAGCGCTTATGGGGATCGGCGAGCTTGCTATTGAAGATATTGGTTCTCTTGTACCGCAAAAGCAAGGGTTTGAACCGCTCGAACCACACCGCGGCCTTTATGACTCTCTTTTTAAAGAATTCAAAATGATTTACAAAAATAACCGGGCTATGTATTGGAGGCTTAACAGGAATAAAGCACCATAAAATCGGCATAAAAACAGGTGACGGTGTGACGAATGACAAGACCCGCGCGAACTCGTGAACAAGTTGATCAAATCAAGAAACAAATTCTCACAAGCGCATTAGCAATCCTAAGCACCCAGGGATATAATGCACTCACTATGCGAAGTATCGCAGCCGAATGCAAAATGACAGCCGCAAATATTTACAACTATTTCCACAGCAAAGACGACATCTATCTTGAACTTGTTATTCAGGGATTCGAGTTCTTGCACTCTGCCATTAGCAATGCACTTGAAAAACCATTGCCCCCAAAAAAACGGCTTGCAGCAGTGATAGATGCATATTATGAATTTGGAAAAATATACGGTGAACATTACGATATCATGTTTACACTACCCACACCAAAATTCAACGATTTTGTGGGAACGCCACTTGAGGAAAAAGCGCGTAAGGAAATGGAACTATCAGAAAAAATAATTGCGAAACTGGTACAATTTACCCGGGTATTCATATCCGATCAAGAAAAACATGCGGACAAAGAAAGCATACTCAGGGTAGTTGAGGGCTGGGGAGCAATTCACGGCATCGTATCGCTTTCACGGAGCCGCGTGCTGATGTATGTCACCGCCGATGCAGATTCGGCGTATAGACGCCTTCGCGACGATTTGATTGCAACGATTGTGACACACGAATCATGATTCTATTCCCATTCAATGGTGCTCGGCGGTTTCGATGAAATATCCAGCACCACGCGATTGATGCCCCTCACTTCGTTGATAATGCGGTTTGAAATGCGACGCAACAATTCCTCTGGAAGATATGCCCAATCAGCGGTCATCGCATCCACGGAGGTGACGGCGCGAATGGCGATGACATTCTCATACGTGCGCTTATCGCCCATCACTCCCACTGAACGAACGGGAAGAAAAACTGCAAACACCTGCCAGAGGCTGCGATAAAGACCTGCAAATTTTATTTCTTCCACCAGTATGTCATCCGCCTCCTGAAGAATTTTAATTCGCTGCGGCGTCACCTCGCCAATGATGCGGATGGCAAGTCCTGGTCCTGGAAAGGGATGCCGGTAGACGAGCTCTTCGCTCATTCCAAGTTCAATCCCGAGTTCGCGCACCTCATCTTTGAAAAGCTCCTTCAGAGGTTCAATCACCTTTCCCGACTTGATGAGTTTGAGCACTTCCGGCACGCGGTTATGGTGGCTTTTTATCGTATCGGAAGGGCCTTTTGTAGAAACTGATTCGATCACATCGGGATACAGCGTTCCCTGTGCAAGATAATCGAAACGTCCGATTTTTTTTGCTTCTTTCATGAATACATTAATGAATTCACGTCCAATGATTCTTCGCTTTTGCTCCGGGTCATCAACGCCTTTGAGAAGCGCAAGGAAACGCTTTGAGGCGTCCACATAGATGAGATTGAGTTTCATGTGCCGCTTGAATCGCTCAATTACCTTTTCCGATTCATTCTTGCGAAGAACACCGTTGTTTACGAACACGCAGTAAAGCCGATCGCCAATTGCCTTCTGCAAAAGCATCGCCGTGACTGATGAATCGACGCCGCCGGAAAGCCCCAGAAGCACAGTTCCATCACCCACCTCTCTTCGAATCGCCTGCACAGATGATTCAATAAACGATTTCATGGTCCACGAAGGCGTGAGCTTACAAATTTCAAACAGAAAGTTTTTCAATATCTGCTGACCGTTGACGGTATGATAGACTTCCGGATGGAATTGTACCCCATAGATTTTTTTCTCGCGATGTTCGATAGCTGCAGTCTCCGCGTTTTCCGAACTTGCAACAATTTCAAATCCTTTCGGGGGCACTGCGACTTTGTCGCCATGGCTCATCCATACGGTCTCTTTCTTTTTAAGGCCTCTAAAAAGCGGGCTCTTTTTCTTTATTTCAATAACAGCACGACCGTACTCCCTTCGTGAGGCGCCTTCGATGTTACCTCCAAAATGCTTCACCAGCGCACAGAGGCCGTAGCAGATACCAAGCACGGGAACACCCAGACTCAAAATCTCCGTTTGAAGCTGGGGCGCGTCTTTTTCATATATCGACGAGGGGCCGCCGGACAGCACAATCGCGGCAGGCTTTTCCCCGGCAATTTCCTTCCATGTTTTATGGAATGGAACGATTTCCGCATATACCTTCTGTTCGCGAATTCTTCGTGCGATAAGCTGTGTGTACTGCGAGCCGAAATCAAGGATAACGACTTTTTGCTCCGGAACGCCCGAAAGAGCGTGGTCGATCATTTCGATCCTCCAAGCTCTTTCAGATAATTTTTGTATCCTTCTTTCTGCAATTTTTCATTTCGCGCGATCACTTTTTGCGACTGACGCACCCGATACTCTTCAAGAGATTTTGATAGCGAAGAATTGGAAAGAGCGAGCATTGAAAGTGCGAAGAGTGCGGCGTTTGCACCTCCGGATTTTCCCACCGGCATGGTTGCAACGGGAATGCCGGACGGCATCTGCAAGATGGAAAGCACGGAATCGAGTCCTCCCATAAGCGATGTCTCAATCGGCACGCCAATGACCGGCAGCGTGGTGAATGATGCAACAACGCCGGGCAGATGTGCAGCACCGCCTGCCGCGGCGATAATGACTTTTACGCCTCGCTCCTTCGCGGATTTCGCCCAGGCCTTCGTTTCTTCCGGCGTGCGGTGCGCTGATGACACAACCACTTCAAAAGAAATGCCAAACTCCTCCAGGATTTCAAAGCATGGTGCAAGTTTGGGCATATCGGAATCGCTTCCCATGATGATTGCAATATCTGGCATATCTTCACTCTCCGATATTCATTTTTCCGCACTGTAGCGAATGCATTATAAAAGTGTCAAGTGTTTTGAGTAAAGGAAATATTATCACCATGTTACATTGTTATAGCCTTGACGATTATTAAACAGTGGTCGGCGTTTGGAAACGCTTATATATCTGTATGATGATAAATCCTAAAAGCGTGGTATAATCGGTAATCGTGGCTGACTCAACTGAAAATATTTTATCCATTACCAGCATACCGCTTACTACCAGCAGCAGCACAACGCCCGCTAACGCACGTGATGATCTTTCCATTATATGCTCAATCACGAACTCGTTCTCTGCTCCGGGTTTTTGAATAAAAGAAAGTATCATGAATGCAATTGAAACGATTGCCTGAACAACATATACCAGATTTGCCACCACCTCAATCGTTGAAGGAACTGATGGCACCAGGTAAAAAGTCGATGAAAGGATAATGCCCACAAACACGTTTCCTAAATACAAAAGCCACGCGAGTAGACGCCGCCATTCTGCAGGAATAATTATAAATGCACATAATGCTGCAAGAGCCCCGTATACATATAAAGCGGCAGATAATTTATAAGGGAACTTCTAAAAACTGTTTTAAAGGATGTTCCCTTGTGGGCACAATATATATGATAAAACCGCTTTCTTTGATGCTAATTTTAAAGATGAAAGCGGTTTTTAGAGGTGCCCATAATAAGATCCAAAATCATCCCGTGCAGCCTGAATTCACTTTTTTCTTGACAAATTTCAATAGAAAATCGAATTGTATTATAGTAAATACAAATATACAAATAAGTATTCAGCCGGTTGTTATTTCTGTAGTGAAATCGATATCGAAAATTGTGCAATAATTATTCTGAGATTAATTCGCTATCGTTACCGCGTTATTTATCGCGATAATCATATTTCAATATTATGCAACAATGAAAATCAAACTCGACAACGCCCAGATACCCCTGCACTACCAGATTGCGGATTATCTTCTGGTGATGCTCGAAAAAGGCGAGCTTTCTTTCGACGAACAAATCCCGCCAGAGGAAGAACTCAGAGAACTTTTCGGCGTAAGCCGCACCACCGTCAGGCGCGCCATGGAGCATCTGCTCCATAAACGCATTGTGCACCGAAAACAGGGAAAAGGATCGTTTTGGACTGAATCAGCAAAGGAGCTGAAAAATGAAAAACTTGCCGGATTAAACCGTCAGATTTTCAGCATTAACAAAGAAACGAAAGTGCGCGTACTTTCAAAACGAACTGAAAAATGCCGGGAGGATATTGCAGCACTTCTGAAATTACCCCCCGGCAGCGGTGTCGTCATTTTTGAACGCCTCAGACTGCTCAATGATAAACCGATGAGCTACACTACCAACTATTTACCCTTTAAAATCGGTTCGCGCATAAAAAAATCACATCTCGAAAAAAAGACCATGCTTGAAACCCTTGAGGATGTAGTAAAACTCGAGTTGGGCACCATCGAACATGAAGTAGAAATCACCCGCGCGAACTCCGAGATTTCGGAACTTTTACACATCCCCTCACTAAACCCGGTGCTCACCATACGGACATCGGTATTTGATAACGACGCCAGACCAATCGAAGTGGTATGGACGCATTTCGTAGAGCATATGTATAAATTCAAAGTAGTGCTTGGAAGATGAAGAGCACATGAAATTCGCATATATGAGCATCATCATTGCTTCGCCGAGGAAAGAAGCAATATTTTTTATAAAAGGAGCCTGCTATGAAAGGAGCGTATCAACAAGCGTATGATGAATCCATCAAAAACCCGGATCAGTTCTGGAGTAAAGCGGCAGAGGACATTCACTGGACAAAAAAATACACGAAAGTCCTCGACGATTCAAACAAGCCCTTTTACCGCTGGTTTGTCGGCGGTGAAATCAACACCTGCTACAACGCAATCGACCGCCATGTCGAAGCAGGGCGCGGCGATCAGACTGCCGTAATTTATGACAGCCCGGTTACGAACACAATACAAAAATACACCTATCGAGAATTGCTTGATCATGTTTCGAAATGCGCGGGAGCAATTGCGGAACTTGGCGTAAAGAAAGGCGATCGCGTGATTATCTACATGCCCATGGTCCCCGAAGCTGTTATTGCGATGCTGGCGTGCGCTCGTATTGGAGCAATTCATTCCGTGGTGTTCGGCGGTTTCGCCCCGCACGAACTGGCCATCCGCATTGACGATGCGAAACCAAAAATCATCATCTCGGCATCGAACGGCATCGAAGGCCAGAAAGTCATTGAGTACAAGCCCCTGCTCGACAGGGCAATTGATCTGGCAAAGCATAAACCAGAAAAATGCATCATCTTTCAGCGAAAGCAGGTAACAGCTTCGCTCATTTCCGGCCGGGACCTTGATTGGAACGAGATTGTGCCGAACGCGAAACCTGCGCCGTGCGCGCCCGTTGCTTCTACCGACCCTCTCTATATTCTTTACACATCCGGAACAACAGGAATGCCTAAAGGCGTGGTGCGGGATAACGGCGGTCATGCTGTTGCACTTCGCTGGAGCATGAAGAATATTTACGACATCAATCCCGGCGAGGTATTCTGGGCCGCTTCCGACGTCGGCTGGGTTGTCGGCCATTCATACATTGTCTATGCTCCGCTTATCAGCGGCGCCACAACGATTGTGTACGAAGGCAAACCCGTGGGCACTCCCGACCCCGGCGCATTCTGGCGCGTGATATCAACTCATAACGTCAAAGCGCTCTTTACCGCGCCCACCGCATTCAGAGCCATAAAAAAGGAAGACCCAAATGGGCAATATCTTAAAAAATATGATATTTCGTGTTTCAAGCGCCTTTTCCTTGCAGGGGAACGACTCGATCCCGATACCTACCACTGGGCATTTGACATGCTGAAAGTCCCTGTCATTGACCACTGGTGGCAGACCGAAACAGGTTGGGCGATTGCCGCAAATTGCGCCGGACTTGAAGAGCTTCCCATTAAGCCAGGCTCCCCTACCAAACCCGTACCAGGCTATCAGGTCGATATTCTCGATAACGAAGGGAAGCCGCTTCCTGCGAACACGGAAGGAATCGTGGCAATCAAGCTCCCGCTTCCTCCCGGGACGCTTCCCACTCTCTGGCAGAATGACGAAAAGTTCAAGGAATCATATACCGATCCATTCCCCGGGTATTATTTCACCGGCGACGGCGGCTATAAGGATGAGGACGGCTATCTCTACATCATGGGACGCGTGGACGATGTCATCAACGTCGCCGGACACAGGCTCTCCACGGGCGCCATGGAAGAAGTCATCGCGACGCATCCTGATGTGGCGGAATGCGCGGTAATCGGCGCTGCAGATGATTTTAAAGGTCAGCTTCCCCTCGGATTTGTAGTGCTCAAAGCCGGCGTCACCAAAGACGAAAAGACAATTGTCGATGAACTCGTCAGGATGGTTCGGGATCAAATCGGCGCAGTTGCGGTATTCAAGACTGCGATGGTGGTTAAGCGCCTGCCGAAAACCCGTTCGGGAAAAATTCTTCGCTCCACAATGCGCAAAATCGCGGACGGACAGGAGTACTCCATTCCTTCGACCATCGATGATCCTGCAATTCTTGGAGAAATCGAAGAGGCGTGTAAAAAAATCGGGTATGCGAAGAAGAATTGACCTCGCCTGATTTCACTGGAGCTGTCCAGGAAATGGTTTGCACCCATTGCTGGATAGCTCCATTCGTAAAAAGCATTTACAATGCGCTCGAGGATCAGATGAAATCTTACTTGATACACATAATTACAGATTAAACACCTCAGAAAGCGAGCTCAACTGCAGCACATTCATCACCTGGGAGCTGACTTTCGTTATTTTGAAGTTTTTGCCTTTTTTCTTCTGGAGTTTCATGAGACTGATGAGCACACCGACTCCCGATGAATCGATATAATCAACATTGGAGAGATCGAGTTCGACATCCTTATCCGCGTTTTGGCCGATTTCAAAGAGTTTTTCCTTGAACTCTTTGATTGTCATCATTTCGATGTCACCCATTACAACAATATTTACGGAATTTCCGCTGTCTTTTATTTCAATCTTCATGATATTCCCAACCTGCTATACGCCTGAGTTTTACAGACATTTTCAATAGATAAACTATATGTTAAACGTACTATATCAGCCATTTATACGTCAAATATTTATTTATTCAATAAAAAAATTTTTTTCGCAAATATTTGTTGACGCGGAAAAATCATCCTCCAGAATAAATGAAATAATGCAATCAGAATAAGGCCAAAGGCACTATTGAAATGGGCAATCGCGCATCCCGCATCCGGCGTCTGGCAGTTATTATAATCGTACTTTCAACCCTGAGCTCTGAATCCATTTTATACGCGGACCGTCATTCCGAAGCCGAGGTAAAAAAATTATTAACTGATGTCGAAACGGCTTTTAATGACTATATCCGTGCAGGCGTTATCGATTACGCGCCACTTGAAACACAAAGGGCTAGAAAATATATTGAAACCGCGAAAAAGATGCTCCTTCAAGATGAACGCGACCTGGCGTTTTATGAATTAAAAAAAACCGCCGCGCACTTTCGCCTTTTTGATGAAAAGCGTAAAATGGTGAATGCCGAAATTGAACTTGATCACACGGTAAAGAGTGCAAAGTAACTTACAATGAGAATACAAGAAAAAACTTATCGTTCATTTAAGGGTTTCGGTTGTGAAGTCATTCTGGCAATATCATTCATAATTATTATTTCGGCGTTTGCTGTACCTGCATGGTCTGCTGAGCGATTGGAAGCCAAAGCCGATATCAGTGCCGCGCAGAAAGCGTTTGACGCTTTAGATAAAAACTCACTCCTGAAAAGATTCGTTCCCCACAAGGAGTACTACAGTGCTCGCGTATACCTCGATACAGCCCAATATCAGTTTTCTGAAGAACGCGACTACTCAAACGCTTCATATTTTGCCATCATGGCTCTTGTTGAGGCCGAAACCGCCTTCGCCATTGCACGCACCCGGCTTGCACGGTATAATAAAATAAAAGTTGAAAGAAAATATTATTCAGAGATTGCACGCGCTCCGGTCCGCCCTCCTTCCATCAGACTCACTCTGAAAGAAGCTGGTTTCTACAAAGAAGAAAACCAATACCAAAGGCTTTACCTCGACTCCCAGCTTTTCACAAGCGGCATCCTCGAACTTTCCGATAAAGGCAAAAAGCGCCTTGATGCGGTCGCGAATGCATTGAAATTAGCCCGCCGCATTACGTTCGAAATATCCGCATTTACGCCCGAATCGGGCGACGCGGTAACCTTCGCGGAAAAGAAAGCCGCGCTTGTGGAAGGCTACCTGAAATCGCAGAAAGGCCTTGGCCACGTGAAATTCACCACCAAAGCAATGAATACAACGGACGGCCTTGTTATCGGCGGCGAGCTCTATCATGCAAACGGCATTGCATTCACTATCATCGGCATGCCGTAAATGGCATTATTCATTTTGGAAAAATATCCAGAATCACCATCTGCGGATATCTCCTGCCATTAAAACTTACTGCTTCAAGGCGATACACAAGATTCAGCGCCTGCGCCGAAGCATATTGCTCCATGAGGTCCCCCATATTCCAGCCTACTGCTTCAGCTTCACAATTGTCTCTGAAGAGATATTTCCCGTGCCTGCCGTCAGCGCCTATTCGGAGAAATTTTTTAATCACCATATTCCTCGTGAGAAATACCGGCTCTTCATTGCCTTTTCCGGTTGGTTCCAGAAGTTCCATGCTCTCGGCCGCTTCAATAGTGATATCATGGATATCGAGCACGCAGTCAATCGAATCCAGCGGCGATTGGTAATTGCTATCGGATACAGCTTGCGAAATTTTTTTAACTGCCTCATCGAGCAATATTTCATTTATGGTAAAACCAAATGCCTGCGCGTGGCCGCCGATTTTTCCGAAAAGAGGCGCAAGGTCTGATATTTTAGAAAAAAAATCATAATCTCCCCTGACCCTTCCGCTTCCTTTTACCACCCCGTTTTCATCCGGACGGGAAACGACAATTACGGGTTTTTTCAAAACATCCGAAACACGGTTTGCAATCAACCCGATCACTCCTTCCGGCAAATCGGCCTTCACAAAGACGATCTCTGAAGATGTATCAATATTCCCGTTTTCAATTAATTCAGAAATCCTGGCGAATTCATTATCCACCATTTCCCGCCGCTTAGTGTTGAGGCCCAATATTTCTTCAAGGATCTCCCTGTGACCTCGGCCATCTGCTCCCAACAGGAACTCGGCGGTGCAATCGGTCTTGCCCATCCTGCCGGGCGCATTCAGAATCGGGGCAACATGCCAGCCGAGCGTTTTGCTCGTTACTTTTTTATTATTCAGCAGAAGCGATAACCCTTCATGCGGGGTGCTTTTGAGAGCTTCAAGCCCCATGCGGACAAGTATTCTGTTTTCATTCACAAGAGGAACAATATCAGCAATAGAACCGAGAGCGACAAGACCGAGAATGGAATTGTTAAATTCAATTATTCGCGGTGATTTCCTGTATTGAAGTTCTCTGAATGCGCAAACAGCGGCGTCTATGCTATTTCCCTTGATTCGATGATAATCTTGTCCGCTGGAAAGATTTTGATTCACGTTTAATAACGATTTCAGTTCTTCTTCAATATCTACATGTTTTAATGTGTTTTTACGCAGTATATCGCCGCAATGATACCCCATCAGGTAATCGGCATCATTAGCCCGATTTGAAATATCTTTTTCATTTGCACACGAACCTGACCATAGGACTACCCCATTTAGAATCAATGCCATTTCAAAATGCGAGCGGCTCTGCGTCACAATAAGAAATTTTTTTGAAAATGCGGGCACGTAACTCATAAGGACTGCATGGCAAAATTTAAAAACTACGCCAACGCCCGCCAGTTCCTTAAAAGGGTATTTGCAGTCCTTTCGTTTCGGATTCACAACCAGAGATCGTGGCAGTTCACCTTCCGCTTCGTGATGGTCGATGACGAGCGCATCGATCCCCTTCTCGGCAGCATAGGCGATTTCCGCCACGTCCTTTGTCCCGCAATCCAGCGTTATGAGAAATGTCACATTTTTTTCATGGAATTCATCAATGACATCTTTCGTGAGACCATAATACTCATTCCCGCGGGGATAGCGGAAATGAACATGTGCACCGGGCGAAATCCGCTGAATGAGCGTCATCAGCGCGGCGAGGGAGGTAAGCCCGTCGAGATCGGAGTCGGCAAACACTGCGATTGTTTCTTTTAGTTCGATGGCTTTTTTGAAGCGCACCACCGCATTTTCCATATCCTTCATCAAAAAAGGGCTATGCAGGAGGGTAATTGAAGGTTGCAGAAATGCAAGGGCATCTTCGGCTTTCCTTATTCCACGCGATGAAAGCACATCTGCCAGAGGTTTCGGAATGCCAAGAGATTGTACAAAGCCCCGTGATGCTTCCGCATCCGCTTCCCGTATTGCCCAGCGTTTATTCATTTGTGTTATTGTCCCGCAGAGGCTTTTTTAGCTAAAAAGTCGGCTTTTTGATTTTGTTCGCGCGGAACATACTCAACTTTTACAGAGGGTATTTTTTTCATGAGTTCCGTTACCTGTTCAAAAAGAGGAATGAGCCCTTCGTGTTTCACCCTGTACTGCCCGTTTATCTGGCGGACAACGAGTTCTGAATCGGTGCGCACCCTCACGCTTTTCGCCTGAAAATAGACGGCTATTTTAAGCGCACGGATGACCGCGCTGTATTCGGCAATATTGTTGGTGGTTTCTCCAACGTATTGCGAGACCTTTCCCACCTGGCGGTCCTGTGCATCAAAAATCACGATACCAATCCCCGCCGGTCCGGGATTTCCGCTTGATGCGCCGTCGGTATAAAATGTTAGCGATGCTCCCACCGGCATAGCCGAGAGTTCAGCGCCCGATAGCAGTTCATCCTTGACGGGTAGTTGCCGGTTTCGATCACTGCCTTGCGCGGCCTTTTTTAATAGCACTTTCTTTTTTGCTCTTGGTCCGTCATGCTGGAGTACAATTTTCCGCGCCTCTTCGATGAGCGCATGCACCTCTTCAACGGCAACGCCGGCGTTTTCTGCAATTTTTTCAGCAGATTTACCTTCCGCAAGCATCTTCAATACGCGATCGATGTTTAACAGCATTTGTGTAATCCTTATGAAATAGTGGTTTATATAGAATACGGCACAATTCGGACTGATTGAAAAATCTTCTCTTCCAGCTTCCGTAATTCCTAATTGTTTTTCTGGTAAATAAATCTACCGCAGTTGGTGCAATTCATGACCTTGTTTCCCGATGCTGCCTCCATGACGATATGCACCGGAATCGACGTATGGCACGCACCGCATGCCTCTCCCTCAAGAGGGGCGATCGCCTTCCCTTCTTTCGACTTTATGGTTTTATCAAAGCGGGATTTTATCTCCGGAGATAATTTTCCAAGCCCTTCATTGAACTGCGCCAGAAGGTCGTTGCTTTCATTCTCGCATGCTTGAATTTTTGACTTCAGATATTCTACATCATTGCGGGCCTTCGGCTCCTGCTCATGGAGGCTTGTTTCCAGCTCTTGTAGTTTTTTCTGAAGTTCTGAAGCCGCTTCCATCAATTCAATCACACGCGTTTCAATTTCGTCTTTTTCCGCACTTGCCGCCGCAATCTCATTTTTGAGCGCCGAAAGCTCCTTTTCAGTTTTTATCGCATCACGGCGCTGGTTCAATTTTTTAAGTTTCTCCTCAACTTCATACATCTTTTTTTCGCCGGAACGAGTATCCAGCTCGTTTTTTGTAATTTGCTCTTTAAGCTGCGAAATTTCTTTTTTAGCATCAGAAATTTTCTTTTCCCAAAATGCAATTGACTTCTCGTGATGAGCGATTTCCGCTTCAAGCGTCATCTTTCTGTCCCACAACCCCTGCAGGTCAATCATTATTCCAATATCTTTATTCATGCACTCTCCCGTAAAATTCTACCGCCTATTACTTTTCCTTTTTCTCCTTCATAATCGAAAGAATTTCCTTGAGATTGAGAAGCTCTTCGCCGTACTTCGCCCAATTGCCTTCACGCTGAAATTTCTCAGCCTGTATGAAATGATAGTACGCCTTGCGCGCATAGGATTCAAGCGATTCGCTTTTTCCTCCTGCCGCATCACCCGGAGTTTTCCATGAGCGCTTTCCTGAAAAAATGCTCTCCAGCGCCTGCTCAAGATTCTCCTCCATCACCACCTTATCCGCGAACGAGACGAATACTCTCCTGAGTTCGGGCATCTCGCTGTTTTCCGCCTTCAAGTACAGCGGCTCAATCATCAGAAGAGATTTTTCTACAGGAATCACCAGCATATTTCCCCTGATGACGCTCGAGCCGCGCTGACTCCAGAGCGTAAGCTGCTTCGATATTTCCGGATCCTGATTTATGCGGGCTTCAACCTGCATTGGACCATAATTCAATTTGTCTTTGGGAAGTGAATATAAAATCATCTTCCCGTAGTGGGGCATATCGCACTTTGCAACTAAAAACGATATCATATTGTCGCGCCGCAGGGGAGTGAATGGTATGGTGAGGAGAAATTCGCTTCGATCTTCATCAGGAAGTTTCGTCACAAGATAGTAGCTGTGGACAAGTTCCTCTCTGTCTTCATATATCTGCTTCGCGAAAGCCCACATATCTTCATTATTATAAAACACGTTCACGTTCGTCATGTGGTAGCGAAGAAGGACGGCGCTTTGAATATTGAAAAGGTCTTCGGGATATCGAAGGTGTGATCTCAAATCCTCAGGTATCTCATGTAAAGGCCGGAAAAGCCCCGGGAACATACGCTCGTAGGTCATAATAATCGGGTCTGCGGGATCGCTCAAATAGTACTGCATGCCGCCGTCATACGCACCGATTATGACCTTCACGGAATTGCGGATATAATTTATCGTCCTTCCATCCTGAAGCCGTATCGGCGCTGAATAGGGAATGCGATCAGTGTAGGTATATCCATCAATGATCCAGTACAGCTTCCCGTTCGACACCACCAGATACGGGTCATCATCGAAATCAATGAAAGGCGTCAGCATCCTCACCATTTCGGCGATATTGCGATTGTACAAAATCCTGCTTTCCGGTATCACATTATTCGAAATTAAAATATTTATATTACCGAAAGCAATCGTGTACATGAGCTTTGAGAAAAAGGAACTGAGCGGCACGCCTCCCTTTCCCTGGTACCGGGTATATTTATTATCCGAGCCGTATGGATAATCGAATTCTCCGGGTGATATTGTGGTATTCACAATGACATAGGGATTTTTATGCTCCCCATAATATATTTCCGGCCTTTCAATGGTAAGGCCTATGTTTGTTTTCGGGGGGATATCGTAGACCAAAAATTCCGGCATGCCTTCGACGGTCACCTTATCCACCCTGCTCATTACAACGCCATAGCCGTGTGTGTAGATGAGGTGCTGATTCTGCCAGGTCTTGCTCTGCCGCCCCAGATTCTGGCTCACCAGCTCGCGCGCGGACAGGTTAACCGCAATTTTTCTTCCGGCAATGGTATAGCGGTCAACATCAACATCGTTGAAAAAATAATACGGCTTCAATTCCTGGAGCTGTTTATAGGTGCTCTTAAGCGGCCTCCAGTCCCATAAGCGTATGTTTTCGAGAGTATTTTTATTGTTGAGAATGTCACGATACGTAAGCTGCGCGTCATTTGCGAATTCACGTTCCTCAATTCTGTCGAGCCCGAACGCAAGCCGGGTATATCGGATGTTATGAGTGATATAAGGACTCTCTCGTTCGAGTTCGTTGGGGTCAACGACAAAGCGCTGCTGAACCGACGGATATATTGTTCCAAATACAAAGTTTGCAGGAATGAGCGCAACAAGCACAATCACGGGAAGTCTGAAACTCTTTTTAACAATATTGAACAGTAAAAGCGCCGCCGCAATGAACGAAAGCACCATACAGATATTGTACGCCAGCAATTTTGCATTAACATCGGCGTATCCCGCCCCGAAAAAGCGTGCCCGCTCATTGAAGAGGATTCCGTATGCAGAAAGCCGGTAGCCAATCCCGTGAAGCATCACCACAAAAGCGGTGAGCGTTGAAAGATGCGCTCGTGCAAAGAGCGAGAGTTCGAGTTTGCTCTGCTGAATAAATACGCCTCCGTTTGCAAGATGGAAAAGCGCAGAGAATATTACAATCATAATAAGCACTGTCATACCCCAGTGATAGGCAAAAGTAAGGAAAGGCAGAGAAAAGACGTAAAAGCCTATATCCTTATTAAAAACAGGATCCGGGGGCATATTGGAAAACGATACGCCATTGAGATAGAGCAGAAATTCCTGCCAGTAGGAGGATGCCGCAAGCGCCATAAAAAAGCCAAGCATTGAGACTCCGAGCACAAGAAGAATGCCCAGTGCACGGCGCGGGGTACCAAAGAGTGGTATGTGCAGCCTGTCTAAAATATTCTTTGAAAAAATTCTGCCGGAACCGCCAATTACCCGTATCAGAAGAAAATTCAGCGCAAAAAGTGCCACAAATATTAAGAAGAAGATGACGGCAACCACGAATTTGCCGTAAAACAATGTCCAGAAAACATTGGTCTGATTATAGCTTTCGAACCATTTAAATTCTGCATAAAATTCTGCCATTGAACTCATGCTGTAGTATACAACGAACAGAAGAACAAATGCCCCGATAAGTTTTCGTGAAATTGATGCTTTTGCGTTTTCTTCATAAAACTCCCGTGCCATACGCTCCTCCGACCTGTATATTTTTGCATAATGCCACTAAAACGCTGTCAGTGCCGCCCGGATGAAGCTCGTCACCGGCGCCTGCTCTCTCGTATCTTCAATCGCATCTCTCAATTCGCGGATCAAGCCCTCGGTTGAATCGTGCACCTTGCCTTCATTGATGAGTTTCCCGAGAGTTCCATGACCCTTATTGATTTTTTCAGTGACTTCCCGGATGTTTTTAATAGTATTGTAGACATTGTCCCTGTTTTCTGCGATGAGTTCGGAAATCATCGCAAGCGTGTCACCGATGCTTCGCCCTTCGAGGTTCGAATAATCCAGAATTTCTTCGAGAAGCTGATTATTGATCATGCGGTTTCCCGGACTGATGCTGACATAGCGCAGTCCAAGCGCACCCTCGCTTTGAATGCTTATCTGATAGTTCGCATACAAACGAAATCTTCGCGTCATTCTCAGAGTCACCACTACCACATTGTTTTCATCCAGATCGATGCGTTCCACTTCGCCCGAAACAACGCCGTTGACACGCACCTTTGTTTTCGTGTTGAGACCTCCGACATAGGGAAAACGAACGGTTATATAGTACACATCCGGACGATCGAAAAGGCCGCCGGTCATGATGATGGTGTAATAGCCCAAGATGGCCATCGCAATAATGAAGAATATGCCGACAACGATTTCTTTCTTCATGAGCCCCTACACTTGTATATAAAAACAGGTGATTCAGTATGCATATAAAAACCGTGTACCACGTCAAGGTAAAAAATATTCATTATTGCACTTCAATCGGTCCTTTGATTGATCCGGTGATAAACTGCTGAACTATCGGATTATCCGAGTTTTTAATACCGTCCGGCGTATCGCATGCGATAACATTCCCTTTATACAGCATCGCGATCCTGTCGGCAATATAATATGCGCTGTTCATGTCGTGCGTCACCACCACCGAGGTAACACCGTAATCATGCTGCATCTGCCGAACGAGATCATCAATCATTCTCGACATGACCGGATCGAGCCCTGAAGTGGGTTCATCATACAAAATGATTTCAGGATTCCGGACGAGCACACGCGCAAGGCCTGCTCTCTTCTTCATGCCTCCGCTTATTTCTCCGGGCATCTTTTCCTTCGCGTCCGAAAGCTGTAGAACGCGCAAATAATATTTTACTATTTCTTCGATTTTTTCTTTGGGATACTTACGGCTTTCAACAAGAGGAAGAGAAACGTTGTCTCCGATGGTCATCCAGTTTATGAGCGCACCGGACTGAAACACAATGCCCATTTTCTCGCGCAGCATATTTTTTGTTTTTGTGTCCGCATAGTCCATCCGCATGTTCTCAATGAGGACCTCACCCTCATCCGGATCGACAAGGCCTGCGATATGCCTGAGCGTCACTGTTTTTCCGGTACCCGATTGACCGATTATGACAAAGGTCTCCCCCCGCTCAATTTTAAAAGACACGCCGTTTAAGATAATTTTGCCATCGAAGGATTTTTTTACATTCCGCAATTCAATCATGGGTTTTTGCCGTAAAAGAAAGAGGTGATGATGTAGCTGACAATGAGTATCATGAGAAATGAAATGACCACTGATGAACGCACCGCCTGGCCTACGCCGATAGCACCGTTTTTCGCCTGCAATCCTCTGGCGCAACTAATCGAAGAAATCATGATGCCGAATATGTAGGATTTTAACATTCCCACATAGGTCGCTTTAAGCCGAAGCGCATCAATAACATTATGATAGTATATATCATACGGGACAAGCAGCTGAAAATTCGATACGATTGCACCACCATAGGTGCCCATCACAATCGAGTATATTGTCACAACCGGAAGCATTATTGAAAGCGCCACTACCCGCGGGAACACTAAAAAGCTCACCGGGTGTATGGCCATCATCTCAAGCGCATCGATCTCTTCCGAAACTTTCATCGTGCCGATTTCCGCCGCCATCGCAGAACCAACAGACGCGGTGAGCACCAGCGCGGCGGTGAAGGGACCCATTTCGCGCGTCATGACGGTGACGACCAGGCCGCCCACCAGCGACTCCTGTTGAAATGCCATGAGCTCTATTCCCGTCTGAAGCGCCAGAACCATTCCCGTAAAAAACGAAACAATCGAACTTACCAGAAAGCTTTTAACCCCGGCTATGTACATCTGTTTGAAGATTTCTCTCCATCGTCTGAAAAGATCTTTCGAGAAAAATACCGACTGAAAAAAAATCAAAATAATAAAACCCGTATCATAAAGTACAAGCAGAATGTTTCTTCCCACATATTCAGAAATATCTAAAAGAGGCTGAATTATTTTTTTCATAGCTTAAAACACCTGCATCGAAAATCCCAGATGCCCCGGCCAGTAATGGAATCCATCCGAGGTATACGCGGAAGTATTCCACAGCTGCGAAAGCGAAACAAGCGGCACTTCGCTGTAATCGGTTGCCGGGTGGCCATCCGCTGCAGACGCCTCACGCAAAAAAGGGTCAGATGCTCCAAATGGAATCCAGAAAACCCGGTAACGCGTGCCTCCCTCACCCCTCTCGTAAGAAAACATTGAAAGGAAAAAAGTGAGTTCGTTCATTCGCCCATGTTCGCTTCCATACGACAGGAAGAGAGGAATTTTCATAAAGAAAAAATGTTCATTCCAGCGCTGGTAGTACAGACGCAGCAATAATCCCATCCTGCGTTCACCATCCTGCAGGCGGCGGTACTCAAACAGCGTCCAGAACGGCTGGTACAAACGCTCATAACCATCGGGATCGCGCCAGGGAAGCAGAGATAATGTGGTAAGCGAGACACTCCCCCGGTCATCTTCTTCATACTGGAAGAGCGGCCAGAGCTTGATGTATTTCCATCTGCTTCCATAGCGCGGGCTGGGCCTGTCCTTATATTCTCTCGTAAAATACCAGAAAATGAGCGAAGTGATATGATATTCTGAACGAAAATTTTTTGTTTCTGTCTTCAGCGAAAAATACAGCGGCGTGACAAACAGCGATTCCCGCTCCTCATAGCGGTATCGCCCGTAGAAGGGAAAGAAAATTCTTTTATTAATGCGGGGACTCTCCGAATCCTGAATCTGCACCAGCGGCCACGGGAAATTCAGTTCAAAACTTCCCGTTCGCTGATTAAACCCCCAGGAGAAAAAAGGCCACAGAAGCGCAGAAGCTTCCGCTCTGCCGGAGGCATTCCAGCGCCTTCCGTAAAACGGCAGAAAGAAAAATGTATGCTGCTCGTCGTTTTTCATGAATACGGTACTGTAATTTATGAGCAAAAGGATCGAGTAATTATCATATGCGCCGCGCTTGTAATTGTGCGCATAGAAGGGCAGCAGGCGGAAATCATCGCGGCTTTCGCTTAATCCCCGCTGAACCAGAGGCCAGAGAATCCCCCATGCATGATAATTGCGCGACTGGTACTCCACATAGAGGGGCATAAATGATGCGATGAGAATGGCAGTCGTTATAAGCGTCGGCGGGAAGGTGGGCGGAAAGAGAAAGAACAGCAGAACGCCGGGGAAAAGATAGGCTGTGATACGATCCTGCCCGAGCTTTCCTTTTATGGTGCCCCCGAATGGCCATATCATACAATAGCGGTCGCGCTCGTCGGGTGAATTTCCCAGGTAAAGAAACGGAAATAGGCCGAAATCATAATCGCGCACGCCATCGCGGTGTGTGTAATCCACCGAATGGACGAGGCCGATGAGCGAGCGCCACTCGTAGCTTCGCGGCGTTTCGTAGGCCCACCAGACTATTGGCATCAACGATGCATAAAATGCCTTCCCTTCGGTGGGAACATTCGCTAAATAGAACGGCCTTATAACTTTTATTGAGCCTTTTTCGCTTACCTCGCGCTCGTAGAATACCCACCACCAATCCAGTGATGATGATGCATGAGCATCATTCGGAAGCGCCATAAAGAAAAATCCGAAGATTACCAGCATTCCCAGAATAATTTTTTTCAGGTTTCCCATTATTCCCTACAATTCAATGCGCACCAGATACGGCTGATACTCCGTCGGATTAATATATATCACAAAAAGACTGTTCCCGTCTGCAAAAATCTCTTTTGCTGAATAATAAAACACAGCCTGATCGCTCTTATCGGGAAGCGGCGGAAGAGTGTAAATGGTCTTCCCCGGCGCATCGCTAAGCGAATCAAAATCCCGAAACTCTTTGATGGCTATTTCACCCTTTCCAAGCCGGCAATAGGCGATGATAAATGATTTCCGCGCTTCATTGTAGGATATGGTACATTCGCCGGCCAGATCACCAAAAAGCGGCAGGGCATTCGCGATATCCGCATCCCAGCTTTTTTCCCTGCTCAAGAACCGGTACTCGCTTCGCACCCCGATATGCGCTGCGGGAACCCGGGCAATAAACGCATAGGATTTGAAATCTTTTTTCGTCTGCTGTCCCGTGACATATAAAAATCCGTCCTTTTCAATTACACATCCGCCAAAGACCGGCTCATGCGGCGAAAAGAGGCCATCCATTCTCTTGAAATTGACGTTCATGCCTTTTCGCCAGCCATTGGGAACATCCCATCGCGCAAGCCCTGTCCCCCGGGGAGTGACGGCAAGTAATTTTCCCGGTTCATCAATCCTGATTTTTACATAATACACATAGACGCTGTTACCCAGACGAATGCCGTCCAGCGCCCATAAACGAATTCTTGCGGGATCCTCGCCGCGCTCTGTACGGATAAACGGTACTATCGTCCCATTTTCGCGATAGTATTCAAAACCGGGGTCTTTGATTGATTCTTTCGAAAGAGGACCGCTGAATCCGAGCGAATTCGCGGGCATCGACTTCACGATGGCACGCTCGGAAAAGGTCGCAAACGCCGAAACGCTTCCTTTCCATTCGCCGAGTATGGTATCGCCAAAACTCCACAGGACGAGCCTTTCATCAAAAGGAATTGGAGCAACGCCATCCTGCCCCAGCACATGCTCCAGCCTGGAGGGAGCAAATAGTCCGAGGGGTTCGGCTTTTGCGCGACACGCAACTTGCGAAAACGCGATGACAACCGCAACGACGGTAATTGTAATGAAAAAAATTTTTTTCGCTTTCCGCATACGCATGATGAATCCAATCCGGTTGTATCAATTACAAAGTATAGTCATACGCAATAAAGTTTCAATAAAAATAGTTTTCCCATTTATTTTATTTTGACGAAATTACAATAATACCGTATTATTAATACCAAGAGCATCGTTTATAATGAAAAAAATGTCAATGGCAGCAATCACAAAAAAAGTAAAGCGGGAAACGCATAATTTCATGAAAATTCAACATTTCGGTTCAGTGCTTTTGTGCGCCATTTTTATCACAGTCGGCGGGCTTTCCGCGCGCGGCGAGCAGGAAGTGGATGAAACGTATAAAAAAGCGGTGAAATATTTTTTTCAGCGCAAGTTTGAAATGGCAGAACTACTCCTCAAGGAGGCCATCAAGAAAAACCCGGAAAACCACCTGGCCTATAGTTACCTGGGCGATATATTTCTTATGAAAAAGCAATACGACGGCGCGCTTCAGCTCTACCGCAAGGCACTTGATATTGAACCGAACAACGCTGATAACTATTTCAGGATCGGCCAGATATACTACTACAAAAAAATTGGACCGATGTCCATCGAGAATTACCAGAAAAGCGTATCGATAGACCCTAAAATTGCCTACGCGCATTATCACATAGGGCTTTCATATTTGATGCTGCTTCGCGACAAAGATAATACCATAAAAAGCTGGGAAACGTATTTGCGGCTTGCTCCCGAGGATCCGCAATACGAAAAGATACGCCGTGCGATTGAGCTGCTGAAAGATCCAAATTTTCAGATTCCGCCGCCCGGCAGCGACATTTCAATTGAGGAAGCGCTCCATCTGGGCGGGATGGTGTTGCAAAACAAAGAGCGCGAGGCAAAAAGCCAGAAAGCGGACCACGAATCGAAAAAAAGCCAGCAGAAGCTGGAAGACATTGAACGCGACGATTCTCTGTAAAAATAGGAGGCATTCATGGCAGCTTATTATGACGACAGAAAGGGTTTAAAATACGCGGCAGCCGCAGCAATTGCGCTTGTGCTCATCGGCCTTGTGTACTTCGGCGTATCGCGCTTCACCGGCGGCGATATCGATATTCCCGATATGCGCCTGAAGCAAATCGCCCTCTATGAAGAATTGTTACAGACCGATCCGTCCAATATTGATATTCTTATCCGCCTCGGCAATCTCTATAAATCGATGGGCGATCTGGATCGCGCAATTGAGTACTACAACAGGGCGCTGCGGATTAATTCGCAACATTATGGTGCTCTCAATGAACTCGGACATGCCTATGCGCTCAAAGGCGAGTATGATAATGCCATCAGGATCTTTTCGCTCGCGAAAAAAGCCAATCCGTCGCATCCCCGCGCCTACAATAAATTAGGCAATGTGTATGATGACCGCGAGGAAGAGCTGAAAGCGCTCAAGGAATATCTCCTTGCAAAAAAGGTTGCCCCGAAGGATCAGGAAAGCTACTGGAATATTGCCAAACAGAAGCTTCGCAAAAATGACGAAAAAGGAGCCGCTTCGGTCATCCGCGAAGGAATGAAAGCTAATCCTACCGATCCGGAAGGCTTTTATAACTTGGGTAATTTGTACTATAATCAAAAAAAGTATACAGACGCCCTTGAACAATACAAAAAGGCCGCGGGCATAGATTCGAAAAAAGGCAAATACTATCACGGCATCGGCGAATCGCATACCCGGCTTGATAATCCCGAAGACGCGAAGCAGGCATTTCGCACGGCTTTAGCATTAGATCCCACCGATGCTCGCGCCGCGGAACGGCTGGGCGATTTGAACGCGAAATATGGCGATCACGAAAATGCCGTAAAGTACTACGGGACGGCTCTGGGCTACAATCGGGATAAAAATCTGCGGCAAAAATACCTCCGTTCTCTGGCTGAACTCAATAAACAAAAGGGCGGCACGGGATCAATCGCGGGCGGTTCCGCCGGCGATGCTTCTGGCAAAGGCGGTACATCTGACCAGGCTGGCATTTCCGGTAAAGGCAGCGGAACTTCCGGCGCTGCCGGTCTGAAAGAAACCCTTGGCGAAGCGCTTACCGATGAAAGCGCGGGAACAGATGCTGGTGGAAAATCACCGAAAAAAACCGGCGGCGACGCCGAAAACTGGCGCGCGCTGGGCGATAAATACCGCAAAGAAAATAAATACGACGAAGCAGTCAAAGCATACCGCAAAGCAGTGGAACTGGATGCGGGAGATGACCACTCGTACTACTGGCTCGGCAGAATCTACTATCACAACAAAATGGATTCTGACGCTGAAAAGTCGTTTAAAAACGCTCTGCTTGCCAACCCCCGCAATGCCGATGCGCATTACCGGCTGGGTCTCATTCATTACCAGGCCGAACGGTATAACGACGCCGTGAAGCATTTTTCAAAAGCAGTGGAACTCCGCCCGCAATTTTCCAAAGCGTATTATTCACGCGGCCTCGCTTACTACAAAATGCATGACCGCGAAAAGGCGATCAAAGACCTGAAAACAACAATTGCCCAGGATCCCGCCTACTTCCGCGCGTACTACAATCTTGGCGATATCTATCAGAACAGCAAAAACTATGAAATGGCGCTGCAGTATTTTTCAAAGGATAACGAACTTCGCCCGAAAAACGCCGACACGCTTTTCAGAATCGGCGATACCTACCATGCGATGAAATCGTACAACAATGCGGCGGATTTCTATAAAAAAGCCATCGAAAACGATCCGGCGCACTATCAGGCTCATTTCAACCTTGGGCTTTTATTTTCTCAGAAACACGAGTATCCCAAAGCCATTTCTTCTTTTAACCGGGTACTGGAAATAAAAGAAGGCGATTATGCCGCGCTTTATGAACTCGGCAACGCGTATTACGGCATGGGCGAAGATAACAACGCGATTGAAAACTACAAAAAAGCAATCGCATCCAACCCGCGCGAACCAAAGGCGTACATAAATCTTGGCAACATCTATAAGAAAAATCGGCTCCATGAACAGGCAATTGAACAATACAGGAATGCGACATCGAACAGCCCGCGTTCCTTTGAAGCACACTTCAATTTAGCCGACGCGTATCGCGAAACGAAAAGATTCGAAGATGCAATCGAAGAATACAAAGTGGCAATCAGCCTGAAGCCAATGGATTCAAAATCGCATTTTTTTCTTGGTATCGCCCAGCGCGATAAAGGCGATTTTTCCGAAGCGGTCCGTTCATTCGAACGCGCCGTACAGATTGACCAGAACATGTACAATGCCCATGAAGAACTCGGGATGCTCTATTACCGGAAAATAAGCAATAACGAAAAGGCGCTTTACCATTTCAAAAAGGTACTGGCTCTTCGCCCGAACCATCCCGATGCCGATAAAATTCAGGGAATTGTCAACCTGCTGGAAAAGAAATGATTTCAGGAAAATATATCGTGGCGAATAAACGTTCGTTGCTGTTAAAGATTGCGTTCATCTTCCTGTCGGCGGCACTAGTATCATGCGGCAGCAGTTTCCATAGCGGTTCGCCGGGTGTTGATACTATTTTGAAAGAAGGTTTCATTGGTACAGACGTTTTACAGATTTCTTTAATCGTACTTCCCGATGCGCATGTTAAAGGCCTTGTTGCACGCCGTGAAAATGCACGGAACAAAGCAGAAAATGATTTTATAGATTTATTAAAGAAAAAAATCGCCGAGTATCGAAAAACGAACATGGCATCATGTAAAGCCGCGAACGAAGAAATCCTTCTCAATCAGGCGAAGGATGTAATACAACATGCCTCTAAAGCAGCGGAGTTCTTTAAAGAAGATGAATCGTTTGCAGTTATAGTGCGCATCTCCCGAAAAAACATTAAGGAAATTCTCGAATGTCATAAAGATGAAAAATCTTTCAACCAGAAAACCGGAGGAAAAAAATGATGAAACGCCTTATTTCTATTTCAATCCCAATCTCCATTGCAATACTGGTTGGGATCACACATTTTTCCTGCGGTCGCGCACCTCATTCCGGACCACTCGAAAGCACCCAAAAAATCGGAGAACTGGAATCCCTGGAAGTTCTTGAAGAACAATTCCGAAAAGAGGGCTTCATTGCTCCGAACACATTCCGCGTGGTGATTATCGAACCCGCCGAAACAGCCGGTTCGGACAATTATGCGCTCGAAACAGCGAAAAAGCGAGCATATCTCATGTTAAAAAAGCACCTCCTTTCCGACAACCGCATCGTCACATCAAATGTCGATGCGGCAATTCTCGGTATTGTGGAAAGGGATGGTTCGCTTCGGAAAGTCGAAGACGCCAAAAAGACGCGCAACGTGTATTTTTTTGATATAAAAAAAGAAGGAATCAAACAGCACATCGAATCACTCGCGCCGAAGAGGTGAGAAACATCACCTCCCCAGATGATATGCAACGTTTTTAAAAATGAACACATCAAGATTCTTTTTGCTTTCATCGTAAATACTGCTGAACATCACCCCGATTCCAAAACCTTTGCCTTCAAGCTTTTCAGAGCGCACCACCATGGCAAGAGCCTCAACCTCGGTAAGATTTTCATCAATAGAAGAGAGATCTATCACCACCCGGATGATGGATGAGGCATTTATGTGTTCAGCAGAATGAAAATAAAACCCTCCCCTGCTGATGTTTATTATTTTACCCACGAAATCGATTTCCTCGGCTTCATTTCCGTCGGCATCAATGAGCCGCTCGACAATTCTCACGGGAATTTCAATATCCATCCGGAAGTGCTTCCGGCCGTTCTTTTTGCCGGTTGCATATTTTTTCTGAATCCATTCATCAAAGGAAGTATCAAACCATACAAGGGCGGCGGATTCGAAATCCAATTCATCTCCTTCCTTTTTCGATTTTTCCACAATCCGGTCAATTTCTCGTTTTATTTCATCATTAAGGTCATGATAACTAATAAAAGTCTTTTCCACGGTTTCCACCTCCGCCATTGCGTTGTATCACATTCTTCCAAGCAGCATCGCGCTTCAGTATTATTACTGGATTAGAAGTATTTTTTTGCAATTAAAATGTGAAGTAATGCAGTAAAAAATATCGATAATTATCCTGAATGGGCATGTTCCAAAGCAACGGGGTTTTGATACAATATTTTGCTTGATTTTATTTCACTCATCGTTATGATAAATCAAGAAAAAAATATTTAGTTTTAGAATCATCGCTCGATGAATTTTTAGCGTCTTATGATGAGGGGATAGTATGAACCGACAATTGATTGCGGCCGTTGTGGCCATCACCGCTCTTTCATTTCCAATATTTTCCCAAGAAAATTCCCAATTTTCCATCGAGTCTCAGCCAAAAATTATCCAGGACATCGTACAGCATGAAAAAAACATTGAGCGTGCCAAAGGAATTATCAGCGTGGTACAGACGCTCGACGAAATGTATAATAATCTTCCGGATAGAGTAGTAGCAGGTAAAAAAATCACCATATACATCGACCCCTGTCATGGCATGGTGAACGGCCGCTGGAGCGCCCGCCCCACAGGACGCCATTGCATTTATGGCATAAGCGAGGAAGTGTACTCTTTAATGCTCATCCGAAAACTGTATGCGCTCTTATCAAAAAATCCGCACATCAATATCGTCACGACAGAGGATTATTTAGCTGCCCTCAAAGGCGAGAGAGACGATTACAGAAGCCAATCGTTCAGAAACACCATCAAAAACGCTTATGACGCAAAAGCTCAAATCATCATCAGCCAGCATTTGAACAACGTCCGTTCAGGAGTCAAGACAACGGGAACGAGCAATATCGCCGGCATTCACATTGTGTACGATTCCAACGGAGGAAAATATCTCGAAAAAATAACCGAAGTCCATAAAGGCTTTCTCACGCTTTATAACCGCATCGACGTATCGGGCTTTTCACGGCATTACGCACTTGAGCTGAAAAAAGAGCTCATACACATCGGCATGCAGCCGAACGGCTGGCAGATGGGAGCAGTCGCGGACGATCGCTTTATCTACTTCGTAAATTTCCCCATTTCGCTCATCTATGAAACCGGATTTATTTCGAATCCTGATGACCTTTCCATCATCACCAATCCCGACATGCAGGATAAAATCACCCGTGCCCAATACGAAACACTTCTCGCAAGCTTCCGGGATGTATTCGGCATCGACGTGAGCGAATCCGCCGCAAGGAAAGTCGAGCATCCGGCATCGCAATTTGATCTGACGCTGGTAAAGCTTTCCCGGATTGCGCTTTTCTATATGCAGGAAGGAATGGCTCAGGAAGCTTGTAATGTCATCGATATCATGCGTTCGCAGTATGGAAATACCCGTTTTGGAAATCTGGTGACCCCCTACAGCGAAATGAAGCAAACCGCACTTACTTCGGAACGCCTTTACCAGAAAGCAATGAGCCTCGCAAGCAAGCGCACGAAAAGCAAAAAACTGCGCCAGAGAAATGTCAAAATGGCGCTCAATTATCTTTCCGTCGCTAAATCCATGACCCGCTCAAAGGATTTTTATGAGGGCATTTACCGCAAATATTGCGATAGCTATAATGAAATCCTGCATCCCGGCTATCGCGCGTCTCGTCAAGAACCAAAATCGATTGCGCAAAATCCTCCTTCTGTAAATCAAACTGCCAAGATTGATGAAACGCCGCAGCGTATTCCCGACCGGCATTACGCGGTTCGTCCGGCAGAGCTCACAAGGCCCATCATTTTCGTCTTCGAAGAAGGTCAATCGCTCAAAGATGCGATACGCACCAACCTTGCTGCCGATAATGAAACACTTGAAAGGCTTCATAGCTCTTTTGCACACGCGGTTGTGACGAATAAAGTGAAACACACAGAATGGTCACGGAAAAAAAAGCGCACCATCACTGTCTGGAAAAACGAAAGAAAGCGCATCGATTTTTATCCTGGCATGTACGTGCTCGAGTTGAACAGAAATCTCGACATCGTGAGTGCCAGGCGCGTCTCGCGGGTATATCTCAATCCGGACAGATATCAGAATCAGCTGTACCTGAAAAATTCTTATTTCGCCCATGTCCAGCGGGAAAAATCGCTCTGAACCGAAATCATGGAACGGAAAGCCGTATAATTTTTTCGGCGATTATCTCCATGAGCGGTTCGGCGTTCGGATTTTAAAACTTTCTCTGGACGCGCATCTCAATTGTCCGAACAGGGACGGCACGCTCGATTCTAAAGGTTGTATTTTCTGCGCCGCAGACGGTTCAGCTTCCCCCTTCATCAGCGCTCATGCCAATATCCTGGACCAGATGGAAGTTGCACGCAATGCTTTTCGCCGGGGTAATCTACCCACAAAATATATCGCCTATTTTCAGGCTTTCACCAATACGTATGCATCCCTTGAGACCTTAAAAGAATTGTACGATACTGCCCTTTCGTTTTCCGACGTTGTTGGACTCATGATTGGCACCCGCCCCGATTGCCTATCAGATGAGGTGCTCGACCTCATCGCTTCATATAAAAGGGATGATTTTGAGCTCTGGCTTGAAATCGGCATGCAAACAATGCATGAGGAAAGCCTGAAATTTCTCAATCGCCATCATACCCATGCGGATACGCTCGATGCTGTTCAAAGGGCAGCTTCACGGAACATCGATATCTGCCTTCACCTCATTCTGGGCATTCCTGGTGAAAGCTGGGAGGATATGATGATGACTGCCGATGAAGTTTCCGGGCTTAAAGTTTCAGGCGTAAAACTACACCACCTTCATGTGATTCGCGACACTCAGCTTGCGAATGCATATGAACTTGAAAAATTTAAGCTTATGACATTTCAGGAATATGTGTCAACGGCGTGCGATGTTATTGAGCGGTTTCGGGGAGATATTTTGATACATCGCCTATCCGGTGACCGCGGCCGGGAAACGCTCATTGCACCTGCATGGGGACTTCACAAAGGCACTGTGATAAAAGCCATTGAAGATGAATTTGCACGGCGCGGCACTCATCAGGGTTTTTTGTATCACCCCTGACGGGAAAGCGGAGGAAGCCGTAAGCCGAATTCTGTGTATGCAGCCATCTATCTTGCATTGCCGTTGCCGACAATGTCTTTGCGACCTACCCGCAACCTTGAACGGGCCGTTCTCAATCGGTTGCTTACTTGGTCTTGCACCGGGTGTGGTTTGCCATGCCTTTGACATTACTGCCAAAGCGGTGAGCTCTTACCTCGCCATTTCACCCTTACCCTTCGACAGGTCGAAAGGCGGTATTTTTTCTGTTGCACTTTCAGTCGCCTCGCGGCGCCCGGACGTTATCCGGCACCCTGCCCTTCGGTGTTCGGACTTTCCTCACCGCCCGCTTCCGCGGGCAAGCGCGGCTGCGCGGCTTCCTCCGCCTTGAAACAATATCGCAACATCGAGATGAAAATGCAATTAAAATATATACCATTTACGAAAAATCAGGCTTTTGTTAAAATTTTTCTTGATGCGCATTTCAGAACAATAATCATGATACGAAATGAATGATACAGGTACAATAAATCCCTGCCGCCCCGGCTTTGGTGCTTCATGCGCATTGTGCTGCGGAAGTCATAACTATGATGCCTCACGGGAAGAGATTGAATCGCTCTTTCAAAAGCGCCGCGAAATGTTCCGTCTGTTCAGTTCCGATTATCTCCTCAAACAGCTGCGCGCATCGAGAAGCAATCTCACGGGTTCATACTATCCCGACCGAACCATCGACAATGGAATCATCATCACGATGCCGAAATTGTATGACGATGGGCTGCAATGCCCGTTCGTATGTCTTCTGGATGATGATACCCCCGGATGCGCCATTTATCCAGCACACGGGGAGGATGATAGGCGCTTCGATTGCTTTCAAAATTATACCTGCAAATATTTTTCATGTGCATCGAAGGACATCCTTACAGACGAAGAAATTCTGTATGCGGCACGCCTTTTCCACGACTGGTACTATTACACGCTGTTCATTCATTCAATCGATATTCTTCGAAAATTCCGGCTTTCGCATCCGATTTTAGAAAAAATTGAAGAGTCCGCCCTCTCGGCACTAAAACAGCTCCTGGATGCTTCACTACGTTCAGAAAAAAATCTTCATACAATTACGTCATATTTCACTTGAAAAGTGAACAATACTATGTGCAACTTGCTACTATTCAATCAACATAAAAGGGAGGCGTGAGATGAAACTTTCGTCAAAAAGTTTTTCAAGCGGCGGTTTGATTCCTGCGAAATACGCAATGAAAGCGATTGCCGGCGGACAAAATATTTCACCACACATTCTCATTGAAGACATACCCGCGAATACGCAATCAATCGCACTTGCGATAGTTGACCGCCATCCAATGGCCCGAAGCTGGGTTCACTGGGCAGTGCTGAACATTCCGCCCTCTGCTGCGGAACTTCAGGAAGGCGCATCCGGTCGTATGCCAGCGGGAAGCATTGAACTTGAAAACACCTTCGGCTTTGCAGGCTACGGCGGCCCTCAGCCGCCAAAAGGCAGCGGCGTGCATACCTATGAAATTGCCGCGTATTGCCTCTCAGAAATGATATCGCCGAAAATACGCCGTCCATCGGAAAAAGAATTTTTAAGCATGATTGAAGGCAGGGTCATCGCGAAGGCGAAAATTTCCGGCGGTTTCGAAAATTCATAATGAATAAGCGCGAAAGGAAAGAATTCATTATTGAATGTTCACGTTCTCTTTTCGTTGAAAGGGGTTTTCATAACACCAGCGTTGCCGATATCATTGCGAAGGCGCGCATCGCTCGAAGCACCTTCTACGCGCATTTTACCAGCAAGGAAGAAATTTTCTCGATTCTTGTTGATGACTTCCTTCGACTCCTCGTTGAAAAAATTTTATCCATCAATATTTCCCGCGCACATTCTGCGCACACGCTTCCTTCTGATATCCGCGCAATGACACTTGAGCTTGTTGCCTTCTTAGAACACAACGCCGATATGGCGCGACTCATCATCACCGCACAGCAGGGATATGACAGCCATTTCGACAAAAAGATTCAGGAATTCTTCGATGCGATACTTGCAGCAATTAAGCAACTGCTCGATGAAGGAATCTCAGACGGGAATGTCCGCGCGTGCCGTTCCGACATCATCGCTTACGCAATACTTGGGTGCATCAAGCAAATACTGCTTCAATGGCTGGTCTTTGAAGAAATATCCGACATCAGGGCAGTGCTCGATGACATCATCATGTACAATCTTTACGGCATCGCGCTGAAAATTCCGTCAATAGCCGAATAATCTTCGATGACGTCTTACGCGAAAAAGATTTCGCGGATTTAAAACCCATGAGCGTGCGCTCGGCGGCGCCTCAGGCACAAGAAGCTGCGGCTTTACAAAAAAACGGCATTGCACAGCACCTATCTTCTCTGCTTCTGCAAAGACAGTCGAGGCACTGATGAACATGTCGCGAGGAATAATTCCCTTTATGTCTTTGAAACCGATAGCACGCAGGGCATCGCGGATGATGGTGGTGCAGCTTCGTGTGAAAAAATTGAATTCAGAATATTTATGAGGGCGCTTCGGGTCCTTAGGCGCGCGGTAAATCCGCAGAAGCTCGGCATCGCAATGAGCACGTAATTTTTCAATATCAGCACCCGTCACCCGTGCCACATGAATCGTGCGCATGAAGTTGCGTCCGAATTTATCGAAGTACGGTTTTTGGGGGTCGCTCACGTCGAAGCGACCGGTGAGAGGATGCGGCGCGAACTCACCCATCGCGGGTCGGTATAAATACTCTTCGGGCTGCATCACTTCGTTTTCGTTTATCAGATGAGAAAAATTATACACCGCGCCGTTGATATTAAGCGCAATATGACCCAGGGTGGATGCGGGATATTTTATCAGCCGCTCATTGTAGTACAGTTCAAAGAAAGGCTCTTTACTTTCAGCTTCTTTCGGCCAGATGATGAGAATTTGTTTTCCCGTTTCATAATCGCGCTGGGGCAAAAGCCGCGCCTGTACCTCGCGTCCGGTAAAATGCCGCAGATATCCGCTCCAGATTGGATGACATTCAAAATATCGCTCATTCCGCGATGACTCGATAAACGCAACCCCAGTTTCTTCTTTTAAAATGCCGGAGAACATCTTCAATTGTGGCATTTGTGCAAAGCAGGAATTGTTATTCTCCTTCGTGCGCTCGTGCCGCATCCATGCCGCGCTTCTGGTTTATGAATATTGCCACCACAATCGCGATAAAGAAAAAGACCGCGCAGAGAAGAACTGCATTTTTCAGGCCGAATTCATGCTGCAGAAAACCGAGTCCCATAAGTCCAACGATTGATGCAATTTTCCCTGCAAGATTCCAGAAACCGAAAAATTCCGCAGACTTCGATTCCGGCGAAAAGATACCCACCATTGCGCGGCAGGATGATTGCGTGGCACCCAACCCCAATCCGGCAATTGAGCCGACGATGAGGAAAAAATTCTGCGGCTGCATTGACAATCCGAGAAAACGATTGAGAATTTCTGTGAGCTCATTCGTTCCCCATATCAGCACAATTGCGATAACCCAGAGCATCAGAGTGAGAAGATAGGTGATTTTCGCGCCGAGCCTATCCTGCACCAATCCAAAGACCACCGCGCCGGCGGCAGCGGTGAGCTGTGTGATGATGAACATGAGCGTCTGTACTGCTGGAGTCCATCGCACAATCTGGTCGCCGTAGATGAACGCGAAGCTTATGACGATGGAAAGACCGGCATAGGCGAAAATAAACGAGAGAAGCAAAATCATTACATCGCGGTAGTCCTGAATATCGCGGAACGTTTTTACAATGCGCTTGAAACCGATGCTGAAATGATTTTCACCGGCGGGAAGCGCTCTGGCAGTACCGCGTTCCCTTACCCACAAAAACGTCGGGATGGCCGCAAGAAGGAAAAATGCCGCGGTGATGGGCCCCACAAAGCGCAGATTAGCAAAATTTTCAATTGTCTGCGGGCCAAGGCCAAACAGCACAATCGCCGTCGATGCAAGGCCGCCGAAATACCCCAGACCCCAGGCGTAGCCGGAAATTTTACCGAGTTCTTCCGGAGTTCCAAGGTGAGGAAGAAAACTCGAGATGAAGCTTTCCCCAAGCGAGAATCCCACATTTGAAAAAATAACGAAAAACATTCCCAAGAAAATATACCCGGGATGCACAAAATACAATGCCGCAGTTGCGATAACTGTGAGAAGATAGCTTGCAAAAAGGAATTTCTTTTTAGAAGCTGAGAAATCCATAATTGCTCCCATCATGGGAGCCGTGAGAAGAACGATAATATAGCTTATAGAAAGCGCCACACTCCAGAGAAGATTTCCCATGCGGTACTCCGGCGCGTCACCTACGATGAGCTTTGTAAAAATCACGCAATACACCACGGTGATGATGACGGTTGTGTACGATGAATTGGCGAAATCGAACATTGCCCAGCCGAAAATCTCTTTGCGCGATGATTTTCTTGAGTTTTCCATGCCTGCCCTCCGGTGTGGTGATAGAACTCTAAAGCGATTAAATTGATGTACAATGTAAAAAGTCAAGCGGTTTCATCGGCCTTTCAAATTTTTTCGACACCCTGATACCCGATATTTTGTATTTGACAAATATTTATTAATAATATAAAAATCTCATATGGCAACATATGGCAATCATCATACATTCAATCCGCCATCAATTTGAATAAGAGTGATATGGAACGGGTACTAAAAAAATTCAATAGTTTTGCTGCATCAGAACTGCATGAAATAGAGTATTGGCGATCAATGGATGGCAATGCGAAACTTATCCTTTTAGAAGATATTCGCAAAAGGTTCATGGAACTGAACGGTGAAGATTATAAAGGATTTGCAAGAGTTCTTAGCATTACTACAAAAAAATGACGTCCGTTATCTTATTGTGGGAGGATATGCAATTGCATATCATGCGCGGCCCCGTTATACCGATGATATTGATATCTGGATTGAAGCGAATCCAGCGAATGCAGTTAAAATAATCAACGTCCTATCCGAATTTGGCTTTCCAACAGAAACTCTCAATCCTGATGAAATTTCTGAAAAAGGGAAAATAATTCAACTCGGGCTGCCTCCGAATCGCATCGATATCATCACCTCAATCGAAGGAGTTGATTTTGAAGAAGCATGGGGAAACAGAGAAAAAGGCTCGATAGGCACCATCCCCGTGAATATAATATCTTTCGATGATTTAATGAAAAATAAAAAATCGACAGCCCGACTCAAAGACCGTCTGGACGTTGAATGGCTTAATACCTATGGGAAAAAACCCACAGACAAATAATACGGCTAAAAATTAATTTTATCTCAATTCTTCTCAACACCCTTCAGCAGTTCAATACCCCCAATATCCATAATCAAAAATCGCTGCGCGCAATTCCCTATTCGCGCTCTTTGACGGTGATAAAGAGATTCACATTCGCTTTATCGCGCCACACCTGTACCTTCAGCGTGGAATTGATCGACGCTTTTTCCACTTCCTGCAGGAGATCGGAAAATTCCTTTATGGTGGTGTTATTGATTTTTTGAATAACATCGCCCACCTGGATGCCGCCTTTATCCGCGGGGCTTCCCGGCACCACCGCGCCCACCAGCGCTCCTTCATTTTTCGGAAGGCCGATTTCCTTCGCATACTCTTCGGTAAACGGCACAATCTGCACGCCGATAAAACCGCGGCGGACTTTTTTATGCGTTTTGAGCTGTTCGAGTACGATTTTCGCCTGATTGATGGGAATGGCAAAGCCGATGCCCATATAGCCGCCGCTATTGGAGTAGATCATGCGGTTGATGCCGATGACTTCTCCGTCGATGTTGATGAGCGGTCCGCCCGAATTGCCGGGATTGATGGACGCGTCGGTCTGGATGTGCGACTGCGAGCCACCCATCATATCCACGTCCTTGCGTGCAACCGCGCTCACCACCCCCACCGTGAAGGTTTTATCGAGCCCAAAGGGATTGCCGATTGCAATAGCCCAGTCGCCCACGCTCACCTTATCGGAATCGCCGATGAACACAGGTGAAAATTTGTCTTTAGATTTTATTTTCAGAAGCGCTAAATCGGTTCGCTCGTCGGAACCCACAACATCGGCATCGTATATCTTATCGAGCACCTTCACGGTGACTTTATCGACATTCTGAATGACGTGATGATTGGTGCACACGTATCCGTCTTTTGAAATGATGAACCCCGATCCCAAACCCCTGCGCTTTTGAGTGCGCGGCCTGCCGCCGTACGGCATGCCGAAAAATTGATTGAAAAACGGGTCGTCGAAGAAGGGATGAGGCTGAAACTTAACCGTCTGCTCGGTGCTTATGAACACCACGCGGTCGTGATACAGTTCGGCAATTTTTCGAAATACTTTTTGAATTTCCCAGGCCCTGGCATTTTCCGCGCTTCCTTTTAAAGGAGAATCACCCGCCTGGCCGAACGCTTCGTTTCCAAAATCGCAGGTGCTGTGCGAAATAACCGGGAGAAGTGCAATGAAAGCCAGGAAAGCGATTTTTTTTCTGAAATTGCTTTTTATTAATCGTCTCATCGTTTCACCTTCTGCAGAATTGAAATTTCAAATGTCATCGCATATACCAACCAGATAATTATGAGTTTTCAATAACGTATATGTTTCACGCGTTTACTTTTTTTCAACCGCTCTGTCAAGCATGTTATTGAGCCGACGGGCAAACGCCGCCGGATCCTCAAGCTTCATGCCCTCCACCAGCATCGCCTGCTCAAAAAGCAGCATGCAGACATCAGAAAATTCCGTGCCATCTTCCATGTCGCCGAGCTTTTGAATAATCGGATGCGTGGGATTGATTTCAAGAATCGGCTTGAATTCGGGAATATCATTTTTGCCCATGCTTTTCAGCAGCGCCTGCATCTGCACCGTGGGATCGTTGCTGTCCGCAACAATGCACGATGGCGAATCGGAAAGCCGCGTGCTTGCCTTCACGTCCTTCACGCGGTCGCCGAGCGCTTTTTTGATGCGCTCAATCAGCGGCTTTGCTTCCTGTTCCTTTTCCTTATCGCTCGAGGTCTTCAGATCTTCAGCCGCATCGCTTCGGTTAACCGATTTAAACTCGAACTCCTTATATTTGCCCGCCATCGGGATGATGACATCGTCAAGCTCATCATCCATGATGAGCACTTCAATACCTTTCGCGTTGTACATTTCAAGAAGCGGCGATTGCCGGAGCGTCTTTTCATTCTGACCGGTGATGTAATAAATCGCTTTTTGCTCAGGCACCATGCGGATTTCATATTCAAGAAGGCTGGTGTATCCTTCAGCTTTCGTAGATTTAAACCGCGCGAGTTTTAAAATCGTCTCCCTGTTTTCATGATCGCTGTAGAGTCCTTCCTTTATGGGACGGCCGAATTCCTTCCAGAATTCGATATATTTTTCCTTATCGGATTCCGCAAGCTTCTCAAGTTCCGAGAGGACTTTTTTCACCGACGCCTGTCTGATTTTACGCAAAATGCTGTTCTGCTGTAATATCTCCCTGCTCACGTTCAGCGGCAAATCCTCAGAGTCGATGACACCTCTCAGAAAGCGCAGATACACCGGCATAAGTTCCTTATCGTCATCGGTGATGAACACGCGCTTCACATAGAGCTTCACCCCCGGGCGATAATCGGCATAGTACATGTCGAAAGGCGCTTTTTTCGGGATATAAAACAGCGTGGTGTAATCCATCGTGCCTTCGGCATGCGTGTGAATGTAGAGAAGCGGGTCATCGCTATCGTGCGCGATGCTCCGGTAGAATTCATAATAATCTTCGTCTTTCAGCTCGCTTTTAGGGCGCTTCCAGAGCGCGGAAGCGCTGTTGACCTGATCGGTCTTTTGTACTTTATCTTGCTTTTTATTGCCCTTATCGTCCCACCCGGTTTCTTCATAATGCAGATAAATGGGAAACGGAATGTGGTTTGAATACTTCTTGATGATGCCATCGATGCGCCAGCGATTGGCAAACTCCCTGCCGTTGTCGTTTAAATGCAGAATCACCGTGGTGCCATGGCTTTCGCGGGCATCCTGTTCGATTGTGTACTCGCCGCGGCCGTCGCTTGTCCAGCGATACGCGTTCTCCTCGCCCGCGCGACGGGTGATAACCTCCACTTTTTCGGCAACCATGAACGAAGAATAAAAGCCCACTCCGAACTGGCCGATTAAATTTGAGTCCTTTCGCGCGTCGCCGGAGAGCTTTTCAAGAAACGCTTTCGTTCCCGAGCGGGCGATGGTACCCAGATTTTCAACGAGCTCATTCTCGTTCATGCCAATGCCGGTATCAGATACCGTGAGCGTGGGATGTTCACCCTCTGTGAACGAGATATCAATGCGCGGCGAAAAATCAATCTGCTTGTATGCCTCATCGGTGAGGGTGAGATATTTTAATTTATCGAGCGCATCGGATGCATTGGAAATGAGTTCGCGCAGAAATATCTCCTTATGGGAATATAACGAATGAATGATGAGATGCAGAAGCTGCGATACCTCGGTCTGAAATTGATGTGCCGCCATAATACAAACCTCTAAGAAATGGAAATATGGTAGTGGAATGATTTAGCACTCATCGATAAAGAGTGCTAATAATAATATAGCATGAAAGTGGAAAAACGTCAAGGGGGTGGAGGTAAAAAAATCGCCGGATATGTTATTTGCGCCACGTATCTTCTTAAAAATGAACTTGCAATACAAGCATTCAATTTTTTATTATTGACACTATCAATAAATGTGAATATTCTAAAGGAATGACTAATACATCCTCAAAACAAAATTAAACAGGCATAGAATTGATAAACGAGCTGGAAGTTGAAAGAGATTTCGACTCGCAGGATGTAGAAGTAAAAATAACGGCGCCGGATAGCAACAGAAAAATACTGGAAGAAATTAACAAATATGCACTTCACCCACCTCGCGCTGGTAAAGCTCATGCAAATCTTCTCTTGAGACAATAAGGTCATATATAGCAAAAAGCTTGTGTAATTCTTTTTGTCTTGACTTCCCCGTGCTCTTTGAACATACTTTCTTCGAATTCATAGTGGTTGCTCCTTTGATTTATTGTGTTATCAAACATAAGGAAACTTCTAAAAACCATGTATAAGGATGTTCCCTTGTGGGCACAATCTATAGGATAAAACCGCTTTCTTTTGATACTATTTTTAAGGATGAAAGCGGTTTTTAGAGGTGCCCATAATCTTTGGGTAACCGCTATGAATTTCAACTAATTCAGGGACATGCTCTTTTTTAAGGATGGGAGGAATGTCAAGTTTTATTACCAATAGCTCTTCAAAGAATTTGTTAAAACGCCTTGATCAGCTTATACAGCAAAGTCAGGAATTGAAATTTCTGGTTGGTTTTTTTTATTTTTCAGGAATAAAAGAATTATATGAATCATTGGTTAATAATCCTGATGTGACACTTAAAATACTGGTAGGTTTGAACATCGATGTGTTTAATTATAAATTAATTGAATATGCTGATAAAAAAGAGAAAAGTTTATCCAATGACGCCATTGCACAAAAGTTTTTTGATTCAATAAAAAAATCAATCAACAGTGATGAATTTGATACAAAAGAATTTCACCAGCAGATAACATTTTTTATAAATTTAATAAAAAATGAAAAGTGCATCATACGAAAAACAGTAAAGCCAAACCATGCCAAGCTGTATATTTTTAAATTACGCTCGGATCAAGTTAAACAATCACTATTTATCACAGGAAGCAGTAATTTGACCAGGGCAGGACTGGTTGATCAAAGCGAATTTAACGTTGAAATATCTGATTACGGTAGTGAAGAGTCGGAAAATTATTTTGATACCCAGTGGAAGAGTGCAGTAAAAATAAGCGAAGATATACAGAAAAAAGAAAAGCTCATTTCAGTGCTGGAAAATGAGACTTTTATTAAAAAGATAACCCCATTTGAGGCATATTGCCTGGTGTTAAAAACATATCTGGATACCTATGAAATAACTTCAATTGGAGATTACTTATGTAATCTATTAAAAAAAAATGGTTATGAGCCATATACATACCAGTTAGATGCAGTGAGCCAGGCACTGTCTATTATTCAAAAACACAATGGTGTTATACTGGCCGATGTTGTTGGATTGGGCAAAACCATTATTGCCTGTGCCATAGCAAAACAGTTAAAAAAACGCGGTATTGTGATATGTCCCCCAGGACTTGTGGGCGATAGAAATAAGACAGCTGGCTGGAGTAAATACTTAGAGGATTTCCAGCTTTTTGACTGGGAGGCACGTTCACTGGGTGATTTAGAAAACATACTTGAATTTGTGAATGCACACAATGATGTTGAAGTGGTGATAATAGATGAGGCGCATCGTTTCAGGAATCAGGATACAAGAGCCTATGAGCTTTTAAAGAATATATGCCGAAACAGGATAGTTATTGCGCTCACTGCAACACCGTTTAATAATAGACCCAGTGATGTTTTTTCAATTTTAAAATTATTTATTACGCCCAAAAAATCAACCATAACACTTGATAATAACGTTGAATTATTGTTCTCATTATATCGAAGTCAGTTTGATAAATTAAGTTATATAAAACGCTATTACAATAGCCATGATA
This sequence comes from uncultured bacterium, assembly GCA_937921485.1. Classification (GTDB taxonomy): domain Bacteria; phylum Spirochaetota; class UBA4802; order UBA4802; family JAGODF01; genus DYLV01. Next base: position 96,533 of record CAKZSV010000031.1, read on the forward strand.
ATAGAAAAAAAGAAAAAGCAAGAAGGTATTATAAAGTTTTATTCGGAGGCGATAATGTTAATATATCAAAAGTAACAAGCGAAACTCATAGATTATCGCAGGATATCAGAGATGTCATTGAACCGATCACCATACGCCGCAACCGCATAGATTTACAAAAAAATCCATATTACAGAGATGAAGTTACAAAATTATCAAAGGTATGCGACCCTGTTGAATGGTTCTACGAGCTCTCACTGGAACAATCTAATTTTTATGATAAAGTAATTCAAAAATATTTTGGCGACAGTGATGCAGATGGACTCTTTAAGGGAGCAATATACCGACCGTTCGTGTATGAGGAGGGTGAGCTGGATATTGATCCTGACGAAATTGAAGATGAAAACTTAATGGAAAAGAACCGTGAATATATGCAGCAAACAAACCTGTTCAATTTTATGCGGCGTTTGCTGGTGCGGCGCTTTGAAAGTTCATTTGGTGCATTTAAGCAAAGCATTGAAAATTTTAAGCGTATTCACAAAGACGTACTTGCGTTTATTACAAAAACTGGGAGAGGAAATCCGCTCGATGGTGAGTTTATTCTCGATAGAAAATTAATTGAAAAAATATATGATCTTGATATTGAAGAAATTGAACCACATCTTAAAAATTATGAAGAACAGATAAACGCTGGGGTATTGCCTAAAAAGCACAAACGATATAAAATCAAAGATTTTAAATATGCTAAAGAATTTATTGATGATATAAAAAAAGATATTAACCTATTTGATACAATACTTAAGGAGCTTGATGAATTAGATTTAGTTAACAATGACCCCAAATTAAAATGCCTTATTAACAATATAAAAAAAGAATTTAATAATAAACCAAAGCACGATGAACCAAAACGTAAGATAGTAATATTTTCGGAATTCAAAGATACAGTTGAATATGTTGCTGATGCGCTTGATAACGCCTTCAATCATCGGGTGCTTGTTATTGCAGGTGATCTGCCGTCTTCAAAAATTCAAGCTATTTATAAAAACTTCGATGCGGGGTATAAAAATCAGGAAGATGAATATGACTTATTGCTATGTACTGATAAAATTTCTGAGGGATTTAACTTAAACAGGGCGGGTATGATTATAAATTATGATATACCATGGAATCCTGTGCGAGTGATACAGCGTCTGGGGCGAATAAACCGTATCAGCAAAAAGGTATTTGAAGAGCTGTATATTGTTAATTTTTTCCCTACCGAAAGAGGTGCTGAGATTGTAAAATCCCGTGAGATCGCCCAGAATAAAATGTTTATGATTCATAATACTCTGGGCGAGGATGCAAAAATATTTGACGCTGATGAAGAACCATCGGCTGCAAAACTTTATAGCCGCTTGCAACAAAACCCTGAAACACTGGAAACCGAAAGTTTTTACACAAAGCTGTTAAATACATTTTCACAGTTAGCGCAACAATACCCTGGTGTAATTAAAAATTTATCTCATCTGCCAAAACGTATAAAAGTTTCACGAAAAAGTAACGACGATGAATTGCTGGTATTTTTTAAAAAAAATAGATTATATGCGATGCACTATAATTATGCAACCGGTGACATACAGGAAACATCGCTTGAAGAGGTGCTGGAAAGGATACAGTGTGGTATTGAAGAAAAGTCGTGTGCCATCGATGAACGATTCTGGAATGCGTATGAAAAAGTTAAAAACCGAAAAGAAACAAGAAGTATGCCAAAAAGCGAGCAAAGCTTATACAGGCGTGCAATGAACAATCTAAACTATTTGATTCAAAACACTGATATTGAAGAAATACAACCGCATAAAGATTTCCTGATGCTCGTGCGGGAAGACATCCTCGACTATGGCACGCTTTCGGATTATACATTACGACGTATTGCACAATTAAAGACTTCTTTTAAAAACAACAGCCAGAAGGATGAAATGATTAAAGAAATAAAATCTCTTATGGATGAACTTGGCCCTCATTATCTTGAAAAGGAAAAATACAAAGGCGATGGCTTACAAAAGGAGATCATCATTGCAATAGAAAATAAAAAGATGCAAGAGGTTTAACATATGGGCAACGTTCTTGATGGGATTATTAACGATTTTTCTTTAGAAAAGTTTGAAGATTTTTTCCGTGATAAAAATGATCATTACCAACCAGTTGAAGAAGAGCTATCACCATATTCAAAAGATGATTTTGATCATGTAACCCGGATAGGGGATATGCAATGTGGGAATGTTGAGATAGCAGTCTTTGCAATTTATGTTATGCGTAACTTAACCGAGCGGAGCGGCAAAAAAGCACAGTATGTGTTAGCAAAAGAGATGTTGAGAGAACATGATAGATATGCTGGGGGCTTTTTTATATTTTATGATACAAATGGCAATTTCAGGTTTTCTTTTATTTATAGCATACCCCGTGCGGGGGGTAAGCGCAAGTGGAGCAATTTCCGCCGCTATACCTACTATGTAAGCAAGGAGCAGACAAATAAAACATTTACGCAGCAGGTAGAATATGCAAATTTCAATAGCATTGAATCAATTATTGATGCATTCAGCGTTGAAAAGGTTACAAAGGAATTCTATCAGGATATTGCAAACTGGTATTTCTGGGCGTTGAAACATGTAAAATTTCCAGCTGATGCCGAATCAGAGCCAAATGGCAGAAATATTGCTCTCATACGGCTTATCACGCGGATTATTTTTATCTGGTTTATGCGACAGAAGGGAATAGTAAAAAAAGAACTTTTTGATGTGAAATTCCTTAAAGAAATTATAAAAGACTTATCGCAAAAGGAATCTACATATTATAAAGCAATCCTTCAGAATCTCTTCTTTGCAACGTTGAATACCCCTGTTGAGCAGCGAAAATTCCGCAGAGAGGAGCGATATAAGGGTTATATAAATAAGGACTATATGAATCACACATATTTTAGATATCATTCGCTCTTTAAAGATCCTGAAAAAATGAAAGATTTATTTAATGATATACCTTTCCTTAATGGCGGACTCTTCGAATGCCTTGATAAGGCAAAAAATGATGAATCAAATGATCAGGGCAAAGAAGTGCGCATTGATGGTTTTTCCGATGAACCGAAAAAGCAGCCCTACGTGCCAAACTTTTTATTTTTTTCCGATGAACGGGAAGTTGATTTAAATAAAGATTATGGAACAACAGGTAAAAAATTTCGGACGAGAGGACTTATTGATATATTACATTCTTACAATTTTACAGTTGATGAAAATATCTACGATGATGAAGAAATCGCCCTTGATCCTGAGCTTTTAGGAAGGGTGTTCGAAAACCTGCTTGCCAGCTATAACCCTGAGACATCCCAGACAGCAAGGAAAGCAACGGGAAGTTACTACACACCCCGCGTAATAGTTGATTATATGGTAAGGGAATCGCTGAAAGAATACTTCAAGACAAAAATAGAAGGAATAGAAAACGATAAACTTGATAGTTTATTTACCTACGATGATACCACAAACCCTTTTGATGAAAAGACTACAGAAGAACTCATACAGGCCATCAATAACCTGAAAATAATCGATCCGGCTGTTGGCTCAGGGGCATTCCCCATGGGTGCACTTCATGCGCTGGTACAGGTTCTGCACAAACTGGATCCGCACAATGAAAAGTGGAGAGCGGAACAGATAAAGGCAGCGAGCAATATCATGGATCCACAGATACGACAGGAGGCACTAAAAAAAATAGAAGAGAATTTTGAACACAATGAGCTCGACTACGGAAGGAAGCTATACCTCATTCAAAACTGCATCTATGGTGTGGACATTCAGCCTATTGCCATACAGATAGCGAAGCTCAGATTTTTTATATCGCTTCTGGTAGATGAAAAGGTGAGCAGGGAAAAGCCAAATCTTGGAATAGAACCACTGCCAAACCTTGAGACGAAGTTTGTTATTGCAAATATGCTGGTTGGGGCTAATTATCCTCAATCGTCTTCAGAAAATTCAAAAATTTTAAAAGAATATTTTGATAAAATATTTGAATTGCGTAAAGATTATTTTCTATCGTATGATATCAAAAGTAAGCAGAGTATAAAGAATGAAGATAAAAATATCCGTATAAAGATGAAAAATTTTTACGATAATTATATCATCGATATTTCAAAAAAGATTGAGCAGCTCAATAAAGAGATTGAGTCTTTTCCGAAAAAAATAATACAACAAGAAGAAAAAAATTTGTTTGATAAAAAAATTATAGAGGTAGACGTTAACGAGAATAAAAGGGAAGAAATACGATTAAAAATTCAAAAATTAGAATCCACAAAATTATTATTTGAAGAATTCACAGATTATTATAAAAAAATATTCGACTGGGATCCATACAATACTAATATTTCTGCCGACTGGTTTGACCCTGAGTGGATGTTTGGGGTGTCAGATGGGTTTGATATTGTGATAGGCAACCCGCCGTATATTTCTACCAAAGGTGTTGATGAAAAAGATAAAAAGGAATTACTTAAACAATATGGTTTTGCCGATGATACGTATAATCATTTTTATTTCAGGGGAATGCATCTTTTAAAAGGTAAGGGTATCCTCGCCTACATCTCCTCTAAAACCTTTTGGACCATTCAAACCAAAAAAAATCTTCGCGATTTATTCTTAAAAAACACCATTCTGCAATTCTTCGATACCGCCAATCCTTTTGAATCGGCTATGGTGGATACTTGCGTCACAATCGTACAAAAAGCACCTCCTCATAACAAGCATACCATTACTTTTCTAGATGGAAAAAACGATTTAAACAAACCCGTAGAATACAGCGTTGCTCAAAATGTTTATGCTAATACACCTAATCAAGTTTTCTTTTTACCAACCCCATATAACTTAAAAATCTATGATCGACTGGGCAGAAAGGTAAATGAACTCCTGAACCAATGGTGGGATGCTATTTCAACCAGCAAAAACATTGAAAAAAATAAAGCAAAGCTTGAAGCATACCGAAAGTCCTTAAAACCAGGCGATATTACATTACTCGGCTTGATTACAGAAGGAGGAGTTGGTATACAAACTGGAAATAATGGCAAATATATAGGAGTACTGTATGGCACCAGGTGGGCTGACCTGATACGCAAGCAAAGACCCGAAAAACTGCTGCTGGCAACTGCTTTTTGCAAAAAACAAAACATAAAGAATAAACAAGATGCTCAAAGATTTTTAGAAACGCTTAATGAAAAAGAAATTCGAAATTTGTTTGATGAGTTAAAAGAACAATAC
>CAKZSV010000032.1 GCA_937921485.1 uncultured bacterium
CAACGTACGTGATGACGCAGGAGGTGTTATTGATGCTTAAAGACGCCGAGAAGCGCACAGGATGGACGATGATTGATATCATCATTGCAGTCATGCGCTACGCAATGCGGCATCACGCAAAGTACGAAAGGGAGCAGGGACGAATTGAATACCAGAAGCGCTTGGATAAAGATGGCATGCCGATACCAAAAGTACGCGTGAAAGTAAAATTCCGCCAGAGAGAGTATGATTATTTTAATGATATGCGGAGGTTTTTTAGAAGGTCGATTTCGCATGTGATTGCGATTGCGGTACTTGAGTATTTGCCGGAACTGGTGGAGCGCATTGTCAATGGTGATTATGATGAGGACGTGGATTCTTATCCCTACAAAAACTGTGCAATTTACGATAAATGTATAGAAGAAGCGACCGTGTTTCACATCTGGTGGGGGTTACCCAGCGATCCAGCGCTGTTAGCCGCAGAATTTGCTCGTTAACACATCTCAAAAATCAGATCTCACCACTAACGGCGTCTACCCTGAAGGGACATCTATGCTTTCTCATGTCTGCTTCCTGTATCGAACTCACCTTCCCGCAACAAGCGTCAACATATCCCCCACAATGCGCATAGCAGCATTTTATTCATATTCCATGATTTTATTATTGACAAAATATTGAATCATATTCAATTATTGAATGATATTCATTTTGTATCACGCGAAGGATTGTAAATGCGGGAGGCCATCATGTACGAAGATCTTAGCGGCAAAAACGCACTCATCACCGGCGCGGGCAAAACCACTGGAATAGGTTTCGGCATTGCTCGAAAGCTGGCTTCCCTAAGATGCAATATCGTGATTGCCGATCTTGGCGGCACAAGCTCATCACAGAGCGAAGTCCGCACCGGGACTATTGATGAAATGCAGAAGATTGCTCAGGATTTATCACACTCCTATGGAATTCGTGCATTGCCGGTGGAACTTGACGTAACCGATACCGACTCGGTACAGCACATGTCAGATATCATCCGCAAGGAATTTTCCGGCATTGATATTCTCTGCAATAATGCAGGCGCTTCCTTCGGCGTACCTAGCGCGGTGCATACCTACGATGAAACGCTCTGGATGAAAACAATCGACGTAAACCTGCACGGGGTTTTCCGGGTTTCAAAAGCCATCCTGCCGCTCATGCTCGGAAAATCGGGAAGCATTATAAACACCGCATCCCGCGCGGGGAAGGTTCCTCCGCTTTTCAACGGGGCATACGCCGCGGCTAAAGCGGGAGTAATCATGCTTACGAAAGTGATGGCTAAAGAACTCGGAGGCGCGGGTATCCGCGTGAATGCGATATGCCCGGGGCAAATCGACACCGATCTTGAAAAATGGCGCTTCGGCCTCGAAGCAAAATTTTTTAACAGCACCATCGAAGAGCGGGAAAAAGAGATGTGCAAGACCATCCCGCTCGGGCGCATCGGTTCAATTGATGAAGTTGCAAGCCTGGTTGCTTTTCTGGCTTCGGAAGAATCATCCTACATCACCGGGCAGGCACTAAATATCTGCGGTGGGCAATTAATGGAAGCGTGAGGAGAATACAACTCCGCGTGCGATATAACAAAAAACTATGCGAGGTGATATCGTGTCAGCAATCACAGGTGCAAAACTTGCCGCAGAAGCGCTCTCCAGACGAAACATCAAAGTCATCTTTACCCTCAGCGGCGGCCACATTACACCGATATACCAGCATCTCGAAAATACGGGCATTCGCCTGTTTGATACACGGCACGAACAGGCGGCAGTCTTTATGGCCGAAGCCTGGGGAAAACTCACGAAAACTTCCGGGACTGCGATGGTCACTGCCGGCCCGGGATTTACGAACGCCTTGACGGGTATTGCAAGCGCGCGGCTTTCGAACACGCCGCTGGTGCTCATTGCCGGAGCGATTGGGCTTGAAACAAAAGATAAACTCGACTTGCAGGACATGCCGCAAGCGCCGGTGATTGAGCCGCTTGTGAAAAAGGCGTTTGTCTGTATGGTGCCGGAAAGGATTCCTGAATACATCGATATGGCATACCGTACCGCCTCTTCCGGCCGTCCCGGTCCTGTATATCTCGAACTGCCCGTGGATGTGCTCAATGCCGAAGCAAAGGCGGAAAAAATCACCCGTCCCCTGACGCAGGTCGAATCGAAGCCGGTTGATATCGATGCTGCCGAGAAAGCGCTTGAAATGATGATGAGCGCTTCGAAACCGATTATTATCGGCGGCAGTGGCATCTGGTACGGAAACTGTTCAAAAGAAATTGCAGAATTCGCGGAGACAACCGGCATACCCGTGTTCACCTTTGCCATGGGCCGGGGAGTTATTCCGGATACGCATCCTTTGTGTTTCGAATCATCGCTTGCAATTCGCCCCGGAGCGGCCCTTTTCGCAAGCATCAATGCCGATGTGATTGTTTTGCTCGGAACGCGTTTCAGCCTCTTTAATATTTTTGGCGGAATATTCAATCAATCCGCTAAGATCATTCAGGTGGATATTTGCTCTGAAGAACTCGGACATAACCGCTCGGTGGATATTCCCATTGTCAGCGATACAGGCGCATTTCTCCGCTATTGTTTGAAATTGCTTGAAAAAAAAGGCATATCGTCGCTTGTTACACGATTTTCAAGCTGGGTGCAGGAATTGCGAAAAGCAGCCGAAGATTCAAAAGCACAGGCAATGCCGAACTGGACAAGCGAAAACGTGCCGATTCATCCCATGCGGCTTGCCTGGGAAATCAACTCTTTCATGAACAGAGAGGATGATATTGTCGTCGCGGACGGCGGCGATACCACCACCTGGATCGGCATGACGCGCACGATGAAGAAGGCCGGTCACTATCTGGATTACGGGCTTTTCGGATCTCTTGCGGTTGGGCTTCCGTACGCAAACGCCGCAAAGCTGCTCAATCCTGAAAAGCGCGTACTGCTTCTCTCCGGCGACGGCTCCATAGGTTTCAACTTCATGGAGTTCGAAACTTCCATTCGTAAAGGCCTGCCCATCGTCGCTGTCATCAGCAATGATCTTGGCTGGGGTATGATACGACACAGCCAGGAAATACGAATCGGACACGCAATACCGGATGGCACATACATCGGCAAAGTGGATTATCATGCCATGGTTGAGGCGCTTGGCGGTAAAGGGTATTATATTGAAAATCCAAAGGATATTCAGCCCGCTCTGGAGGATGCATTCAGTTCCGGCAAAACCTGCTGCATAAATGTTATGACCGATCCCACAATCATAAGCCCGGGAAGCGTTGCCCTGGCGAACTTAGGAGGATATAAAGCGTAGGGGGGCATCTAAAGCAAAAAGCGAACCGGCTTCATAGCAGAAGAGTGATAAATAAGGGAACTTCTAAAAACCATTTATAAGGATATTCCCTTGCGTGCACAATATATTGGGCGAAAGCGGTTTTTAGATGTGCCCATAAAATGGAGGTTGCACATGAACAGTCCGTTCCCGTTCGATGCCGTTCTTATTTTCAGCTGGCTTGCAATGATGCTGTGTGCAGGCGTCATACTGCGTTCGGCCATACGATTTTTTCAGTATTTCCTCATCCCCGCCTGTATAATTGGGGGGATGATTGGCGCGGTGCTTTTGAACACCGGTGTCATTGGCACACACCATTCCAATTTTGAGATATTCGCATATCACCTATTCAACATTTCTTTCATCTCGCTCGGGTTGACTGCCGGAGGAGAACACAGCGCTTCATCATCCCGAAACAGGGAAACCATCAAAGGATCGCTTTGGATGGCGCTGATGCAGGGAGTGTTATTCCCTCTCCAGGCGATAATCGGCGGACTGCTTGTTATCGCCTTCAACGCGTTTGGTTTCGAATTGTTTCCAACGTATGGCTTTCTTCTTCCCCTCGGTTTTGTTCAGGGACCCGGGCAGGCGTTGTCAATCGGGAAAGTGTGGGAAGGCTTAGGTTTTGATCATGCGGCATCCATCGGCCTCACCTTTGCCGCAATAGGGTTTCTTGTTGCTTTTTTTGTCGGCGTACCCATGGTCAATTGGGGCATACGCCGCGGCCTTGCTCACAACACCCCCAGAGAACTACCCGGAGATTTTCTTAAAGGAATATTTTCAAAAACCGGGCCTCGTGAGACAGCTGGCGAGCAAACGACGCATCCCGCGAATATCGATACACTCGCTTTTCAAGCCGCACTGGTGGGCGTAATATATTTTCTGAGCTATACATTTGTTTCTTTCATAAGCAGCCTTCTTGCGGGAGGAAATGCCACCACCGTATGGGGATTTTTCTTTTTCATTGGCCTTGGAATCGCCCTCGCAGTGAAATGGCTGATGCAAAAAATCGGAATTGCCCATCTTGTAAATCCGGGAGTACAGAGACGCATCACCGGCTGGTCAGTGGATTTTCTCATTGTAGCCACCATCATGGCAGTGAAGTTTCCAATTGTATGGAAATTCATTCTCCCCATCACCTTCATGTCCGCCATTGTCACGATCTTCACGCTGTGGATAGTCGTCTTTTTCGGGAAACGCCTGTGGCTGTACCATCTAGAGCGCACTGTTGCGACATTCGGAACTGTTACCGGCACGGTATCGACAGGGCTTTTGCTATTGCGCATTGCGGATCCCGATTTCAAAACTCCCGTTGCGCTTGAATTGGGCATTCTCATCATATTCGTTTCGCCGATCATCATCACCTGCATGCTTCTGGTGAGCGCGCCATTAACGTGGGGCTGGTCGCTTGCATTCACCATGGCGGTATTTGCCGGCATCATGATTGCATCGCTCATTGCAATGCTCGTGCTGAAAATGGTCGGAAAGCCACAGTATTGAAACAGCAAATGATGCTCGACTGTTAATGCCATCATTTGCACGAATTGTCATAAGCATTGCAAACGCTTGACAGCCTTGTATTGATTGCGAAAGCGTAATCGGGAAATTGCAATATTACATTTACATGCGATAACACACATGGGCAGAACAGAACGAAGGGAACGGGAAAAAATTCATAGAAAAACCCAGATACTGGACGCCGCGCGGTCTGTGCTTTCGGACAAGGGATTTGAAAGCACCACCATCGAAGCTATCGCCAGACAGTGTGAGCTAAGCATCGGAAGCATTTATGTGTATTTTGGCAGCAAGGAGGAAATATTTGCGGCACTCCAGGAAGAGGGGATTGCGATTTTAAAAGATATTATACGCGATGCAATAGACACGCACGAAAATGCGCCACAGCAACTTCTTGGAATTGCCCGCGCCTATCTCCGGTTTCGGATTGAATATGTAAAATACTTCGACATCATGAACCATTTTCTCACCTCGCCAAAAGTCGTTTTTCCGGATAATCTCAAGAAGCGCATTGATGAGCTCGGCGGAGGCGTGCTGAATATGGTGGAGCAGGTAATCGCGCAGGGTGTTGAAAAAGGGGAACTATCACACCGGAATACTCGGGAATGCGCAATCGCGTACTGGGGACTCCTTCACGGCATCCTGCAGTTCTGGAAGATCAAAAACACCATGCTCGGCATTGCAGATTTCGAGCAGTTATACCTTTCAGCCGCACAGGATTTTATCGGTTATCTGCACAACGCCGCTGATTCACAACGCGAAAAACTGAAGAAATGACATTCCGCATTAAGCTCATGATGTTGTCACCGACCGCCGATTGGTATGTGCAAAGGCATTCGCCAATCGACGTATTTTCCTTGTGAGGCTGTTTTTCCCTGCCGATAATAGTAGCAAGACGCTTTCACATGCAGTAGTGCCATGAAACTACAATATGCAATAGCCATTGCTGTGTTCTTATTGCCGACATTAATCCGCGCGGAGGATTATCAGTACCAGTATTTTGTCGAAGATAAGAAATACACCCCGTTTTCGGATTACATCCCGAAAGTGCGGCATCATTTCTATACAGTCCCTCACTACGTGGAGGACTTTTATCTCCTCTACGGATTGAAACAGTACTATAATGAAAATACTCTGCGTCGCAATATCGACCGGCTGAAAACCGCGCTGCAGTGTAAGTTCCGGCATCCCTCCGAGGCTTTCATCCCGATAACAACCGAGGAGGAATATCTCAAATACCGCAATCTCATGTTCATGCACATCAACATGCTGATACTCCGCGATTACCTGAAAATAGCCGCGCGATACGACAAGCGCACGTTGCCGTTTTACAGTGCCGATTTTGCTAAGGACATTCACGAAAGCCTGCTCATTGCAGAAAAAATGTATCGCGACGCCCTTCCCTACTGGTTTGAGGCGGTAAAATACGCGCGGCGTGCGAGCGAAATAAAGTTAACACTGGACATGGGCACCCTTGAGACGGAGCGGCATCGCATCATAAAAGGTCAGACCGACTTTGAAATTATTATAGACAAGCATATCGCGGCAGTTGAAAAGAAGAAAGCGATACTGGAAAAAATGATGTCCGGCGTGGACACTAAATGACGCCATATCACTTTTTCGACAGAGGAAAACATTATGGCGTACCACATCATGGTTGTTGATGCAACGGAATACAGGAATACTATTATCGAGATGCTTTCGGGCACCGGCTATGAGATAATTTCTGCCGACTCCGCGTTTGATGCTGTTTCCAAACTCCGCGCGTACGATATAGACCTGGTGGTTTCGGAAGTGGAACTCCCCGGCGACAACGCGTTCGACCTTTACGATTACATCACCACGCACTATCCCTATATTCCCATCATCATGACAACCGAAAAAAACATCGATATCTTCTTTAACCGCATCTTCGAAGAAGGAATCGGAAACGTTCTCTGCAAGCCGCTCCGCCAGGAAGAGTTTTTGCGCCTTACAGAAAAGCTCATTACCAAGCAAAACATCTTCGGGCTTGAAAACTACCTGACAGATGTCCAGGAAATGAAAAAAATCAGCATTACCGCATCGCTCCAGATTCAAAAAGCAATCGATATGATACTGAAGCAGATAGGCGCCTGGGGCTTTGAAATTGAAAACAAAATGATTCTCAATCTCATTCTCAATGAGATGACCATCAATGCAGTATATCATTCGCATGGGTACACAATCGAAAAGGAAAAGCGCATCCCGGTGAAACTTCCGGAAGGAAGCAGGGTGGAAATATTTTTCGCGGCCGCGAAAAACTCCTATGGAATATCCATCAACGACTACAATGGCAAGCTCAGCAAAGAAAAAATACTTGAAAGCATCAACAGCGTCATCGTACAGGACCGCCTTCTCGAAAAGGCCGCGGAAACCGGCGAGAACATCACCGATAAAATCTCCGAAACCGGCCGGGGAATCGATCTTGTACGCAAGCTATGCGGTGAATATTATTTCATCATCAAAAAAAATGTCCGCACGGAAATCATCATGCTGTTCGGCAGAGAACATACCGCCGTTGAAGAATCACAGTCATCATTGAAAATCATAGAGGACGTGAGCGAGTAGGAGCAAATCCGCTCAGCAGAGCCGCCGCGACTAATGAGACCCCGCACCCGATGATGATATAAAAAAGCCAGCTAATCGGCGTAAATAACGCCACAGAAGCAGAGGCTGCAACGCCTGCGACCATTCCTGCCAGCACCGCTCGCCTATCTATTTTTTTGAAGAACCGCTCCATGAAAAATACCCCGAGCACTCCGCCATAGGTCACCGACGCAATTGAGAGAGCGATTTCCACGAGGGCTTTTGCGCTATAGTTAAAGGCAATCGCCGCAAAAAAAAGCACGATTGCCCATACAAGCGACACTGCCCGTGATATCCGTAGCAATTGATCCTCTGAACGATTCTGCGCTTTGTCGAGCTCCAGAAGATCGATACAGGTCGATGATGAAAGCGAATTGATTGATGAACTTATGGTTGACATGGCTGATGCAAAGATGCCCGCTAAAAAAATGCCCCGAAGGCCCGCAGGCAGGTGATGCACGATATAATACGGCATCACGTCGTCGGAACGCGCAAACATCCGCGCGCCGAGCTCTTCCCGAATGAGAAATCCCAGAAAGAGAAAAAGCGCAAACTGGGCAATCACCATAATGCCGCTGGCAATGAGGGCTTTTCGTGCCGACGAAAGATTGCGTACGGATAGCGCCCGCTGCACAATGAGATGGTCGATGCCATGAGAACCGAGGGAAACAAATGCCCCGCCAATGAGCCCTGAAACAATATTGTAGGAAAAGAAAATATCGCGTGATGCCTCACAGCGAATAATGTCCAACAGCGCTCGATGTGCTACCAAAGATGTGGTACTGGCGGCACCGGTATGCATGATAATAAAGGCAAGCGCTCCCAACGCCGCGGCAAGATACACGACGAGCTGCACAGCATCCGTCACCACCACCGAGCCGATTCCGCCATACAGCGTGTAGGCTAACGTGGCGAGAGCGATGAGGGCGATGGAAATCCTGAAGTCCCACCCCATGATAAACGTAAGCGGGATGGATGTTGCAAAAAGCCTCACTCCGTCGGCAAGCACGCGCGTGACATGGAAAATCACGGATACGGTCTTTTTTGCAGTGCTTCCGAAGCTTTTTTCAAGAAACTGGTACACGGTGAAAAAATTTCCGTCCATATACCCCGGCAGAAGAACAAAGGAAACGATGACGCGGCCCACAAGATAGCCGAAAGCAATCTGCAAAAATCCCATGCCCGACGTATAGCCGAGCCCCGGAAGCGAAATGACGGTGAGAGCGCTCGTTTCAGTAGCAACGATGGAAAGCGAGGTGAGGAACCAGGGAATGCGCCTTCCTCCAATGAAAAAGTCCTGCATCGTTTTCACGCTCGAACACCTGATGCCCAGCCACACAATTCCTGCAAGATAGGCACATACAATTGCGATGTCGATACCCATTGCGTATTCTTTGCCATTATTACGATAAGAAGTGATTGACAACATATTCGGGGAGTGATATGCTCGCTCAAGTATAATTTATCCGTGCGGAAAATTTTCTCACATTGTATTGGAGGTCCTCGAATGAAGAAATCATTGTTGATGGCAGTAGCCGTAGTCTTCGCATGCACAATCGCTGCATCCGCCCAGGAAGCAAAGGGCGCCAAAGAAGAAAAGTCAGCCGCCGAACAGAAGCAGGAACAAAAAAAACAGTCTCCCGTGTATGTCAAAATTGTACTCGAAGACTTCGAAACAACCCAGTTCCCGGAATCGAGCATTGTGTATAAAAACACCGGCTACCAGAAAGGCGGAATTGCCATCCGCGACCAGTTTCCTTCGCCGGCAAAAGATTCGAAGAAGTATCTTGGAATTAAAATCTTAGGGAAAGCGGGCGATGTGATACAGCTCACTCCTCCGAAAAAATTAGTCATCGACAAATACTGCCAATCGATTTCCATATGGGTGTACGGCAAAGACCTCTCCGGGGAATTATCGATCATGATTAAGGACTCCGAAGGCGCAAGCCATCGATTGATTATGGGGAGGCTCAACTACCAGGGCTGGCGCGAACTTACCGTGAACCTGCCCAAAGAAATTGCGCAAATGGACAGGTACTTAAGCCAGAAAACGGAGCTTGAAATTACCAGGATAATGTACAATCCAGGCAACACAGGCCGATTGCCGGTGTGGAATTATCTCTACATCGATGATATTTCCGCAACAGTGCGGGAAAAGATGTACGACAAGCAGAGCGACGAGTGGTAAATTTCTTCTTTGCCTGGCATGCAATAAAAGCCGGGCGAAGAGCCCGGCATGCATAATTCCTCAACAAATATCATTCGAAGCGCCGGATTACTGCATGTAGTATTATGAATCGCCTCACTTGATGACCTCATCGCAATGAAACAATCAAGCGGAAGGCCGGTCGATAATGCGCTTGACAAAATGGCAGTGCATTGTAACCTGGCAAAAGTTAAATAAATCTAACTTTTAATTTGCTATAATGAATTGTGCATTCGTAAAAAAATTCTCGTTATCATTGCTCTTCATTCTTGCCGGCGGAATTCTGCTTGCTT
>CAKZSV010000033.1 GCA_937921485.1 uncultured bacterium
GCCGGATGCTTGCCGTAGCTTCTTCAATGGTGGAAGCAACTTCCTCAAGGGATGATGCCTGCTCGCTGGTGCGCTGGGAGAGGTTTTCATTGCCGCTGGAAATCTCCTGCACCGCCTGGGAGAGATTCTGCGCGGAGACGACGACTTCGGAGATGAGTTTTTCGAGGTTATCTGCCGCCTCATTGAGGGCCTTGCCAAGCTGACCAAGCTCGTCCTTCTGGTCTAAATCAATCCGCTCGGTAAAATCCCCTTTTGCGATGCGCTCAGCAAATTCGAGTCCTTTTTTCACGGGACCCGACACGGCTCTGGCGAGGATGAAGGTGATAACTATAGCCATAAGGATGGCCAGACCAAGAAAAATACCCGAGAGCACTGTGGCGCTCGACGCTGCTGCATGAACTTCTTCCTTTAGCTTATCTCCTTCCCTCTGCTGGAGGTTTATCAACTCGTCGGTCTTGTCGCGCAGTGGTTGGTACTCCTTCCTCCACTGTTCAAGCAGTTTACTGGCAGCTTCAAAATTCCTTGCATAAAGCTGGCGGCCAAATTCAGCTCTCGTGTTTGCAGGCTTTTTTGCTAATTCCACCCACTCGTCCGCGAGTTTCTTCTCCTCGGGAGTCAATTTCGTAGCCATATACTTTTCCCATAGATCCTTATACTCAGCGGCAAGCTTTTTCGAATCCTCAACCCTCTTTTCAACTTCATTCCAGTTGTTTTCCTTCGCCGCCTCGTATTCCTGTAAAACATTAATACGTATTTGCAAAAGATTTCTCATGATTCTATTGAGCTGACGCACCGGCACGAACCTGTCGGCGAAAAATGTTTCAAAGTTTTCGTTGGCAGTCCGCAAGGAGAACATCCCCTGAAATGAGATTGCCACTATCAGGACCATGAACACCATGCACGATAAAAAGACCTTCATGCCCACCTTCAAATTATTAAACCATCTCATAGCAAAACACCCCCCAAATAGTTTTTAATAAAATGCACCTACGCGCATACAGTACGCAACTGATTTCAAAACAAAACCACTTTTTCGCCACCACTGTCCTGCGCCATCTCATCAAGGAGTGAGCAAAGAAGCATCGCGCGGTGGTTAGTATCAGAGGACATCGACGTATTTTCCTTTACCGATTTCACGAAAGACATCAGTACATCGTCGTGCACAATGTCCTCCAGGCAGGAGGCTTCATATTCATCCATCCTGAACATAACATTGTCAATAATTTCGACAATCTCTCTCACCGAAGCAAGCTCAGCCTGACTCATTTCCATAAATGCCATAAGACTCATTGAAGTGCTTCCCACTTTTTCAGAAATATCGCGGTAGTATTTCTGCGATTCGAACATCTTGACGGAAATCTTCCGCATGGTGTCGATGCATTGATTGAGTGTTTCCTCCTCAATCGCGAAGTTCTTACGGTATTCACACAGAGCACTTTCAATAGATGACATCACCTGATGGTAGCGCTGGAGTGCATTCTCAACAATCTTTTTCATCACTGCCGGCAGATTGCTCACGCCGGTGAGAGAAGCTCCAATGCTTTTCTGCAGTTCTGAATGTTTTGCCAGCTCAATTTTCGTCATCATATTGATGATCTCAAAGCGCCGTGATATCTTTCCTATCTCCTCGAATAATGGGCCGAATTGTCCCAGCGTCTGCACAATATCCTCGGAAATCCGGTAGAGGTTCTTTTTGCTCGATATGATTTTTTCAATGTAGCCAACGAATTCGTCCTTCATATTTTCTAATTTCGAACAGATTTCTTCGAAACGCGTCCCCTCGAGATATTCTCTCTCGGCAGCTTCCTGTTTGCCATAGAATCGTCCGATAAAACCATTGATGATTTCTTTCATCTTCTCACAGCAGGAAGAGGTGCCGTCCACAAGGGGACGCGTATGATCGCTGATTTCTCTTAACTTGTGTGCAGTCAGAGCAATGAGAAGCGCATCCACTTTCGAAGGATCGTCGAACTGGTACATAGATGTGAGAAAACCATTATGGTCACGGTATGCGTTCATCTCCTCCACGATGCACATTACCTTTTCTATGTCCTGCCTCACAAGGTCTTCCATCTGAAGACGGCTCATGAGATTGCTGATTGCAACCTCTACTTCAGATGCACAGCCAAGGATCAGATTTACGCTTTTTGAAAGATTTTCAAGTTCATTTTTCATTTCCCGGAATATCATGCCGCTTTTCACCGACATCTGGGTGAGGTAGTTCTCATTAATGATGTCGATTTCTTCGCAAATGCCATCGAACTCGCCATACCGCGCATTCAAACTGTCGATAATGCCGGAACACTTTTCCGCCGTTGAGTTTGCAAGACATGAAAGATTACTCACCTGTTCCGATATCTTTGCCAGAGCCTGACCCTCCAGGCCTGCCTTAACTGACACGAGCATGGCATTCCATGAATAGGTCTCTATGGCCTCGATCATTTCTATGAGATTCTGGACGATGGGCTGAATGCTCAAAGCCTCACGAATCGCACGGGATACGCAGGCGTTCACCTCGCTGTCCCCCTGCATGATGATAACGGCTTTATTTATTGTCATTTCCATCTCACGGCGGGTCGGTTCCACCACCTCGTTGATAAAACACTCGGCATCTGGCAGAACTTCAAGCGGATAGAAGTACTCTAAATATGGTTTTATTAGCTTTCGAAAAGTGTCAAGTTCCCGCGAACTATCAAGGATGAAAGACCCCACCTTTTGGAAAACCGACGAAAGATTGTTTTTCAGGAAATCAAGCTTGCTGCTCTCATTTACCAGCATCGCAAAGAGTTCGTCGGGATTATTCGACATGATAACTGGTTGCGCATACTGGTTCATCGCGCTGCCTCCTTCATGCATGGCCATTCCCTGCAGAAAAGTGATGGGGCACGCCGTTTTTCAGGGCTCCTATCACCTCAAATGCTCTTTCAAACTCCGTGGTCTTGTCGAAGAAATACTCCGCACCCAGTTCCCTGCAGCGCTCACGATATTCCTCGTATGGGTAATTTGTCAGCACCACTGCAATCATCGACGGATTCAATTGTTTGGCGCGCTTGAGAATATCTATGCCGCTACCGCCGAAAATCCGTATGTCGATGATCGCAAGGTCAGGTTTTTCCCTTTCGATGAGTTCCATCGCTTCGCTCGCCACCCCCGACATGCCGCACACCTGAATATGCGGCATGTCCGAAAGATGCACCAGAATTTTCCCGCGGAGAATGATTGAATCTTCCAGAATAAATACTTTCACGGTACTACCTCACCGATATGAATTAATGTTTCATTCTCTTCGAGTCTCTTCCAGATAGAAAGTAATCATATTGCAAACATTTCGCCATCCAGAAAAAATCATAATTTTTGCATAAAAAAAGTCATGATTATTTGTAGGAATTACCCTACATATATTGACATATAATCATAACATGACTATCAATACATGACCTTTGCGAAAATACGCACTGATAAATTGTTGACATCTCTGTACAACATGCATCAGACTGCGCGCATGGTAGCATCGCATCATATTCCCGAACGCTTCATCGAAGGAGCGAAAAAATTTCTGCATGAAAAGAGAATGCACGAGGCAGAGAAAAACCGCGCATTGTGGGAGATTGCGCGCGATGATGCAAAGCGGATTATTGAAATGATAATACGGGAATATAAACCGGCAGCAATCTACCAGTGGGGTTCTGTTCTTGAAGAAAAGCACTTCAGAGAGTATTCCGACATCGATATTGCCATCGAAGGAGTTGTAGCACTGGAAGATCGGCTTACGCTGGAAAAGAAAGCGCGCGCAATGACCGAGTTTCCTGTGGACATCGTTTTCCTGGAAAAAACACTGCCGGTTTTTGCCGATATCATCCGCATGAAAGGGAAGAAAGTCTATGAATCGCGGTGATATCTGACAGGACGCACACACTCTTAGAGGAGATTCTCGATTTCAGACATTTTCGGAGATATTATTACCATGTGGAATTCGATTGGGATCGCATTGATCATCTCATCAATAAAATCAATCACGTACACCCGATGGTAAAACACGACTTCGCGCGCTTCCTTGATTTTCTGCAACAGCTTCAGTGAACTCAATCAATCAGATGGTGCTCCATGCAATAGCGCACAAGCTCCGCGTTGTTTTTAAGATTAAGTTTTTCGAGTATTCGTTTTTTATACGTGCTCACTGTCTTCACGTGTATAAATAATTCACTGGCTATCTGTGAGACGCCTTTACCCGAAGCAAGCATTTTCATCACTTCGAATTCCCTCTCTGAAAGGCATTCATGGGGTTTTTCCGTCTCTTTTTCCGTCAGATGCAGCGCCATATTTTCTGCGATTGTTTCGGTGATGTATTTTTTTCCTGAGGCAACTTTTCGGATAGCGTGTATCAGTGTATCGCCCGCCGTTTCCTTGGTGAGATAGCCGCTTGCGCCGAGTTTCATGGCGCGCAGGGCATACTGATCTTCCGGAAAGATGCTGAGCACTAGAACCTTGACCGAAGGGAAAAATCGGTGCAGATCTTTGAGCACTTCGATACCGCTGCGGCCCGGCATTGAGATATCCAGAAGAAGCACATCACAGCGGGTTTTCTTTAATAGTTCCAGCAACTCCGCTGCATTGGATGCTTCGCCAACCACGCGAAAACCACCTTCCGCTGAAAGCAGTTGCCTCAGCCCCCGGCGGATTATTTCATGATCATCAGCGATGACGATATGTATGGTAGTTGATGTCGGCATTTCGTTCCAACTGTTTCAATGCAATTACATCATTATACCGCAATTGTTAAAAACGACAAAAAATAATTTCATGAACATTAATTAATAAATAGCATCATTATGAAAATATAATTATGTTCTGACAAAGCAAAATTTGAGATTATTTATTCATTCCATGGGTAGCCGCGGCTTAACGGCATAGCTTGAGCCCGATGCATCGGAACAGAAGTCATATTGATGAAATGCGAAAGATAGTATTATGCAGAAAATAGCGGTATTTCCGGCGGGTGCGCGGGTATTCCCCAGCAACAGAGCATAAACTGCAATCCATTTTGAATAAAATGTACAATGGTATGCCCTCCGTGCCAATACTTATCGGCAAAAGTCTTTATCAAATTTTCATCCAGTTGTTCTAAAAATTTTTCGACCACCTGCACCACCAAATATGAAACAGACATCTTCCAGAGCTTCCTCACATCATCAAAAAAATCATGCACATAATTCGGAAGCACCACGTGCAGCTTCTTCCAGTCTTCCTTCGGCCTGGCATCCTGATGCTGCACCGTACCGCGCGGTCTGCGGGGAATTTTTTCTGTCCAGACAAGATGCTCAAGCAGCATCGCAATGAGCCGGCTTCGGCTCAACCCGCGCTTGTTCGCCGCATCAGTGAGCTTTCTAAATGTTTCGCGATCGATATTCACAGTCGTTTCAACGATGATTTTCGTTTTTTTAGCAGTGCGCAGATGCTGTTCTATCATGACGATTCTCCTCTGTATTTTATTGCCCCTCACGTATTAATACGCATGAAATGCCGAAATAATAAATTTTTTTCAGATTTTTTTCAAAATTTGTAATGGAATTTTCGCCAAATGCATAATCAAAAAACGCATACCGCATCGATGGCGGACGCATTTACCCATTACATGGCACAGCGAATCGCACGATCGTTCCGGAAGGCTTGCGCGGAATAAACTCAAGACTGCCGCCGCACTGGCGTGCTCTTTCCCGCATTCCGATGAGGCCATGGGAATCAATTTTTGCAAGCGCCTCTTCGGGCATGCCGTTGCCGTCATCTTCAACTTCAAGTACGAGTGTATCGGCATCCGTTTCGAGCCGTACTTTCACATGCGTCGCATCCGCGTGGCGCAGCACATTGGTAATCGCCTCCTGAAAAACACGGAATACATGCGTTGCGCGTGCAAGATCAGCATTAATCTCCTTTGTTTGAAAGGACAATTCCACATCGAACGGCGCGTTCTGCAGGCGTTCTTTCACATACCATTCAATTGCCGCGATAATGCCGAGGTTTTCAAGAACATCTGCCCGCAAATCCGTGCAGAGATTCCGCACGCTCACAACTGCTTCCTTCACCAGGTTTTTGGTTCTGGCGATATATTCAATTATCTTCTCTTGGGGAAAATTCGGGAAATGTTTTTCGAAAAAAGAAAGATCCATCGAAATCGCTGTGAGATACTGACCGAGATAGTCGTGGATATTTCCCGCGATGATGTTTCTTTCGGTTTCCAATATATTCTGCTGGTATTCTGCAAGGTTTTCCAATTGCGCATTCAAGTTTGCAAGCTTTTCTTCCATCTGTTTTCTTTCGGTGATATTCATCATCAAAAGCCCGCACTCGCCGGGAAGCGGCCCATAGAGCACAACACTATACCACCTGTGCAGAGGCGCGGAAAATATTTCAAAAGCTTCGACCGTTCCCGAATTCCCGACCCGATGCATCAGCTCAAGCCACTCTGTTCCGCTGTCAGGAAAAAAACCTTCAAGATATCCTGCCTCGCCAATTCCCATTTCATTTAACAAAATCCGCATGAGGTTATTGCATTCCCGAATTCGATAACCGTCTATATTGCCGTTATTATCGTATACCAATTCATGTGACGCAAAAGCTGCCGGAAGCGTTTCAAAAAGATCTCGATAGCGCTTCTCGCTTATGATATTTTTCCGCTCGGCTTCGATGCGTGCTTTCGCAATTTCAAGCGCAATGCGGACAGTATTTTCCGAAAAGGGCTTCAGCAAATACCCGTACGGGATGAACGTAGCGGCGCGGCGAATCGTGGAAATATCGCTATAACCAGTTATGAAAACCACCGGCGTACCATAATGCTGAATCAGTTCATCAGCAAGCGCGAATCCATCCATATTTCCGCCTAAATCGATGTCGATGAAGGCAATATCCATTCCAAGTTTGCCTGCCTCGTTGAGCGCATCATTTGCAGAGTAAAACACTCCGATAACGTTAAACTGCGCCGCTTCAATCTGCCGCCGCAAATCTTCGGCAACGAGGGCTTCGTCATCAATGATGATTACTTTAAAGTTCATCGGCACCAGGCGCTATTAATAATTATTTACAGGATTCAATCTTTTGCGAACCCGAATACAGCAGCGCTGCCTTGAGAAGATACGCGGCATTAGTATGCCTCATCAAAAAATTCCCGCCCGCTGCGCCGGCGAGATGATACCCCTCTGAAAGATCATAAAATTTTTCAGAGTTAAGCTCGCCAATCAGCGTCTTTCCTTTTTCGATTATACACACATAGTTTTCCGCAAACGCAACATCCTCGAGGGCACTAAATCGGCGCAGCGCTTTCGCATCCTTGCCTGCAATGTTCATCCGCATCAGCGTCCAGTTCCCCGCACCCCCGGTGATATAAGCAACCGAATCGCCCCATACACCGAATCGCAACGAAGCGTTCTCCGTGCCTTTTATCACCAGCCTGCCCGCCTGCACATCCACCACGCTGAGACGATACACACCGGCATTTCCGCTATTAATTGCGATATAATTACCCAGGCCGATCATGAGCGCGCGATGCGTTTTCCGGGAAAGCACCTCATCAAAAACGGTCACGTTCAGTATATGTTCGAATAGTTCATTCTCTTTATACACCGACAACCTGTTCCCGTGGAGCACATACAGCTTGTTGTTCAGAAAGTGTGCCGACAGCACATCACCGGCATCACCAACTTTTCCGGAAATTTTTTTTCTCCCACTATTATTGAAAACCTCAATTTCATTTTTCCGTGAAAACACAAACGCATTTGAATCGGAATCAAACCCTATGAAATACATATCTTCATCGGACTCGATTTCCTTCTGCAGTGGCCATAAAAATTCATTTTCTCTGCTTCCCGGGCGAAAGACCACTCCGCGATCGGCGCTGACATCGGAAGTGAAACGCCGAACTTCCGCAAGTGCCATCAAAAATTGCAGCGCGGCAGAGCGATCGCTTTCGCTCTTCGTTTCACAGTACGCGGCAACAGATTTCTCAAATTTTTTTTCAGCGCCTCCGCAACACAGGCACAGCATGGGCGCCATGATAACAATTGCATTCAATAATTTCCAGTTCATTCACGGCTCACTTTTTCTGAAATTTCGTTTTTACTCTCTCAACGGCTTTGTAGAGATACGTTGAATCCAGAAGCTCAATAAGTCTGGTGGATGCCGCCGATTTCGCCTTCAGACTGAATTTCGAGGTGGTGATATAAATGCCGCTTCTGCATTTCTCTTTATTTATTATCTTGTAAAATTCAAGAATCTGATTTTCAGTGATTTCCCGCGTGGTGCGGTGAAAATAGATAACGATGGGCGGCTCGTTGATCCGCTTCACGTTGAACGCTTTGAAATAAAACTCATCCTTGCTCACCTGCTGTTTGGATATAATATTGTAATTAAGCCCGGAAATAAGCTCTACGATCAGAGGCTGCAGTTCCTCCATTGACTGCACGAAAAGCAGCTTCATGTTCTCGTTATTCAGGATACGGTAATAATCCTCAAGCTTCATCCTCACGCCGCGGTAATCCGGATTTTTCTTCGCAATCTGTTCCCAGTGATACACCGCCTCGTTGATTTTATTCTGCATTTCAAATGATTCCGCCAGCAGGTAGCGGTATTTCAAGGAATTCTCGTCGTCGGAACGAAGTCTTCCCACTCCCTGCTCCAAAACCTCGATAGCCTTATCGTAGATGCCATTTTCGAAATAAATCTCTCCCATACCAAGAAGGCACTTGTCGAAAAAACGCCCTTCCCTTTTTGCATTATCAAACATCTTGAGCGCTGCATCGTAATCTTTTTTTCCTTTATAGATGAGGCCCAAATAATAATGCGCTTCAAGCTGGTTCGGATTGTTGTCGATTGCTCGCAGAAGGAAGCTCTCCGCATCGTCGAAGTGCGCAAGCTCGTACGAACAGACCCCGATGGGAAGCAGACAATCGGAGAGCGAAGGATCGCCTTCAATTGCCTTGACCAGATGCTCTTTGGCCTCCTGGTATTTCCCCTGCCGGTAGTACGCATGCCCCACGCGGTAATTGGCGCGAAGGTCGTCGGGATTAAACTTGAGAATCTTTATGTATTCTTCAACTTCCTTCTGCCACTGCTGTGTCTGATTGTACAGGTCTGCCAGCGCATAGTGAATATCCACCTCGTTCACATAGCGCTCGAATTCATTAAGCTGCAGGATGGCATTGAGCTCATTGATTGCCAGAACAAATTGCTTCTGCGCAATATAGATTCTCGCCCGCAGATACCGCGCAGGGACATAATCGCGGTGCTTTTCAAGTACAGATTTTATTATCTCGCTTGCTTTCAGAATTTCATTCTCGTTGAATAATTCTTCAGCTTTCCGTACCCTCGCAGGTATTCTGAAACGCTGCAGCATCACAAGCACGCCGATGCCTGCCACAAAAAAGATGATAAATGTCATTATTCTCAGTGCTGTTTCCATCGGCGCCGCGCTAACCTGTTAAAAATTGCTTTATTATAGACATGCGCACATCCCCGTCAAGCACCTTACGGTATTACCACCAAAATAAGGTTGAAATTTTATATGCATGCATCACGCTTTGCGCGATGACGTTTTTCCGGAGGCATGTTGAAATTGAAAAAGATGCTTGTAGACGTGCACAGCCTCACTAAATCTTTCATGGTGAGAAAGAAAGGCCTTTTTGAAAAACCTGCACAGGTTCGCGCAGTAGATGGCATCAGTTTCTCGATACACGCAGGAACGACACTGGGAGTCGTGGGAGAAAGCGGAAGCGGAAAGACCACCGCGGCGCGGTCCATGCTGCGTCTCATTGAACCGGATACCGGCAGAATCATCATCGACGGCACCGATATCACTGCGCTTTCGCGAAGCGACTTACGCAAATTCCGCAAACGCATGCAGATAGTTTTTCAGGACCCGTACGGCTCTTTGAATCCGCGAATGACGGCCGGAAAAATCATTTCCGAACCGCTGAAAATCCACACAGACCTTTCCCGCCATGAACTCCGCGAACGCACGCATGAACTGCTTGAAGTCGTGGGCCTCTCGAAGGAACATGCCGACCGCTATCCGCACGAATTCAGCGGAGGTCAGCGTCAACGAATCGGGATTGCCCGGGCTATAGCGCTCAACCCTTCCTTCATTATACTTGACGAACCGGTTTCGGCGCTGGACGTTTCAATCCAGGGGCAGATTTTGAATTTGCTGATGGATCTTCAGGAAAAATTTCATCTCACCTACCTGTTCGTGGCGCACAACCTTGCCGTGGTGGAACAGATGAGCGACAGAATCGCAGTCATGTATCTTGGGCGCGTTGTGGAGGAAAACAGCCGGGACGGCATCTACCGCGAACCTCTCCATCCCTATACGCAGAATCTCATCAAATCCATACCGGAAGCAAAACCGATAAAACACGGCTTTAAAGTTTTACGGGGCGAAATTCCCTCTCCGGAAGCGCCTCCGACCGGCTGCCATTTCCATCCGCGCTGCCCGCACGCAACCGAAAGATGCATGGCGATGTATCCGCCGGAAAAAACTTCGGGTACCTCAAAAGTATTCTGCTGGCTCTATCACGAGTGATACATGAAGACGCGTCATTACACAGCACTCCTGTGCATCATTGCCGCGTTTTTTTCGGCACAATCGGGGTCAACGCTCACCGACCCGGAAGAATATTTGCTTAAATATTTAAAGGCAGTGCGCGAATACAAACCCGAGCCTCCTCCGAAAGAGGAAATGTACACAAAAAACGATCTGGTGTACTGCACGGGAGATGCTGAAATCGCAAAGCTCAACAACTCCGCCGCCGACATGATTGCCTTCGGCGAACACGAAGCCGCGGGTGTCCTCTTAGATAAAGGCTTGAAACGCGCTCCTATATTCTTCCCCTTTCTTTATAATAAAGGTGTCTGCTGCCTTTTTCTCCGCGATTTCAAGCGCGCCCTCATTTATCTCAATAAAGCAAAAAACATTCTTCCGGAGTATTCCCGCACATATCTGCAAATCGGCTTCACATATCAGATGATGGCGAAGGAAGAACAGGCTATCGCACATTTCCGCGAAGCGCTGAAAGTCAACCTGTACGAAATCGAATCGCTCATACTCATTGGCGACATTTATTATTACCGCAACCAGATATCACAGGCGGAAAAGTACTACAAAGCGACGCTCGAAATGGATCAATCCTTTGCCAACGGTATAATCGGGATTGCGAAAATCCAGTTTTACAGGAAGGAATACGCATCCACCATCATCACCCTCAAAGGCGTCGATACGGCAGGAGAATACGACAAAGCCCTGCACTATTATTACGCCGAAAGCGCGTACAAGCTAACCGATTACAAAACCGCGTACGATCAATATAAAAAACTGCTTTCATTCAAAAACGACAAATTTTTCATCACCCACGCACGAAGCCTCATCCAGCACAAACTGAACCTTGCCGAAAAATTCATCGCCGAGTAAACTCAGGGAAGATTCCTCCTGAGCGATGCAATAAACACGGAAGAGGACATATTTTCCATACACCGTACTCCAGTACGTGCTTCTATCAGCGACACCAGTTCTCTTTCAATTTTTTCAAGCGCCCGTTTTTCCATTGAAGATTTTGAGCGCAGATAGTCATCGATAATTTCAATAAGCGATGGCGTGATGCATTCGCCGAGATTTTTCAATAAAGCAAAAAGATTTTCATCGCTCTCCTCTAGACGCGGTATATCCATGCCTCTTTCGCGGATCACCAGCGTGCCTGCGACATAATCGCCTATCCTTCTTCTTCTTTGGTTGAGGGCTGCGGTTGTGAATCCGACCAGATATCCCATCGGCAAAAGGTCCACAAGCCGGAAAATATTTCGCAGCACTGCCGACGTAAATCCGATGAACGTCCCGTCATCGTGCACAGCGCGAAGCCGCATGAGGCGTTTGCCCGGCGTCTGCCCCTTCCAGAGCCATTCAAACACAAGGCCATAGAAGAGCATGAACAGCGAAAAAGCGATGATGAGGCCGACCATCACAAGCGGAGGCAGATTTCCAAGATTGATGTACTGCGATATGATTGCGCTTCCGAGCGCAAAAAAAATGAGCAGTAGATATATTGCGATAAACGCCACAACCTTGATTGAAGCATCAATTAAAAAGGCAATAGAGCGATGGAGTAGAGGCGCGATTTCATATTCAATTCGCACCTTTTCCGAGGTTTGAAAATGAAAGACGTCCCGATTCATCATCAATTTCTTTCGCATTATACCCACAATACAGTTTTTCAGAGCTGTGTCAATAATAATGCTGGAACAATACCGCTCTGAAATTGCTGTGATACGGTTTGCCATCAGAAGAATGGGCATCATTTCTTTACAATAGACGAGAAAACTCTGTAAGTACAAAGCACTCCCCTGCGCAGGAAAGTGCGTTATAATATTTATAGACGTTTTATTTTCTATGTTCGGTTTATTTTGTAAGCAATAGCTTTAGTTTCGATGGTACTCCCCACCAGATGCGCCAGGTGGGGATGTTTTCTATACATTTTCCCATAATTGCATAGTTCTGGAACGGATAAGTATCCGCAAGTACCGCCTCGATTTCCTTATTCAAAATCTTCTCTATGATTTCGGCAAGGTAGGTATACACCGCAATCGCCATCACCAAGGAAATCGACCGTCTGAAAATCCTCCGCATATCCTGAAAATAATTGTAATCACAAAAGCTCACCTTCATCTTCACCCGTTGCTTTTTAATACGCTCACCGGTGTCTTCATTGAAGCGCTTCTGGTACTCTATTCTGCTATCGGTACGTTCATAGGCTTCATAATCTTTCATCATTTTTCGCATTGCAAGCATAAGAAGCTTTTCTTTTGGGTACTTCGTCGTTTCTTCTGCATTTTCCAAAAGCGCAATAACGTCATCGCACATCACGTAGGTGGTAGTGATATTCATGGTAACCTCCGAAAAAAAAATTCCTTCTATCTATCCATTAATACGATGGAATTTCGGGACACAGAAAATTTTTTTTAAAAAAATTAATTCAAAAAAAATAAGGGAACTTCTAAAAACCATTTCTTTGTTATAAGCACACGCGAACTGCTTTTTTTATATAAAATACCCGGGGTTGCCTTTCGAGCACGGCAACAGAGATTCTACATTATCTTTCCGCCCACATCATCAATGTCGATATCTTCGAGAATCTCGCGCAGGGTTTCCTTGTCCAGTTTCTGCGCCGCGTTTTCGACGCCCATCGCCAGCACAAACACCTTTTTTTTCACGTAGATGGGCGAACCCGTCCTCAGTGCAATGGCAATGGCATCGCTCGGGCGGCAGTCCACATCGAGCGGTACGCCATCGCATTCTAAATTGAGCGTGGCGAAGTATATATTGTTTTTTAAGTCGCGGATGCAGATGGACTTCACTTCGTGGCGAAGCTCTTTGAGTATATTCACTATCAGGTCGTGAGTGAGCGGGCGGATGGGCTTTTTCCCTTCAAGTTCGATGGCAATCATGCTCGCCTCCAGGGGCGCAATGACGATTGGGAGCACATCGTCGCTTGCGGTGTCTTTCAGCAGAATCACCGGCGCGCCCGATTCTTTATCTAAAAAAATATTAACCACTTTGCATTCGGTCTGCATATCCACCTCAGCTTTAAGTATACCAAAAGCGGCAAAAAAAATCAAGTGTTATCCAAGGAATTTTGCAAATAATGCATAAAGCACATCAGAGCATATAAGGCTACATGGATGCGGGTGCGCATTTCCCGATACTACATGTTCATTCAGCAAGTGCCATGGCAATCTCTTTAAGAAATCCTTGCAGTCCGGAAACGCCATCACTCTCGAGCTTCTCAATCGCTCGTGTGCCCATGATGAATCCGTCCGCATGTTCAAGCGCAATTCTTGCGGAATGCGCATCGCGTATGCCGAAACCGAGCACCACCGGCGCGCTGGAATATTTTCTGGCGTATACAATTTTTCTCTTCGTTTCAGCATCAAGCACAAGCGCGCTTCCGGTGATGCCGCGGATTGAAATGCAATACACGAAACCCCTTGCGCCCGGTACCGCATTCTGAATCTGTTCATGCGTGCTTTCGGGAGTGATGAAACGCACAAGGTCGATTCCGTATCGCGCAAAATCATTTTCGAAACGCGCGCGTTCTACCGACGGGACATCTGGCAAAATAATGCCGCTTGCTCCTGACCGTTTCATCATTGTTGCGAACGCTCCATTCCCGCGCGCGAATACCTGGTTTGCGTAAGTCATAATGTAAATTTTCTTCCCGGGCGGGCAGGCTATTTTTTCAATGCTTGCGAATATATCTTCCGCGCGGTATCCTTTTGCAAGCACCTTTCCTGCCGCCCGCTCTATCACCGGGCCATCCGCCACGGGGTCCGAAAACGGCACGCCGACTTCAAGGAAATCGAAAAACGCAAGCCCCGCATTTGACGCTTCAACAAACGCCTCCGGGTCGGGAAAGTTTCCCATGAGATACAGCCCATTATATCCCTTCATATTCGGGTTTCCTTTCTGATGATATCCATATCCTTATCGCCGCGACCGGAAAGATTCACGAGCACCCGCGCGCCTTTAAATTTCTTTCTTTTTGAAAGCACATATCCGAGCGCATGGCTGCTCTCAAGTGCGGGGATGATGCCTTCGAGTTTTGAAAGCATCAGACATGCCTCAAGCGCCTCTTTGTCCGAACATCGCACGTATTCAACAATTTCATTATCCTTAAAAAACGCGTGCTCCGGACCCACCGCCGGGTAGTCGAGCCCCGCAGAAACGGAGTGAACCGGCAAAACCTGACAGTCATCGCTTTGCAAAAGATAGGTGATGCACCCATGCAGTATGCCGCGTCGCCCCTTGCGCATCCTTGCGCTGTGCTCGCCCGGAGCGTTGCCATAACCTCCCGCCTCAACGCCGATGAGCTTTATTTTTGTAAGATGTAAAAATCCTGAAAATATGCCTGCCGCGTTGCTTCCCCCTCCCACGCAGGCGACCACAAAATCCGGATCGCCTCCCCATTGCTTTCGCATCTGTGCGTGCGCTTCTTTCCCGATGACCGACTGAAAATCGCGCACCATCATGGGGAAGGGATGCGGCCCCACCACCGAGCCGAGGCAATAATGCGTGGTGCGCACATTCTTCACCCAGTCGCGCAGCGCCGCGTTAATGGCGTCCTTGAGCGTGCGGCTTCCGCTTTCGACGGGAATAACTTCCGCGCCCAGAAGCTTCATGCGCGCGACATTCGGCGCCTGCCGCTCGATATCGACGCTTCCCATGTACACCGTGCACTCCATTCCCAGAAGCGCTGCAACCGTTGCCGTCGCGACGCCATGCTGTCCTGCGCCGGTTTCCGCAATCAGGCGCCTTTTGCTCATAAAGCGTGAAAGCAATCCCTGCCCGATGGTGTTATTGAGCTTATGCGCGCCGGTGTGCAGCAAATCTTCGCGTTTGAGAAAAATCTCAACACCGGTTTTCCTTGAAAGATTCGCCGCAAAATACACCGGCGTGGGCCTTCCCGCGTAATTGATCAATAAATTTTTCAACTCGTTTTTCATGTCGCGGCTTTTTTGAAATGCCCGATACGCCCGCTCGAGTTCTTCAAGCGCATTGATAAGCGTTTCCGGCACAAATTTTCCGCCGTACTCGCCGAAATATCCCCTTTCATCTGGCAATTTTTTCACAATCGAGTGCCTCCTGTATGCTGTTCATGAATGCACGCATTTTTTCAGCAGATTTTGTCCCGGGGCTTTCCTCAATCCCGGAGGATACATCCACCCCAAAAGGGCGGATGCGATGAATAAGCCCGGCGACATTATCAGGACGTAGGCCTCCCGAGACAATCGTTCTTCCAAGAAATCGAAAATTACAAAGAAGATTCCAGTCGAACATCATGCCGGTTCCGCCGAAAGCGTTTTTCGAAAAAGAATCAAGCAGAATGAAGCCATTCGGCGGAGCCATCACTCCCGCAAGGTCATCAGCGCTTCCCACGCGATATGCCATAATCACCGGAACATATTGTTGAACGAACTGCACCGCCTGTTGCGAATACAGTTGCACATAGGCAAGACCGATATCCTGCGCAATATCGACGATACGCGCGGCATCCTCATCGACAAAGACGCCTGCTGCTTTTGTGTTGGTGCCTCTCATATACGCCATAAGCCTTCGCGCCTTTTCAGGAGAAACATAGCGCGTGGATTTTTTATAAAACACAAACCCAATGGCATCGGCGCCGCACTCAATCGCCGCTTCCACATCGCATTCGCGAGTCATGCCGCAAAATTTAACAAACATCGCGCAGTTCCTTTAACAATTGTTCCGGATCATCAGAACTCATGAGTGCAGTTCCCACAAGATAAAGCCGCGCGCCTGTTGCTTCTTTTATTTTTTTCATATCATCCCTGCTTTCGATTCCGCTTGCCCAGATTTTCGTGATTTCTCGCGGAAGCATTGAGAAGGTTGCAAACGCAGTATCCGCCTCCATTTGCAGCGTTTCAAGATTCCGTGCATTGACAAGCACATGAGAAGGATGAAGCGCAAGTACTGAATCAAGCTCGTCAGGGTGATGAACTTCAACCAGAGGGACAAGAGCGCGGCGTCCGGCATACTCGAAAAGTTCTTTGAGTCTCTCCGCTTCGAGTGCTCGCGCGATGAGAAGCACCAGGTCGGCACCGAGCATCCAGGCAACATCGATCTGTTCCTCAAAATAAATAAATTCTTTGCAAAGTATGGGTAACGATACTTCCTTTGCCACGCGATAAAGAGCGCTCCAGCAGCCGCCGAAAAAACTGCTATCGGTAATTATGCTGATTGCGCATGCTCCTCCCCTGTGATACTTTCGCGCCTGTTCGGCAGCATCCACATTTTGTATCTGCCCTTTCGAAGGCGACGCGAATTTGATTTCTGCAATAATTCCGCTCTCCTCGAGGATGTTATGAACGCAAAAGGAATCCTTTTCCCGCATAATACACCTGGCGAGCAAATTCCTGAGTCCAGGAAGCTCCCGACTTTTTATATCCTTCATATTTGAAAGACTATAATTCTGCAGCAACTCCATTTCTCAATTCCTCTACCTTTTTCATCACTGCACCGCTGAGTATAATATCTGTAGCGGTTTCATAGTATTTCTTGAAATCGGCTTTTCTATGCGTGTACATTCCCAGCGCAGAGTTGAGGGCGATAAATTTTCCGAGGGGTGTTTCTTTCCCAGCTGAAATCGCATCAATAAAATTGCGCACGTTTTCGGAAGCATCGCATCCTCGCGGGATGCGTTCAGCTTCTTCAGGGGAGATGAAATCCCTGGGATCGATCATAAATCTGGAGATATTATCCCCCTCTACTTCATAGACCACGGTGGAAGCAGAAGGCGAAACTTCGTCCATGCCGTCTTCCGAAGAATAGATCAGCACGCGCTCATAGCCGAGCGCCATCGCGGCATTTGCGTACTTTTCCAAAAATGCTGCGCTATACACCCCGATCATCTGCCTCGAAGGAAAGGACGGATTCGTAAGCGGCCCTAAAAAATTGAAAATAGTTCTCACGGCAAGCGCTTTTCGCACCGGAGCGGCGTATTTCATCGCCGGGTGATACAGCGGCGCAAAAAGAAAGACAAAGCCATGCCGCCTGAAATACTCGCGCGCAGCATCACCGGTGAGGGAGATGGGAATTCCGAGCGCTTCAATAAAATCCGCTGAACCCGATTTGCTCGTCACAGAACGATTTCCGTGTTTCACCACGGGAATGCCGGCGACGCAGCTCACCAGCGCCGCGGCGGATGACACGTTGAATGACTGCGAATGATCCCCTCCCGTGCCGCAGGTATCAATATGATCGCATGTTCCCGCGTCGAATTTCGCCGCGGCTTTCCGCATCGACCTGGCCGCGCCGGTGATCTCGTCCGGGGATTCGCCGCGCACCCTCATCGCCGCAAGCACCGCCGCAAGTTCAACTTCCGATGTTTCTCCATTAAACACCGTGTCGAAAAACTCTTCAGCTTTATCCGCGCTGAGCTTCTCACCGTCAGTGAGCACGCGTATTGTTTTTTGCACAGTAGTCATAAGCTCCTCCAATAAAATTTTTCGTGATGATACGCCCGTATTCGGTCAGGTACGATTCCGGATGAAACTGAACGCCCCAGATGAAGCGGCTCGTATGGCGCACGGCCATAATTTCGCCATCGGACGATTCTGCCATGATTTCCAGTTCAGCCGGAAGCGATTCGCGCTCGGCAACAAGTGAATGATACCGCACGGCCATAAAGGGAGATGGTACCCCCCGAAAAATCTCTCCGCCTCTGTGATTGATTTCATCAACCTTGCCATGCATGATGCGGCTTGCGGAAACGATGCGCCCGCCGAATGAATACACCAGCGCCTGCATGCCAAGGCAGATTCCGAGAATTGGTTTTTCTTTGCATTGCGCGATAATGTCGAGCGTGATGCCGGAGTTTTCCGGACGCGATGGACCGGGGGAGAGAATTATGCCTGCATAGCATTCGAGAGCATCACGGGAAATCTTTTCATCATTGCGAATCACATCTACCATCTCGCCTTCTTCTTCGAAATACCTCACAATGTTGTATGTGAATGAATCGTAGTTATCAACCATGAGAAACATCGGCATGCTCCTTCGCTTGAACTTGTCTTGCGTACTTCAAACTCATCGCAAGCGCTTCAAGTTTCTTCTGGACTTCAAGATATTCCTTTTCCGGAATGCTATCGTACACAATTCCCGCGCCCGCCTGAAGAAAATTTCCCCCCGAAGTGAAGAAAGCTGTGCGGATAGTGATGCAGGTATCCAATACGCCATTATACCCGACATATCCCACCGCACCGGCATAGGGACCGCGGGGAATGCGTTCAAGTTCATCGATGATTTCGATGGCACGAACTTTCGGCGCGCCGCTGACGGTGCCCGCAGGGAAGGTTTCGCGAAGCACATCGACGATATCCTTACCGCCTCCAGGCTTCGCGCTTACCAGCGAGACGAGGTGAATGACATGAGAATAATCCTCCGGCTGCATGAACGTTTCAACAGTGACCGGATTTCCCTGCGATACGCGCGCAATATCGTTTCGGGCCAGATCGACAAGCATGAGATGCTCGGCGCGCTCTTTCTCGTCTGAAAGTAGTTTTGCTTTATTATGCAGATTTTCCTTCCTGGTTTTGCCCTGAGGAACTGTTCCTGCTATCGGCTTTAGATATACCTTTCCGGATTGCACCTTTACGTGAATTTCCGGCGAACTTCCCGCGGCGATAAAGTCATTCGATTTTACATAGAACATGTAGGGCGAGGGATTCACCGAACGCAGCTTCAAGTAAAAAAGATAGGGGTCGATATCCTTTCCGAACGAAGCGCGAAGGCTGAGCACAACCTGAATAGCCTCGCCCGCGGTAATCATTTCCTTGATTTTTTCAACTTTTCCAACAAAGGCATCTTTGCTTTCAAGAAACCGAAGCGTTACATTCTCCGGATGGAGCGGAAGAAACGGAAGAGGAGTGGCTCGCATCACCTCGACAATTGATGATTCGAGCGATTCAAGGCGTGCAATCACCGAAGAGTACTGCTTCTTCAATGGACTTTTTTCATCGACATATAATGATGTTGCAATATAAAATCTCTTTTTTGCATTATCGCACACAATGAAATCATCGATCTGGAGAAGAAGCGCAAGCGGCATATCAGCGCTTTCCTTTATTTCACGGCGAAGAATTCCGGTGTGATTCACCAGTTCATAAGAGAAATAACCGGCAAGGCCGCCGTTAAAATCACCAAAAGCAGGGAAAGACGGTGACCGATACAAGGTAATTTCATCTTTCAGAAACTCAAACAGATCGCGGGCAATCACCTGCGATGTAGCGTTTTTCTTTTCAACCACACCGAAGCGATTGAACTCAATCGTGCGGTTCGGGTTGATTCCCAGAAATGAAAACCGGCTCCAGCGCTTGTTCTTCAGCGCGCTTTCGAGAAAAATGATATTGCCTTTCGCAGAAAGCGCCTTCACTATCGAGAGAAAACCAACTTCCGATAGATTGAGTTCGCGATACACCGGAATCCGGTTGTACGATTTTGCCAGCTTCCTTATCGATGAATATGCAGGATATATCATAACGCCTCCCAAAATAAAAACCGCGGATAATCTTTTCCGCGGCCATGAAACTAAAAAGCCGCGGGAGGATTCTCCACCCGCGGCCTATATGCGCACACGTCGCACCTCAGGCGGAGACCCTCAAAGCGCACCACCACCACCAGAGGCTTTCGTTGCAGTGAACGAAAAGTGCAGGAATAAAGTGTTTCTTCATATAGAAACACTAAAAATGACGCATGATTTTTGTCAAGCAATTGATGGAAATTTTTAAAATTTTTATAAAAAATGGGCTCTGACCCCGCTTGCGCTCTCTCCCAGCACCAGAGGGGCACTGACCCCGGGCTCCTCCTACCTCCTCCCAGGCTGGCTTTGACCCCATGCTTGCGTGCTACTATAGCTTGTGGCACAGACGAGCCTGAAAAATAAAA
>CAKZSV010000034.1 GCA_937921485.1 uncultured bacterium
AAAAAAAATATATGATATAAGGCATCTCATAAAAACCATTTTTAAGAATGTTCCCTTATGCGCACAATATATATTATAAAATGAAAGAAATTGCGGAAAAGCTGACGCATGTTATTCATGCACTTGAAAAGAATATTTCAAACCAGGAAGGATGGAAAAACCGCATTTTTCAGTACCATTTTGTTTTTTTTTCATTACTTTCTTTTTCCTCTTGACCGATTTGCTCGTATCCCTTATATTGTCTTTATCTTTTTTTTTCAAATTTTCTATTGAAACACCGAAACCATTTATATTTCTACATTACCGTCAGCAATAATCATAAGGAGGTATTCGTATGAAAACTACTGTTAGAGCTATCGCCATCGCGCTTGCGTGCACCGTTGCGTTGGGAATATTTGTATCTTGCAAAAAGAAAAGCACGTTCGGCGAGCTTCTCATTGAAGTGGAAGCAAGCGTTCTTCCGCAGTCGCAAACCGATACCTGGGCACAGCGTAAAGCTGCATGGGTGCAGGATGTGACAAACGCGCAGAACGACGTGGGTGTGCTTCGCAAGCTCCTCATTGAATTCGAAACCAACATTCAGTACCAGGCTCAAAAACCATACTGGCACGACCGCAGAAACGGATGGCTTGAAAGCGTCAGCAACGCCGGCTCAATTGCCCAGCTTCGCGATTTGCTCATTGAGCTGGAAAGCTCTTTCACCTTTTCAACTCAATCCACCGACTGGCAGGAAAAACGCAGCGACTGGTTCAACAGACTTCAGGCGCTTGAATAAAGCTTTCAGTGCGCAACAATTTGTTTAAAACCCGTGGAGCAATCGCATGCCACGGGTTTTTGCTTTATTGCTCTCTGCGCGTATCCGGTTGTGATTGCACCACAATATTCACCCCATCCCGCTCCAGCACTTCGAAAAGCTTTTCAAGATAGCGACCCATCGTATAGGCGCCTGCTATTTCGAACGAGCTAAGCTGTATATTTTTCACAATGTGCAAAGCTGCTGCACCAGACTTATAATCGAGTTTGCGAAGGACTATCTTCGCAGTGCGCACATGATGGTTTTTTATAATGCGCACAATTTCACGCGCATCATCAATCGAAGATACTTCGCCATCAATTACGGCGCAAGAGCCGTCGACCTGTATCTGTGCATTCGCGGTATCCGTGATGTATGCAATTGTATTTCCCAATGGCACGGGTTCGTGGAGCAATACCCATGCGCAGATGCACGATACAGGCAGCGCAGCCGCTCTCATGAAGCGCAGGCGCGTAATTGGAAGACAGGGGATAATGAATAATGCCCAGGGAATAATCAAGAAAGGAGGGATGTATCGCGGGGCGAAATGCCCCGGAAGCATTGCGAAGCAGCCGGCAAGATATTGCGCAAGGTTGAACATCCAATCTATTAATGCAGCGGCGAAGCTTATGGAAAATGGCAGTATCGCATCCAGCACCACGAGCAGCATTGAACCGGC
This sequence comes from uncultured bacterium, assembly GCA_937921485.1. Taxonomy (GTDB): domain Bacteria; phylum Spirochaetota; class UBA4802; order UBA4802; family JAGODF01; genus DYLV01. The sequence goes on from CAKZSV010000034.1 coordinate 1,473, forward strand.
AAATATAAGCTGAATAAGCGGGACAATCACAAAATTCGAAATAATCGAAATAATATTAACCTCACCGAGTTGTAGCGCCAGCACCGGATAGACGAGGGACTGCGCCGACACCGTCAGCGCAAGCGGTACGGAAATCGCTTTCGGCAAAAAATCAAATGTTTTGTAGCAATTCCTATAAAACAGAAAGATTCCCGCTGTCGCGGCGAACGTGAGCTGAAACCCAAGCTGATACAGTTCCCAGGGAGCAAAAATCAAAATCCAGCTCGCTGCATGAAAGAGAATGTTCAGCGGTTTTCTATCCGCATCGATGATGAGGTGCAGGCCGCCGAAGATGAACATCGCAAACGCGCGAAGCAGAGACACCGGCATATCCGTAATCAGCAAATATGCAACAACAATGAGTGAAATGAGCAGGAAAGAAAGGCGTCTATCAACGGAAAAAAACGAGAATAGCACAAGCGGCACGCACACAAGTGTTGCAAGATGCGTCCCGCTCGCCGCCAGGATATGCAGAACTCCCGCACGGGTGAAATCCTGTATTGTGCCTTTGTCGATATGATTTTTATTGCCGAAATAAAGACCTTTCAAAAGAGAAGCAGTATTATTCGAAAAAATTCTTTCAATTCTCCGCGCAATGTCTTTTCTAAAAAGCGCCCTTATTTCCGATGTGCCGGTATCCTCAAGAGTAAATTCATCACGCGAGAGCGTTACCGTACCGCATATACCTCGCCGCAAAAGCCCCGCCAGGAAATAACCGCTGGTGTTATCCTTGCCAATAAATCGCGGCATGCGGGTAAAATGAATAATCTGCCCCGAAGTGATTTCCGAATTAACAGGAAGATATGCTGCAATACGGCATCGCCCCGATATTACGCCAGAGGCAATTTCAAGAACGGCTTCCTGCGCATACCGCGTCATTTTCACTTCAAGCACCGTGCCAGTGAAATAACATCCGACTTTCTCTGCAAATTTAAATTCTGACGCGTGCACAAGGGTGCGGACATGAAACGCAGCAATCATCGCGCAAAACCCAGGTATGATAATAAAAAGCGCCGTGTTTTGCCAAAAGCCACGACTGTCTTCACAAATCAGAGTTCTTCTCAGGATGATGGTTATTGCCGCAATAAGAGCTATTGTGAAAAGCGACGCTCCGATGACAATTTCGCCGCCACGGTTCAAAAGAACGCCGTACAAAATCATAATCGAAGATGCGGTAAAAAGCGCCGAAAAAAGGGAGGGAACGGCAGCACCCCCCCGGAAGCGGTTATATGCTTCCAACGTTATAGATAATAAAAACTGCGGCACCTCCTGACAGCTTGCGGGAACCTTCGCCCATGCCGAACGAACCGTATTTTGCCGTCACATCGAACACAAGGCGAAAATCAAAATTAAAATGTACAATACAGCCAAGCGAAGCAAGCCCCCCGCCCCCTCCTTCGTACGACAATGTTGCGGGGGGCATTTCACCATATACTCCGGCTCCCACGGTGAGATGAAACCACTCTTTAACAGAATAAAAATATTTCCCCGCAAGTGAAAGATAGAGGCATTGCACGGAGGTATCAACCTCCCCATCGTGCGAATTGGCCGCATACTGCATCGTCCACTCTCCCATCAGGGGCGGAATAAACACGCAGAGTATCGGGCCGGCAGTATAGTAGCTTCCGGCAATATCGAGGTCCTTTTGTTCCGTTTCAACCCAGCCGTGATACGTTACACGGTTTATGCCAATTCCTCCTCCGAGTCCGGCAAAGGTATAATACCGCTCCGCTGCTCGAACTGTTTCACCCAGCGCAAAAAGAATGAGCGGCACGCATATCAACCGTATGATATTCATCAGGCTCCTCACTTGATATTGAGCGGATTTTGCACCGTCTGGGCTCCCGGAGGCACGTTGAAATCGAACGCACCGGGAGAAATGCCTTCGCCGAGGATGACCCCGGAAAGCGATATCGTCGTTCCTCCGCCGGTTTTTGTTTTGAGTATGGCTTTTTTCAGGAGGAAACTCCCATCGGTGACCAGCGTGATATTGGTATAGTGCTTGTCATTGCTGCTGAGTTTGATGGTGTACCCGCCCGGTCCGCCGAACGCGATTGCCATGTACCCCGTAACAAGCCCCGCAATTCCGCCCGATCCTCCGCTGCCAAGGTCTTGAATACCGCAGATATTCGTGGAAGGATTATACAGATAGAGCTTTCTGCCGTTCGCCGCGATGATTTTTCCCGATGGGCTCGTGAATTTCACGTAAATTTTCCCCGGCGCCATATACTTGAAATTGCCCGTGTAGATAAAACCAGATTCATCGGTCCAGGAAATCGTTCCGCGCATGGTGGAGATTCCCGCCATCCGGGCACGGAATTTCGCCAGAGCTTCTTCTCCGGTAATGGGCAGCGCCTCCCGGGTCATCACAAACACGCTCAATACGCCAAGATAAACAACAAACCTTTTGCGTTTCATATACCCCTTCCTACTCATTAATACGCGCCGAACGGCAAAAAAATAAAAAATTTTTTATTAAACTTCAAATTTTTTTAATTCAAGCCGCAACAGAGTCACATAATCGCGCAATATCGCAGCCGTGACAACCATATTTTGTATCTCGCAAATCAAAAACAATCCCTCGAAAGATGCTTGACACATACGGCTTTTCAAGCAAAGTGCAATGCATATTGGCCCTTTCGTGCCGAAAAGCCGATTTGCGCGGGAATCACACCATGGAACACAAGAAAAAAAAGGCTCGCAGCGCGCCTAAAGACCATAAAAAGGAACATCCAGCGTCCGATACAACGGAAATTTCTCCTTTTGATGAAAATGGTGAAGATGCCGCCTATCATACGGACGCGCATCGCCCGGAACATTTCGATGCCGACCTGGACGATTATGATGTATCTATACAGGATGTGCTCCCGCATAAAAAGAAAAAGAAAAAGCACGATAAAGGCGACCTGAGCGATTCATCAATATCCTGGTATCTTGAACAAATCAATAAAATTCCTCTCTTATCTCGCGAGGAAGAAGATGCGCTCGCCCACAAAGCACGCGAGGGCGATGAAGCCGCCAAACAGAAGCTCGTTCAGGCAAACCTTCGCTTTGTCGTCTCAATCGCGAAAAAATATCAGACCAGCGGAATTTCACTGCTCGACCTCATCAATGAAGGGAATATGGGCCTGATTAAAGCAGCGGAAAAGTTCGATCCCGACAGGGGGTACCATTTCATTTCATACGCCGTCTGGTGGATACGCCAGGCCATCATTCTTGCCATCTCCCAGAAGACTTCACTCATCCGTCTGCCGCTCAATCGTACTGCCGATATGCAGAAAATCGAGAAAGTTCACAATAAGCTTGAGAACAAACTCGGAAGAGAGCCCACTCCCGGAGAAATTGCGGAAGAGCTGGACATGGACGACGACGAAATCAATCACCTCCGCAATATTTCGCAGGACTTTATTTCGCTCGACGCGAATCTGGGCGACGCGGAGGATACGTCCATTCTCAGCATGGTGGAAGATTCCCGGATTGAATCACCGGACAAGAAAGTGCTCGATGAATCCCTGCAAAGTGCGCTTGAGAATGTGCTCTCCGAGCTCACCGAGGCGGAAAGGGAAATAATTAAAATGCGTTTCGGACTTGGCGGCTACAAGCCGATGTCGCTCCAGCAGATAGGTGAAGAATTTAAACTTTCAAAAGAGCGCATACGCCAGATTGAAAAAAAAGCGATACGGCGCTTGCGGCATCCATCCCGAAGCCAGAGATTGAAAAGTTTTCTTCAGGAATAAGAACAAACACGCGGGAAAGCGGCTTCTCCTGTGTATGATGAATCGCGCTTTTCTTCATTATCACATTCGCGACGTGAACTCTACCGCAGAGGCATGGAATGAAATTCTTTTTTTTCGGACTTTTACTGGGTATATTGGTGGCGCTTGTGCCGTTAGCCGCACCGGTTGGCGGGTTTGTGCTCACCGAGGAATGGTACGGCAATTCCGATGAACCTGAAGCTATTCAGCCTTCGCCGTCAATCGAACTTTCCGGAGAAAAAATCCCTCCGGTGAAATCACAAAGCGGGGTGCATCTTCTGAGTGCTTCGGGCAAGCTTCTGGCAAGTTTTCCTTCAGGAGGAAAGATTATCGCATCAAGCGCAGACGGGGAATATCTGGCTCTTTACGAACAGGCAGGCAAATACATTGAATTTTTCAATATCAAAGGAGACCGCTTCTGGAAAATAAAATCCCTTGAATATCCGTTTCTCTCGAGCCGTTCGAAAATCATCCTGCTGCTCAACGGCGATCACAGCGCCATCCGTCTGGTGGATTTCAACGGCAACCCGGCCGGCACAAAATATGTTTCAGGGCGATTCTGCACAACGCTTGTGTTTTCGAAAAATTCCGACTTTTCCGCAGCCGGTTTTTTAGACGGCAATTATTACCTGTTCGATGAAAAAGGCAATATCGCCCACAGCGGTAACACCGGCGGTGCAATGATTAAAAGCATGGCCATTTCTCAAAATGGCTCCTTTCTGGCAGTTCACTACGGATGGGGAAATTCCGATCATCTTCGCCTGATTGATATCGCCCGCAAAACATTTGCGGAAAAAAAACTTCTTTCGGTGCATCATGCACGAATACCATTGCACATGCGCAATGACGGCTGCTGCACATTCATAGATGCTGGAAAAATTACTGCTGTAAGCCGCCGCGCATCGATACAATTCGAAATCCAGATTCCCCTACCGCGTGAGGGGCATGCATCAATTGATTATACTAATGACATCTATGCGATTGCCTATCCTCTGGAAAAAGGCGGATCGACTTTCTTTATCGTTCGAAAAACCGGCGAAGTCATTTTCGCGAAAACGTTTGAAAATGAAGCCTTTCTTGATTGCGCCATGGGAAACTCGTTTATTCTTGTAAGAGGAATGAAAAATCTTTATTGCTACGGCTATCGCAATCCAGCCATTCAATGAGCTCTTCAAGTTTCGCCGCGAAGTCCATCTTCTGTCTTTTTTTCGCGCCTGCTATGAGGATGCGGCATTTTTCCTTTGCAATTCTGACTGCTGCAATGTGGTACTCGTGCGGCATCCCGTTCTGCTTCGATAATATATTACAGATGGAATACACGCGAAACCGATCCATCCCCCAGTATCGATGCGAAAGCTGATCGGGATGGCCGCCGTATTTTACCGTGAAGGCTTCGGGAATAAGGCCGACCCTTTCCCGGAGGGATATCCTCAGCCAGAGATCGTAGTCCTCGCAGGCAGGAAGCAATTCATCGAACGTACCATACCGGATAAAAATATCACGATGCACGCAGGCGCAGGAAGGACTTATGAGACAAAGTTTCAGAGAAGGAATAAAGATATCGCCTTCAAGCTTGCGATGTTTTTTCATCGGATTGACCCTTCGACCGCGGCGCATCCACAACTCTTCTGTTTGATGGAGCAATATGGAGGGATTTTTGTTGATGAATTCGCGATGTGCACTGAATTTGCCCGAAAGATACTCATCATCCGAATCCAGAAAGAGTATCCATGGCGCGCGTGCATGCCGCAGCCCCGCGTTTCTTGCCGCGCTCACTCCGCGATTTTGCTGCCGGATTATTGTAATGCGATCACGATATCTATTCAGCACTTCACACGTGCGGTCGGTTGAGCCATCATCCACCACAATCAGTTCATAATCAGAAAAGTCTTGCGAAAAAACAGACCGAATGGCGCGTTCGAGCATTGCAGCACGATTGTACACGGGGATGATAACACTGAAAAAAGGCATATCACAGAGGTATATTCTCAGGCAGTTTCAGATGTTTTTCATTTTTTAAACAGAAACTTCACCGGATGCTTTTTCAGCTCCTGTGAAATTTCGTCCATCGTCTGGGCAGTCTTGCGGAAAGTGGACAGTGTTTCGAGAATATCCTTCTGCGAACTCGCAAGCATCGTGCTGAAGGTGTTTGCCGTAGTCGCTAAGTTCGCCACCAGCTGGCGGATATTCCCCTTGCTTTCCGTGGTGATGTCTTTTATGACGCCGACAGTAGCGGTCAGGGTCGATAAGAGCTCATGGATATCCTGCACCACCACTTCGAGATTTACATATTCAATCCCTTCAATCACCGCGCCCGCCTGCAGCGGCGTGCCGTACACTTCCGGATTTCGTATTTCAATTACCGGATCGCCGATGATATTCTGGTTCTGAATCACCGCGGTGCAATTTTCATATATCACCACATCGCTCTGGATGCGCATAACCGCAAGAAAATGCAGCGCGGGTTCGTACACGGGGATGATTTCCACCACCCGCCCGATGGTGTAGCCTTTTATTTTTACCGCGCTGCCCTTTTTGATTGCGGAAATGCTGTCGACTTTTAGATACACATCAATCGTCGAGCTTGCGATGGAATAGCCCAGCTTCACCATCACGAATAACAGCAGAATGGCCAGAGGGATGAGTATAAACAGGGCGACGCGCAGTTCGTTTTTTTCAAGCTTCATTGCAATACCTGAACCGAAAATGTACCGCTTTCAGGTATCCTCCTGCTTCACATAAAAAAAATCAAGCATAAATTATGCATGATTATATTAAGGGCACTTCTAAAAACCGCTTTCTTCCTTAAAATTAGCTTTCAAAGAAAGCGGTGTTTACCTATATGTTTGGCCCGCAAGGGAACATCCCTGTAAATAGTTTTTAGAAGTTCCCTTATAAATAAACACGACATCATTTGTCATTCCCGGCGTGTGCGATTATGATACACGAAAAAAAATGATTGATTAAATCCAATAGGAAATATAGAAATAGCTGTATTATTGCGACTTTTGAGATTAGCATTTTGCAGCAGGCATCCCCATCCTGCATGTTTGAGGAAAAGCTGTTATTGAGATTATTATAACACCGAATTGTAACGGAGAAAATACAATGGATTTTACCATCAGAGAAGAAGGATCGATCATCACCATAACCCTCCAGGGACCAATGGAACTTCACTCCATCAAAGAATTTCAGAATAAAGTCGTCGAACTCGATACTGCTTCGCCGCGCGATATCGTTCTTGATATCAAAGACGTGGAATATATCGATTCTACTGGAATCAGCGTCCTCATCACGCTCAATCGGCAGCAGAAGAAGAAAGGTAAGTCGCTGAAAATTATGAATGCCTCCCAGAGGGTGGCCAACCTTCTGGAACTGAGTTCACTTTCAGACCTACTGCAAAGCTGATGCGAAAATATCGCAACGGGACAGAGGAGCGTTTTCCGATTATTGCGGAATTTCAAGTATTTTTATTGCTGCAATCTTAGAAGATCAAAATCTTTTGAAAAGTATAGCTTTCCATTCTGCACGGATGTGCGATAAAAATGTATATGACGTTTTTATGTTTATGTATGGTTTATTTTTTAAAGAGTAACTCCAGGTTTGCCGGCAACCCCCACCAGATGCGAAATGTAGGCGCATAACATATACGATTTATAGAAATTGCATAGTTTTCGAATGGGTAAGTATCCGCAAGTACCGTCCACTCCGTCTTATTCACAATCGCCTCGACAATTATTGCAAGATAGGTGCGCACCGCAATCGCCATCACCAGCGAAATCGACCTTCGGAAAAGCTTTCGCATATCCTGATAATAATCATACTCCCGGCACGTCAGGCGCATCTTCACCCGATGCTTTTTGATTTTCTCGCCTGTTTCTTTATCCTCGCGCTTCTGGTACTCAATACGGCCATCCATGCGGAAATATGTATCGCTGTCTTTCAGCATCATGCGCATGGCAATCACCAAGAGCTCCTCTTGGGGGCGCTTCGTCTTTTCTTCTGCCTCAGCAAGAAGCATAATCACATCCTCGCACATCACGTAGGTGGTGTCGATATACATAACTGCCTCCTATAAATAAAATACCCTTCTACCCATTAATACGATGGAAATGCATGGTACGAAAAATTTTTTTTTAAAATTTTCAGTAAAATGAAAAAATAAGAGAACTTCTAAAAACTATATTTTAGGATGTTCCCTTGTGGGCACAATGTAAATGTATAGGATAAAACCGCTTTCTTTTTTCGCTTTTTGATTATGATGAAAGCGATTTTCAGAGGTGTCCATAATTCATAGTTCCAGCGCTCTGAGCATCTGTGAGCATCTTTTTTATTGACTTTTTCGACATGATGCTGCACTATCCATTACACCGGTATGCAAACAACCACACTCATACACACACGGACAGATGCAATACCCGTGCAATAACAAGCATGAGGTGAATACCTTGATACAAAGTCAAATACGACGAATTCAGGACTTCATTCAAAAAGGATCATACTCAGGAGTGATCATCGGCGTACTTTCGTTCTTCCTGATCGTTCTTCTTGGCTTAACCAGGACATATCAGCTTTTCGAGCTAAAACTCTACGACCTTCGTTTTTCGCTGAAGCATCAGGTCAATCCCATTCCGCAGGCGCCTTTCCTGACGTTTCTGGATATCGACGATCACAGCATAGCCAGTATCGGCGAATTCCCCTGGCCGCGGAGCGTATATGCGCGAGGGCTTTCTGTGCTCGGACAAAACGGCGTCCGCCAGGCGACATTCGATACCCAGTTTCCCGATGATTCACCGCTGCTGGTTGACCGTTCGGCCTATACGGCACTGGTAAAAAAAGGCGGACTGCCCGCGGGTAAAAACATTGCTGATTTGATTATCAATAACGATGTCATGCTGGCACAGGCGGCGTCAAGTTTCGGTAATGTTATACTGCCCTTTTCCTTCCCAAAGGAGATCATCACGGAAAAAATTTCCGATCCCGGCCGCAAACGAGAAATCAAACAGGCGCTTAAGCTTTTCATCGCGAAGGCATCGACTCCCGTTCCCAGGGAACGCGAGGTCGAATACAGGGCATTGGTGGACCCGGAGCGCAAATCAATTCTGCCGCCGATACCGGAACTTGTCCGTTCGGCAAAATCATTCGGCTTTGTGGACAGCGATTTTGACATCGACGGCATTGCGCGAAAAATCCGCCTCCTGCGCGTTTTCGACGGCAGGCTGTATTATCACATGGCGCTTGTGATGTTGATGGACCTTTGCGGCGTCAAGAAAGAAGCCGTCGATGTCGTTCCGGGAAGACACATCATTCTCAAAAACGCCGTTCACCCCGTCACGCAAACCCACGGCGATATTGCCATTCCCATCGATGCCTATGGCAGAATGTACATCAACTGGGCAGGCGAGTTTTTGGAGCACTTCAACCATCTATCTTTCTATGCACTTCTGGAGTACGATTCCGTAAAAGAACCGGTGCACGAACTCCTCGCTTCGGATACTGAAATCGCCGCAGAAATCGCATCACTCCAGCAGAAAATCGCGGCCGACAGCGCAGCCCTCGCCGAAGCGAAAGATCAGCAGAAAAAAGGTGATATTCGCGAGCATATCTTCGCGCTCAACGAACAGCTTTATCGGTTGAAGATGAAATTCGCCGCAAAACTTGAAGCCGACATCGCAAAGCTCGAGGAAGAACACACAAAAAACCCGAGACGTGAATTGGCCGAACATCTTGAAACATTAAAAAATTATCCTCCCGCCATTGAACTCGTCGCAAAAGTTGAAAAACTGTATAATCATTCCGCTATCATCGGCCTCACCGCCACTGGAACGCAGGACCTTGGCGTAACGCCGCTGTCTTCGCAGTATCTCATGGTGGGCACCTACCACAATGTCTTGAACACTATTTTACAGGGGCAATTCATACACAGAATCAAAACTGGCTGGAACCTTCTCCTCATGTTTGCCGTCGCTGTCGGGATGGGCCTTATTGTACAGCGAATGAACGCGCGTCAGTCCCTTATCGCAATCGGTTTGGGATTTATTACCATAAACGTAATAATTCTTCTTGTGTTTATTGCATTCCGCTGGTGGTTTGATCAGCTCGGCATTAACCTTTCGCTTTTGTTCCCTTCCCTCACCATCGGCGCGATGAAGTTCGTCAGCGAGGAATCGCAAAAGCGTTTTATCAAAAATGCTTTCTCGCACTACCTTTCCCCGAAAGTCATCGATAACATCATACAGGATCCGAATTCATTCAAGCTGGGCGGCGAAAGCAGAACCATCACGACATTTTTCTCGGATATCGCGAAATTTTCCACCATCTCTGAAAAACTCACGCCGACCGATCTCGTATCCCTTTTGAATGAATACCTGTCCGAAATGACCGACATCATTCTTCGCTACGACGGCACGGTGGATAAATACGAAGGCGACGCCATAATGGCTTTCTGGGGTGCTCCGCAAATGCTTCCGGATCATGCGGCCCGCGCGTGCTTCGCCGCAATCGATATGCAGAAGCGCCTTTCTGAATTGCGAAAATTATGGCGAAGCGAGGGAAAGGATGAACTCTTTGTGCGAATTGGTTTAAACACAGGAGAAGCAGTGGTAGGCAACATGGGCTCGCGCACACGTATGGACTATACTGTCATGGGCGATTCAGTTAATCTTGCATCCCGCCTTGAAGGAGCAAATAAATTTTACGGAACCTCGATTATGATAAGCGAAAACGTATATCGCGAGGTGAAAGATCTGGTTGTGGTTCGTCCCCTCGACAGAATCAGAGTGGTGGGAAAGGCCGAGCCGATCAGCGTCTATGAGCTTCTCTGCCGCAAAGGCGAAATGACGCAGGATCAAAGCGATCTTCTTTCTATCTATCTTGAAGGCATGGAACATTTCTCCAGCAGGGATTGGAATAAAGCACGACAGTCGTTTAAAAACGCCCTGAAAATAGACCCCAACGACGGGCCGAGCTTGAAATTCATTGAGCGCTGCAATGAATATATCAAGAATCCTCCTTCAAAAAACTGGGATGGAGTCTACAGTCTGAAAGCAAAATAGGAAAAGTGCGATGGAAGCATCGGGGAACATCTACCTCACCCATTCGTCGTTCATCACGGCGACTGCCGCGGTGTTCACCCTGCTTTCCGGCTTTTTTCTGTTGTTTCTGAAAAAGAAATCTAAGGCGACAATCGACCTTGCAACCGTTTTTATTTCCATTTCTTTCACCAGCATCGCGTTTACCTTCGCGTTTGTGTATTATCATCCCGCCGCGGCATACCACCGCTGGCTGACAGTCACCCCCGTGCTGATAGGCCTTTTTTTTCTGGCAAGGTTTTTCTTTCATTTCCCCGCCGAACGCGCAAGGCGTTTTGTCTCCGCGGCTACTGTATTCTTTATTGCCGTCGCACTTGCGGATGGAATATTGTGGATTATTGCATCACTTAAATACGGCAAAGTCTTTCACGGTGAATCCGGAATGTGGGATCTTGCGCATTCACGCTTCGCCGCCATAAACTCTGCCATCATCGGCCTGTATATCTTCCTTGTTCTCGCCGCGGGAATCTGGCGAACAGTCATCACCCCGGGTCGCGACCGCTACCGCGTGCTTTCCATTTTAGGCGCATTCATCATCAGCACCGTTATTCCCGGCATCGCAAACTCCATGGCCCGCCAGGGCGCCATGGAACTGAACACATTCATTCTCACCTACGCCACCATGACATTACTCGGCTGGTTCATCACCCTGATGCTGTACATCAACTACACCACCGACTATATTCCCTTCATGGTGCGGATTGTGGGAATCTGCGTGATTACCTTCCTCCTGTGCCTGGTGGGAATCAGCCACGTCATCGCCCGCGATTACGACCGCCACTACGACGAGCTGTGCATCACAGCCACCGGACGCATGATAGTCGAATCGGATTACCGGCCGAACAATGCGGCATATTTACTTCGGTTCCAGCCCGAGGGCACAATTGTTTGGCTGTTCTCGCGCGACGGCGCTCAAGAAACTTTTCTGTATTTAACATCCTCGCTCCGCAATACGCTCACCATGCACCGCGCGATGCGCGTAAAAAATCATGATGAGCTACTACGCCTTCTCCACGAAAGCGATTCCTCCTTCGAAGGCTATGCGGAATCGTTGCGCGCTAATTTTACACAAAAGAAAATTTCATCCGGAGCAATAAAAAAATACATAAGCCGTCTCCGTCCAGTTGCATCTTACATACGCTATCAAATTCTTACACTGGGCATGGCAAACTTCAGGGAAGCATTATTCGAGCTTCTGAGCAAATCCCCTGATAATTTTTCCCATTTTGCGGAAAGCCTTCTGCATCATGTTCGCCGTTCAAATCTTTCTGATGAATCCCTGAAGCATGAATTGCTTGCAATGCTGAGCTACCCAATTTTACCCCTGGCACGGTTTCCCTCGGAAAGCAAGGATGGTCGTCACTACATGGCATTCCGGGTTGTCACTCCGCAGAGCGTGCTCTATGAAGCGGGATTTGACTACAGGGACTACCGGCTGATCATTCACTCTTCCGCACTAAAAATGTACCTGCTTTTAGGCGCGATGCTTTTTGTGGTGATTGTCGGCATCCCGCTTTTCATGCGTTCCTCTCTTTCACGGCCGATAAACAATTTAGTAGAAGGGCTGGAAAAAGTCGCTTCGGGAGAGCTGGATATCGCGCTTCCGGTTGTGGTTCAGGACGAAATCGGATTTCTCACCCATTCATTCAACGCCATGGTTCAATCAATCCGACTGGCCAACCAGGAACGCGCAATAGCCGAAGACGCACTGCGTCTTGCCGAAGCACGGTTTCGCGCGATCGTGGAACACTCACTCGCTGGTATCTATGTCATTCAGCAGGGGAAATTCGTGTATGTCAATCCCACCTTCGCAAAGATTTTCGGCTACACCGCGGAAGAGCTCTTAGCATTACCGTCATCGCTCGATATTGTCGATCCCGCGGACCGCGACGAGGTGGCCCGGACCATCCGCGCACGGGAGTCGTCGCAGGAACCCGCGGTGAAATACTCCTACCGTGGCAGAAAAAAAGACGGAAGCATCGTGCATATTGAAAGTCTGGGCACATCCATCGAACTTGGCGGGAACATCGCGGTGATGGGGACCGTGCTGGATGTCACTCAGAGCAGGCGAACGCGCATGGCGCTTATTCAGGAGAAAGAACGTCTTCTGGTAACGCTGGCCAGCATCGGCGACGGCGTTATCGCTGCCGATATGAACGGCAGCATTACGCTCATCAACCACGTGGCGCAGGAACTAACAGGCTGGGAGTTTCACGAAGCAATCGGGGAAAAACTTGAAAGCATATATCAAATAGTTGATGAAACCACAATGGCGCCATGTCCCAATTCCGCCGAAATAATTCTACGGCAGAATATTGAGACGGTATTACAACAGAAAATTCTTAAGCGCAGAGACGGAACAAGCCGCTTCATATCCGAACGGGGCACCTGCATGCGCGATAACAACAACCATGTTGTAGGTGTTGTTCTGGTATTTCATGATATCACCGAAGAAAAGGAGCACCATAACGAGCTTGCCCGCATTCGCCTGCTTCTCAAGCGCATGATAGATTCCATGCCTTCTATTCTCATCGGCATAGACCGCAAAGAAAACATCATCTACTGGAACAGCCAGGCGGAAATCTTCACGGGCTTAAGCGAAAACGATGCCATCGGCAGAAATGCTTTTGATGTTCTTCCATTTTTAAAGGAATACATTGATTCCGTGAGAGCAACATGCTCATCTGGCCAGCCGCAGAAAGTCGAACGCATTCAGACCGAGAAAAACGGCAGCTCAATCAAATTTGAAATGACGGCTTATCCTCTCAACACCGCCGATATGGAGGGCGCGGTAATCCGCCTTGACGATGTCACATCCAGACTTCGCATGGAGGAGATGATTATCCAGACAGAAAAGATGGTGTCCCTCGGCGGCCTTGCCGCAGGCATGGCGCATGAAATCAACAATCCGCTTGGCGGCATTATGATGGGTTCGCAGAATATTTTGCGAAGAATAGATCCATCCCTTCCAAAGAACCGCGAATGCGCCGATCTCTGCGGGATAGAACTTGAGAAAATGCGCGCGTATTTGGAAAAAAGGGGCATTATACCCATTTTGCATGGAATTCTTGAAATGGGGGGAAGGGCTTCAGAAATTGTTGAAAACATGCTTTCGTTTAGCAGGAAAAGCGAATCGTCGAAATCATCCGCCGATCTGAAAGACTTGACCGAAAAGTCGATTGAGCTTGCGTCGAACGAATACGATTTAAAAAAGAAATGGGATTTCCGGCATATCGAAATCATCCGGGATTACGAAGACGGCATTCCCCAGGTTCCCTGTGTGAAAACTGAAATACAGCAGGTCATTCTCAACCTTCTGAAAAACGCCGCGTATGCAATGGGCAAAAAAACCTATGAAGGCTCTCGTCCTCAGATAATCATCCGCCTGAAAAGAGAAAATGCCATGGTTCGCCTTGATATTGCAGACAACGGCATTGGGATGGACTCGGAAACAAAGAAACGAGTGTTTGAGCCATTTTTCACCACAAAAGAGGCCGGTACGGGCACGGGGCTCGGCCTGTCGGTTTCATACTTCATCATCACCAATAATCACGGCGGCCAGATGGAGGTAGAATCCATGCACGGGACAGGAACCACCTTTACGATACGCCTTCCGATTTCCTGAAAGGCTATCAATTGCCTACATCAAACCGCGGGCAATCATTCCTTCATCAAAATAAATTGACAAAAAAAGGCACATCACCGGTTAATTGAGGAACAGATCGTCGGCCCTCTTTGCTACGGAGAGAAATTATGAACAAAGTCGTTAAAATTGGACTCATCGGCCTGGGCACCGTTGGAAGCGGCGTCGCCCATTTGCTAAAACATAATCATGAAGAGATTCTTCGCAAAACCGGTATCGACCTCAAGCTTGCTATCGCATGCGATATCAGAGCCGATGAGATTGGAGAAAAAAATTCCGCCATAACCTACACAAAAGACTGGAAGGATGTGATTGCCGATCCTGAAATTACGATTGTGATCGAACTCATCGGCGGCACCGAACCGGCGTACACCATTATCACCGAAGCCCTTCGCGCCGGGAAAAACGTGGTGACCGCAAACAAGAAGCTTCTGGCAGAAAAAGGCCGAAGCATTTTCGAGACCGCCGCCGCGTCAGATAAAACAATTGGGTTTGAAGCATCAGTGGGAGGCGGCATTCCCTGCATCCGCGCGCTCAACGAAGGGCTGGCAGGAAACCGGATTCTTTCCATTTCGGGCATTCTCAACGGTACCACAAACTACATCCTCACAAGAATGGAGGAAGAAAACAAATCTTTCAACGATGCACTGCGCGACGCTCAGGAAAAAGGATTCGCTGAAGCGGATCCTGCATTTGACATCGAAGGGTATGATGCCGCACACAAAATCTGCGTCATCTCCACGCTCGCCTACGGCAGATGGATCGATTTCTCCGCCATCTCAATACAGGGCATCACCCAGATCAGCCCCCTCGATATCCGTTTCGCGAAGGAAATGGGCTACGCGATCAAACTTTTAGGCATCAGTAAAATCGCCGGCGATGAAATCGATATTCGGGTCCATCCCGCGATGATTCATCAAAGCCATCCGCTGGCCTCGGTGCACAATGAAAATAATGCCATCACAATCAACGGCGACATGACCGGCGCGGTGACGCTCCACGGCAAAGGAGCGGGAAGCTTCCCCACTGCTTCCGCGGTGGCGAGCGACATCATCCAGATCGCGCGCGGCAATATTTCTCTCCCGGAGACGTCAGCATTTTCCGAGGCGAAGTACCTTTCCTCTGAAAGAAGAATCACGCGCTACTACATGCGCCTTCGCACGAAGGACCGACCGGGAATCCTGGCAAAAATTGCAGGCGCTTTCGGAAAACACGGTGTCTCCATCGCCTCTGTCATTCAGAAAGAATCGAACAGCGAATTTGTGCCGCTTCTTTTTATGACGCACGAAGCGGTTGAAAATAACATTTTAGCCGCGATTGACGAAATCAATGGATTTGAATTTGTTGACGGAAAGGCAACGCTCATACCCATTGAAGACTCCTTTGCAAACAGGTAATTAATAATGAACGCGAACAGGTATCATGCTGAATTCCGCTGCATCGCGGGCTGCGATGAGAGATACAGCCTCGATGAGATTGTGTATCGATGCAAACGCTGCGGAAATCTGCTTGAAGTGCATCACGATATCGATCTTCTCCGGAAAAAATCTCCGCAAGAGTGGCGGGAAATTTTCGATTCCCGCGTGGGCAAAAATACATGGCCGTATGGAAGCGGCGTCTGGGGTAAGAAAGAATGGGTATGCCCGGAGGTGGATAATGAAAACATCGTCTCCATGTTTGAGGGAAACACCAACATGTTCTGGGCGAAACGTTTCGGGCAGATGCTCGGGATGAGCGATCTGTGGATCAAGATGTGCGGCAACAGCCATACCGGTTCATTCAAAGACCTTGGCATGACCGTACTGGTCTCGATGGTCAATGAAATGATTCAGCGCGGCAAAAACATAAAAGCCGTCGCCTGCGCATCCACCGGCGATACTTCCGCCGCGCTTGCCGCATACTGCGCCTATGCCGGCATTCCTTCCATCGTCTTTCTGCCGAGCAACAAAATATCAACGGCGCAGCTCGTTCAGCCGATGTCGAACGGTTCAATTGTGCTTTCGCTCGACACAAATTTCGACGGCTGCATGAAAATCGTGCAGGAAATCACAAAGGATGATTCAATCTATCTGGCAAATTCCATGAACTCTCTCCGCATCGAAGGCCAGAAATCAATTTCGGTGGAAATCGTACAGCAGTTCGATTGGGAAGTGCCCGACTTCATCATCATTCCGGGAGGAAATCTGGGCAACGTTTCAGCGCTCGGCAACGGTTTTAAGATGATGCTCGAACTCGGCATCATCACAAAAAAACCAAAAATCGTGCTCGCACAGGCCGAGAAGGCCAATCCTCTGTATCGTTCATATCTCAAGGGATTTCAGGAACCCTTCGAGTCCATCACCCCGGGCAGGACTTTAGCATCTGCAATTCAGATTGGCGATCCGGTCTCCGTGAAAAAAGCCATAAAAACGCTTAAAGAATTCGGCGGCATTGTGGAGCAGGCAAGCGAAGACGAACTCGCAAACGCCGCCGCGCTTTCGGATAAAACCGGGCTGTATTCCTGCCCGCACACGGGGGTGGCCCTGGCCGCGCTTATCAAACTCGTCGAAAAAGGCGTGATATCCAGAAACGACCGCACCATCGTCATTTCCACCGCTCACGGCCTCAAATTTTCCGAATTTAAAATAGGATACCACGAAGGGAAACTACAGGAAGTATCTTCAAAACACGCCAATATGCCGATTGAACTCCAGCCCGACGCGGGCAAGGTTCTTGAAGTTCTCAATAGTGAGCTGGCAAAAAGGCGGAACATGGGAATGTATGCCGTGCGATGAACATCACATCCGACATATATCAGGTAGGGGGAAGCTCTCTAAGTCATCCGGCCGACGCCGCGGTGTACCTCATTCGTAGCGGAGCATCCGCTGCCCTCATCGATGCCGGGACCGGCAAAGCCGCCGAAGAGATTTTGCAAAATATACGGGAAACCGGCACCGATCCCTCATCACTACAGTATCTTTTTCTCACCCACTGCCATTACGATCACACCGGCGGCGCGGAGAAAATCCGGTCGCTCACGGGCTGTAAAATTGTTGCGCACAGCCTCGACGCAGAGTTC
This sequence comes from uncultured bacterium, assembly GCA_937921485.1. Classification (GTDB taxonomy): domain Bacteria; phylum Spirochaetota; class UBA4802; order UBA4802; family JAGODF01; genus DYLV01. The sequence continues at coordinate 19,059 of CAKZSV010000034.1, forward strand.
ATCGAATCGGGCGATTCCGAAGTCACCGCCGCAAGCTGGTATGGGTCGTGGATGGAGCCTGCGAAAATCGATATCCACATTGAAGGCGCACAGGCAGACTTCAAAGTTGGTCAGATTGATATACGGGCATATCATACGCCCGGCCATTCTCCCGGCTCGATGGTGCTCACCGCCGTCTCTGACAATTTGCTCGTGCTTTTCGGCCAGGACGTTCACGGACCGCTCAACGATGCGCTCCGTTCGGTGCGCGCCGATTATGAGCGTTCCCTCGAATTCATGCTCTCGCTTGATGCGGATATCCTATGCGAAGGGCATTTCGGCGTCTTCCGAGGAAAATCCAATGTCCGCGATTTTATTGAATCGTTCCTTTGATATCAGGCGCACATGAAAAAAAGCATAATAACCGCGGAGGTTTTTTCGAAGCGCAATCCATTCATAGCTGTTTTCGCATCGCTATTTCTCCCCGGACTCGGACACGCTTATTGCAGCGAATGGGCGCGGGGATTTTTCTTTGCCGCAGCGATTTCTCTTCTTGCGATTTTTATTCCCTTCGGCCTCATCATACATCCCGACCAACCTTCATTGCGGCACGCAATATTAATGGCGATACTCTGCATCATAGCATACTTCACGTGCCACATCGATGCGGTACACATTAGCCTGAAAAAAAATAAAATTGGTAGCGCAAGCCCTGTTCGTCCGTACCGTTTCATTGCTTTTGCGCTGCTTTCGTCACTCATGATCTCCGCTTCGCTGCTTGTCATCCCGGCATTTTATTCACTAAAAAACATGTCCGATGAGGCAATGCAGCCGTCCTTTTTTGTGAATGAAAAACTTCTGCTCGCATCAATCTCCGCGGTGATGCTTCAACCCGGTGATGCGGTTGCCTTTCAGATTAACGGCCTCACGCGGATCGGAAGAATCATCGCGAAGGGAAACGACCGTATTAACAGCAAAGACGGCATGATGGAGGTCAACGGGATGCCTCTTTCCATCGGCATCGTTCTTGCCGAAGAAATCGCCTCCCGCGATCTAATCGTGAAGGAAGACCTTTTCTACGAAGTTTCCGGAAACAAAAAATATCCATTGCACATCATGCCTGTGGGCGGAAGAATACGCTTCACCGGAACACCGGCTTTAGTACCAACCGGCCATTTCGCAATCGCGTTTGATAACCGCCTCCACGAAAAACTGCCGCTTGTCATACGTGCGGATTCCATTATCGGCCGCGTCGAAGGCGTATTGGCGGGAAAAACATGGAAACGTTTTTTTCTCCCGCCCTACGATACAAATTAAAACACAATCCAGCAAACAAATATTCTTGACGAAAAACACCCGAACCCGCATGCTTATTAAACCCAATTCATTCCGGAGGTTACTATGGTTCTGGTCACCGGCTGCAATAGTCTCGTGGGAAGTACTCTTGTGCGGCGCCTGCTCGCAGAAGGCAACGATATCAGGGCCATTGACACCTGGAGGGATAAAAATCTTCCTGACAGGATTGACTTTCTTGAAGGGACTGTTCTCAACGAAGAACTCCTCATGTCGGCGACTGAGGGAATCCGGACAATGTATCACCTTCAGGACATTGACAGCCCCGTCCATCTTGGGCGCCGCTATATGAAAAAGATGAACGTGAAGGGAACAGAAAATGTTCTCAAAGCAGCCAAAGAAAACGGCGTTGAAAAAGTCATTTTTCTTTCTTCGGCTGAAGTGTACGGAAACCGTAAAACGATGCTCATCAAAGAAGATGATCCATGCAAACCGGTGACCCCATACGGAAAGGACAAACTTAAAGCCGAGAAGCTGTGCCTGAAGGAAATCGAAAGCGGTTTCGATATTACCATTTTCCGGCCAACCATTGTCGCGGGCGCGCACATTGACGATCCTCTCATCCTGGTGATACTTTACATGGCAATGGCCATGGGCGATGCCAACCGTCTGTACATCGCGGGTGACGGCGACACCCGTTTTCAGCTCGTCCATCCCGATGATGTGGTGACAGCGATGCTGGACTGCCGGAAAATCGGGCAGTCCCGGGGCAAAATCTACAATTTAGGTTCCGATGATGTCCCCACTCAGATGGAACAAATAATTAAAGTAAAGGATCTGGCGCGCCTCGACTGCCAGATCAAGCATCTTTCGGCTTCTCTCACGAAGTTTCTCTCGATCGCACTCAAACCGTTTAAAATTAATTATCTACGGAAGGAGCACGTGCTTTTCATGCTATCAAATTTTGTGCTCGATTGCGACAGGGCAAAAAACGAATTGAAATGGCGGCCGACAAAAAACAATATTGAAATTTTTTTAGAAACAATTGAATGGTATCAGAAAGAAAAGCTTTAGGCAGCAATCACTGGTTTTTCTTTGCTGGTGGTTCGGCATCTTCGCCAGAGTTTTTCTTTTTTTCTCTGCGTACCACCCAATAAAATATTTTTTTCAAAAGTTCCCAGAACTTCACCACAAGAAGCATGAAAAACTGGCCCATGCTTCCCTCGCCCACATCCATGGTGAGCAGGACCATCGCTTTTTTCATCTCGCTTCGTGAGAGATGCTTCTGCTGAAACTTCATCTCCTTCATACGCTTGCGCGCTTCCTTTCGCGAAAGCTTCATGGTTTTTTTATCTTCTTTGAACGACTTCACCCGGGTGATTATCTGATTGAGTGCGGGATCTTCCAGAAGTTTCTGACGCACCTTCTTAAGTTTATCATACGACTTCTGCAAAATTGGATTTCCGGCATTATCGCCGAAATCCATGAGAAGTTCAATGTATTCGCTCAGGAAATACGCCTTTTTGTAGATTTTCGTCAGATCTTCAATCGTTTTATTCGAAAGGTCGATTCGGGAAAATTCATCGGCATTCATTTCGATGAAATCGAGCGTTTCTTCCTTCAAACAAAAAAGCCGCGACGGCTCAAGATCGGGAATCTCAACAAAGCGATGGCATACCTCCTTGAGATCCTTGAATATCTGCTCGGAATAATTTAACAGAAACCGATACGCGCGCTTTTCGGTTACGTTCAGCTCGGCTTCTCCCGCACCTCTCGACACTTTTTTACGGACTTCCGTAAGGTTTATCGATGAAGGATCGAAATCAATCTTGTTGGTATCCATGATTTCCTGCATGTCGAAAAAGTTTCCTTCCACCAGATCGCTTCCGATTTTCAACACGTTGAGTTTGATGTCGCCAAGCTTCTCCTTCATCAGAAATTTATTGATCTTGCTAATCCCGTCAGTAACCACAAGTATCTCCGAATTGAGCATCTCCTTGTCATAGTGGATATCGCTCACGGCCTGAAACACCGCTCCCTGGAGATTGGTGCTCACACCGCCCGTCGTCATATACAGCACTTCTTCAATGAGCTGTGGAAAATCTTCGCGTTTTTCCAGCTTAATGAGCTTCCCGACCTCGGAATCGAACGGCCGGAAAAATATTTTTGCTTTGCTGTTGATTTTTCTGCGCAGGAATTCCGCAACGATGCACTTCGCAAAAAACAGGCGCATCTTGAAATCCATCGATTTGGAGCTGTCCAGCAGCAGGTAAAATTTCTGTTCGAATTTATTGGCATCCCTTCCCGATTCATCGCGGAGAGTGGAAACTGGCTTGAATTTGTCTGTTTCCGTTTCATAAAAGCGCTGCACCAGAAGCGATTTGGTTAAAAGCTTGATAGTAAAAATATCGTCCTCCCAGGCAAGCTCGCGCGGGAGCGTTTTTTTCAGGTCGTAAATCGTTCGATAATTATCAATCACCATATTATCGGAAAGAGGAGAAACGCGCTCCATGCGGTTAATCATGATGGTTTCATCGCGGTCGGGCGCTTCGATTTTTTCTTCTCGCGATATGTCCTCGATGGCACTCAGCGCCTCGCTGACAAGCTCGGGGGTGAAAATCACCTGCGCAATTTCAAAGAGAATAAAAAACTTTGGCGGCAGCACCGTCTGGACATTGTCAAAAAAACCAAGCGCCTCCCAGTACTCGAAAAAATCGGTACTCGGCCTTTCAGCAACCCCGATTTTGTTGAACAATTCAGCCATGCGAGGCCTTACTTCATCAGAATGTCCCTGTAATCGCGGAGTATGCCTTCTTTCAATTCGCGCACTTCCTCGACGGCGGGGTTGATGTCGTTAATGCTGTTTTTGAGCATTTCAAGAGTAACATCCTCATCCTCGACTTTGGTTTTTGAAGGGAAAATCTTCCTGAAAAGTCCCAGGATGTTATCCAAAAGGCTTCGCGCATGCTTGAGCTTTTCCCGCTTTTCAGGGTCTTCGCGGATTTCCTGAAATATTTTTCGCATGCCGAGCAGAAATTCGAGCTGCTGCAGAGCGCCTGTTGTGTTGAAGTGAACCATCGTCTGCTGATATGTGTCCAGGAAAACGTCCTTTTCGGATTTATCGCGTGCTTTCACGGAAATATAGCTGTTGAGCGTACAGAGCGTGAGATACATGTTTTTCACGTCGTCCATATTCACTTCAAATCTGTTTTCAAGAATCGCATTCGCACGCAAAAAGTCCGAAATCTTCGCCTGCTTTCTCGGACTAATAAAGAAATTATATTCGCTTTTACGCATTTCGCTGACGAACTTGTTTACGAGTACATTTTTCATGAAATACACGATGTCAGGAATTTCAATCTTGATTTTCTTATTCCGGTTCGTCACAATATCGGAAAGGTACATCATCTGACCGAAAGGAATTTTCTTTTCCGGTTCTATCGCCACCCCTCTGCTGAAAGAATAGGTGTGATCGATGAGAATCTGCGTATAGACATTGTTGGTTTCGGGGATGATCGCCTTATAGAGGAACCTGTCGAGCACCGCCTCTGTCACCTCGTTCATCCTCATGTAGTTCGCCGTGGCAATGGCCGTATGCACCGCGGCATCAATTATCTCGGGTCCATTGATGAACTTCCGTTCGTTTAGAACCGAAAGAAGCGAGCGAAGCACCACATCGCTGGCGTCGAAGAATTCATCCAGGAAAACAAGGTCCGCTTCGATGATCGACCTGTGGATATTATGGCGTATCCTTCCTTTTTTGAATTCTTCAATATTGTAAGGTCCAAAATAATTGTCCGGAGTCTGGTCTTTTGTCGCCTGAGACGAGAAGACCCGCACATTGTCAAACGTGTTGAAAACATAGTTTGCAAGATAGGATTTCGCCATACCTGTTCTTGAAAGGAGAAGGAGATGCTCTCTTGTCAGGATGGCGTACATCGCCTGCCGGATGATTTCATCCCGCCCGATTACATTTTTCGATATTCTGTCCATGTGCCATTTGAGATAGCTCACAATCGTGGGGATGTCATACTCATCCTCATCCGCTCTTGAGACGGAAGGCCGCACCACAAGCGGCTCCTTCCCGGGTTTTTTTTCGGCCAGTTCAGTCACAACATGCGCAGCCTGCATCTCTTCTCTTGCAGATGCCTGCTCATGTTCCACGCCCATCTGCGCCTGAATCGTTTCCTGCGAAAAGACAGCAAAACCCTCCTGCGCAAGAGCGGATTCCATCTTCTTATACTTTTCGAACTGTTCTTTATTGGCCCTATCCATAGATGTTCCTTCCTTTCAATTTTGCCTCGGCTTGACGGGATATTGACGGATTCACTCCTGCACTCCGGGCAGAATTATTCTCACTTCAGTTCCTTCGCCCACTCTGCTTCGCACGCCGATAGCGCCTCCCATGTTTTCGATAATCGAATAGGTCACCATAAGACCCAGGCCGGTCGACTTCTGCCCTTTGGTTGAAAAGAACGGCTGGAATATTTTTTTCAAATTTTCTTCAGGTATTCCGATGCCGGTATCTTTCACTGAAATGCGCGCCATCGGCTGGCCGTCGATGAGTTCCCTGCTCACCGAGATGGTGAGCTTTCCGCCATCCGGCATCGCATCTTCCGCGTTGCTGATGATGTGCAGCATCACCTGTATGAGATGGTTCATCGTTGCGCGCACCATCGGGGTGTTTGGCGCCACTTCCGTCACCACCTCAAAGCCGCGCTCCATCATTCTTTTTAAAATAATCTGAACCGGATGGCTTTCCAGCACTTTCCCGATTGTAAAGACTTCCTTTTCTTCTTCTTCAGGCCTGGCAAGATTCAAAAGCTGGTTGGTGATGTTGCGCATTTTAACCAGCTCCTCTTTAACATCCGCAATATATTCTGCAACGGGGCTGTCCTCTTCGATGTTTTTCTCGATGAAATTCAGGTTCATCGTCATAATATTGAGAGGCATCTTCAGTTCATACGCAACACCGGCGGCAAGCAAGCCCATGGCGGAAAGCTTCTCGGCACGCCGCATTTTTTCGCCGATGAGCGCCTGTTCGGTGACATCCTCGACCATCACGAGCACATTTTTCACGCTTTTCTTTGCGTCAAAAATGGGATCCATGGTGACATTGATGGTCAACACCCTGTCGCCCGATATCGGAACATAGCGCGTGTTGCGCATCGTCACCGAACGTTTCTCAAGCAAAACCTTGTCGAACGCATCTTTCAGCCCCGCTTCTATAAAACCGGGATGTTGAAATAAATTGAATCCCACGCGCGTCACGTTTGGGGGGTGGCCCATGATTCGTTTGAGTGCGGGATTTTCGGTGAGCATGATGCCCACCGGGTCCATAAGGAATATCCCTATGGGAGCATTATTAACCATTTCATCATTCAGCGCTTTTATCCGCTTGAGTTCTTCCGCCTGCTCGATCTGCTCCTTGACCTTCTCCTCCAGACGCCTGGAATTTTCCTTGAGCATCTTTTCCATCTGATGCATCGCGGTGATATCTCGCATGATGGCAAGCATGCCAACAACTTTGTCCTGATTATCTCTGATCGGAGTGAAGTTGGAAATAAAATAATGAATATTACCGCTTCTATCAACGGTCTTCATTTTTTCGTTAGTGACCGATTTTCCCTCGCTGAGAACAGCATTGAAAACAACCTGAGCTCTCTCGTGCTCAACCTCAGGCAGATAGTGGAGATAATGTTTTCCAAGCTCTTCTCCTTTCCCGCGCGCGAAAAACTGCCGGCACACAGCGTTCTGATACACCAAATTGCCAAGCCGGTTGATGATAAAGATTACATCAGAGGCATCTTCAACCAGGGACTTGTAATTGATGACAAAGCTGCCTTCGCCTTCGGTCATGAGTGCGCACTCTGGTCGAAGCTCTCTGACCAGTTCGATGAGTTCCTCTCTCGAAAGCGATTCAAGCGGTCTGGTTTCCATACGGCCCCCGCATTATCGAATTTTTTTTGAACCCGGAAAACTGAGAGTATTGAAAAACCACACTTCAATGATGAGACTGAAAATTGTTCCTATGAGAAACGCGATGGCAAAATATATGGTGTTCATCTGAAAAAGCAAAAGCCCGCCGAACGCGAAAAGCGCTAAAATTGCAAGCCGGATTGGAAAGCCGCCGACAGTGATGAGAAGCAGCACGAGCGTGTTCGATTTCATCCCCTTGCGGGCGCCTAAATACCAGATTGTCACAAAAAGTGTATTCACCACAGTACCGATGAAGAATCCCTTAAATTCAGCAATCCCCCTGGCGAACAGAATCGCCACGGAAATGACCAGATTGAATACCGTCATCACTACGATAAATCGCACGGCCTTGTTCAATGTTTCCATATTCATTTCCATTCATCGCGCGCATCAACGCACGTTCTCATAATCCCTTCAAAAAGGCAATCTGCACATTATATGCGATACACACCTCAAACGCAAAGAAGCCGTTTTGATTTTCATCACGCCGCAATTATGTTTTCTCAAATAAAACCAATTTGGTCAAGTATATTTTCGCGCATATTCATTCCGCAAAAATAAGCACATACGCCTCATCAAGGCAGTTTGCATCCCTGCAGATGGTGCCGACAAAAAGCCTCCCTTCAAGTTCGCCTTTCCCCTTATCAAGACCGAAGACAATCGACCTTCCGACAAATTCTGAAAACGCATCAGCTCCGCCTATTTTTTCGCAGAGCGCAGCAAGCTTTTTTGATGTAAACGTAACCTTTGAATATTCTTTTACAGATTTAAAGAAAAATTCATTGCCCTTTTTTACAAAGGATGGAACGAGTTTCGCTTCTTTGAAATGCACAATTCGCGCGGCCTCGCACGCTTCCTTCACTTCTTCTACGTCCGTGACGAATTCCCGGAAATTATCTTCCGCGCCGACAGCCGATATTGCAATAAGCATGACCGCTAAAATGCAGTAATTCAGAATTTTCATTTCCGCAACAGGCTATAGAGTAAGATTCCCGCCGCAACCGACGCGTTGAGAGAAGCGACTTTCCCCTTCAGCGGGATACGGACCACGCGATCGCATTTTTCCAGAATGGATCTTCGCACCCCCTCGCCTTCGCTTCCGATGATAAGCATGGCCGGACGAAAGTCTTTGATATCTTCAGGCATGTGTTCGGCATCGGCGGAGGTGCCGATAATCCATACCCCTTTCGCTTTCGCCTTTTCGATGAAACTTCCGGCGTTGGTGATCTCCACAATCGGGATATGCGCGGTAGCGCCTGCTGATGCCTTCACCACGGCGGAAGTGATGGATGATGCATGTGCAGCAGCCAGCGCCACGCCCGCAGCGCCAAGCGCCTCCGCGGTACGGATGATGGAACCGACATTGTGCGGATCGGAAAGTCGATCTAAGAACACCAGCACGCCTTTGCTCTGCACAGCAGCATTAATAATCGCATCATCTGATGCCACGCTGATATCGTGCGGCAAATTCAAAAGCACCCCTTGATGCACGGAAGACGGCACGCGCATCGCGAAAAAACTTTTCTCTACCAGCTCTGCTTCGATTCCCGCGCGGCGCGCTTCTGAAAGAATAGTCTGTATGATTTTCCCGTGGGCGCTTTTTGCCACAAAAAGCCGTGCGCCATTTCTTTGTTTCAGCGCACGAAGATATTCCAGGACTGGATTTCTTCCGTAGATATCCATTTAGCCGCTACAAATATCCATTTGCTGCTACTTCCGTATTTTCCATCGCACGCCTTCCCTGGTGTCCTCCAGGACGATGCCCTCGGCAAGAAGTTCGTCGCGAATGCGGTCGGCACGGGCAAAGTCCTTTTCGCGGCGCGCCTTCTGGCGTTCATCAATCAAGGCCTGAATCCGGTCGGCGTCGATTTCGGGAGAACCTTTTTTGAAGAAAATAAAGCCAAACACCGAATCGATGCGCCGGAGTACCTCCATCACGAAATTTCGGTCTACAATTGAAAAACGCCCTTCATCGATGAGCGAATTGACGGAATGAATATACTCGAAAAACTCGCCAAGGCCTCCCGAGATATTCAGGTCATCATCCATCTGCTCAATAAAATGCGCCAGAAACTCCTCGGAAAGCGTTCGGATGGCCGGATCCACTTCTCCATTTTTTTTCACGTCATCGATGCGGACAAGAAAATTATCGATGCGCGCCAGAGCGTTTTCGGCGGTTTTAAGTCCTTCCAATGTGAAATTAAGCTGCTTGCGGTAATGCGAGGTGAACAGCAAATACCGGATCGCCCGCGGAGAATAGCCCTTCTTTAGAAGATCGCGCAGGGTGTAAAAATTACCTTTGGATTTCGACATTTTCGCACCGTCAACCAGCAAATGCTCCACATGAATCCAGTAGCGTACGAATTTTTCATCGTACGCGCCTTCGCTCTGAGCGATTTCATTCTCGTGATGCGGAAACACGAGATCCACACCGCCGGTATGTATGTCGATGGTCGTGCCGAATACCTGGCGCACCATTGCCGAGCATTCAATGTGCCAGCCCGGCCTTCCCGGCCCGAACGGCGTTTCCCAGAACGGCTCGCCTTCTTTTGGCGCTTTCCAGAGCACAAAATCGCGCACATCATCTTTTTCATATTCATCGGCGTCGTAGCGCGCGCCGTTTCGGATCTGGCGGCGGTCAAGCCGCGAGAGCATCCCGTATTTGTGAAATTTTGAAATGCTGAAATACAGAGAGCCCTCTTTGGAGTACACCAGCCCTTTTTCCTGGAGGCGCTTGATAATGTCGATCATCCCGTCGATGGATTCCGTCGCGCGCGGGTTGTGCTCCACGCGCTCGATGTTCAGCACATCGATATCCTCAAAAAAAATTTTTATGTAGCGGTCGGTATATTCGCGAAGGGAAATCTTTTCAGCACCGGCGCCCGCAATCGTTTTATCATCCACATCGGTGATATTCATCGCGTGGTTGACTTTATAGCCCCGGAACTTGAGATAGCGCCGAAGGAGATCATTAAAAATGAAGGTGCGAAAATTGCCGATATGCGCATAGCCATAGACGGTGGGGCCGCATGAGTACATCGTCACCGGCGGATAATCCGCAATTCTGTCTTTCTTTATGCCGGAAGGAATGAATTCTTCCATCACACCGCTGTAGGTATTATACAACCGCAGAGCCACGTTCAACCTCTTTCTATTTACATTCATTCGAAATACATCGATTCACCCTTGAAAGCGGTGAATGCCGGATATGCCGCAAAGCCGCGCACACGCCCGGATAGGGCAACGCGCTTTACCGAAGTCCAGAGAAAAATCCAGGGAGCATCATCACGAATAATCCCTTCCGCACGCCGGTATATGTCAAACCTTTTTTGCGTATCTGTTTCCGCGCCGGCTTTTTCGAGCAGCGCATCAACAGCCGGATTCGCATACAATGCGCGGTTTCCACCAATACCGGCATTTTTTGAATGAAAAAGCGGCGCAAGATAATTTTCCGGCTCCGGGTAGTCGCCGTACCAGGTGAAATATGCCATATCAAAATCGCCGCGCAGCACGCGGCTTTTGAGCGCCGACCACTCAAGCGTCTGCACGCGCACCGTAAGCCCCACTTCTGAAAAAAAATGCTGCATCATCCGCGCGACAAGCTCGAGCTGATAATCAGCCTTGACCAGAAGCGTGAGTTCGCATTCCCTTGCACACCGTGCTGCAATTATCTTTCCGGCATCGGAAGGATTGTAGTCAATCGCGGGCAGATGCGGTGCCGCATAGCCCCCCGTGCCATCAGGCACCGGCCCCGGAGCGATTGCGAATCGCGAATCGAAGAGCGCATTGATGATCGCTTTTTTATCGATGGCCATATTCAGCGCTCTTCGAAATTGCGTATCATCAAACGGCTTCCTGCGCGTGTTCAGGGCGATATAGTGCACACCCGGCTCCGGCATATCGATAATACGATATGTATTTTCACTTTGAAAGGCTTTTCCCAGAAGCGGCAATTCAAAGTAATCCAGATTCCCGCTGGTAAACTCAAATCGGGCCATAAGGTCTTCCGGAATGATGCGGTATTCAATCCCTTTAAGTTTCGGCCTGCCTTTGAAATATGCATCGTGCCGCACCAGCACAATTCTTTCATCCTGCTTCCATTCCGAAAGCTTAAAAGGTCCTGTTCCGATAATCCTACCCGATGAAAAATCGGATTCTTGAGCCGCAATGAAGCAGGCAGGCATGGTGAGCACATACGGGAAGGTCGCGTGAACACCATGTAGATGAATGGCAAGCGAATCGGCACCGGTTTTCTCGATGGTGCGCACCGGTGATAACATCCCTTTGCGGGGCGAGGTTGGATGTTCCCCGAGGCGGACGCGATTGAGCGAAAAAATCACATCATCGGCGGTACACTCCCTGCCATTGTGGAAATACACCTTCGGTCGAATTTTCACGCGAAGCGTTTTTCCGTCGAAATGATGCCACGCGGCCAGATCGCCCACAAGATTCCCGCGTTCGTCAATTGCAAACAGACCATTGCACATCATCGCAAGAATCCTGCCCGAAACGACATCGGTGCTGTAAAACGGATCAAGTTTTCCGGGATCGGACTGAGTGTACATCCTGAAAAATGGCTGTGGCGAGGGGTTCGCGCAAAAGAGAAAAAAAAGCCCCGTCGCCGCGATTGATACTTTAATTACCGAGCGGGCCGATTTCATTGCCGTCTTCATCGACCAGCACTTCAACAACAGGAGTATATTCAATCGGTTCTTCTGGAAGCTGTTCCTCCGCGCGCCGGGGGGGAGCGGTGATTGCCTGCAGAACTTCTGCGGGAATTTTCAGCTTATCGCGCTCTTCGGGTTTGAGATTGTACTGCGCGATGATGAGCTGCAGTTTTTTTGTGTAGGCAATGAGCTCTTTGAGCATGCGGTTTTTCGAGTCGATGAGGCGCTTCGACTCGCGGGCCAGTCTTTTGAGAAGCTCGGTGCGCTTCGCAAGCTTTTTCTCGAGTTCCTGCACGCGCTCGTAGTAGTCCTTGTTGACGGTCTGAAAATCGATGCGCGCAAGGACAATTTCATCGCCGGACTCTTCCTTTTTCTCAATGGCATCGATGATTTCGTTGAGCTCTTTTAAGGAAAAGAGATCCTCGCTGGATGTGCGCACCCACTTCTTTCCTTCCCCGTCGATGAATTCCGTCAGGGACTCGGGTTTCTTTTTTTGCGCTTTTTTGAGCATGGCTGCCATGTTACAGGTATTCATAGTATTATCGGCAAAATTGGCAAGAAAGATTTAGGGGGAAAATGCTGCATCAAAGGATAAAAAGCTTACAATTGCAATTGCTTTCTGATTTTAGATTACAGAGGGTCTCCTTTATTTCCGGATGACGGGGAACCGGTGCCACTTTCCCATTGGACGGATTTTCATAGATATCATGTCGGGAACCATGCCGTTTCAAGAAGCATCCCTTTGCTACAAGCTCTTTGATGAATTGCTTTCTTTTCACAGAGTGATGCTGACTTTTTTAATTTGAAGATCACGGACAGGCACAAAGGCATTCTCTTCTAAAACCATCCGATATGCATCTTTAATGTTATCAATAAGCTCTTCCAGCGTCTCTCCCTGGCTGAATACTCCAGGAACTTCCTGTAATTTACCAACATACCAGCCATCATCAACCCAGTATTCAAGGGTCAGCGTGGGCATATTTTCCTCCGTGATACTATGATACCTAATAAACGGAATTTTGACGATATTGTCAACTTTATTATATATGCTTCGGGATAAACAGTAATAACAGTATAGGCCATCACAACGGATGGCCTATACTCACAATCACTGCATTGATTAAAATTTTACTTATATACCAGTACCGTCAGCCTGTTGTTATAGCCGAACGCAATATACGGGTTGCCAGAGCTATCGAGGTCGATGGAAATGCTGCTGATTGCACCTGGCGAAATGCCGTTATTTGCGCTTGCATGCTCAACGTATTCCCACGCAGAGCCATCGCTTTTCAGCCGCATCACGCGGGCTTTGTAGTTTTTCGTGGAATCGCTGAAGGCAATGTACGGCGTCGTGCCGGTTATGGCAAGCGAAAGCGCCGAAGCATACCCGCCGGTATTGATGGGAGAAGTACCCACATCAGCCCAGGCACTGCCGCTGTATTTTTTCACGCGCACCACCATGCCTTCTGTGCCATTTTCAAGATAGGCGAGATGGGGGGTGTTTGCGCTATCAAACGCAAGCTGGGAAAACATAATAAAATCCGACGAAAAACCAGCGGATCCGACCAGGTTCCATGCAGGGCTTTCGTATTTGTTTACCGTAAGTTTATTACTGTGTGCCACATCATTGAATGAAACGTAGGGAAGACTTCCGGAATAGCTCAGCGAGGCAAAGATATACGCATCTTCTCCAAGCCCGACATTTGCGATATCTCCCAGTGGATTCCATGCTGCAGGATCACCGCCATATTCAAATACTTTTGGCACATGTTGTATGGTACCGCTGTCATTAAATCTATCGACTACCAGTATGGCGGGGCTGTTTGCATTCATCGCCAAATCACAATATTCAATTATACCGCCTGGAGCGGGTATACCGGAAATTCCGCTCCAGGATGAAGCATACTTCATCACTTTTGCGATAGGCGAATCATTGTTATACGCGACATAGCCGATATAGGGATTCCCGCTTCCATCAGCTTCGAGGTCCACCTGCAGTGCCACCTCACCGGAGCAGCCGGCAGCGCCCACCGCGCTCCAACTGCCGGAAGCATACTTCTGCACTGTGACGTACTGCCTTCGCGCGCTATCGCCATCAAGATATGCCACGTGCGGATTGCCCCCGATAATGCGAAGGACAACAGTATTGCCGTCCATATTCGCGAAGTCTTCGATTCCGAGAGGCTCCCATGACGAGTGGGTTGTTACAGGAACAGAAGAATACGATGCTGTATTATCATCGGGATCTTTCACTTCAACAGAAAATGTATATTCGGTATTATTCGTCAATCCATCCGCCTTCAGACCTGTATCGTAATTATTTGCATATGTAGCCCACTCATGAATAATAGTCGTACCGCGTTTTACCCGGTACTGCAATTGCTCTTTCGGATAATTCGTATCACTCGCTTCGGTGAATGTGAGCTTCACCCATGTGGAATGCACATCGTTCGGTGAAATGGTAAGCGTACCCGGGGTTGGGGGAGTCACATCCTTTGTGCGCACCATACGAGGCGCATACACGCTCATGTTGCCATCAAGGTCTTTCACCGCAAGCGCGAAGTAGTACGTAGTTTCGCTTGTAAGCCCCGATTTTGCAGCTGTATGCTGATCATGTATATTCCACGAAAGCGTCGAGCCCGACACCCAATCATATCCGCTAACCACATTGCTGCTCGCTGCAATCTTATATGCCTGATCGATATCATCCGCACTATATGCCCATACCAGCCTATATTTTAAACTACCGGTTTCCGTCCCCGGATCGGGATCATCCGCCTGCTTCCAGGTGATATTCAGCGATGTGCCCTGTACATTGCTATACGCAACATAATAATCTATGCCTCCTTGCGTCTCAATCACCGGCACCGTGGGCGCGTGAATATCCTTTGTCCGCACGAGTTGCGGTGAATACAGCGCCATATTGTTCTGCTCATCCTTCACAAGTACCGCATAGTAATATACCGTGTATTCGGAAAGATCGGCCGCAGTCGCCGAAAGTTTATTGCGCGACCAGCTCATCACCACATTCGATGTTGCATTTGCCTCTGCAACAGTGTCAATGTCCGATGCGTTGCTCGCCCAGACAGCTTTATAGTACAAATCCCCCTGCAAGGTGAGATTATCGGTCGCGGCAGGCCAGTTTACAGTAACGCGATCGGATTCGATTCCGCTGAATGAAACATTTCCTCCTGGCGTCGGCGCTTCTGTATCAATTGTGGTGGTCATTTTCGGGCTATAGAGCGCCACTTTCAGCCTTGGATTTCGCACCAGCACCGCGAAGTAGTACCGTGTACCCATGGTAAGGCCGGTGACAGTTCTTTCATAAAAATTTGTTGTCCAGTCCTGAATGAGATCAGCACCGCTCACCGCAAGCGCTTCATTCACCGTATCGATTTTTGTCGCGCTGTCGGATTTCACCAGACGGTATTCGAGCTGTTCGGATGGATAATTTAAATCGGTCGCAATGCCCCATTGCACTTTCAGGGATGTCTCTGCTCTATCGGAAAAAGTAATCGCTGTCCCCGGCCGTGGCGCGTCATCAGCAAGCGTCCGTACCTGCTGGGGATAGTAGAGTGCCATATTGCCTTTTTCATCGCGCACCAGCACGGCATACCAGTACACGGTTTCCGGCGTAAGATCGGAAATCGAAAGCGATGGCACATACTCAGCCCAGTCGCGCAGCACCGCATCGCCGGTGATGTTCGCGCACTCCGAGACAGTATTTATGGTAATGTATGTGGAAGAGCTCACAACGCGATATTGCAATCGCTCTTTCGGCGTCACCTCATCCTGTGCCTCGCCCCACGAAAGCGTGACGCTATTGTAGCGGATATCGCTGAAAGTGATCGGCGTACCGGCAACCGGCGGTTTTGTATCCTCCGCCGGTGGAATTTCTTCCTTTGAACATCCAGCCGCAAATACTGCAGCACACACAAGCACCGCCGCAACGCAGCCTTTTGTGATATAGCCGATCCAGCACCAGCCTTTCATACTCAATGCCTCCACCCGAATCGCATTTTTTTATGCACACATGATACTCAATAGAAAATACCCCGCACTGCACCGTAGTAGTCAAACGACACCGAAGGCCCGTTGCGCTCCTCTCTCTGGAGCATCATGATGGCAAGATCCTCGAGCAGATTGCCCGCGTGCCACCATACCCCGTCCGCATCGGTCGCATTCTGGAAGACATCCGTATTGATGAGATAATTAAACTCTTCAACCAAATCCCAGGTGTCGTACTGCGGCGCGGGTTGCAGCACATCCAGCAAATACCGCCCGATGCCATGCTCACCGAAGGTGATGACGCCCATTTCAGTAAGATCGCCGTACATGCCCTGGAAGGCGCGCAGAACCGGCGGCATTTTATCCAGAAGATCGCTGAAAAGGTGCGTATAGTAGCCGCTTGAAAGATGATCTAAATTTCGCGGATCGGCACTTCTGTCGCCGTTTGCATCCCACAGAAGATGCGCTACCGCTTCCTGCACTTTTGCAAGATCGAGCGGATCGATATTCGCCGCCTCCACAAAGCGCTCCCAGGATTCAAAAAGCCTGCCCACTACATACTCAGAATTTTGTTCATTTGGATTGTCCCGCTTCACCGGCGATAAGATCGTGGCGATTGCTTCGGTGATATTGTTGATGGCATGGCGGTGATTATCATCGAGGTCTTTGCCTTTGGTAACGGGATAGTAGGTCTCACGCTTTCCGGGCATGTATTCGTACTTGATGAGCTTATCAAAAAGATACTGGCGGTAATCCCGTACAATTTCTCTTGGAGTGGCATCGTAATCTTCCTTGAAATCGGTCGATGGATCCGGCACGGTGAATTCATTCTCGTCGAAGAACGTGTCGATTGCCACATTCTTCGCGAAATTCATTTCATTCGGAATATCTAAACCCAGATTGGATGAGCCATTCCATCCATAGAGCCAGTCGATGACGGTAGAAGGACGATACACAATCGTGTTGTTCTTCCCTATTGGTTTCTCATACGGTTTGAGCGGTTTTCCGTAGTCGAAATCGGCCGACGTAAAGACGATGAGATTTTTATTGTACTCATCCATCAGCCAGTCCATGCGAAAATCATAATTGTGGAAATTAAAGAGATTCGGCACATATTCTCTGCCGCCGCGGAACCATACTGAACGATAGCTGAGGCAGTAGTCAGAAAATGCTTCATTTGTGCCATATCGAAAATCGATATACGATTGTAAGCCCTTGAAAATAATTTTGCACTTCGCTGCATTATTTTGATGTGCACTGAGCCAGGAGCGCATATCAACGTACTTGTAATATTTATCCCTGCTCATAATCACGGGAGTAGTTCCATCCCAGTCGGCACCTCCGGTAACAATGCCGTTGCCATCCCAGGTTGGCGTAACGTCAAGCTGCAGCAGTCCATCGCCATTGCCGTCAATCGCTTCGTCGAATTCCATGTATTTCCCATGGCCGTAGCAGATATCCCCGGGTTTGAAAATTGTTTTTCCATTTACCTGCACTTCTTCTTTGATTTCATACATGCCCAGTACCGCAGCTTCCATCAAATTCACGCCAAAATAGCGCACCAGATTATCGTTCAGCTCTCCGATCTGTTCGTGAAGAACGCCGGGAGTGAGTTCCGCCCCCCAGTTATCCAGGCTGAAATTATACAGCCCTTCGAAATCGTTGATGCGATTGTCCTGAATGAAGGAAATGAAATCGCCATAGTTAAAATCGCGCAGGAAGTTGACGACCGTATCGATATCGCCATCATCGATATGAAGCTGGAAAAGCCCCATATCTTCCGCTTCATCCGGGGTAGGACGCGACTGCGTGCTTGCAGTATCCCAGTTTTCTTCCAGCCATTTGATGTAGAGATAGTTGTTGATGGCTGGAATGCTCTTTTTAAAGAACTGCACAAAGCGCTCATCCTGAGAAAGATCGCGGATAAAATCGAGCGAGCGGCGAAGCTGATCGAGCGACTGGTTGTCGGCAAAATACAGCATTCGATACATTGGTATATTCCAGTCGATATCGGGATTGCGGTGCCCATCAACCCAGTAGGGAACCATATTGCCATCCGGGCCGCGGGAGAGATCGAACGAATTGAGATATGAGCGCACCACATGGCGCACCGCCTGCGATACGCTGTCCTTGATTGGTTTGAGATAGTTGATGTTCGTGTATTTGCTATTCAAAAGAGCGGGGAGGATACCCTTTCGCGTACCTGCTTCCACGGTATCATTCACCGGATTGTGATCGACAAGAATATTGACAATCGCATTGGGATTATACACCGGCGATTTTCCATCCGAGGAATTAAATGTTGTCTGATTGAGCGCAACGGTTGTGAGAATGAAATTGTCGAGCTGACCCCGGAAGCCGTCGCGAGCAAAGTAGGTGAAATTGCCGGAATCGATCTGACTTGCTGTTGCCTGCGTACCACTCCAGTCTGCATACACCCTTCCGTCTTCGTGGATGGTTCCCACGATGAGCGCCAGCACCGTCAGAAAATCGTCGAACTTGCCCTTGCTGTCGCCAGTCCATACCTGCCATTGCGTTGCTCTGCCTGTAGCAGGATCAAAGGCAACAGGATAGCTCACGCCATATACACGCGGTATCGGCGGTAACTCATCTTCGCGTGTTCCCCAGAAATCGAGTTCGGGATAATATTCTTGGAAAAATTTTAAAAACTTTTGCATATACGGTTCAGTCGGTCCCCACCCAGGCGTGAGAAGCTCAGTCATATGGTATACATAATTGCTCATGGAAAGCATAACCTGAAGATTGCTCCCCACCACCGCCGGAAGCACGGGCCCGCCGCCGAGGGAATTCCAGATTTCTTCGGTCATGTTCACAAGCAATTCGAGTAACCCCGAAAACATCCCTTTATTGTAATACCGATAATCAAGGATGACACAATAGTCCCTGTCAGCAAATGAAACACCATCGAGACGGGCGGTATTGCTTCCCTCGCTTACGAGATTAAGAAAATAATTATTACCATCTCTATAATTGGAACTTAAATCGGTTCCCCAGATGGCATTGTGACTGATGGAATTCCCATGTCTTTTCGCGTTGGCAATGCCCGCAATACCGTTAGCAATAATAAGATTATATGCGAAGATTTCAATATCTGCTTTGAATATCCACCAGCCAACCCGTTTCGCCGCATGAATTGGAATCACATAGAGATATTTTTTCTGATTCAAAAGCCAGTAGATATTTTTTCGAATGGCTTCTTCCCGGCTGGTGCAATCAAGAGTGATACGATTGCCACCGTTGCGCACATCATTGGCATCGCTTATATCAACGCTGAAATCGGTGCCCGGAGTCACATACGCACCACCGGTGAAATGCCTGTTAGGATAATAACCGCTGGGTTTCTGCCTCAAGAAGCCATATTTTGCCCGAGAGGAATTGTGCGCTGAAGCAACAAAACCCGGTTGCCCCGGTGAGGGCACATAAATCGTTTCGTACATATGATAGCGCCCGTATGTCCACTGGAACTCTCCCACTCCGGGACCCTTATTTCCATTGTGGGGTTCAGGTGAGCCAAAACTTGCTTCATTGATATAGTACCAATCTGAATAGAAATCATTCTCATACTTACATGTGCTTCCGTTAGGCGCCTTTCCTCTATACGTATAAGGGCCATACCCCTCCCATGCCGCCTGCGCAATCTCCGCCATATTCCAGTTGGTGGTAATCATCTTCCCGCTTGCATCGGCAGATCCGATGATATCGCCCTGGTGCGCGGAAAATTTGCCATGCCATTCCCCTACAGTGCTCAGGCCTTCCCGGCGGCGGAATGTCCCCGGCTGTAAAAGTTCATTCGCCGGCATGCCATGCTGGGTGGCGTATCTCACCCAGCCAGATTCATGAATGCTCTTTCTGTAAATATCGTTCGCGCCAATGACAGGGATGGTAACACAAATACCCATGGTGCATGTTTCTAAGCTTGTACTGTATCCCAGGGGGCTTCCCATCGACTTCATGCAGTTTTGCACCGAAAGCTCGCCCGGTGCGTTTACCGGATCCACCACCCCATAGCTTGCCGCCATCACGTACAGCAGTTCCGAAAGCGCCGAAAGCTGGCCGCTTTTATTCCCGTTTTTATCGAGCATGATGACGTTTCGAAGCGACTGGGTGATGCCGCCTAAAAGCGTCTGGATGTTTCGATTGGGGTCGCCAAACAGCGCCTGCCCATCTTCCGGCGTAAGCGCCCATTTATACACGCCATCGCCCTTGCAATTGGCACAGTAATAATCCTGCAGGATGTGCAACTGCATATTCGTGAGAATTGACTCCATCAGGCTTTCGCCGGAATACGTCGTACTCACGGTTTTCCCGGGAAGCCGAGATTGCGACTGTTGCCTGAATGGCTTGAGGACAGCATCGGCGCTTTTGAATTTCGCCATCTTTGTCATATAGCCGTCATTTGCATTGATGACCCAGTTTGCAGGGTTATCAGGATCGTTTGGATAGGGCGCCGTGGAATACAAAAGCCCCTTGAAATTCGTCGTCACATTATTCGTCGAGGTATAGCTGATGCCGCTCCACAGGAGTTTTCGAAGTGTTTCGCGGTCGATGCCATTATCCGATGAAAGCTTGAGCGCTTTATTCAGCCGCTCGCCGATGCTGTAGTATCCATCGGAAGGATTATTGCTACCGAGCCATTTCAAAAGCTCGTTATTTTGAAAATCAAAGATATTGACGCTTTCAAGATCATCCCATTTCATCACATCCTTCTGAAATGCATCGACCAGCCACTGGGTGAGAAGGGTCTCATCGGATGACGCGATATTACCGCCGAGCGATAACCCTTTCGGCGTGGCAGAAAGGATTTTCATCTGCTCCTCGAGCACCCAGCGGCCCCGGCGCACGAAGTTTTTGAAATAGCTCTCGCTGTTGGAACCGTACTCTTTCAGATAGGACGGCAACTCGAGCTCGCTAAATTTCTCCGGAATATGCGCGCCGTCGAGCACCGGATTTTTTATCATCGGGTAGAGTTCGCCGATGAGATAATCGGTGATGGTTTTTTTCACCGGATCGGCAATCATCCAGTCGGCCACATCCTCTTCGATGTCGCGAATGCTTTTGCCGGGCTCCGGATTTTCAATATAATCAATCATATCGGCGACCTTGGCTTCCACATCCATGTTCTCATCCAGAACAGTCTGCAAAAAATTTTGCAGAAGCGACGCAGGATCATCCATGTCTTCGGCGCCATCGTAGAGCGTGTGCACGAATTCTAGATTTTCAATGAGGAGGTTGACGCCATTGTAGCCCATGTCGGAAAGCTCCTGATACGGGCTGAAAAAATCCCAGTAGAATGTGCGCTCCTCGGGATCGATGACTCCATCGCGGTTGGCGTCTTCCCAGTTGCGAAGCTTTTTCACCACATCGATGATGGCATCGACGCCGTCCATCATCACGTATGGATCGACATTCAGCACGTCTTTCACCACGTCATACGTAGCATCCAGGGCGGAAGGGTCGCGGGAATACTCGGCATGAAAGGAATCGAGGCCCTTTGCGAGCGATTTCACCATCTCGGGCAGGGGCGCCTTATAGCCGTACATAATATTCGCAAGATTCATGTACATCTGCGCGGCAAGTTCGGGGTTGGCATTCATCAGCGCGTTCATGCGCTCATTGAGTTCTTCCTGATCGATGTTTTCGAACATGGATTTTATGGCAGGGGTGTTATCGAACAGGTGCAGGAGACGTACCTTCGGCTCGGGACGAAGCTGCTGGAAGGACATGTCTTCCTTGGAACAATTGATTGAGCCGCTCGCAGTGATACCGGCAATACTCACAGCGATGAACATATTACGGAGCTTTCTGCTCAACATAACATCCCTCCAACACGATAAACACTTCTTTCATGAAACCTTCCCCGCTTTTTTATTTATTACGATGCATAATTGCCGTGCCACACCGATAGCATTCTTTGCATTTCGACTTCAAACATACAATACCGTCTGGACGGTATTTATCCATTCTTGGTAATTAATATATCCTTTTTTTAGAAAAAGGCAACTTTTCTGTTCGCGTTTCTCCTTATGTTATTATGCGCTAATAAGCGGATAATGCATGAATTTCACATAACCACAATACTCACTTTTTATACATAATAACAATTACCAATTATTTCTGCAGATCAATTATTATAATAATATAAACTATCCGTATATAATAAAATACACACACGAAAAAGTAAAGTGAAAAATTTTTTATTATTCTTCGGGAAAAATCGATGAAAATACTTTTCCCACCGAAATATCATACCACAAACAATACCGACGAGTCAGTATCAACCCTTAAATACAAAATCACAAGCTTTTTTACTGTTTTTAATAATAACTTTACATTTAAATTAATACATCGCCCTTTGATAGTCTTCTCAATATTCGGAATAACAAAAATTGAGGGATGAATAATAAAAAATTTTACTCCACAAGACGGGAAAGAAAATCCATTGAGGAATTTTTAAGAATTGTACGCCTGCGGAGGCAATAATTGTTACGGGTGATGATGTTTGGACCATAATCGGTGGAAAAGACCCGCTCATATCCTGCGCTTTTACATAAATCCACAACTGGAAGATTATAACTGCCGTAAGGAAATGCGAAATACGGCACCTTCCTGCCAAGATAGAGTTCTAACACGCGTTTTGAGAGATAGATTTCCTCATACAGTTTATATTTCGATTCCATATCTCCCCGATTGTACAATCGAACCAGATCACAATGCGTCATGGAGTGGCATTCGATGCGAATCCATGAAGCGTCCATCTCGCGAAGCTGCTGCCAGGTGAGGCTTCGGCGCGCCTTTGAAGCAATTGCGTCGATAACGACAAAAAGCGTCACCGGATACCTGTGCTCTGACACCAGGGGCAGCAACGTATGATACATGGCCGGATACCCATCATCAAACGTGAGCACAGCAACCTTGCCCCCATAGGGCACAGGCGTATTGAGCCGTGACGTAAAATCGCTCAGAGGGATTATTTCCACACCCTTCTGTTGCAATAGGGAAAAATGGGATCGAATCGAACTGTAATCGAGGGAATACCGCCCAATACCGTCAATATTGTGATAGAGCAACAGGGGAACTTCAAGAAGCCTGGAAATTTCTTCTGCCTCTTTTTTCTTCCATGCCAGAGCGCCCTTCCGGACGAAATCTTCCTGCTGCAAAAAAAACACTGCCGCAAGCGCACAAACAACCCCTGCGAGACTACACCCAATTACAAATGCAGGAAACAATCGTTTCATCACAGCATTCCTTGCCGGAATATCGGATTATTACACGTCGGTTATGGGCACCTCCAAAAACCGCTTTCATCCTTAAAATTAGCATCAAAGAAAGCGGTTTTTACCTATTTTATTGTGCCCACAAGGGAACATCCTTAAAAACAGTTTTTCGAAGTTCCCTTATATTTTCGGTATAATTAATGCTTTATTGGAGGATATTCATTGAATCGGCATGCGTATTTGTTCACGGCGGCGGCAGTGAATAATTGTGGCAATTCCAAAAAAGCGGCGCAGGATGCGTATGTAATTGAACCCTCCCCTCTCCAGCATCCTTGAAAGATGTTCGGGGTCGATGAAGCTTTCGATTGTTTTCGAAAGATACCGATAAGCACGGAGTTTGCCTGAAACGATGCCGCCAACAAACGGCAGCACACATGTGAGATAGATGCGATACAATCCCCGGATGATGATGTTGCGCGGCCTGGTGAGTTCCAGCACAACCAGCTCGCCATTCTCTTTTAACACGCGGAAGATTTCATCGATAAAGACATTGATATCGGGAATATTTCTCACCCCGAAGGCAATGATTGCCGCATCGAAATACTCACTGCGCAGAGGCAGCTTGCACACATCCGCCGCCACGGCGCACTCATGAATTTTCCCGATCTCCTTCCCTTTCTTCAGCATCGCCAGCGAAAAATCGACCGCCACCACCCGCGCGCCTTTCGCACTCAAAAGCGGAATAAAATCGCCGGTTCCGGAGCACAGATCAATAATGTCCTTACGCCTGATATCGCCAAGGAGGCGCACTGCGGCTGTGCGCCAGGACATATCAATCCCGAAGGAAAGAACGCGATTGAGCACATCATAGGTATCCGCAATTGCATCAAATGTCTCGCGGACAAATTTTTTCCTTGGTCCGGGATCGGTGTTATTTATCCGGTATTCAAGCTCCTGTTTCATGCATAACGCCTGATGATGCGGTATTCAGAATCGCGCTGACAGGGAACTTTCCCCGCGTTTCGGATAATGTCAATTATTTCTTCTTTATTTGTTTGCAGATGAACACCGGTTGCGCGCACCACCACCTCCTCCATGAGCACACCGCCGAAATCGTCCGCCCCACATGATAGCGCGATCTGCGCAAGCTTCAATCCCTCGGTGAGCCATCCCGCCTGAAAATGCACCACATTATCGAGATAGATGCGGGCGATGGCAATGATTCGCAAATAATCCATTCCCGTGGCCGGAAGGACTTCCGCCATTCCGGTGCGTGCCGGCGAGAAAGACCAGGGGATGAATGCGCGTATGATACCCGTTTCATCCTGGATGCGGCGCACCACATCGAGATGCGCAATTCTCTCTTCAAGCGTCTCGCCCATGCCATAGGTCATGGTTGCCGATGATTTCAGCCCGCATCGCGCGAGCGCGCGCATAGCGTCGCACCACGCTTCGACTGAAATTTTCGCAGGACTTGCATATTTCCGCACGCGGTCAACGAGCAAATCCGATGCTCCCGGGACAGAATCAAGTCCCGCTTCTTTCAGCGTGCTGATGACATCATCAAGCTGCATATTGCTTCTTCCGGCAAGGTGCACAAGCTCAGCCGGTGAAAATGAGTGGAGATATACGTGCGGAAAATTCGATTTTATCGCACGAAGCATTTCCCGGTAGCGGTCAATTGTGTACGCGCTATTGATTCCGCCCTGCAGCATCACCTGCGTTCCCCCTGCTTCCGCAAGCTCCCGCACACGGGAAAGAATTTCTTCGAGGGACAATTCATAAGGCTCAATCACCCCCGCGCGGGCATGATAGGCACAGAAGCGGCACTTCGCCTCACAGATGTTCGTGTAGTTTATGATGCGGTCCAGGATAAAACCGACATCCTCCGATAGGACCACAAGCTTTCGGCGGTAATCAGCCGCGGCAGCCAGATCCAGAAGGTCCCACGAAAAAAGCGAAAGCGCTTCATTGAAGGAAATTCGTCCGCCGGCAAAAATTCTTTGTTCGAGATTATTCATTATGCGGATGCCGCCAAAAAGGTTATGCCAATAGTTACCACAGCATGCGTACCATCTGCTGTATTATATCACATCTCTAAAAAAGACTCTGAAAATACAAATATTTTTCTCACAGGGGCATATTTCGGCCGTTATTGTGAAAAATTTTTTCGCGATGCGATGTACACTATCAGGAGGCAAAACAATTTTTCGGTATCTCAGGCGGTTGGGTGGGTACTCCCCAGCATAATAATACATATTGCAAGTCATTATGGGTAAATTGTATAATTGTATGCGCTCCCCACCAATAGTTATCGGCAGGACGGAAATCTTCACCGTTATCATCATCGGTCAAATATTGCTCAACAGCCATAGCTATAAGAAACGAAACCGACAGCTTCCACAATTTCCGCGCATCATCGAAAAAATCATGCCAGTGCGCCGGCAATGTGATATGCAGTGTCCTCCAATTTTCCTTCGGCCGACTTTCCTGATAGCGGACAGTTCCATGAACCATCCGTGTTTTTTTGTGCGCATTCACAAAGCGCTCCAGAAGCATGGCCACGAGCTTGCTTCTGCTAACGCCGTATTTTTTTGCAGCTTCAGAAATTTTCTCGTATATTTCCTGATCGATATTGGCTGTGGTCTCCGAGACCAATTTCGCGCTATACGATTCTTCAGCATTATACGATGCCATCGCAAACCTCCAGTGTGGTCAGCCTTGCAAAATTCCGCCGCTTATTTCTCACGCTTCGACGCCTTCGATATCGTACACCAGATTAAAATTGATAAGGCATGCCATCACGCCCTTGATGGGCATTCCCATGGTGACCTGCCGGAGATACTCATTTTCCACCTCGCGGTATTCCCAGCTTTTGCCGTTCACCACAATCATGCCTGCATATTCAAGGGTATCGGCATCAAAAAGGCGGATAATCATTTCCCGTGATTCCATCTTTCTCCATTTGCTCCTTCAGCTTTTATTCTTGCAATATACGTTTTCCGCGCAAGTTTTTTTTCAACGCGAACGCCGCAAATCTTCCTTGACGGACGATTCTGTTCATCATCAGCTTCCGGAGTATGAGAAAAATTGCCATTATCGGCGCGGGCGCCTCAGGACTTATGGCCGCATGCTTTGCATCATCGCACGCGCGTGTTATAATTTTTGAAAAGCAAAAAATGCCCGGCAGGAAAATCCTTGCTACCGGCAATGGGCGATGCAATATTTCAAATCGCAATTTAGACGCGTCGCGCTTCTATGGTAAAAATCCCGATTTTGTAAATAATGTTTTCGGCGCCTTTGGGCTTGATAAAACCGAACCGTTCTTTTCTTCTATCGGCATCCCCTTTGCCGAAGGTAAAGACGGCAGGCTCTTCCCTGCATCATTCCAGGCATCAGCAGTGCAAAAGATGCTAAGCTTCGAAGCACAGAAGCGAGGCGCGGAAATTATGCTTCATCGGCGTATCGACACAATTGTGCCGAAGAAAAAAGCTCTGGTTCTCATCACTGCCGGTCGGGAATATCATCATTTCGATTCGGTCATTCTTGCCGCGGGAAGCTGTGCCTATCCCCAACTCGGCGGCTCCGATGCCGGATATGCCCTCGCCGCATCGCTCGGCCATACCATAGCACCGCTCATCCCGGCGATTGTGCCGCTCAACGCCACGCCAAAAGCGCTTCACCGCCTCGAAGGCATCAAGTGGGACTGCACGCTCATAGCACGATATCAACACACCACAATTGCATCTTCAACCGGCGAGGTGCTCTTCACCAAATACGGCCTCTCCGGCCCGGCAACGCTTGAGATATCCACCGCGGTGAATCGCGCAATCATCGCAGGCAAGGAAGTGGAAATTTTCATCGATTTTTTTCCGGCACTGACCCCGGACGAGCTTTCAGCACATTTTCAAACGTTATTCGCTGAAACATCGAAGCCGCTCGCGCTCTGCCTTGCCGGCATCATTAAGGAGCGAATAGCGGAAATTGTGCTTCCCCTTGCCGGCAAAGACCCGTTTGCTTTCGCAGGTTCTCTTCGTACCGAAGAAATACCCGGCCTTGTAAAAATTTTCAAACATCTTCGCGTTATCCCAGGAAAGCCCCGCCCGTTCTCCGACGCAATGGTCGCATCCGGCGGCGTTTATACTGATGAAATCAATCCTTCAACTATGGAG
Organism: uncultured bacterium; assembly: GCA_937921485.1. Taxonomy (GTDB): domain Bacteria; phylum Spirochaetota; class UBA4802; order UBA4802; family JAGODF01; genus DYLV01. The sequence continues at coordinate 46,392 of CAKZSV010000034.1, forward strand.
TCGCGCATCGTCCAGGGGCTTTTCATCACGGGAGAACTTCTGGATATCACCGGCACAAGCGGCGGCTACAATCTCCAGTTCGCATGGAGCACAGGGGCGATTGCAGGCATGAATGTGTGATGTATCGTACTGCGAATCGAAGATATAAGGGAACTTCTAAAAACCATGTATAAGGATGTTCCCTTGTGTGCACAATATATAGGATAAAACCGCTTTCTTTTTATCTTTATAATATGATGAAAGCGGTTTTTAGAGGTGCCCATAAAAATTATCCCCGAACACAAAGTTTCCCCATATCGCACCCATCCACATCCAGGTCCCATGAAACATAAGCGCAATATACAATATAATTCCGCGCGGCCAGGTGAATAGCGTCCAGAGATGCCGCTGAAAAAAATCAAGTCCTTCCCGTATCCTTGCATCAGTTGCGGATAATTGCGCCATCGAAACGCAGAAGCAGGGATACATGAGCATGGCACATAGTCCCAGGTAATAATGCGTACGTAATAAGGGAATCCGAAGCCATTCGCAGAAGCATGCGACTAATTTCTGACAAAGCAAAATACCCCACCATTAAAAGAAAGTCGCTTGCCAACGGCATGAATTGCTTCCATGTGGTTGTACGCATAACCTTTATTACAAAATTATCCTCAAATATAAAAAAGCCGCACTCTTTACAGAAAAATGCGGCTTTTCATCACAAATTGCATCTGCTCTTATTTCGGCGCAAGCACCGTGGAGGCCTCTTTCGATTCCTTTGCCTCATCGGCGCCAAACCTGTACGTGACCGCAAACGCCATGGCAAGCGGATTCCTCTGCTGGCTTGTCCATGCCATTCCCGAGACGAAATACGGGCCCACGGTGAAAAGCTCGATGTTCGCAAGCCAATCGAATGTGAAATACCCGAGTTTGTACGAAAGCCCCATGTTGAACACGGTCTGCGCGGAGCTCGTTTCACTCACCGACGCAGGGGTTTTTACGGTACCCTGCCCGGTGGTGCTTTCCCCTTCATTCGTGAGAGGCTGATAGACTGTCTGTTTCACGCCGAAGCGCCCCTTCCAGTTTTCGGAAAGCTTCGCCTCAAGGCCCACAATAAGAGGCACTTTTATAGCAGTGTAGTCAAACTGGTATTTGTCAACATTATTTGCTGGTGTGATGGCATCCACGCCATAGTAATTATTTTTAAATGTTTCTATGACGGTAGCGAACCCAAGGAACGCTTTCACGTCGGGAGAAAAGGCATACTCATCCGAAATGCCCACCGTGATGAGCTGACCCGTGCGCTCAAAGGTGTCGGTGGCATCAACATTATTGGCAGGTGTACCTGTATCGGAAACCTTCATGCTTCCTTCCGTGGAGCGGTTAAGCATCTTATACGCAGCATAAAAATGCGATTTATGGCGCGTGGTCATCTGGTAGTTCACGCGCGCAAAGCCTCCGAAGTCCATCGCGCCCTTGCTCTTGTAATCCGCTTTAAACTCTTTTCCCGGTGCGTAGAGCGAATAGTTATTGTCGAGCACATACATCACAAAGCTTCCTCCAAAATCCACATTCACCTGCGCGTTGATATTCACAATGCCACCCAGTCGCGCGGAGTACTCGGTGTTAATGAGATTGTATTCTTCTTTCGCATTGGTTCCGGAATTTCCTTTTTTGTTGTTGACCCACGAAGCGGCATAGCCCAGATCAATTCCCCATGCAAATCGCCCAAGATCCATCGCAAACATGGCGCTGAAATTGCGCTGGGTGAGCTCTTCACGAAGATCGTCCGACGCTGTTGATGTTCCCACCGGATAGCTTGCGTCGACCGGATCTTTCAAATCGAGTATTCTTTGATCAAGCAGTTCCACCTGATACCCGGCAAATGCCTGACCGGAAGTGGAATGGGTATATTTGGATTTCGCGTGCAGGGAATAGGTGTCGGTATGAAAGAGGCCGTCTACCGCGGCGGTGTTCCACACATTATTGTCAACGGGAATTCCAAAATTGAAACCAATGAATGCCTTCCCGCCAGGATTGATAATAATTCCTCCCATGTTGTAGCCATCAACCACGCCAATGCGCTCGGCATAGGCGCGCTCTTTGAAATTCGGAAGATAGGCCGGGTTTTCGTACATGTAGGTTTGCAGGCCGTCCATAAACCATGGATACTCAAAAAGCCCCATGCCCATATCGCGCGTGCTGGTAGCAAAAAGCTTCGAACCTGCCAGAACCGCAACGACTAAAACTAATACAACAACCGTCTTTTTCATCATCATCTCCTGTCACATAGTGTTTGTGTGCTTTTAACTTACATTAACGACTCGCATTTTTAAAAATAATATCCCGTATAGCCATACACCGCCATGGCCGACGAGGCGTGCATCTGAAAATAGTACCAGTACGCTGCCTCAAAACCCAGCACGAAATGCCTGCCGAAAATCCGAAAAAATCCCGCGCTTCCTCCGAGCGTAAATGAAAGTGAAAAATCGGATGTATCTTTCACTTTTGAATAAATTGCCGAAAGGCCCGGCCCGCCTTTCACCTGCGCGTTCACAATGTCGAAAAGCGAAAAGGTTGCGGTTGCGTTCGGCAGAAATGTAGCGTAGGTCATACTGCCGTCGGGCACTTCCCTGTCTTTAAGCTTCGCGTAGGAAATATCAATTCCCCCTCCGAAAAGCGTCTCGCCAATATTATTCTTCTGGACGATGAGCTTTGCGCTCCAGCTTGGATTCAGATAGTTTGTCTGATCCCCCCCCGGAAAAAAATAGCCGCCCGAGGCAAGAATCGTCACCTCCGACCAGGCAGAGCCGCTGATGGTGGCGGAAGGGGGCGGCACCGGCAATTGCTTTTTCTCCTCGACCGCCGCTTCCTTTTTTGCCGGTAGCTTTTTGGCAGCAGGAACATTCTGTGCCTGCAGATCACCTTCTTTCGTTACCAGTGAAAGAGCTGAAAGCATCAAAAGCATCACGCACGCACTTACCTTCCGTCCACATTGCATCGTGTTACTATTTCTTCTCTGCACCATTCCTCCTTGCCACGCACATCCAAACCGGCTGCACTCCTTTTTACCAATCAACTTTTGGTTTTATGGAATCAGTTTTACTAAAGTCATCATCTATGAAATCAACCGCGTTAATTTCATAGAATTTCCAGTACTCGCGATCGTAGCCATTGATATTGAGTTTAAACACTTTCCATGCATTGTTATCCGAACCAAGTTTATCCGCCGGGAAAGTTGCTGCCCGGTACAACCCAAGCGAGGAATAAATGCGCACAATGCCGGACGTTCTTCCCCAGCCTGGATAGAATCTCACCGTTTGCGCACCTGACACCGTCGCATTATTGCTCAGTTCTATCTCAAAGTTTTTCCCTCCCGTATTCGTCACTCTTCGCACATAGGTGTTCTCAGGAATACCCGTTCCCGTCACCTTCGTTCCGGGATAAATCCCATACGCGTCAATATTTCGCGAGAAAGTGATCGTCACACTAGAACCATTCGCTGTTGCTAGATTGTTAATGGTAAATTTCCGATTGGTTCCAGTAGATCGATCATACCAGGTGAGATACGAATTTGCCGGTATTCCCGTTCCCGTAACGGTATTATGATAGTATGAATAAAAATCATTATCCCACGTTGTCCCACCTACAATCACTTCATCACTCCCGCTTGTGACCGTACATCTGGTAGTAAACACCTTATCGGTTCCCGGCACTGTGCCGGTAATTTTATTCGAACCGTTTGTAAGGGTAGCAGTTAAATCGAACACCGCGCTTTTACCCCTATTGCCAGTCATCCAGTATGGGTTATAGGCAAAGCGATGAACGGTGAAGGCGTACACACCCCACGCGTACTGCGCACCGCCAAAGCGGTACATATTAATTGCCTCTGGACCAAAGCCGGTAACGGTATCCATCACAAGGCTTGCGGTGGTGCTCGTTCCGTACCAGTCACCATTGTCGGTTATGCCGCCCCACTGCTCACCCGTCGCTTCATTGAAGTTTTTCAAATCAGACCAGATGATAAATCTATTCGTCGGCGCTGGCGTCACTGTTTTCGCAGTTGCCCCCGTGAGATAAATATCCGGGTCGCTCGGGAAATCAAACCACTGATAGATGAAGCGCACCTGAGGCTCAAACAATTCCTCACAGAGAGCCTGACGGCCTATGTTCACATTTCCATTTACTACCACATTATTCACTTCGAGATTGAAAAATCCATTTTTGGAAAATACAACCCGGTACACGCCTGCCTCAAATGGATTGTTGTCGGGTTTCTTCACGGTGAAAAATCCCCTCACATCCGATTGACCTTCGCCAACTTCCTGTCCCAGATAATTGTACACTTTTACCGTCGCAGAGCTCACCACAAAACCGGTGTTGGCGCTCACTGTTTTTCCGGATATCGTACCTGCGGTTGCAGTGTCAGGAACAAGATAGAGCATCCCCACATTGGTATATGCACCAATATCAACGGAAATCCCCGCTATGCCTCCGCCGCTGTACCCGCTCTTCTCCACTTCAATACGGTATTTTGTGCCTCCAATCGGCACATTTACAAGGGTAAAATCGCCGTTCGCATCAGTGGTGCACTCCGCCACTTTTTCGCCGCCGGAAATGCGTTTTAATGTAACCTTCGCCCCTTCCACATTATCACCGAAGATATTCCGCACCTTTCCAATCACGCCTCCCACTACCTGAATGCCGTCCGATGCCTGTCCCCACGCGCGCCAGCTTGAATCATTTGCAGGTCTGCCACTTACATCATTTACCGATACTCTCGCATAGTATCCTTCAATTTCAGAACTTTCCACAATGAAATCATACGAATCGGTATTTCCGATGACAGCACCATCTGGCCCGCCAAACACAATATTTGTAAAATTCGAATCCGATGCAATCTGAATCTTCACATCGGCGGTTCCAATGGGGCGTAACCAGCTGAACTTTATTGTCGAATACGTAGTTATATTTCCCGTATCATAGGTCTTCGGAGATACGAGTGCCGGCGGTTCTATGGTCCAGTTATAGCTTACCTCGGAACTCCAGTTGCCGGCAAGGTCGCGCCCCTTCACCAATATAGTATGCGCTTTCGGCTCAAGGCCGCCGAGTGTGAGCGGATAATCGACAACAATTTCTGACGACGCAGGCAGCCAGCTGCCGTCATCAAGTTTGTACCGATAGGCAACCACTCCTGCTCCTCCCACGGTAATGTTCACAGAGGTTTTCGTGGTGGGATTTTCCTGAGGCTCATTCACTGTCAACGACACCGTCGGCGGCTGTGTATCCACCACCCAGGTATATGTCGTCGCGTCCGAATCAGCCTGATACAACAGTTCGTTTTTCCGCCCGCATACCAGAATGGTATGTTGCCCATCCTGTAACGAAGAAAGAATAATATGGGAACTCACATTTAACCACGAACTCCAGCCCCCTCCGTCAAAATTGTACTTATATTCGATGATCCCTGTACCGCCAATGATAAATTCAGCACCGGTCTGATTTGTTGGATTTTCCGGCCTGTTGGTGATGGCGGCAATTGGGAGAATGGTATCGACACGCCAGGTATACGTTTTTGCCTGATCGGCAGGCGTCCAGTTGCCCACCTCGTCGCGCGCAATCACATAGAGGGTATAGGTATTATCCGTAAGGCCACTTTCTGTTATATGTGAAGCCACTGGAATTTCCGAAGTGCTCCAATCCCCGGAATTTATTTTGTATTTATAATGCGTAATGCCGCTTCCCCCGACTGTCACATCAATGGAAGTATCCGATGTGGGATCGTTTGGCAGATTGGTCAATATAATATCCGATGCAGACGGAGGTGTGGTATCTACGATCCAGTTATACGACGTGGGCTCATTTTCGCCCTGCCAGATGCCGCTTGCGCTTTTTCCGATAGCATAGACAGTATGCCCGCCGGCGGTAAGCCCCGTGCGGCTTATTGGCGTAGAAACCGGCGTTTCAGCGCTCCAGATGCCGGCACCATCCAACCTGTATTTATATGAAACCACATTTGTCCCTCCCACCGATATATTGATGAGCGTCTCTTTAGTGGGATTTGAAGGCAAAGTGGCTGGAACGAATACCGCCGTCGGTGTATCCACATCAACCGTCCAGATGCAGGTGGTTGCGTTAGAAACTGCCTGCCAGTTCCCCGCTTCATCGCGGGCTATAACTTTTAAAATATACGTACCTCTGCCTAAATTTGATTTTTCAATGACCGGATTATCGATAAGTCTGAATTCTGTATTGCCGCTCGGGTCGGGATCTTCCGGCACCAGTGCAAGAGCATATTTATACGAGTACACTCCCACCCCTCCAACGCGCACGGCAATGCTCTGATTCGATGTGGGATTTTCCGGCCTGTTGGTTAGTTCTGCAACGGGCGGGGTCTTATCAACAGTCCAATTACATTTTGTCGCATTTTCTATGGTTTGCCAGTTTCCACCGACTTTGCCAATTACCATCAACGTATGAGGGCCTTCCGATAAACTTGAAGCTGTAATTGGCGTGGAGACATCTATCTCATTAGACCAAGAACCATTATCAAGCTGATATTTATAATACTCCACATTGCTCACGGTGATATTAATTGAATCGACATTTGTAAATGGCTTTGGCGTGTTATTTAAAACAGCCGTCGGAAGCGTATCGCTTATTGTCCAGCTGTGGGATGTGGGAATTTCCTGTCTATTACCCGCCAGGTCAAAACCGCGCACCTCTAACACATAATCTCCTTCTGGCAGCGGTTCGCTATTTCCAAGTTGTATGAGCGGCTGGGTATATCTGTTGTATTCAACGCTCCAGTCTTCCCACACTCCGGATTTTTTCAATCGATACTGATATTTCACCACACCAACACCGCCAATAGAAATATTTGCCGTATGCACATTCGTTAGAGATGGAGGAGTATCATACAGCACCACCACCGGCGGTTCGGTGTCTATTGTCCATACGTGCCGGGTGGGATCCTGCAGGCTCTGCCAGTTGCCCGCCAGGTCGCGCACCACCACCGAAAGCGTGTAGGTATCATCCGGAAGGTTAATCCGGTTTATGCTCATCTTTATGGGTATCTCGCCGGACCACGTTGTATCGGTCAAGAGAAACTTATACGCAACGGCGTCATCAGCTGGCCCCACACCAATATCAATGGAGTTACTACTGGTATATGTTTCAGGAAGATTGGAAAGAGTAGCCTTCGGTGCTTGCATATCGACCCGCCAGCTCCATTCCGCGGCGGTGGCCTCGCTCTGCTCATTGCCTGCAAAATCAACACCCATCACCTTAATGGTATAATTTCCCTCACCAAGAGAGGTGAGCTGAATTGGTTCATTGATCATATACTTGCCGCTTAATGCCTGGGGGGCACCGTTTATATAGAGCCTGTACCGATAGCCCGCGATATCCGGCGAACTGGACGAGACGGAAATCAGCGTTTTCTGGCTATTGGTTGGATTTGCCGGAAGATTTGAAATCTCGCATACCGGCGCTACGTTATCGACTGTCCAGGTATATTTGACCGCCGGTCCTTCAGAACTCGGATCGCCGTTTCGCAACGCACCAATCACTTTAATAATATAATCGCCGTCCGGTAAGTCATTTAATTGAATTCTATTATCCACCGACTCATAATTGCTCCACGCGCCGTCGTTTATCTGATAGCGATAGTAGTACACATCGTTACCGCCGATGAGAATTGTGGCAAAACGGAGTCGCGTATAGCGATCAGGTTTGTTTGAAATTACGGCTACTGGTTTATTGTTGCAGATCGTCCAGCTGCAGGTGGTAGGATTTGGCTGAACATTCCCTGCCGCGTCCTTCCCCCACACATAGAGAGTGTATTCGCCATCGGGCAAATTTTCCTTTACGATTGCCTTGCTAACGGGGATGTTTTCCACAAGCGCATCGGAGTTAATTCGGTACGAATAGGTTGTCACTCCCGAACCTTCCACCAGCACTGCGATGTCCCGCGACGTGGTAACTTGCTCAGGTACTCGCGAAAGCCTTGCAACTGGTGGAACAGTATCAACAAGGAACTGAATGGTTGTGGCGGCATTCAAATCCTGCCATTCGCCGGTTTCACCATTTTTCCCGACAACTTTAATGGTGTGATAGCCGTCCGCAAGTGCGGGGAGATTAAGTTTTTCTGAAATATCGAATTCATTGCTGTAATCACCTCCATCCAGCGAATAGGCATAGCTCCCCGTAGTGACATTAGATATTCTGATATCGAACTCCAGGTTCGATGTGTTGAATGATGGATAGGGGGAGGTTTCAGGAAGCCTGACATCACCATGCCATACTTCTGCAACAACAGAACCCTTTCCAATAAATTTTGCCAAAGAATTGACTATGGCGTTGCCGTCAACATCCTTCACGCGCTGTACAAGAAGCGTATATTCTGCGCCGTGACGCATGCCAAACTGCGGACCGGTTGAAATAGCGATTGTGACTGATTTTCTATCGTCACCGAGCACCGGCGCGGGATCGGGAAGAACATTCACACGATGGGTGCCCTGGATATAATAATTGGTATAATCCAACGCACTTGCTTCATCCACTTCTTCGTTGAACACCACTTTGATGGCATTTTTACTTATCGCTTCGGCGCTCATCACCGTCGGCGGCGTGGTATCAGGAACGTATGGAACAGTATAATCGCCGCGGTTTACCTCATATATGTGAAAAGTATCGCCGCTGCAGGAGATGCCCGCAAGGCCAGCCGCCATGATTACAAGTGGAAAAAAAATTATTTTATTCATTTTCATGGCATTCCTCCTCAATACCTTCTTATCTTAAGGTCGTCAATAATCACATTTCCTCCGAGGTCTCCGGCGGAATACGCGCGAAGCTTCAAATAAACAGCGCCCGATCCCGCATAGCTCGAAAGATCGACATAATGCGTATGCCATAGCGGATCATCGTTTGTAAGCGACCAATCGTAGCGGTATATTGCGCCCATAGCCCCCGCGCTCACTAGCGTATAGTTTTCGCCGTCGGTACTGACATACACTTCGACGCGATCCAGCTGATTATAGAGCCTTTCGTGGAACATCTGGAA
>CAKZSV010000035.1 GCA_937921485.1 uncultured bacterium
AGAAAAAACTCGGCTTCAACGACTCCGCACTTCACTGGGACCTGGTGAACACGGAGGACAAGATCGTGACGGCGAAGCTTTTTAATGGCAAAACGCGCGTGATTTATGAACGCGGGATGTTTACGATGTAAAACATTTGCAAGAACGCTATAAATGCAAAATAAAACGCAATCGTACATATTTTTCCTGCAATATCATCAGAACTTTACTATACTTAATAACAACCGCCATTTTATCCGAACTCCATGCATGTTTTGCATTTAGGAATGGATACCGCATAATGCGAGGCATACATGGCAGATACCCAAAAAAGTACTCACCCCATAAAAATTCTTCTTGTAGAGGAGCGGAAGCGCGTTTTACCCGACATCATTCCCATACTCCAAAAATTCGGATATGATGTCGTCGGTTCAGCAAAAGACGGGGATGACGCAATCGCATTAACGAAAAAACTCGATATCGACCTGATTTTAATGGGAATCGACATACCGGGATTATTAAATGGAATCGAGGCCGCTCGCATCATCCATTTTATATCAAAGCCTTTCACTCCTCAAGATTTTACCATAAAAGTTCGCCATATTTTAAATGGACAGAATAAGAAGTAATACTACGCTGCACCATTTAAAAATGTATTGACATCATCACCCCATCTTCCATGGTACGCTGAAAATTGCACTGACGCGGGAGACTCAGCAATTATGGAAGACAACATAAAAATAATCGGCGAAAGCCTCTACCGCTTTCAGGCGGCCATCAATGAAAGCGGCATATCGCTTCAGGATTTCATCCGCGAAAACTACGTGAATAAATGGCTCTCCGATGACCTCTACCATGCGATGGCGATCCGCACTACGTTCGTCAATGCATCCCTCGAATTTCTTCAATCGGAAGGCCTTTTCAATCTCGAAAAAGTGATGATGAGCATCATCACCGATCCCCTGGCGCACGATATTGAACACACGCCGGCAATCCCCTACAAAGGGCATACGTATCTTACGACTCACAGCATGATTTACAGCAAATTCCTTGCATGCTCCAATCCCAAAATAAAAGGGGTGTATGTCGATTCGCCAAACATCCGCCTTGAAATAGAAAGCCCCACGAAGGAACAGCGCGGGAAATATCTCATCGACTTTTCGCAAATCGATGTGGAACTCAAGCGCAACCGCGGCATCGACCTGGAGCGATACCTTCACGACCCGCAAAGCGTCCGCGAAGTGCTCAATGAAGACATGCAGATAATAAAGAATTTTTTTGAAAGATTGATCCGCCATGCCTGCGAAGAAATCAATAAGAAAAACTCGGAAGATTTGAAACACCTTGGAATTGTGCTCGAGGTGCCGAAAATTCCATTCCCTTCCTTTACGAAAGATTATTGCACGCAAAAATACGGAACGCGCACGTATGAAGAGAGCGTTGGAGAGGAATCAAAATCTCAGTTTTTCTGGATTACCGGGCTTTTGCGCGAAAATTACGACCTCGTATATCCTTATCTTTTACGAGAAGATAAAAAAATCGACCCGAAATCGATCACTTCAGAAAATGTTTTCAATTACGATATCTGCGCAAAGAGCATTGATCTAAAGACCGGCAAGCATACCCCTGCAAAGGAAATTCTTTCAGGAGCAATCAGGGAATGGCTGTTCGAACCCATCATCGAGCGCATCATTGACAACCGCGTGCTTGCCAAACGCCCGGTATTCAACAACGGCAATATTGAAAACATCGATGAACTCGGCGGCTACGGCCCCTTCCTGCTTTTTGCTTCAATGAAAAAAGACGACGGCACCCCATTTTTCCCCGACACGATGGGGGGCGGCATCGGAGTGGAACGAACGCTTTTTGCGATTCTTCGTGGTGAGAAGATCAAACGCATTGACGACATCACCTTTTTCGGAAAAAACCCGGATTCACATCCCCTGTATCTATACTGAGCGGAACTGCTATGAACGGACTGCAAATCAAAGACATCCTTGCGCTTCCAGGAGACAGTCGGGAAATCGCCGTTGACGGTTGGGTTCGCACCAAACGCGAATCGAAAAACGTCTGTTTTCTTGAACTGAGCGACGGCTCCTCCATCAACAATATCCAGGTAGTAGTGGATCTTTCGTCCAGAGATCTTGCCGATGTAATTGAAAAAATCACGACTGGTTCAAGCATCAGGGCATCCGGCTTTCTGGTGCAATCGCAGGGATCGGAACAATCTGTTGAGATTGCGGCGAAGGCAATTTCAATCTACGGCACTGCGCCGGCCGATGAATACCCCCTTCAGAAGAAGCGCCACTCATTCGAATTTTTACGGGAAATCGCGCATCTGAGAGCCCGCACCAACACATTCGGCGCAATCGCCCGCGTCCGCAGTTCCATGAGCTTCGCCATTCACTCGTTTTTCCAGGAGCGGGGCTTCGTGTATGTCCACACGCCCATCATCACGGGAAGCGACTGCGAAGGCGCCGGCCAGATGTTTCAGGTGACCACGCTGCCGCTTGAAAACCCGCCGATGAAAGACGGCGCTATCGATTATTCCGAAGATTTCTTCGGCAAAAAGGCCTCGCTCACCGTCAGCGGCCAGCTCGAAGGAGAAACCTACGCCACCGCCCTCAGCCGCGTCTACACCTTCGGACCGACGTTCCGCGCAGAAAATTCAAATACCTCGCGCCATCTGGCTGAGTTCTGGATGATAGAGCCGGAAATCGCCTTTTGCGATATCCACGGCAACATGGATCTGGCAGAGGAATTCATAAAATATATATTAACCTGGCTTTTAGAGAAATGCCCGGACGACATGCAATTTTTCAACACGCGCATTGATAGAGAAATCATCACAACCCTTCGAGGCATCATCGATAACCGCTTCGAGCGAATCACCTACACCGAGGCGATTTCACTTCTTGAAAAATCCGGGGAGAACTTCGAATTTCCGGTTCACTGGGGGAGCGATTTGCAGTCGGAGCATGAGCGCTACATCACGGAGAAGGTATTTAAAAAGCCCGTCATCATCACCGATTATCCAAAAGAAATCAAAGCGTTTTACATGAAGCTGAATGATGACGGCAAAACCGTCCGCGCGATGGATGTGCTGGTGCCGCGCCTCGGTGAAATCATTGGGGGAAGCGAACGCGAGGCGGATTATTCCACACTCAAAAAAAGAATGATTGATCTCGGCCTCAATCCGGAAGACTACTGGTGGTATTTAGACCTGCGGCGTTTCGGAAGTGTGCCCCACGCCGGGTTTGGTCTCGGCTTCGAGCGCCTCATCCAGTTCGTCACCGGCATGCAGAATATCCGCGACGTCATTCCCTATCCGCGCTGCGTCAAAACGCTTGAATTTTAATCCTGCAAAACGTAGTATTTCCGCAGCGTCATGTTTGATTTTATGCATTGACTTTTTTCACCGTACTCATACTTTTCATACGAAAAGAGTACTGCAGCTCCATGATGGCAGAGGGAAGCATAATCGGCAACCGGTATCGGATACTTCGCCTACTTGGCACGGGGGGGATGGGGGAAGTGTATCTGACCGAGGATTTGCACAATAACAATGCTCCCATCGCATTGAAGATTCTGAATAATGAAAAAATCTCACGCCGCACGGAAGACATCATACGCTTCCGCACCGAGGCAGCAATCGCAAGCACAATCGACCATCCGAATGTGGTAAAAATCCTAGAATCGGGAACTGTTGATGTCAGCGATGTTCCTGCGCATTTCATCGCGATGGAATATCTCGATGGCAAAAATCTCATGGACATGATTTCACCCGACCGGGCGCTTCATCTCCAGGAGGCCCTTGATATTACAATCCAGCTCTGCAAAGCGCTTGAGGCAACCCACGAGAAAAAAATCATTCATGGCGACATCAAACCGGACAACGTCATCATGTGCGGCAAAAATGCGGTGCTCATCGATTTCGGCCTTGCCCGCATCAAGGAATTCGACCGGGAACATGCCGTATCCGCCGCCGGCTCGCTGTATTATATCGCTCCCGAGCAGATCCGGGTCACGCGAGGAAGAACCGACGAGCGAAGTGATCTTTATTCGCTGGGCATCCTGCTCTACAGGCTCATCACCGGCTCTCTTCCCTTCGAAGGTTCCGACATCAATACCATCATCCATCAGCACATTGCCGTCAAACCCGTCCTCCCCTCCTCTTATGATAAAAAAATACCACCATCATTGGACGCTGTCGTGATGAAGCTTTTGGAAAAAGAACCCGAAAACCGATATCAGAGCGCCCGCGGAGTTGAAGCGGATTTGCGAAAAATACAGTCGGGTGCCACTGATCTTATTCCAGGAAGCGAAGACAGGCACATCCGCCTCACCTTCAAGACAAGGATGGTGGGAAGAGAAAAAGAATTTTCAATATTAAAAAACTTTTTTTTGAGCGCCCAAAAAAAACGCGGCGCTCTTCTTCTTGTACGCGGCGAATCAGGCGTGGGAAAAACACGGCTTATGGAAGAATTCCGGCGTCATGTTATCGCTAAAAAAGGGGTGACAATCGCGGCCAAATGCTTCCAGGGTTACGCGAAAATGCCCTACGGCGCGATACACGAAGCACTGGGAGATTATTACAGCTTTTTTATATCCCTGCCGACCGATGCGCGCAAAAAAATATCTTCCGTGGTGTCTGAACACATCGGGGAACTTGGTGAAATCGTCATAAAAATCAATCCGCTGATGAAGGAAATCGTGGGCACTTCCCCGCCGCTTGTAGAATTGAAATCCAACAGGGAGAGCAGGCGGTTTCACATGGTTGCTGCAGCATTTCTTGCAAGCCTCGCACGCGCTTCATCGCCCATGGCACTTTTCCTCGACGATATTCAATGGCTCGACGACGGAAGCATCGACGTCTTAAACGAACTCATTCCTCTCCTGCATCAGCTTCCTCTGGTGGTGGTTGCATCGTTCCGGAGGGACGCAGCAGATATAAATCCATCTTCTGAGAAGATAGCCGCCCTGGCACAGGAAAGCGGCGGGATGTTAGACATATCACCGCTCAATTATGATCACATGCGCGAACTCATATCAGGAATTCTTCCGGCCAGCCCCTCAGAACTGGATGATGTTACTTCCTTTGTGCTGCGCATAAGCAAGGGAAATCCATTTCACGCAATAGAAATACTCAAGCACTTCGAACGTACCGGCATTATCGATAAAAATGAGGGATGGACTCTAAAAATCGATACACTCAATATGCTCGAAATTCCCAATTCCGTTATAGAATCGATCATCAAGCGAATTTCCCTCTTCGATGAGAGGGAATTGCTTGTTCTCTCGCTGGCAGCCGTTTTAGGTAAAAACTTCGACACATCCCTCCTTTTTAACATCGCATCAAGAATTGAGACGATTAAAGGATATCCTCAAGCAGAGATTATCTGGATCGTCGATAAAGCAAAAGATCTCTTAATTCTCGAAGACAATCCGCGGGGCCCGAAAAATCTACAGTTTGTCCACGACCGCATTCAGGAAGCACTCTACTCCCGGATATCACCCGAAGAACGAAAAGCTCTGCACGGAATAATCGCCCGCGCCATTGAAGAGACAATTGCCCAAAAGGGCAGCCAGGAAGATCTTATCTTTGATCTTGCACACCACAGCGTTCTCGGAGATGAAAAAGAAAAAATAATCAAATACGCGTTTCCTGCTGCAATAAAAGCAAAGGAAAAATACGCAAACGAAGTGGCGATACGCTACTTCAGCAATATTCTTGAATGTATTGAAAACAGCACTGCTCTTCTTGAACATGGCGATTCGCGCCGCCTGCAAATTCTGGTGATTGAAAACTTAGGCGAGGTATATCACACCATCGGCGAATACGACCGCGCCATCGAGCTTTTTAATTCAATCTTAGGGCTGATTGAAAACACTGAAGAAAAGGCGCGGATTTATCAGCAAATAAGCCGCTCCTATTTCAAGAAGGGAGATTGGCTCAACTGCGAACGCTTCGGAAAAAAAGGCCTAAGCCTTCTTGGCGAAAAGCTCCCAACCCGAGAGCTGGCCGTCGCATCCAGCATCATCCGCGAAATCCTGTTGGGCATTATGCAATCATTCATTACGCCGCTGTTACGAAAGAAACGCAAAAAAATCGAACGCGATGAACGGATCATCTGGATTTATCTCGACCTCGGCTGGTCGTATATTTTAAGCGATATTCTAAAATATGTTCGCACCACGCTGCGCACAAAAAACATCGCACAGTGGAGGATAGGTCCTTCTTCGTATCTGGCCATGGCGCACGCAATCATGGGCAGTCTCTGGATGTCGATCGGATTTTTCAGGAAATCCGAAAAGTGCTTTGATCAGGCGCTGAAGCTATACGATACATTCACCGATCAGTGGGGCCGAGGGCAGACGCTTCAGTGGCTTGCCTATTCGCAGGAATGGAAGGCGGATTATAGCAAAAGCCTTCATTATTTTATTGAAAGTTACAATATATTCCGATCCATCGGCGATGTACGGGAAATGGGGATGTGCGTTGCGGGAAAAATTCACAACTGCACCTACACTTCCGATTATGCCAGCGCGGCGAAAGCGCTCGATGAATATCTCGATATTTCGACAAAAACCGGAGATGATTACGGGATCAGCGAATCCTGGACATACCGCTCGCGATACTACCTTGAAATCGGTAATCTTGCAAAAGCTGAAGAGTGCGCGCTCAAGGCATTCAATCACAGTCTGGAGAAGAATGTTTTATTCACTCACTGCCGCGCTTCAATTGAGCTCGGATCGTGCCTTCTCGAAATGAATGAAGTTCCCCGCGCTCTTCACTATTTGCAGCATGCCAAGGATCTATTCGAGTCGGGAAATTTTCTCCGCCACTACACGGTGCATCTTTTCTATCATCTCGCCGATGCGATGCTGTATTCACTTCTGAACGGCCGATTGGAGGGCACACGCGTTCCGGTATCGCAATTGAAAGAAATAAAAAAAATCGTTTCACGGGCTCTACGAGAGAGTACACGCTGGAGAACACATCGCCCCGGCGCTCTTCGAACCGCCGCTCATCTTTATGAAGCCGAAGGAAAAATCGCAAAAGCTGAACGCTTCTATGCGGCGTCGATTGAAGAAGCGCAGAAAACCGGCCGCAGATACGAAAAAGCGCTTTCAATTATCCAGCTTTCAAGACTTCTTTTACAGCACGGCAAGGAGAAAAAAGCTATTGCTCTTTTAAATGACGCGCTATCAATTGCATCTCAAATTGGAGCGCAAGGAATTATAAAAAAAATTGTCGCGCTGCTTGGGTTTGAACGCGAGGACATACCAAATGCAAAAACCATCATCCGTTCCATAGGCGAAAAAAAACTCGCGGAAGCAATCAAACTCTGCGATGAAATTGCAACAGGCAAAGATCCAGAAACCGTTCTGGAGCGGATTATGTTAGCTTCTCTGCAAATCACCGGTGCCCAGCGCGCATTTCTTTTTCAGATAGACGCCGAAAGCGGTCTTCCGGTGCTGCGGGCATCGAAAAACATTTCGGGGGGATGCCTGCCGGAATTTTCCCGAACCATCATCGATGAAGTCATTGCAACGGGAACACACATCATCATAAGCAACGCCGGCGAGGATGTTCCCTTCCAGGGGCAGAAAAGCGTGCTGCTCGGTGAATTGAAATCGGTGATGTGCATGCCTGTCAGATTGTCAAACCGCCTTGCCGGCGTATATTATCTGGACAATCCGCTATCAACGGGAGTTTTTTCTGAAGATGAAGCAAAAATGCTCGAAGCGCTTCTTTCGCGCGCCGCCGACTCTCTCAAAATTGTTCTTGAAAGCGTAAGCACCGTTGCCGCAATTTCATCAGCCGCTGCGCAGGAAGAAAAGATAACCCCCATATTACAATATATAGGAGAAAATTACGCACTCGATATCTCACGCGAAAGCCTGGCAGAGGAGTTCAACCTGAACCCCGATTATTTGGGGAAAATATTCAAAGCCGCAACAGGAAAAAAAATCGGAGAGTACATCAACGAGCTTCGGATTAAAAACGCGGCAGAGAAGCTTTCCTCAACCGACGCGCTCATCATCGACATCGCCTACTCCACCGGTTTCGAAAGCCTGAGGACATTCAACAGAGCGTTTAAAAAAGAAATGGGTTTGAGTCCGACGAAATACCGCGAAAAATTTAGCGGGGAAAAACATGGGAACTCCTAAAAACTATTTCTACGGATATTCACTTATGGGCACAATATTTTAATAATCCTGCGAAATTCTCCTGGCCAAAATCAGACATCGCTTTTTTTGGCAAGATTCATGGTTAAACTATTATTATAATAATATCACAGGTGGTATTGTATCTCTTTCGTGGCATAGTACCCCCGTGGATATTTCGCCACGAAACGCGCATCATCGCCCTTCTGTGGTCGGGCGGATGGATGCGATGTAACGGGACTCACAGCAACCGGGTTAGGGGCCGAATATCGGCCCGTTTTTTTTCAAGGAACATTCCTGCCTTTGGGGACGGTTATTATCACCGAGTCGATTGCCTTATCGTTTCCTTCCTGCACCTTGAATCGGAATTCATCGATTTTAAAAACCTCGCCAACCTGCGGAATCCTGCCCAAATGCGCGGTGATGAATCCGGCGAGAGTCTCGAACCCTTTCTTCTCAATATGTAGCCCGAACTTTTTTTCGAAGTACTCGATATCGGTATCGCCCCTGACAAGGTAATTCCGATTCTGAAGCTCCTTTATGAGGTCGGAATGAGGATGATCTCTTGTCTGTATTTCCCCCACAACCTCTTCGACGATGTCCTCGGTGGTCACCAGCCCTTCCACGCCGCCGAATTCATTGACGACAAAAAGCATCCGGACATCATGTGCCTGCATTTCCAGGAAAAGCTCATCGACCTTCTTTGTGGAAGGAATAAAATACGGTTTGCGAAGCACCTCATCGACCTTCTTCACGCTTTCCTTTTCAAGGAGGTCCCGATAGTACACATATCCGACGATATTGTCAACCCTCTGCTCATATACCGGAATCCTGCTGAAGCGCGTTTTCCCGATAAGCTGCACCAGCTTTCGAATCGTCTCCCCTCTTTCAATTGAAATCACATCAATAATCGGCGTCATGATTTCATGCGCGGTAATGGAGTGCAAATCCATTATTTCATCGATGTACTCCTGGTGCTTTTTGCGGATGATGCCTTCTTTTTTACCGAGGCTGAAAAGCATTTCGATTTCATCGCGCGATTTAATAAAGCTGGAGCCGGCAGCATCGAACCTAAATACTTTTTTTATGATTGATGTCAGGCCGGAAGAAAGCGCCGTGAGCGGAAAGAAAAGCGTTTTCACGAGATAGACCGGATATACATAGGCCATGAGCAGCGCATCGGCTCTGCTTCGAGCAATCACTTTCGGCAAAATTTCCAGCGCAACCAGAAAAAACACCGTCTGCACAGCGGTGACGATAAACACGGTAACATCGGTAAGCACCAGATGTTTGGCTACAACAAACATAATGAATGCCGTCGAGGCGATGTTGGCGATATTGTTGCCTATCAGCGAAAGGCTGATGGAATTTTCCCGCTCGTTGATGATTGCCAGCGCCCTTCTCGCCCGGGAACTTCCCCTCTCGGCAAAAGATTTCAAGCGCATGGGGTTTGCGGACATCACGGCCGTTTCAAATGAAGAGAAGAAAAACGACAGAATGATGAAAATACCGATACCTATTTCATACATCAAGTACATTGTCATCTCTCAAGGACTTCGATTTTCGCCGCACGGTTTTTCCTCACGCTCATCACCTTCAGACGAAAGCGGGACGTGGCGACTTCGTCGCCTTTCCGCGGAAGGCGCTCAAGCTTTTCGGCAATGTAGCCACCGATCGTCTCCGTTTCGAGACTCTCAATAGTATCGCTGAAAGCCGCATTGAAATCATCAATCTGCATTTCGCCCGATATCATCACCGTCTTTCCCTTTGTGATGCGGACATCGGACTTCCGTGCATCTTCCCAGACATATTCTCTGCCGATGATTTCCGAAAGAATGGTCCCAAGCGTCACCACTCCGGCGGTTCCGCCGTATTCATCCATCACAATCGCAATCTGAATTTTTCTCTTTAAGAAATCAGCTAAAAGCTCATCCAGTTTTTTACTTCCCGGATAATGGACGATTGACATCAAAAATTTTTTTATACCCGAAGCGCGTTTATAGCCTTTCACATAGGGGAGAAGTTCGCGTGAATCAATCACCCCCACCACGTTATCGATATCGCCGTCATACACCGGAAGGCGTACCGCATCGGCGCGCAGAAAAATTTCCATCGCCTCATGGACAGACGCCTGTAATGGAATGAAATGCGCCTGAGTTCTCGGAATCATCACATTCAAGGCTTCTTTGCGCGAAAACCGCAGGACATTTTTAATAAAGTTTCCTTCCTCCTTATTGAGCACTCCTTCAATCTCCCCGAGGCGAATGGCCATATCGAGTTCCTCCGCGGTGATGGTATCCCATCGCACGGCGTGTATGTTAAACAAATCGGAGAGCATATTTATGAACGCAACCAAAAGCAGGCGAACGGGCATAAGCAGCGCGTGAAAGAACTTCACAGGAGGAACCACCAGCCGCGCGACAAGCATGTTGTTGTGCATGGATACCATTTTGGGGAGAATCTCGCAGAGGAGAATAATCAGAGGCGTCATGATTGCTATGCTTATGAAGTGGCCATAGCTTTCAAAAATATTCAGCATGATTTTCGTGGCAATGGCGGTGGAAGCAAGATTCACGAAAAGATTTCCAAGCAGAATCGTAACCAGAATATGCTGGGGACGCTGCATAATATGCGCGATATACGTTTCGCTCTTTCTGGCGGAATGCTGAAAACGGTAGAGGTCTGATTTTCTAAGGGAGAAAAAAGCGGTTTCGGTGCCGGAAAAAAAAGCGGAAAGGACAAGGCTCAAACCCAGCGCGGCATATTCTAAGAAGCTCACGACCATCAGAAATACCGTATCGAACGAAATACTTTATTGCTTGATGTCAAGGTGAACCGAAATAGTAAGCGCACTCTCCATTCGATTCCCATTGAAATCTGTCGCGATAACCTTGACGCGGTTTTCGCCTTCAACATACTTCGCGCCGGCAATACGATAATACCCTTTCTCATCGAAAAGATCCTGCGAGGCAAATCCCCCCACTGTCAAGATATTTTTTGAAGAATCGATTTCATTGAATTCAACATCCAGCACCGTCCGATCGTTTATCTGCACCGCAAGTTTGTACACACCCAGCCGCTCTCGCTTCGAAATCGTGTCGGTAATTTCAAGAAGCAGCGGATGATGGGCGGTGATGCGGTAATTGCCTTTATCGCGGAGCTGAATATACCGATCGCCAATGCGAAACCATGTCGCAACATGAGCAGGCTGTTTTGCGTCTTCAATTTTCGGCAAAACAGAAAAAGGGTTAATGGATTTTTTCCCGGTTCGATTATACAGCGTGAAGTGCAAATGCGTCGCCATGGAATGTCCGGTGTTCCCCATGCCTCCTATCGCATCTCCATCGTGATATGTGCTTTTTGGCGCGATTCCATCGACGAGATGTCCATACATGCTGATTAGATCATTTCCATGATCGAGGATTACATAATTCCCGATCCCCGGATATTCATCAAACGGGAAGCGCGCTTTATTCCAGTAGAAAACAAGATCCCCGGAATTTACCGGATACACCGTTTGGTCGGGAGAGATTACATCCATGCCATCATGAAAATGATCCCACCGCGATTCACCGAAAGTCGAAGTGATAAGTGGACTTTCAACCGGCCATCGAAACGACAGGTGCATAAAGGACAAAATCAGCATTGCCAGCGGCACAACGCATGACCGCATCAACCTTGCAATCTTAATTTTTATCGCCATCACTCTGCTCCTTAATTTCGTGTTGTTCCGGCGTTTCCGTTTTATGCAGTTCGCAATAACTCCCCGGTTCGGTGCCGGCAATGAATATCTCATCGGGCACCACATCTTTGCACGCATTCTCAACTGGCACGCTGCCGGATTGCAGGCATATCGATTGCGTGGTGATACCTTCTTCCGGAAAACGGAAATTACCGGGCGATTGATCACGGTATATCTGCGTAATGAATTGTATCCAGATAGGAACCGAAATTACGGCAGCCGCCCTGCCCTCGCCAAGCGAGATGGCGCCGCGCCTGTTGCCAATCCAGATCGATGTCACCAGATCGGCGGTGTAGCCCACAAACCAGGCATCGTTGAAATTTGAGGTGGTGCCCGTCTTTCCGGCAATGGCAAAAGGAATATTCCTGTTTTTAATCGTGAAATATGCGGTACCCTCAGGGCGAAAAATTCCTTTCATCATGGAAACCATCACCGCGCATGCGGCGGGATCGGCGATTTTCCCCACGCGGCTTCTCGTGCGCTCGACCTCCTCCTTAACTTCTTCTTCATTATTCCATACCACCACACCCTGATAATCCTTCACAACCTTTATGCCGTAGGGTTTGATGAAATTTCCTCCGTTGAGGATAACCGCATGAAGCACCGAACTTTCCATCGGAGAAATTTCGTACGCACCAAGCGCAAGCGAAAGCGTTCGGCCGAAACGCTGGTTGAGCTGCTCATCGGAAAGATCAAGGCTCTTCTGGATGAAATCAAATATCCTGGAATAGCCTGTCTTTGCAAGAATCCGCACCGCCACCACATTGAGCGATTTTGCAAGCGCGAAATGCGCGGTTACTTCACCGTAATATTTATTATCGTAGTTGCGGGGAGTATAGTTTCCCGGGAAAGTCTCCTTCTCATCCAGAAGCCTTGTTGCGGGAGTTATATCGCGCGCTTCAATTGCGGCAAGATAGATAATCGGTTTGAATGATGATCCCGGCTGGCGGCGAATTTGCGTGGCATGATCGTGCTGATTGGTTGAGGTAAAACTGTACCCGCCCACATACGCGATGATTTCCCCCGTAAAGGGATCGAGTGCGACAAGTGCGCCCTGGATATCCTCTTCGTCAACCTGCTTCGATTTGCCATACCGCTTTTTGTAGGCATCGCGTTCCCGTTTTACCCCATCGCGCAGCACCTTCAGGGCGACGTCCTGCTTTCGGCCATCGATGGTAGTATAAACCTGCAGGCCGCCGCGTTTGACCGCATCCTCGCCGAATTTTTCCACCAGCACGCGCCGAATTTGCTCATTGAAAAAAGGCGCGCGATTGATGCGATACGCACTGTAAATAAAGCTTCCGATGAGCGACGAAACAGGAACTCCTCTCTCATTAAAAGAGACATTCCATCTGGTGAGGAACCGCCGCATCAGGTAATCGGCGCGCGCACGATGAAGAAAACCGGCATCAACCATCGACTGGAGAATGCGCTTTGTCTTTTTAATTGAATTTTCAAGATTAGAAATGGGAGAATACAAAAGCGGATTGGATATCGTCGCAACAATCATCGCACATTCGACTTCGCCAAGCCCCTCCACGCCCTGGCCAAAAAACATTTTTGCCGTGGCTTCCACCCCGTAGGCGCCATTGCCAAAATATATGAGATTGAGATACATGAGCAGAATATCCTGCTTATCGTAGCGCTCTTCGATTTCAAAAGCACAGAACATTTCATAAATTTTCCGCTTTATGGTCCTCCCCATGTCGGTGAAGAGTACCTTCGCAAGCTGCTGGGTGATGGTGCTGCCTCCCTGCACCACACGGAAATGAAGAATATTCATCGCAAGCGCGCGCAAAATTCCCTTCGGATTGACGCCGCGATGCGAATAGAAGTCTCGATCTTCGCTGGCAATCACCGCCTGCACTAAAAACTTCGGTATCTGCGAATATGGCACAATCTCGCGCTTCTGCTCAAAAAATTCACCGATTATTTCATTGTTTCGATCATAAATTCTCGTGGGAATATCCACTACATGCGCGGAAACCTCAACGTCTTTTGACGTGAAGGTCATGCCTCTACGGATTTCTTCGGTTCTATCGATGAGGCGCTTGTAGCGCGCAAGCTTCTGAAGAGCCACGGCTTTATCTCCCAGCCAGCTTACATAGACTATGCCCACATACAGAGAAAAAAGCAGGGCTACCCCGCAGGGAATATACACAAATACGATTTTTTTGTGCGAAAACACCCACACGGCAATTATTCTGAGATAATCGAACAGTGTTGCGAGTAATTTTTTAAAGGTTTCCATATTGAGCATGGCTGAAATTGTTTTGATATAATAATAATTTCAATGATTTTTTTATATCAGCATCGACGTCGTTATAAAATTTTATTGAATTGCACCCCAAAAGTGCTCTGACCCCACCGCTGGCAGGCTGCTCCATCTGCGGCACAAGCATCGGTTCGTGCGCTAAGGTGCTCTGACCCCGCTGCCGGCAGGCTGCTCCATCTGCGGCACAAGCATCGGAGTGATTATCACTCCATCGCCGGCACACTACGTATACTACATGAAAATGTATTTGACGAATAACGACAGAATTTATAGTGTTCCAATTGCACAATAGCAATAGCTAAGAATAGCTATTCGTTTCAGTATATGTAAGCCTCGGTACTGGAGTATTCACCTCTTCTCTGCGCTCAGGAAATTATCTGAAAAAAAATATTAATTAAAAGGAGCACACCATGAGTTTTTTTAAGGAAGCCGGAGATTCTCTTCTTCGCTACACCGAAAAAATCGTCAACAAAACAGAAGTATATGCAAAAATCGGCAAGCTCGTGCTTGAAATAAAAAAAATCGAAGCCGATATTTACAAAACGCAAAAAGAGCTTGGAGAATACGCATACAACAAGTTCAATGAAGGGGTACACGCAATCGAAACAATTGACCCGACGGTCACCGAAAAATGCGCAACAATCAAACAATATCACGATGCGATTGCCCGCAAAAGGGAAGAAATCGCTGAAATTCGAAGAATGGACCGGGAACGCTCTTCAGGGCAATCGGCAACAGGCGGCGCAGGGAGTCAGGACGGCACACAGCAATGAGGAATTACAGAAAAAAATTCACCAGCACAAACTCTACAACAAACAAAGTACTTGAGCTTTTAAAGAAATCCCAGAATGATGAATTCTCTGCGGAAAAATTATTATCCCGGCTTTCCGACATCAAAAAGCGTAACAACAAAAAGCACCGCAACCGGAATCCTTTTGAAGAAATAAACCACTTGCTCGCCGCGCTTCACGGGATTGGATATCTCATAAAGAAAAAAAATAATTATATCATCAATCCGGAATTTATTTGCCGGGGAAAGATAAAATTTTTCGGTTCCGGCAGCGCCTGCGTGCTGCTCGATGATGGATACGAATTGCCTGTACGCAAAGAAGATGCCGGCAGCGCGCAAAACGGCGATGCGGTAATGTTTGAAATTTCCGATTATCACAAAGGGCAGTTTTACGCACGGGTCACCGCAGTGCAGACACGAAGCAAAGAACGCCATCTGGCCCGCATCGACCGCCCTCACATGCAGGGACTCATGCTCACGCTATTAGACACGCCCGGCAATATCCGCGTATGGGCACCGCTTCCCCGCTTTCCCATCAATACGGGCTATTATGCATTCATCGCAATAAGCGATGAAGCAACTCCATGGGGTCAGAAATGCGAAATTCAGGAAGCTTTTCCGCCCGACGACGAAAGCTACGACGCCCAGCGCATAATCGTGAAACACGGGCTTCCCGATACGCACAAACGCTATCGTGAACTTCAAAATATCGATGCAATTATTCAAAATGAACTGCCCGGGCGGAAGGATTACCGAAATCTTTATACCATTACCATCGATGGCGAAAGCGCGAAGGATTTCGATGACGCCATATCCCTTGAAGATGAAGGCAGTTGCGTTCGGCTTTACGTCCACATCGCCGATGTCTCGAGCTTTGTGAAAAAAGGTTCTCCCCTCGACAAAGAAGCGCTTATCCGGGGAAACAGCTACTATATCGGCAACCGCGTGGTTCCGATGCTGCCGGAAATTCTTTCAAATGAATATTGCTCGCTGAAAGCGGGCGTTGACCGCCTCACGCTAAGCGCAGAACTTCTCATCGACGAAAAAGGCGTACTTCAGAAAATGAGTTTTCATCGGGGCGTTATCAACGTCAATCGCAGGCTCACGTATAATGAAGCTGATGCAATTCTTACAGGCAAGGGCAAAAGCGAAATTAAAAATCTTTTACAAAAATTCGACGCGCTCACCCTGCGCCTCAAACAAATGCGGATGAACCGCGGAAGGGTTGACCTCAACATCCCCAACGAAGAGATCATCTACGATAACGGAAGAACTGCCGATATTCTCTTTGGCAAACGGCTCATCAGCCACCGCATTATTGAGGAATGCATGCTGAGCGCAAACGAAGCGGCATCAAAAATACTCCGTGAAGCGGGAATGCCGACACTGTATCGCATCCACGAGACCATCAGCGAAGAGAAGCTTTCCGCGCTGATAAGTTTTTTTAGAACCCTCGGCCTTCGCTTCGACACAAAAGCGCCGGTGGGCGTTGCGCTTCAGCACATCATCGATGCCGCCGCGGGCAGAGAATACGAGCAGGTGGTCAATCTCATCAGCCTGCGTTCCTTCATGCAGGCGTATTATGGAAGCGAACCGGTTGGCCATTTCGGCCTGGGCTTCCGCGATTATACGCACTTCACCTCGCCTATTCGCCGCTACCCGGATCTGGTGGTACACCGCTGCATAAAAGCACTCTTAGACGGTAGCCGCCCTCCCTACAACGCTGCCGCGCTCGATGAAATCGGTGAAAAAACTTCTGCCACCGAGCGCGTCCAGATGAAGGCAGAACGCGATTATGTGAAGCTGAAAGCCTGCCGCCTGATGAATCCTAAAAGAGGCGAACAATTCGATGTGGTAGTCACAAGCGTTTCAAGGCTTGGCTTAAATGCTGGCCTCATCGATAGGCCCATCGAGGGGATGGTGCCGCTGTGGACGCTCACCGACGATTACTATCTGGTCAATGAAGATGAGTTCACCGTGGTGGGCAAGCGCCTGGGGCGAAGATTCCGCATCGGCGACAAACTGCGCGCCGTGCTGCTCAATGCCGACATCGACACCATGCATTTAGATTTTAAGATTGTATGAAATTCGTGATACATCATCACACCGGCAATCCCCGCGAAGAATCGCACTACGATGTGATGATTGAATCGGACGAAGCGCTTCTCACCTGGCGCGTTACAGAAGCTGCCATGAAAGAGCTTCTGGAGGGAAAAGAAGTTTCGGCAGCACGCATCGCCGATCATCGGAAAGCATATCTCACCTACGAAGGCCCAATCTCCTGCGACCGCGGCATGGTGAAAATCATGGACAGCGGTACGTGCATTCCCCAATGTCATGATAATGAGGTGACGCGATATACTCTTATTGGAAGTGCGTTCTACGGCACGCTTATCACAAAAAAGGCGTACGGCCATAATTATATGTTTCAATATATCCCTTCCGATGCAGAAAAAATGCATTGACGGAAGCATGCCCGCACAGCACGCTGATGTTATGTATCACCATCCGCATTCGGGAGCATCGCATGGAAATTACGCACCCAACCGTCACGCTTCTTGCAATCACCCCACAGGGTGAAAAACTCATCGAAGAGGCGGGACGCACCTGCTATCTTTCGCTCGATAAAATAGGCAACGGCACGGAGAAAAATTTCATCCGCAACTGCATAAAGAATGGCCATCTCTCAATTCTTGAACATGCCTCCGCAACATTCCGCATTCAGGGTGCCTCGCGCGCGTTTACCCATCAGCTGGTGCGGCACCGGCTTGCAAGCTTTTCACAGCAGTCCCAGCGCTACGTGGATGAAAACGAATTTCACTATGTCGTCCCGCCCGATATTGAACGAAACAGCGGCGCGCTCAAAGTATTCCGGGATTTCATCGAGCATTCACGAGCCACCTATCGGACGCTTCGCGAACTCGGCATAAAAAAAGAAGACGCGCGCTTTGTGCTTCCCAACGCGCTTGAAAGCCAGATCGTTTTCAGCGCAAACTTTCGAGAGCTGCGCTTCATCTTCACGCTGCGCCTTC
This sequence comes from uncultured bacterium, assembly GCA_937921485.1. Lineage (GTDB taxonomy): Bacteria > Spirochaetota > UBA4802 > UBA4802 > JAGODF01 > DYLV01. The sequence goes on from CAKZSV010000035.1 coordinate 17,991, forward strand.
ACCCAAGCGCGCAATGGGAAATCCGGCGCGTATGCCTTCAGATGCTCAAAATCATGCAGCACGAAGCGCCTTCGGTCTTCGGCGATTTTCTCATCGATGAATCCCGCTGGACGGCAGAGCCCGGCATACGGTAAGATTTGCACCGACGGTGATAAGTCACCGCCTGTTTTCTATTTGTTGCATAAGATAGTGTTTTATTGCTTCAAGGCCGAGCAGGTACGAGTGAAAACCGAAGCCGGATATCTGCCCCACGCATACGGGCGCAATGAGCGAATTTTTCCTGAATTCCTCCCGCGCATGGATGTTCGTGAGATGAACCTCCACGGCAGGAAGTCCCGTTGATGCAATCGCATCGCGGATGGCGATGGACGTGTGGGTATATGCCCCCGGATTAATTACGATACCGGATGCGTCGCAATTCTGCTGGATGATATCGATGATGCCGCCTTCCGAATTCGACTGAAAAATGCGCACTGCAATACTCAATTCCGCAGCTTTTCTCTGTATCATGGAATTGAGGTCGTCGAGTGTGCTTTTGCCGTAGATCTCAGGCTCTCGTTTTCCCAGAAAATTCAGATTCGGACCGTGGATCACCAGTATGGTAAATTCAGATATCATGGGGAAAACCTCCATTGGGCGTACTCATTCGATACTTTTTCACACTTTAGTACAATGTACAATATTTCCTGCCCGGCATTTACGTGCAATTGAAATATTGTTCAATTTCTTTAGTAAGCTCATCAAAATCATTAATACCTTCAAGTATGTTTTTTCTCAAAATTTCATCATCTATTATCCAATATCGATGAATGAGGCTGTTTCGAAAATCAAAAAATGGCTTAAAGCGTTCAAAAAGCTTTTCAGAAATTATTTTCGCGTCACGAGCTTTTATTATTGTATCAACATAGCCTGATACCGCAATTCCCTTTTCTCTTGCAAGAATATGCTGCAAAACTCCCGAAATGGCTTCTGCAAGTTCAACCAACATATACTTCGCTGCTTTCATGGAAAGTGTATTGGGCACCAATTCGTCATTTTCAATTAAAGAGCGCAACTCAGAAGAATTTTTCTTTATATCATTAAGATATTTTCTCACCCGCATTTCATCTATGTTCATCGCATAACCTCGGCAATCAATCCTTCGCATTCGCGGTATTTTGTGCCATACCGCTCAATAAAATCCGCCCGCACAATCGGGAGCTTATCGACAATGAGGAAGCCGCTTTCAAAAATATTTTTTAAATACAGAAGCGCAAAAATATCGCCTTTCGCAGGAATATCGTTGATTATCTGAATATCAAACATATCTGCAACGATGCCTGTTTTTTTATATAGCGCGTATCTCAAATCAGACGTAAGCACAAAGGGATTATCGCAATTCTGCATAAAAATTGCAATATCGATGTCCCGATAATTATCTGATATCACAGCCGAACCATAGAGGTACGCGAAAACAACTCTTTCATCGCTTTCGCATATTTGTGCGATTTCTTTAATCAATGACTTTTTCATACTCGATGTCGCGTATAACACCTTACTGCAATTATCGCTGCTATTTGCTTTTCTATGGAACACACGAGACACGATCTGTCAAATTATATTTTTCCGGCATCATGCAGTTCTCCAAGTATGTGTACCACTTCCTTTCGCTCCTTCGCCTGCAGGAGGCGGACGCGAAAGTGTGCCGCCCCGTGAAATCCGTGAATGTATTTCACCAGATGCTTGCGCATAAGGATTACTCCGTACTCACCATAGTGGGCAATCATCGCATCGAGATGCGCGATGATTTGTTCGACGATTTCCGAAAGAGAAGGCCTCGCTCCGGAAAATATCCAGGGATTGCCTACCGCACCGCGTCCAATCATCACCGCCGCACATCCCGATTCCTTCATGCGCCGGTGCGCGTCATCATAGCTTGCAATATCGCCATTGCCGATTACTGGAACGCGGGCGCCTTCAGCAATTTCAGCAATACTATTCCAGTCTGCGTTTCCTGAAAACATCTGGCTTCGCGTGCGCCCATGCACGGAAATAAAATCGACGCCGGCATCCTCAAGCGCGCGGACGGTATCCTTGTAATTCAAACTCGAAAAATCCCAGCCGATGCGTATCTTTGCAGAAACCGGCACGTTCACCGCGCGCACCACGTTTGCGGCAATTTTCCCAAGAAGCGCCGCATCGCGCAAAAGCGCCGCGCCCATGCCGCCGCTGCAGATTTTTTGCGAGCAGCATCCCATGTTGATGTCGATAAAATCAGGGGAAAGCGTCTCCACAATGCCAGCCGCAGTTGCCATCACCTCAGGGTTGTTTCCGAAAATCTGGATGCCAAGCGGGCGCTCCTTTTCGGTAAATAACAAAAGCTTCCTTGTTTTTTTGTTATCCCGCACAATGCCTTCCGCGCTCACCAGTTCCGTCACGGTGAAGCCCGCCCCGTGCGCGCGCGCGATGCTCCTGAACGGGGAATCGGTATATCCCGCCATGGGCGCAAGAACCAGGGGCGAATGGATATGCAATCGTCCAAGAGATATTGCAGAAGTATTATTATCCATACAGCAGGCATACTACGAAGCAGAGGGATGTTCTGTCATCGAATTTTTTACTTGCGTACAATGCATGTAGTATCAGGAATGAATTCGAAGGCACAATAATCCGAACCATGCACCTTGCAATCTGCGAAATATTCCGTTCCATTCAGGGCGAGACCACGCGCGCGGGCTTTCCTTCGCTTTTCATTCGCCTTGCCGGCTGCAATCTCAACTGCGCCTGGTGCGATACCCCCTACGCGCGCGGAGGGGGAAACGCGATTTCGATTGACGACATCCTGCACACGGTCACATCTGCCGGCAGGTTTCATCATATCACCATCACCGGCGGCGAACCCCTTTTGCAGGATGCCACCCCGGCTCTCATACAGCAACTCATCGATCTCGGCTATGAGGTGCAGGTGGAAACCAACGGAAGTATCGATATTTCATTAATACCATTCCCCGCACGGCGCATCGTCGATGTCAAAAGCCCTTCAAGCGGGGAAGCGAAATCCTTTCTGCGCGAAAATCTTCATCATCTTGCTCCGGGCGATGAGCTGAAAATTCCCATTGCCGATGAAAACGATTTTATCTTCGCAAAGAATTTTATTGAAAAATACAAAAGGATGCTTTATAATGGCATTGTAGTGAATGTTTCTCCAGTAAGCGGCAGAATGAATCCGGCGAAGCTTGCGGAAATGATGCTTGATGAACATCTTGACGCGCGACTGAATCTCCAGCTTCACACATTCATCTGGCCAGGCGGAGAACGAAAGAATGTATAGCATGCAATTGCGAGGTGTGCAATAATGCATTATGAAGGCAATATCATTCGCCCCCCAAGCGAAGCGCACAGCATGATTATTCAGGTGACGGTGGGATGCTCCCATAATCAGTGCACCTTTTGCGGCACCTACAAAGGCTACAATTTCCGCATCAAAGACATGCGCACAATCAAAGCCGACATCGATGAAGCATCATCCTGGGGCATTCCTTTTACGAAGGCCTTTTTAGCCGACGGCGATGTGCTAATTCTGCCAACAAAAGACCTGCTTGAAATCATCGGGTACCTTCGCCGGAAAAATCCCCGCATCGCGCGCATCGGGGTATATGGCAACACAAAGGCCATTTTGAAAAAAAGCCTTGATGAGCTCAAGGAGCTTCGCGATGCGGGACTCGGCATTGTGTATCAGGGCATTGAAAGCGGCAATATTGAGGTTCTTCGCAAAATTAAAAAAGGAGCATTTCCTCATAAGCAGAAGGCAACCGCGGAAAAAATAATCAGCGCCGGCATTTTGCTTTCGCAGACGGTGCTTCTCGGAATCGGCGGCGTTGAGAAAAGCCGTGAGCATGCCATCGATACCGGCAAACACCTGGGCGAGATGTCGCCGGACTACGCTTCGGCGCTGACGGTGATGCTTTTGCCGAACACGGAACTCTACCGGGACTATCGCGCGGGTATATTCAGACTTCCCGATAAATTCGGTTTGCTTGAGGAACTGCGATTGATGATTGAGCACATGCATGTCCATCGTCCGTGCTTTTTTACTTCAAACCACGCATCGAACTATCTTCCCATACGGGCGCATTTTCCAGAAGAGCACGATGCGGTACTTCGGGCGCTGAATACTATTTTGAAAAATCGCGACGATTCTGTGCTACGGCCTGAATTCATGCGGGCATTGTGATGTTATAATATCCGAGGAGGAATCTCATGGGTGTATCAAATCTTGAAGATGCTGTTCGTTTCATCGGCCTCGAGCTGAAGGATAATCCCGATGCCGACATCGTGAAGCTCATCGAAGAAGCAAGTCAGAAATTCGATCTCAATCCCATGCAGCAGGAATTTTTAACGAACAAGTATATTTTGAACAAGTAACAGTCGCAATTTCTATAAATATCCATGTGAAAACGCAGGATAACCTCATAATGTCAAGTACACCAATAAAACAATGCAAACGAAGAGGGTACTGCTGTCAGGACGTGCGGCTTGCGGAAGATCCTGAAATGCTGAAAAACGCATACGATGCGTGGCGCAGGCTTTCTTCGGTTGATCCGAAATTTTCGGAAATCTATCTCATCTACCCCATGCTGACGTTTTTATATGAAAAACCTGACGAGGACATTCCATATCACTATCGCTGCAAACATTTTACGTATGATGAAAACGGCGTTCCTACCTGTTCTATCTATGAAATCCGTCCCCGCATGTGCCGGGACTTTCCCTACTACGATGATGTTCCGCACCTCGATCGCAGCGGAAACGTGAGCCCCTACGAAGGCTGCGGCTACAACGATCCGGATTGAAAGCGTATGCCTTATAAAAATATCCGAAATTCGTTTTTTTTGCTTCTGTGCGTCCTATCATTCGGCATTATGATCGGAGCGTACACCATCGGCAGTGTGCTTCGCATGTTCATCGAGGGAGAAATCAGCCGCACTTTTGGGAGGAGAAAAGTGGAAAAGCAAATTGCCTCACTCAAAGGCCACTACATCGTCTGCGGTTATGGGCGAATAGGGAAGCTTATATGCCAGGAACTCGCCGCCGCCGGCATGCCCTTCGTCGTAATCGAGAACGATCCCGGAGCGATTGAACAATTGCAGAAAGAGCGGTACCTTTTCCTTGCGCTGGATGCAACCCGGGAAGACGTTCTCAAGGCAGCGGGCATTATGCAGGCAAAGGGTATTGTCACCGCGCTTCGGTCCGATGCCGATAATGTATTTATCACACTCACCGCGCGCGGGCTTAGAGGCGATATATTTATCTTAGCACGCGCATCGGAAGAATCGTCCATCATCAAGCTCAAACGCGCAGGAGCGACCCGCGTCGATATTCCGTATGCGATCGGCGGAAAACGCATGGCGCAGGCGCTCATCCGCCCTGCAGTGGGCGATTTCATCGATCTCGCCATTATGGACATGGACCAGGAGCTTGGCCTTGGCATGGAAGAAGTTCCCATTTAGGAGCATTCTAAGCTTATTGGCAAAAATTTAATCGAAAGCAATATCCGAAAAGACTACGGTGTCATCATCGTTGCCATCAAACGGCATACCGGCACAATGGAATTCAATCCCGCTCCATCAGCGGCGCTGCACGCACACGACGTGCTGGTGGTGATGGGGAAAAAAGAGGATCTTTTGCGTATGAACAGCGAACTGGCGTCGAAAAAATATTGACGCGCAGAATAATAAGCCATTAATGACCGCTAAAAACGAATCGGAGGTTTGCCATCACCCGCAGACAGATAAATCTCGCCCGGATTAGCCTCATCAACAGGAAAATCAATTCCCCGATGAGCCTTCCCGAGCTTTTGACGGTGATTTTAGACATCGCCAAAGAACTCGTCGGCGCCGAGGGAGCGTCGCTCCTTCTGGCGGATGAGGAAACCGATGATCTCATTTTTAATATTGTGCAGGGCGGCCGCGGGGAAATCAGAGGAGATCGGCTGCAGAAAGGAGTCGGCATTGCAGGTCATGTATCGCAGTCCGGTGAAGCGATTATCGTCAACGATGCTCAGAACGACCCGCGTTTTTTCAAGGAAATCGATGATAAATACAATTTTCACACTAAAAATATTATCGCCGTCCCCATGAGGGTGATGAACCGCATGGTGGGTGTTCTGGAAGCAATTAACTCTCTGGAACGCGACAACTTCGACGAATGGGATTTGAAGCTCATGAATTATCTGGCCGAGCTTGCCGCCATCGCAATATCAAACAGGAAGCTCTACTTCGACCTTAACCGCCGCATCGACGAGCTTTCGGTGCTCTACGAGGTTTCACAGTCAATCTCGTTTTCAAATATGGATGAAAATCTGTATCATACCATCGTTCAATCTATCTCGAACGCCCTTGGTGCAGAAAAAGCTTCAATCATTCTCTTCCATGATGAACGCCAGACGCTTGTCTTAAAAGCATCCGTTGGACTTCCCTCTTCCGTTGAGGCGGAACAGGAAATCGACATGCACCGGTCTATTTCCGGGCTCGTGTTCAAAAACGGCGATCCGCTAATTGTAACAGATATCTCCAAAGAGCTTTCATTTCCCTATCTTGAACCCAATCGCGCCTACAGCACGCGATCCTTCATCTCTGTTCCGATTCGTCATAAAAACACCCTGATTGGCGTGATCAATCTTGCCGACAAGAAAAATGGCCAGCCCTTCGACGCTTTTGACTTCAGGGTGCTTTCCACCATCGGACACCATATCGCCGATATCCATCAGAACATCCTTTTCCAGAGACGCATGATTGAACAGCAAAGGCTGGCGAATGAAATCGACATCGCTTCTGAAATTCAGTCGAAAATTCTCCCGAAAGTACCCTCTTCGTTCAAAGGGCACACCTTCGCGGCATTTACGAAGCCTGCCAAGGAAATCGGCGGTGATTTCTACGATTTCTTTACTTTTGATGACACCAAATACGCCGTGGCGGTGGCGGACGTTTCCGGCAAAGGAATCCCCGCAGCCATCTTTATGGGTATGGCGCGCAACATCATACGCGCAGAATCGAGGGTGAGTTCGCTGCCAGGAAAGATATTGCAAAATTCAAATCGTTACATCTATCAGGATTCCGAGCAGGGGATGTTCATCACGGTGGTGTATCTGCTCGTGGATACGCACAACAACATCATCACCTACGGATGCGGCGGACATAACGACCAGATTCTTTTCCGGAACAACGGCGAAGTTATTCATTTAAAAGCTGCGGGCAGGCCTCTGGGCGTCGATCCCGATGCGGTATTTGAAGAAAAAGTCATCGGTTTCCAATCTGGCGATCTGGTCCTCCTCTATACCGATGGCCTTCTTGAGACGCTGGGAAATATCGATATTGAAAAAGGCGAAGAAAAGCTAATTGAGATCTTACGCGGCTGTCACCAATCGGACGCAAAGCATATTGTTTCCGTGATTCAATCGCACCTGGAACGCGAACACATTGACGATCCACTCGTTGATGATGTGACTGTCTTTGCAATCAAATTTTAAAGCATACGGTTTTAGCGGTGACGCGGACAAAAATTGCATTTACCATCGTGGGCATCATCATTCTGGCGGTTCTTTTTAAAGCATTCCAGACGGAAACGATTGAATACCTCTCCCGCCTGGGATGGGAATTCTGGGCATGGAAATTCTGGCTCATTGCGGGAATTTTTCTTCTCAATCACATCTTTCTCGCATATGGGTGGCGCGTTCTCATAGACCGCACAATCACACCCGGACAATTTGCGAAAATGGTGTTAGCCCGTATAGGCGGCGACGCGACCGCATCGATCAACGCGCTGGGAGCTCTCGCGGGTGAACCGCTGAAAGCGCTATTCGTGCGCGATTTCATCCCCGTAAAAACTGCCCTTGCCGCAGTTGTGCTGGATAGAACCATTCATACCGTGGCAAATGTTTTGCTTGTTCTCACCGGGATATTCATCGCATTTTTCATCCTGAATATCCCATTCTATGTCATTGCTCTCACCTTTGTACTTTTCTTCATCATGCTTGCATTTCTCATTATAGTGATTATTCGTCAGCGAACAGGCATAGTCGAATATCTCATCACACGCTTTCCCAAACGTCTGGTTGGCAAAATAATGAACGAATCACGCTGGGAAAAAGTACGTGCGCTGGACACGGAAATCGGACTTATCTTCACCAGCAGGGATACCACGCGCCACTTCTATGTGTCGCTTGCGATGCATTATTTTCCCGTCCTCGTGTCTGGCGTGCTGGAGGTATATCTCATTATTACCTTTGCAGGTGTAAAAATTCCACTCCATCACTCTCTTTTCGTATATATTTTTGGACTTTTCCTCACCAGTGCGATATTTTTTATGCCGGCGAACATCGGAACGAGCGAAGGATCTTTTTCGCTCGCGCTTTCGCTTTTAGGATATTCCCCCGCGCTTGGGTTTTCAGTAGGCATCATTCGACGGCTCAGATCGTTTGTCTGGTCGGCTATTGGGATGCTGATACTCATGTACGCGGGGTTACTCAAAAAAGAGGTTGCCAATGCAGAAAAAAAGGATATTCAAAACACCTAAGGCGGGAAAGATTCTCGGATATGGTTCAATATACCTGGCGAAATGGATTGCCCGAAAACCGCTCGTCTTCAATCTGAATCTCAACGTCACCAATCTGTGCAATCAGAATTGTCCCATGTGCAATGCTGTCATTGTTGGACAGGGAACGGGAACGACAATACAATTCAAACAGGTGAAACAATACCTTGAGATTCTAAATCCCCACCGCATCGCATCGCTGACGATTTCCGGAGGCGAACCATCGCTGGTGAAAGACATGCCGGAAATTTTTGATTATGTTGCCGGCAAATTCCCATTCGGCGTCAACTGCAATTCCAATCTTTACGCGCAGGAAAACGTCATCAGGCGCTTTGCGGAAGCCGCTCTTCGCAACAACATCCGCATCGGCACATCCTTCGACGGCTTCGGGGAAACCGCAGACCGCCTTCGCGGCGCAAAGGATGTGGCCGCGCGCGTTGAGAAAAACATTGCCATGCTCACCGAGATGCGGCGCGAAATGGGTTCATCATCAACGCTGAACATGCACACTGTTATATCCGATGCAAACATCGACCAGATTCCGGATATCCTTGCACTTTCCGCAAAATACGGATGGACGCAGACGCTCGCTCCCGTGAACAATTTCTTCTACCAGGACTGCTCCGATCTGCGCGCGCCGAAATTGCACTACAGCGACAAGCTTGAAGAGGTCATCAATATCGCATCACGCATGCCGCATGTCGCTGTTTCAAAATCATTTCTCAGAGGCATCGTAACGTATGTGAAAGGCGAGCAGGATAAATACTGTCCGTATCTCACAGGCATTTTTAAAATTTTCAAAATATTTTTAGATCCCAACGGTGATGTCTCTCTATGCAGCCGAACCCCTCTTGGCAACATAACAGAAAAAAACCTGCGAGAAATTTTTCGCGGGGAAAAATACGATCGCGACATTGCATCATACCGGCGTTGCCCGGGGTGCTGGATGGCGTGTTTTGTGGAAGTGCTTCTGGCAACGCCAAAGTGGTATCAGCGTATGATTGTCAACGTGCGAACTAAATAGCCCGTACGCGGTTATTTTCCCTTGACAAATTTCCGCGCCTGCGGGAAAAATAGCAAAATTTTTTCATAGCAGAGGTTACAATGGCAATCGCGAAAAGCGGCGGTGATATTGCAAATAATGTCATCGGTCCAAATTCTTATTTTACGGGCAAATTCCTCATCAACGGTTCGCTCCGCATCGACGGGCATTTTGAAGGAAAATATCTCCAGGCCGAGCAGCTCTATGTGGGCCCCACGGGGAAAGTCCGGACGAATATCAACGCCACTTCCGTCATCGTCGAGGGTCTGGTGCTCGGCAATATCAACGCCACCAGCCGCGTGCTTCTCATGCCTACTGCAAAAATCCTTGGCGACATCAAAACACCGGAACTCATTATCCAGAACGGCGTCATTCTCGAAGGGCGCTGCACCATTTCCAATGACCTGAAATCTTCGGCGAAAGACCTTCTCGAAGCCGAATACGAAAAGAATAAAAAAATACCAGAGGATTTTATTGCCCGATCGTAAAGCGCGCATTGCCGTCACGCTCGGCGACCCGGCGGGTGTGGGACCGGAAATCATTGAAAGAGCGGTTGCGGATCCACGCGTACAGCATCTTTCACCTCTTATCATCGGCCGCGCGAAATTCATCTCGAAACGGTATCCAGGGCTTTTCAAATCTCTCGCGCCAATCACGCCATCAGAGCTTTCACCTTCAACCGCGCCATCACCCGGCCGCCATGGATATCTCATCGATGCGCCAAATGACTTCCCCCTGCCCTCTCCCGGTGCGGGCACATCAGAAACCGGCGCCGAATCGCTGCTGTACATCGACGCGGCAATTGAACTCTGGAAAAAAGGCCTCATCGATGCAATCGTCACCGCGCCGGTGAGCAAATCGCTCATTGAAAAATCGGGAACTCCATTTTCCGGTCACACGGAATACTTTGCGGAAAAAATCGGCGAAGAAAATCCATTCATGATGATGTATTCAACACACTATCGCGTTATTCTCTGCACCACGCATATACCGCTTCACAAAGTGCAGGATTCGCTTTCTGTAGAAAGAATTTCCGAAGTGATTTCTGCTGGAAGGCAGGCGTTGCGCGCAATCGATGGGAAAGAACCGAAAATTGCCGTCTGCGGGCTCGATCCGCACAGCGGCGATGATGGCGCGATTGGCTCATTCGATCGCACTGTCACATCGAACGCAATCGAACGCTCGAGGGAGGCAGGCATAGACGTGCACGGGCCTTTTGCTGCCGATACGCTTTTTTTATCTGAGCGATGGGGACAGTTCGATCTGGCAGTGGCGCAGTACCACGATCAGGGGCTCATCCCCTTCAAGATGCTGGCGTTCGACACAGGCGTCAATGTAACCTTAGGGCTTTCGCTTGTGCGGACTTCTGTCGATCACGGCACCGCGTTCGACATTGCCGGGAAAGGCATTGCGCGCCACTCGAGTATGGTGGAAGCAATACTGCTGGCGGAGAAGCTTGTGCATTTGAATCCGCCATTATTCTAAAAAATGCCGGTCACCATTTCTTTTTTTCCGTATTCAGTTCCTTTCCAAGCTTTTTTACCATGTCAATCAACACTGCGCTTTTATCAGCTCCTCCGGATGAAATAAAAAATACGCGAAGTGTCGTATCATGTTTCTTTATCCGCACCATCACCTCAAGCATCACATCGCCGTGCGAAACGGCGATTCCTTCTTCGGAGCCCGAGAAACTGTACGTTTCTTTCCCTGATGAATACCGGACGATGGATACTTCGGCGCAATAGCTCTCCGGACCCTCTTTCGATTCGAGATTTTCCCGAATGACCTGCTCCACCTCTTTTGCCATAACGCCGGGAACATCGCTCTGCGAGGATGCGACGCGATAATAATACGGGCCTGAAATTTCCTGACACGACATCAGCCATGTGAGTGAAAACATCAGAAAAAAGCATTTTACAGGAAATAATTGTTGCATAATACTATCAGGTGTTATGAATTATTCTCCGGCACTATCGTGAGGGTCGGCGTATGAATTGCAAGCAGTTTCTTGCTGCAGCTGCCCTCCGCCCCAAACTCGGAAATGGTTTTATAAATCATCTGAAGAGGCCGATATTTTCATCAGGATGAAAAAACCAGTTTAATAAGCCCATGGAAAACGCGCTCCTTGTCAAATCACTCTTTCTGTTCATATCCCTCTGGGGATTTACCGTGATGTTCCTCTGGTTTCGACCTCGCCTGGAAATTTTCTGGAAAGTTGTGGCCACGCTGATTTTCATCTTTTACGTCTGGTTTTTCTGGGATGAGCTTTCGAGGGGATATACGGCGTTTCAGGCGGCATGGTTCGACGTGACGATGCGTTTTCTTAAAGAGCTGGTATCCCTCGTATTCGTCAATCTCTTCCTTTTATGGCCTGTGGCTCTCATTCTCATTTTTTATAAGGCCGACGAAGTGGGCGCGGAGCGCCTTTTAAAGTTTATGTGCGTGCTGACCATCGTGCTGTGGATCATTTTCGTCGTCTATGCGTATTATCAGCGCGGTATCGATGTGTTTCTCTTTGATAAGCTAAAAAAAATGCTCCCTGGCGCTCGCTGACGCAATGAACCATCATCGAAATGAATCAGCTCTCATTATGTTTTTGCTTATCATGACCATTTTGCCTGTCTCCCCGGCATTTACCATCGGCAATTCGACGCTCCTGTATCGCGAAGGAGCAAAGCTGGCGCTTTCGGGAAATATCGACGGCGCAATTGCAAAATTTAAGGAATCCATCGCGCGCAATCCCTACTACTCGACGGGACACTATGGCCTTGGGAAGGCGTATCTCCACCAGCCCGGAAAAATTAAAGATGCCATACGGCATCTGGAGCGAGCGGCTCGATTGGATTCGAAAAATGCAAAGGCGTATTTTTATTTAGGCATCGCCTACATGTTCGATAAAAAAATGGTGAAGGCCATTCACGCATTCGATGACGCCTACCGACGCGATGCCACTTTCATTGAAGCGATTTACAATATCGCCGCCGCCTATGACATGATGGGCTACGACAGCAAAGCGTTTCTCTACTTCGAACAGTTTCTACAAAAGAAAGAGAGAACTGAAAGGGATATTTTGTTTTAACAGTACAATGGATGATTTTTTATTGTTTTCCTGTTTACACGTCATTCGGGGGAATGATATGGGTGTGGAAATTTCGGAATTGATGGGATTCTTGGATACCGCTCTTGCGATGGTCCAGAACAGGATGGCACGCGCACCGGGCTGGCAGGTGCTGCATTTGATCCAGGCTCAGTTGCACACCATGCAAGATGACATCAGACAGGGGCGTACACCGACTGCAGAGACCATATTGCGCTCTTGTGCACGATGCAACTATTTGCCCAGCTCGCCGTAGATCACCGACTGCGCCGCCATATTCACAGTAATTAAAAGCGCGATGCCGCCAATAGACCAGAGCGCGGTTAAAATTGCGCCGATGGCAGGAATCTGCGAAAAGATGAATGCACCGATAAAGATAGCAATATATCCCGCCACCCAAATCACAATCATTGTTCCGAAAATTGTCCACTTCTTGCCATACGTCACCTGGTTGCGTTTGCTGATGGCATCGATTGGCGTCAGTCCCCTGTCAATGACGAAAAGCGGCGCCAGCATCCATGCAATTCCTATCACGATTCCAGGAATATACAGGAACGCCAATCCCGCCAGAACTCCCGCCAGCATAAAGCCTACTACAAGAAAATATTCACCCATGTATTTTCTGTATTGCGGATTGAAAATTTCGGCCATGCCGATTTCTTCGTCCTTCGACATTTTGGCAATTATGCCGATCATGAGGCCGATAGTCGTGCCGACGTTTAAGTACGGTATCCAGATGGTCACAATCCAGAGAATTGTGTTCACCAGCACCGGCACCAGGTACTTCACGCCGCGCTGAAAAGAACTCTGTAAAATGTTCACTAACGTAAAATCCATAGACGTTCCTCCGAAAATGTATTATTATGATTAATGCATATTATGATATGCATCAGCTTCCAATACAGAATTACGCCAGAAGCTTTTCGATGTTATTATAGTGTTTAAAAGATGTTGTAAAACAAATAAAAAATGTCAATCAATATTTCTATATACAATCGGAAAATTATTCTTTACTTACTGAGCATCGGCAAGACCTTCTATTATCCTCAATGCATCACAACAAATCTCAATGCATATCGATCATTTCACCCCAGTTCCTGCAGAAACCTGTCGGCGGACATCACATACTGCAGTTTGCCGCCATGTGACATTCTTTTGTGCACCCCTTTTTGATGCACAAGTTGAATCGCGTACGGTACAGAAATTTTATTTTGAAAGTACAGGAGATTTTTTGCGATTTCGAGATCATTGAATTTGCATTCGATTATAATAAGCGGCTGACTTTCCTTAAGAACAATGAAATCCACCTCTCTGCCATCTTTATCTCTCAGATAAAATAAATCAAATTTTCCATCCCCCATGCTGTTCCAGAGCTGAATTGTCTTATACAGATGCAGGGCAACCAAATTTTCAAATCGAGCCGCGGGTTCTTCTGCGTCAACCCAGTTGTATAAGTACACCTTTTGCTCTTTTTTTATCGACCGCGATAACTTTTTGTGATAGGGAGCAATAAAAAAAATATAATAAAACTGCTCAAGTATCATAAGCCATTTTTTTACGGAATCGTAAGATACGCCAATATCTTCTTTTAAAGAATTAATCGATAACGGCGAACCGATTTTTGTGGTGAGCAGTGCCGCAAGAATCTCCATATACGATATTTCTTTTATCATATATGCATCGCGGATATCATCTTTAATGAGGGTTTTTTTTCTTTCATTATTCCATATATTGTAAAAGCGCATATCTGCCCTGAACAATGGTTCTGGAAAACCGGAAAACTCATAAAGCTGCTCGTATCTCTTACGGTGCTTCGCCTCATTAAAACCGTTCTTAATTGAGTTAATAATATTTTCAAACGTAAAATCATTACCGGAAAGCTCGCCAACTGTAAACGGCAATAATCTGATTGTGCAATATCTTCCAAAAAGGCTATCGCCGCCTTTTTTGAAAAGATCAAGCCTTCCGCTTCCTGTGAGAACAAAACTGAAATCGAAACCGAACCCGTCATAACACCCCTTAAGATAATTCTTCCATTTTGGATACTTGTGCAGCTCGTCGAATACTACAAGGAAATTCTTTTTTACTTCACGATTTTCATTCTGGAAAAAATAGGGCTGTGTTATTATTTTCTTCTGGTCGGTGAGAACGTCCCAGTTGTGTAAATCCCTTGTTTGAAAATTTGCAAAAGATTTCTTGCAAAGGTTGTCTTCCCCGTCTGGTGCGGACCGCTAACAAGCAGAAGCTTCCTATAGCCAGAAAGGACTTCCACGCAGAATGAAGTAATATTTCTTTCCTTCATAGGGCTATTTTCCAGTGAATCCGGAAAAAGTCAAGACTTTTTTCAGTTTCACCAGAAATTGGCCATATGCATCACTCCGGCGTATTTTCCAGCTCAATGACCGATTCCGCTGATTGGTTTACAGCCGGAAAAATGCCCTTTTCGCGATATATCGGCTGAACGATTCTCCGTATTTCAGGAAGCCTTTTTGCGAACAGTACGCCGCCGGCAAGCGCGCACACCCCTCCGATAAAAACCGCCACAGGCGCGCCGAACGCATTTGCGACATAGCCGGCGAATAAACTGCCCGCTGGCGCAGCACCCATAAACGCCATCACGTACATGCTCATCACCCGGCCGCGCTTGTCGTCAGCCACAATCGTCTGTATGATGGTATTGCTGGCCGCCATGTTCAAAATCATCGCGCCGCCCGCAATCGCAACAAGCACCAGCGAAAGCGGAAAAATTCTTGAGAAAGAAAATCCAATAAGCGCAAAGCCAAATAGAAACATGCCGATTACCACTATGCGTCCAAGCCCCAGCACGCTTGCACGCGTCGCCAAAAACACCGTTGCAGCAAACGCCCCGAATCCGGAAGCTGCAACAAGCGCACCATACACTCCCGAACCTCCGTTCAGCACTTTTGCGGCAATCACAGGAAGCACCACCGGAAACGACATTCCCACGAAACTTAACAGCAGAATGAGCAGCAGAAGATCTCTGATAGGTCCGAAGTGCGCAGCATAGACAAATCCTTCTTTCAGTTCCGTAAAAATCTTCTTCCGCGCCGCGCTGTTCACCCGCTCCGAATTCTTCATCATGCCGAATGCGACAATTGCCCCAAGGTAGGTAGCCGCATTTGCAAAAAAACACACGGCCTCGCCAAATTGCGCCACAAGCACTCCCGCCATCGCAGGTCCAATGAGACGAGCGCCATTGAATACCGTTGAGTTGAGGGCAATGGCGTTTCCAAGATCATTCCGATCGTCTACAAGTTCCACCACCAACGATTGCCGAGTGGGCATTTCAAAGGCGTTGATTAACCCCAGAAAAAATGTCAGCGCGATGATGTTCCAGAGCATGGCATGCCCGCTTACGGTGACAAGTGCCAGCGATAGAGCCTGAAAAAGCGCCATGATCTGTATAATGATGAGGGCATGTCGTCGATTCCATCTATCGTTGAGAACACCGGAAAACGGCGAGATGAGCAAAACGGGAATCTGCCCGGAAAACGCCAGTATTCCAAGAGAAAGCGAAGAATGCGTCAGGCGATACACAAGCCAGCTCGTCGCAACCGACTGCATCCAGGTTCCTATGAGAGAAATACCCTGTCCGGCGAAAAAAAGACGGTAATTGCGGTAGCGGAACGCGCGGAGAGCGCTTTTCGCCATCTTTCCAAAACGCATGTATGCTTTTTGTTTCATCCGCAGGGAATACGGAAGTTATGCAGACATAACGTCAAGATAATTTCAATAAACATGTTCGATATCTTTGCCACTCAGTCTGAAAATCCCCGGCAAAACGCATCAACATTTCCCGGCAATGCACTGTGGTTGTAGCCGCCTTCGAGAATCGCGAACCTCCTTCCCGCGCAGAGCTTCTTAGAATACTCGCGCATGAGCCTTCCGAGCTCGAAATAATCATCCTCTGAAAGAAGTCCTCCCCAGTCATCGATCCCCTGATCGAAACCGGCTGAGGCGGCGAAAATATCAATACTCTTTAGCGACTTCATATGCGCTTCAACTTCATTGAGATATTCCATGCTTTCGGCTGACATCGGATTGAGGATGTCAACGCGGAAGCCGTCGGTTCTGTTGCCCAGAATGTTGAGATTTCCGTCTCCCGTGTGAAGATCGAAATCGAGCACAAAGGCGGATGTTATTTTCTTTTCATTGAAAAGCTTTAAAAGGGCGATGCTCATGTTATTGAAAAAGCAAAATCCCCAGCAGGAATCGGATGATGCGTGATGTCCGGGCGGGCGGATTACCGCAAAAGAAGGAGTGCCATCAAATGCATATTCAGCCGAAGCGATAGCACCTCCGGCCGCCAATGATGAAAGCTCATATAAAAGCGGATCGCGCTGAATCCGCTGCAGATGCCCCTTCCCGTGCGCGCGCAGAATGTCTTCTTTTGATGCGGCTTCAGGCATAACAACCGCGTAGCGGTCAGGAAAAGACTCGATGAGTTTCATTATGCCTTCAAGCCTTTTAGGTGATGCTGCCGGATCGCTTGAATAATCGGAATTGTAGTACCGTGGATGGAAGATGATATTCATTTTCGCCATCGCTTCCTCCTAAAAGCTCTGTTCGTGACCAAATGCGCCTCGTCCTTCAAGCGGCGTGTATTCGTACTCCGGATACAGCATTTTCAATCCCCGAACAATTTTTTGCGCATCCTTCAGCGCGGTCTTCATTCCCCTTCCGAGATGATCGGAACCCGCATCGACAAGGAAATGTTTCTTCCCATCAACCAGCCCCGCTGTTTTGATATGCCCTCCGTGATTCGGTTTAAAATTGAAATCCGTTCCCATAAGGGCGCTTTCGGTCACCACATGAGGCTTTGTGCCGACGGAAAAAAATTTCGGCGTATCGGATTTTTTATCCGTTACGAGCGCCACATACGTGAGATGATCCCCCTCCTGCAGCGAATCGAGCCACATTTTAAATCGTTCTTTGCACACCCGATCGGGATTGCGCCGTTCCTTGAATCTGCCGATGCGGAATTTTTGCTGAATCGGCACAAAGAGCATCGCGAGGCGGTCTTCCCTTTTCCAGCGCACTATCTGTTCGGGCACAAACGCGGTGATGACGAATTGCAGAATGCTCGATTGAATCGAAATATTATCTTTGTACAGCGGCCAATTTTTTACAACGAGAAGAGCCTCGTCCGCTTTTGGACTGTTTTTAAAAGAACTTGTGCTTCCATAGAGAACGTCGCCGCTTTGAGGGCGGATGATTCCTTCATTTGCAAGAAGTTCTCCTTCTAAAAGATCGATGACATTGATAACAATGAGACTGCCATCGTCATCGGTTGTGATGAACCCTCCCTGCTGGTCTTTTGATTCGTTTATGCGACGGATTACCGTTCCCGGCGGAAGAGATGCGGTATCGTTCAATTCACGAAAATAATCTTCCATAATCTTCAATCCGTAAAAAATTATGCATGATACCATTTACCATTGAGATTAACAATATAAAAAATCAAGCCGTCAAGAATATTTTATAAAGATCATGTGAAACCATAAGTAAATTTTTTTTAATTATTACATTTTTTAATTGCCGTTTTCCACGTACTATGTGTATATTCATTATTGCGAGATGCACCTTCTGAAGCTTTATCATATATTCATGTATTGCTTGACAAAAGCTCAGTGGGTGTATATATTTTTATATTCCATCACATTTTCAGGAGGACACGATGAAAAAGCTTTTAGTAGTTGTACTCGGCGCTCTCGTAATTCTTCCCCTTATCCCCATGAAGGCACAAGCCGGACAGTTTGGCGAGCTTCTCATTGAGCTTGAAACCAGCGTTAACTTTTCAGCACAAACTGACCAATGGAGAGCACGAAGAAGCGCCTGGATTAGTGAAGTCCGAGCAGCCGGTAGCAATTTAGCTGCACTAAAACGTCTGCTTATTGAGTTCGAAACGAACGTAAACGCGAGCGCACAGGTGAACAACTGGATGCAGCGCCGCAATGCATGGATTGCTCGCGTCAATAATGCGGGAAGCATTCAGGCGCTTGGTGCTGCGATGATCGAGGTGGAAACTTCAATCAACTACTCTGCACAAACTTCTTCATGGCGAAACCGCAGGAATGGCTGGATTGCCAGGGTACGCGCAGCAACAAACTAACGCAAACATGCACAATAATGAAAAAACCCCGGCGGGATTTCTGCCCGGGGTTTTTTGTCGAAAAAATCATTGATAAAAAAATGTGACGCTATTTCATGTGCTGGTATGCACAATGATTTTATTTTCAGAATTCTCTGCAACGAATTGAACATCAGAGCGTATGCAGCTTCAACGCTTCATATATCTCGCGAATTGTGTGCGCTGCACGGGACCACCCCTCCTGCAACGCTTGCATTTGCCCGCACCATCACCGCAGCGGCACTTCTCAGCGCCACGTTAAAACCCGATTCAGATCAAAATGTGCGTTTGAAATTTTCCGGAAGCGGGCCGACAAAAGAAATTCATGTGCAGGCTGATGCCCGCGGCTCATTGCGCGGATATATTGCAAACCCCATAGTCGAATACGATGAAGATGTCGGGAAAATGAGCTTCAGCGGGCTTATTGGCGCGGGATTTCTCACTGTCATCAAAGACCTTGGACTGAAGGAACCATATCAAAGCGTGATGCCGCTTCGAAGCGGCGACATTGCCGAAGAAATTGCGTATTATCTCACTTATTCGGAGCAGGTGCCATCGGCAATAATCATTGCCGCAAAAATGAATCCAAAGATGGAACTCACCGCATCAGGTGGAATTCTGCTTCAGGTATTTCCGGACACAGACATTGCAATCATTGAAGACCTTGAAAAAAAAATCATGGAAAGAAAATCTCTCCTTGGCGAGCTGCTCGAACGGGGAGAAAGCATCAATGTCTATCTCATGGACGTTTTCGGCGGAAAAGCATTTTCGGTGCTGCACACCACACCGCTTCGCCATAACTGCCGGTGCTCGAAAGAAATGCTGCGAGCCATCATGAATGGATTTGTACTTGAAGAGCTTGAAGACATGCTGCAAAAAGATGGAAAGGCGGAAATTGAATGCGCGTTTTGCAGGAAAAAATATTTCTTCAGCGGCGAAGAACTTCACAAACTTATCAGGGAAAAGAAAAGCGATAGCGTTCAAGGCACGTGAGGTAGTGATTTATCATTCGTAAAAGATTACAAAAATAGAAAACCCGCAGATTTCCCGCGGGTTTTAATACACACATGGGCGATAATGGACTCGAACCATCGACCTCCTGCATGTGAGGCAGGCGCTCTAACCGACTGAGCTAATCGCCCGATTTGTTGCTAATTACAACCGATTACTTTTTTGTCAAGTGAATTATCTTCGCCCGCCCAAAAGAGAACCTAATATCCCGCGCACAATCTGCCTTCCCACCGTGCTTCCCACCGAACGGGCTGCGCTTTTCATCATGGCATCGACGACGGAATCGGTTTTGCGCGCAGGCGCCTGCCTTTCCTGCCTGGCGGGTTTTGTGCGCGTTTCAGCACGTTCCTCATTATCCGCGGCCTTAGCCGATTTTTCCGCCCTGGCTTTCAGCATCTCGAATGCGGACTCCCGGTCGATGGCGGTATCATACGCACCTTTCACCGGGGAGGAATTGATGATGGCTTTCCGCTCTTCGGCGCTGATTGGTCCAATCTGTCCCCTTGGAGGCACAATTAACGCGCGCTGCACAATTCCCGGCTTCCCCTCTTCATCGAGGAATGAGACGAGCGCTTCTCCCACGCCAAGCTCCGTGATGGCCTGCTCAACATCGAGTTTGGGATTGGCGCGGAATGTCTGTGCCGCAGCTTTCACCGCTTTCTGGTCTTTCGGTGTAAATGCCCGCAAGGCATGCTGCACACGGTTTCCCAGCTGGCCAAGCACCGTTTCTGGTATATCCATCGGATTCTGGGTAATGAAATACACGCCCACCCCTTTCGAGCGAATCAGCCGCACCACCTGTTCGATTTTCTCAAGGAGCGCCTTCGGAGCATCGTTGAAAAGGAGATGAGCTTCATCGAAAAAGAACACTATTTTCGGCTTGTCCAGATCGCCCACTTCCGGGAGAATTTCGAAAAGTTCCGAAAGAAGCCACAGCAGGAATGTCGCGTACAGCTTTGGAGAATTTATCAGCGCATCAGCGGCCAGTATGTTCACCTGGCCTTTCCCCTTTGAGTCAGTCTGAATAAAATCTTCGACATTGAGCGCAGGCTCTCCAAAAAACATCTCCGCGCCCTGATTCTGGAGTTCAAGAATACCCCGCTGAATCGCTCCCACGCTTGCGGTGGACACTCGCCCGTATTCGGTGTTGAACTGAGCCGCGTTGTCGCCGACATACTGCAGCATTGCCCTCAGATCCTTTATGTCTAAAATCGGAAGTCCGCTGTCGTCGGCAATTTTAAATACTAAGTTCAGCGTGCCGGTTTGTGTATCATTCAGATTGAGAATTCTGCTCAAGAGCATGGGGCCCATATCGGTGACGGTTGTTCTCACCGGATGGCCTTCTTTTCCATACAGATCCCAGAAAACCGCCGGGAAGCCTTCAAATGCATGATCTTTGATTTTGAGTTTTTTTAATCGCTCTGCAAGCTTTTCGCTCTCTTTTCCGGGTTTGCTGATTCCCGAGAGATCTCCCTTGATATCGGCCATAAAGACCGGCACTCCGGCCGCGCTGAAATGCTCCGCCATCACCTGGAGGGTTACGGTCTTCCCCGTACCGGTTGCGCCTGCAATGAGGCCGTGCCGATTCGCCATGCGCGGAATAATGCATAAATCGCTATCACCTTTTGCGATAAGGAATGAAGCTGCAGAGCCGGCCATGACATCCTCCTGATACACTTGATATTACTCATGAATATTGTATGTATGATTCATCTTCGCATCGAATGTCAATAAAATTATGGGCACATCTAAAAACCGCTTTCATCCTTAAAATTAGCATCAAAAGAAAGCGGCTTTTGCCTATATATTGTGTCCACAAGGGAACATCCTTAAAAACAGTTTTTAGAAGTTCCCTTATATTCCCGAATACATAAAACGTCAAGGGATATTATCGCGATACAGAAATTTCCATTTAGAATGCAATTTTTTTATCACCGCTGAACCCTGAAGCCAATCATCGCGCTTCGCTCAGCGCTGCCCCCATAGCGTTCGAAATCGATCATCCGCTCAAAGCGGCAATAGAGCTCAAGCGCCACATTGAATCTCATGCGAATCCCGCCTTCTATGCCCCAGGAATAATTATTATCATCACCCAGGAAGTATTCGCCGTCCGCTGCGATATACACGACAGCAATGCCATAGTGAAATGCATCCCAGCGAAGTGTTGCGGCATATTTGATATCATACGGCATATGTTCCGATCGCAAAAACCAGCCAGCAAAAAACCGGTATTCGAACTGCGGGGCAAACCCGTCACTTCTTCCTGCATCCGCATAATCTATCTCCCCGCGCCGCATGCCCCTTGAGGCGAAACTCATGCCCAGCAGATGATAGCTTTCATCATGTCCCCGGTATGCATTGCCGTCGCACCGCACCACGCGTTCATAGTTTATTCCTGTAAAGAAGCGCTCTGACAGGAAATAGTCAATTCCACCTCCCCACGATAGCGTTATATACCGCGGAAAAAGCGCGTTCCCCTGCGCTTTGGAGTAATGTGAGGTACCGGCGGAAAACACCACCGCAAGATTATCAATTCGTACCGCGTCCAGATCAGCGCCGATGTGCGTGAGATAGCCGAGATAGTCACTGCCAATTCTCTTGCCATAGCCTCCCCTGAAACGGATAGAAGGAAATGCAGTATGTACATCACGCGGCAATAGTACGGATGAATCTGTATATCCGATCCATGCTTCGGCTCTCACTCCAAAAATAAATTCATCATCCGAATGTCCTCGATACAACAGCGCATCATGGTGATATTGATACCCCGCAAATACCGAAAACGTTACAGTAGAGAGCACAGCATATACTCCCATCTCAAGTGTTCTGTCAATACGCGCCCTGTCATCGAACAACGCTTCGAACTCGGCCTCAAGGTACGGCACCATTCCCAGAAAATAACAAATATCAAGGCGCAGCACTCCCTTCACTTTGCAATCGTACATAAACTGCTCTGTGTGCAGAGGTATGCCGGCGGAAAAAAGAAACTGCGGAATCAGAAGCCACTGAAATGCGTAATTATTATCACCTTGATATGTTCTTTTACCTCCGGGACCCATACCGTGTGAAAAGACCTGCAGGCCTATGCCGTACCAGCGAAGTTGATACGCATCAGAATCTTGCGGTTCATCGATCATGTTATAGCAAATATGGTCTAAAAACAATCCTAATGAAAAAAACGAAAAGCGCCGCGAGAGTTTAAAATACTCCATCAGATATTCAAGGCGAAAAGGATGAAATTTTTCCTCATATCTATCGGAAGTCAAAAGGCGCTCATTGACAAGAAACGACGCATCGAACGCGCCGTACCGCGCGATGTGGATTTCAATTTTTTTTCGGGAAATTGAGGTGAAACCGGCTTCACTCCCCGAAGAAGAGGCGGCATCTGCCATAAAATACGCTCCTGGAAGGAAGATGAATGAATCTTCCTCCATAGCCCGAGCGCTACCAGCATTCGCAAGAGATACACATAGAAGAATCGGAATCAGCACCGCCCATTTCAAAAGCGCGCCTCACGCATCAGCCCGGGATTCTCTTCACCGAGCCGTTGGAAATCATTTCCTGGAGATTCGCAAGAAGGCTTTTTTCATGTGCGTCAATTTTCCCGTCTTCTTCTGCAAGAAAAATGATCTGTTCATATTCCGTGGTTGTGATCTTACCATCATCGATGGCTTTTTTAATCAGTTCTGCCAATTTTCTTCCGCTATCAGTTACCGCCATAATCACCCTCCATAATTATAATTCAATTTCGCTTTTCGCATCACTCCTTCAAATCGCAAAAAAAGGCCGATTTTGTCAAGATAGATTCATTGATGACAAAAAAAGACCGGCTTCAGTGCCGGTCCTTCATTTTGCTTTTAATTATTAAAAAATTATATCGTTCTCACAGAAACCGCACGCGGCCCCTTATCGCTTGTTTCGATCTCAAACTCTACTTTGTCGCCTTCATTGAGGGTCCGGAAGCCGTCACCCTGAATACCCGTATAGTGGACAAAAACATCCCCACCCTCTTCATTTGAGATGAACCCGTATCCTTTTTTTTCGTTGAACCACTTAATTACTCCCTTCGGCATAAAAAATCTCCTTGAAAAAATGTTGCTGAAAGTACAGGAACCGCCTTTCGAACCGATGATTACAATAATACTTCTTACCCCTGCAACGTCGGCTTGGTCATTCCTCCCTTTCGTTTACCTCATTACCATGCTAAAATTATTTGTCAATATTTTATTTAAAAGCATAAATATTTTTTATGAGTTACCAGGAAAAAAGCATCTCCGTAAATGATTCCGCCTACTTCGGCTGGCTGACGATTTGCTGTATCTTGCGCGTTTCATCATTTCGCAGATCCACGCGAATCGGCCTTTGTAATTTTCGTCCGTGAATATCGGAAATTATATCAACCAGCGGTTGAAGATCCGATTCCTTACGGATTTCACGAACAACCGCGATTTCTTTTGAGGTAAGCAATACCACGCTCCCGACAGGATACACCGGGCCATCCATCACGTGCCTGGTCATTTCCCGCAAGAAAGAATGTACGATAATCGGATTGAACACGGTTCCGGCAAGTTTTTGAATCCGAAAAATCGCTTCCCGCGGCGTAACCGGTTCCTTGCCTTCGGCTGCGGTGATCTGAAAATCATAATGATTGCATATCGAAACGACTCGAACGCCGGGGCTGAGGCACTTATCGTCAACACCCGAAGGATAACCCGAACCGTTGAAGTGCTCATGATGCCTGAGCACTATCTCCAGCGCTCCTTCCGGGACGCCGCCTGCCGACTTTAAGATGGAATGCCCGAAAACGGGATGCTCGCGAATCACTTTTTTCTCCTCTTCGGTGCTTCCGTCCATCTTCCATATCATTTCTGCAGGGATATTAATCTTTCCCACGTCGTGGAGAAATGCTCCCATTCCGACTTCGCGGACTTCATTTTCTTTCATTCCGGTCTTTTTTGCCAGAAGCATGGAGATTATGCCCACGTTCACGGAATGCACATACGCATATTCATTATATTCTTTCAGAGTTAAAAGTTTAAGAAGCCCGACATCCTGAGGATAAATGTCATCCATGATGATATTGACTACATTCTTCAGATGCGCAACATCGATGTTTTTACCGCTGCGAAGAACATTCAGCAGTTTCACCATGAAATCGTACCCTTCTTTTACGGCGTGCTCGGAAATATTCCCGGTGACGGGAACATAATAAATCTTTTCAATTTTTCTTTCTTTTAGTTTTGCAATTTCGCTTTCCGAAAAGGCGTGATATTCTTCGTAGAGAGGCTCTCCGGCATCGGTGAAGGTTTTTCCTCTGAGAATCGCACCCGGCTGAAGATGGGTTACGTTTACGAATACGCGGTTCTCCGGATGCTCCACCGGTTTTTTTTCGGCAGCATCGTCGCTTTTCTGCGCTTTCTGTTTTTCTGATTCTTTTTCGTTCATTGAGACATTCTCACACGGACGATCGGTGATACTACCATAACCGCATACATACAATTGCAAGCATTTTATTATGCCGGCATGCAATAACCGCATATCATACGTGAAAGACAATTGCTGTGCTGGCTTCACCGCGCCGCGTGGTATTCCTGCAGCGATTTCGGTGCTTCTTCCCCATGCAGCTTGCGCATCTCGATTCCGCGAACAGCCGCTTTTGCGGCCGCAATCGTGGTAATATAGGGCACCTTATATTTTATGGCAGCTTTTCGAATATATGAGTCATCATACCCGCTCATGGCACCATATGGTGTATTTACTATAAGGTGAATTTCTTTATTGTTGATCTTGTCGATGATGTTTGGCCTTCCTTCATGCAATTTCAGTACCATCTCAGACGGCACAGTATGCTCGCGAAGGAATTGCGCGGTACCTTCCGTTGCAAAGATGGTAAAACCGAGGCGATGAAAATTTTTCGCCACTTCAAGAACACCGGCGCGATCATTTTTATTTACCGTGATGAGCACATTACCCGAAAGCGGAAGTTTCTGTCCAGCCGCGTCCTGCGCTTTGAAATACGCAAGGCCGAAGCTGTCGGCGATGCCCAGCACTTCTCCCGTCGAGCGCATCTCTGGACCGAGTACGGGATCGACTTCGGGAAACATATTGAAAGGAAACACCGCTTCCTTCACGCCGAAATGCTTCACACTGCTTTTTCTAATGTTCATTGAAGACAGTTTTTCTCCAAGCATCAGCTTCGTCGCTATTTTTGCCATGGGAATGCCGCATACTTTGGAAACCAGCGGCACGGTGCGCGATGCGCGGGGATTCGCTTCGAGGATGTACACGGTATCGCTGGATATCGCATACTGGATATTGAGAAGGCCCACAACTTTCAGTTCGAGTGCAATCCGCCGGGTGTATTCTTCAATTGTTGCGATATGTTTTTCATTGATGGTGTACGGAGGAATAACACATGCCGAGTCACCCGAATGGACACCCGCAAGCTCAATGTGCTCCATCACCGCAGGGACAAAAGCTTCATGGCCGTCACAGATTGCATCAGCCTCGCATTCAATGGCATTATCAAGAAAGCGATCTATGAGAATCGGACGCTCAGGCGTCACTTCAACGGCAGCCTGCACATAGCGGCGCAGCATTTCTTCATTGTGCACCACTTCCATTGCTCTGCCGCCAAGCACATACGAAGGCCTCACCATCAGAGGATATCCGATTGTGCGCGCCACCTCAAGCGCTTCATCAAGCGAGGCGGCCATGCCGGATTCAGGCTGCGGAATGCCGAGTTTTTTTATAACTTTTCGGAATCGGTCGCGGTCTTCAGCCAGGTCAATGGAATCGACCGACGTGCCCAATATCTTCACGCCGTTTTTCATCAGATCGCCCGCGATATTCAGCGGCGTCTGGCCGCCGAACTGCACAATAACACCCTCCGGTTTTTCTTTCTCATAGATGCTCAGTACATCCTCAACGGTGAGCGGCTCGAAATACAGCTTGTCGGCGGTATCATAATCGGTGGAAACCGTTTCGGGGTTGCAGTTGACGATAATTGCTTCATACCCTGCTTCTTTTATTGCAAAGGCCGCATGGACGCAACAATAATCGAATTCGATACCCTGACCGATTCTGTTCGGCCCGCCACCCAGAACCATAATTTTTTTCCGGTTCGACACGCCTACCGCATCGGGCGCGTTATAGGTGGAGTAATAATACGCCGCATCTTCCACGCCGCTGACGGGTACCGCATCCCAGCGTTCGGTCACACCGAGCGGAAGCCGCTGACGGCGAATTGCATCTTCCGGAAGCTCGAGTATCTTTGCCAGATATTTATCGGCGAATCCCCACTCCTTTGCGATTTTCAGCAAAGAATCCGGCAGCGATGCGCCTTTATAATGAAGCAATTTTTCCTCAAGCTCTACGAGTTCTTTCATCTGATCGATAAAATATTTTTTAATATGCGTTCGCTCGCTCAGAAGCTGCGCATCAGCACCTTTCCGCAACGCCTCGTACATAACGAACTGGCGTTCGCTTGTGGGAATGCTCAAAAGCCGCATCAGCTCATCGAGGCTGAGGCTATTATAATTTTTTGCAAACCCAAGCCCATGCCGCCCGATTTCAAGCGAACGGATGGCTTTTTGCAATGCTTCCTTATAGTTTTTCCCAATGCTCATCACCTCGCCCACGGAACGCATCTGCGTGCCGAGTTTATCCTCAACGCCGCGGAATTTTTCAAAACCCCAGCGCGCGAATTTCACCACCACATAATCGCCCGATGGAGTATATTTTTCAAGGGTCCCATCGCGCCAGTAGGGAATTTCATCGAGCGTCAGGCCGGCGGCAAGGAGCGAGGAAACGAACGCAATCGGAAAACCAGTTGCTTTCGAAGCAAGCGCAGAGGACCGCGAAGTTCTCGGATTTATTTCAATCACCACAATCCTGCCCGTATTCGGATTATGAGCGAACTGGACATTGGTACCGCCGATCACTTTTATGGCTTCCACGATTTTATATGAATATTCCTGCAGGCGTTTCTGCACATCCTGGCTGATGGTGAGCATCGGCGCGGTGCAGTAGGAATCGCCGGTATGTATCCCCATCGCGTCGACATTCTCAATGAAACAGACCGTAATCATCTGATTTTTCGCGTCGCGCACCACTTCGAGTTCAAGCTCTTCCCAGCCGATTACCGACTCTTCTATGAGCACCTGCCCAATCATGCTGGCGGAGAGTCCCCGTGCTACGATGGTTTCGAGCTCTTCCATATTATACACATGTCCGCCGCCGGTTCCTCCGAGTGTGTATGCGGGACGCACAACAAGGGGGAATCCGAGCTTTTCAGCAATTTTTTTCGCTTCATCCACGCTGTAGGCAGGCTCGCTTTTCGGCATCTCAATGCCGAGCGCATTCATGGTATTTTTGAATGAAATGCGGTCTTCGCCGCGCTCAATCGCGTCCGGTTCCACACCGATTACTTTCGTACCATATTTCTGCAATATCCCTTTTTTATACAGTTCCGATGAAAGATTCAGGCCGGTTTGCCCTCCTAAGTTTGGCAGAAGGGCATCGGGTTTTTCTTTCTCAATGATTTTAGAAAGAGATTCGATGGTGAGCGGTTCAATATATGTGACATCCGCCATACCGGGGTCGGTCATAATTGTTGCGGGATTTGAATTGACCAGCACGATTTCATAGCCGAGCTTCTTCAACGCTTTGCATGCCTGGGTGCCGGAATAATCAAATTCGCAGGCCTGGCCGATGATAATCGGACCGGAACCGATAATTAAAACTTTATTAATGTCGTTTCTTTTGGGCACATTCGTTCTCCTCAGATTTTCTCCCTTTTTCCGGCAGAAGATATTTGCATGTCAATAGAAATTGTAATAAAAATAATGTATTATTTCCCCTTGATATTGCCTAAGATGCCATTCCGGGCTCATAAAGTGCTTGAAAAAAACCCGCCTCTGTAATTTTCTCGTAAACAATACTCACTGTACAAAAAGGATACACATACCATGGAGATAAAACTTCTGGGCGTGCGCGGATCGCTCCCCACACCTCTCACCAATGGCGAATACCGTCACCGGCTGATGGAAATTCTTACGCGCGCGCTGCGCGATAATATACAAGCAGAAAACATTGAATCATTCATCAATGGCCTTCCCGCAGAATTGAGCACTGTTTTTGGTGGAAATACAACCTGTGCCACCGTCACCTCAAAAGCGGGAAACACCTATGTGCTCGACTGCGGTACGGGTATTCGCCCATTGGGTGATGAACTCATCAAGGGGCCATGCGGGAAAGGCCAGGGAGTGGTACATATTTTTGTCACACATACCCACTGGGATCACGTGCAGGGGCTTCCCTTTTTTAAGCCGATTTATATAAAGGGCAACATACTCAATTTCTATTCACCGTATCCCGATCTGGAGGAGCGCCTTATCAAACAGCAGGGAGATTTTCGGTTCTTCCCCGCGCCCTTTGAAAAAACCGCATCATCCAAAGCATTTCACCTTTTAAAGCCCGAAACACCGCTGGTGTTCGAAGACGGATTGACGGTTGATTGCTACCCTCTTAAACATCCAGGAGGGAGTTTCGCCTATCGTTTCCGGCAGGACGGCAAAACCTTCATCTTCGCTACCGATGTTGAATTCACCGGCGAAGTCTTCGAAAAAGTTGGCACCGAAACGGACTTTTTTCTCAATGCCGATGTTTTAGTCATCGATTCGCAATACACACTCGACGAATCGTTCATGAAATTCGACTGGGGACATACCGCCTACACCGCTGCGGTCAACTGCGGTATCCGCTGGCATGTGAAAAAACTCGTGCTTACCCATCATGAGCCTTCGTATTCCGATACCAAGCTTGCTGAAATCTATCGGGAAGCGGTTGAGCATCGTGAAGCGATGAAGATGAAGACGCCTGAACTATACATGGCTGTGGAAGGTTTGACGTTTTCCTTTTGATTATGCGAAAAGCGCTTTGCAAATTTTTATCTTTTTTGCGCACGAATAGCAAAAATTATCTCACAAGCACAAACGCTAATGACAGCATTTCATTACTCCGTATCGCCTGCATAATTGCAATTATTGCATCGACAGGCACTGCCTCCGCACGTCCAGGAAAAAATGCACATCTGCCATCACTTCACCGAGTTGCTGATTACGCTCCTGTTTTGCGCACCTGTTCAAGCAATACAACTGCAAAGAGATTATTCGCATTGAGAAAATTCTTATTAGATGGCGCGGAACACTATCTCGTAGTTGATATCGACACACTGCGCACCGAGATACTGAGCGCAGATCACATAATACTCACCAGCAGCATCCACGATTCAAAGTTGGGCGCTTCAATGAAAAATATATCACCGTATTTCGGCGCCATTGCCTTTTGCGCCTTGCCGCCCTACCGCCTGCATAATCACGGCATACGCGGATTTTCCCAGAAACTCAAAGGCGCTGTCCTTTCGGCGGATCTTTGCCCATCAAAATACCCGCTCGACCGCACACCATTTCAATTAGCGCTGGCGACCTTTTCTGAAAAGACGCGGCCTTTGCCCGTCGCGATTGCCGTAAGCGGCAAGTGGCTTGAAAGCCATATTAGGGATATAAATTGGCTCAAGTCCATGCATGAAAAGAAAATGCTTGATATCACCTGGATCAATCACTCCTACTCGCATCCGAGGGAATATCGACGCAATAAAAGACTTTTATCCAAAGGGTTTCTCCTCGCGGAAGGAACGGACATCAACGCGGAAATTATCAAGGCTGAAATATCTATGATTGAAGCGGGCATTACGCCATCGGTTTTCTTCAGGTTTCCCGGACTGGTTTCCGACGAAAAGTTAGTGAAAAAAGTCTGCGAATTAGGTCTCATACCTGTCGGCAGCAACGCCTGGCTTGCAAAGCGCGAGAGACCCCGCGGCGGCAGCATCATTCTCATCCACGCAAATCGGCATGAGCCAAAAGGTATTGCCGGCTTCCGCAAACTGCTTTACGAAAAGAAAAACGCCATCCGCCAGGGCACATGGAGGCTTCTGGATATTCGCGATTGCCTTGTTTCTGATTTTACGCTGAATGCCGGAAGGGAATACAGAGTTCGACCTAAAACGGCTATAAACTAATATAACACAAAACCACTATCAGTATTTTCATTTTCACCCGATGTTTTTTATCGGATTGCCTTCTTCATCGAAGCGCTTCTGGTATTCAACGTTCCCGCCATATTTTTTTCAACGATAAATTTTTTTCCAAATATTTGTAATGATTTTTTCTATAAAATATCTTGACAAGAAAATACCCCATTTTACAAAGTTCTCACTTTTTGCCGGAAGATTTTTACATTCCCCTGTAGCTCAGTCGGTAGAGCAGTTGGCTGTTAACCAATTGGTCGCAGGTTCGAGTCCTGCCGGGGGAGCATAGGTCGGCTCCTCACCTTTAAGCAGGGGCTTTAGAAAAAGGCTTATCGTATGATGAGCCTTTTTCTGTTTATAAACAACATAACGGTTTTATCCAAATTTTCTGTGCCGAAATTGACTACACCACACACATCCTTCTCCTATCATCAAAAATAGCAATTTTTTAAAAAGCCTTGACGGGTTCTCAAGCAATGTACAAAATTACAAAACTTGTTTTAATCACTGTTATCATTATTAATAATTGCGACTAACACATCATTATTTAAAATTTAAAAGCTATTATACAATGAGGTCAAAATGGATTCGAAGTACAGATTCAAAAGCTATTCATTAATGTATGCACTCCCAATATTAATTCTCACGTTATCATTATCCTGTGGATTGTTCAAACAGAACGATGATGAAGTCATTTCAAATGAAGCCGTAAAGCTGAAAACTGTCGGCATCAATAAGGAAATCGAAAAGCAAAAAGCAGAGCTTGCAAAAGCAAAAGACGACCACGAGCGCGCAACGATTTGCCAGAGCATTGCCGCGCTTGCCGCAGAAAAGGGAAACACCAACCTTTCTCTTGAATACGCGCAGAAATCCATCAAGTTTCAGCCAAATCTCTATATGGCACGATATCTATTGGGGAAAGCATATATGGACCTTGGACGCTACGGTGATGCCGAAGCAGAATTTCGCAAATCCATCGAACTAAAAAATGATTTTGTGCCTTCTCGTTTTGAACTGGGCAACGCACTGTATAAAAAATTCCAGTACAATGCGGCAATTGCAGAATACATGGAAGCCATTCGCCTTGACCCATCGCATTGCGAGGCAATGAATAATATCGCAACAATTTCCGTTGAACAGAAAAATTTCCCAAACGCGGAAAGCTACCTGAAAATGGCAACCAAAGCAAATCCGCAATTCGCGCTTGCGTACAAAAACCTCGGAATTTTATACGAAACCCGTTTAAAAAACACCGCGCTGGCAGTTGAGAATTATTCAAAATATCTGTCGCTTTCCCCCAACGCTCCCGACAGGGGGCGCATCAAATCCTGGATTCGCTGGCTTGGAGGAAAATAATGAAAAAAATATTAATTCTGATTCTTCTGCTTTGCTCGAGCATAACTTTTTCCCAGGAAACTCCCATCCGTGTGGCAATGCCCCCTTTTGATGACAGCATCAGCAGCGAAGGAGAAATCGCTCGCGCGGGTTCGGCCGCAACAGCACTGTACGAACAAAAGATAGCGGTACTTCCAAACTATAAAGTGCGGCCATCCGGTGCGGTGCAATCATACATCGAAACTTTTGAAAAAGTCCAGCTCGGCATTGAAAATCCCACGGCTTTGAAAAAATTTTCTTCTTCTCTTCTGGTCGATTATCTGATCGTGGGTAGTGTTGCCAATATTTCCAGTGGCATTGAACTCGATACCCGTCTGGTGGATATCAACACCTGGAAAGTGGTGTATGCCGCCGGCGTCCGCAGTTCTTCCACAGCCGATGCAGCATCATCGCTCATCGATGGATATTCGAAACTATCGAAACAGATAATCGAAGAGGCCGAAAAAAGGCGAAAAGATAATTTCACCGTCGGAGTGTATGAATTTATTGAACATCATAAAAATACTTCATCATACGCCTATTGCGGCGCCATGATGGAAATGCTCACGACCGCACTCGGCTCAAAGGAATTGATTACCGCAATTGAAACCAAGTTCATTCGGCACCTCATCGACGAAAAGCAACTCCAGATGTCGGGAGTAATCACCAATGATAATTCTGATGAGAATTATCGACTTTCGGGGGTGCAGTACAAAGTGAGCGGCGATATCCGCGTTTTCCCTGACATGATGACAGTGAACTACCGCGTCTTCGACACCTCGGAAAAACGCGTTATTTTCACAGGCAGCGTGGATCTAGGCGGGCATTCTGTGCTGCGATCTGCTGCCAGATATATCGCGAAAGTGATGGAAGATGCGCTAAATAACCGGATCGGCTCGCTGAAGATTGCCACATTCCCATCAGGCGCTGATATCATACTCGATGAAATGCCTGCAGGGAAAACCGAAAAGGGAGCACTTGTCCTCACCATGGAAAAGGGCGACTACACCCTTGATGTGAAATACCCGGGTTACAAAACTCACACGCAGAAAATTTCCATCGTTCCGCGAAAGGTTACCGAACTTTCGATACGCCTTGAAAAGATAAGCGAAAAAATGATGGCCGAAGCGATGAACCTTGAGGCAATTGGAAGATACAGCGAAGCAGTAAACAAATACGATGAATTCATCAAAGAAATTGGCGACACTCCAGAAGCAAATGTAGCGCTCTACCGCAAGGGACATCTGCTTCTTCTCAGCGTTAAAGATTATGAAAAAGCGCGTGAAACATTCATGCAGTTGCTTGATCGCTATCCCGATGCAATGACGCGGGCGGAAGGCTACTACGGGCTGGTTCTAACCTACAAGGAAATGGGGAATGCTGAAATGGCAAAATCGACATTGAAGTTTTTGCTCGATCACTACGCTGAAACGCCGGCAGCTGATACCGCAAGGCCCCTGCTGAATAAATTATAGGAGGTTTATTACATGAAAAAATGTAATAGTATAATCATTGTTTGTAGCACAGCACTCATAGCTTTTTTCGGCTGCAAAGGAGCGCAGAAAGCCCCTACAACCGCACCTGCAAAGACCATTCCTCAACAATCAGTTGAAGAACCTTTGCTTGCGCCATTCCCCACACAGCCATTTCTGCAGCTTGAATCGGGAATGCATATCTCTACAATCACCCGTATCAGCACCGATGCAGCGGGGAATTACCTGGTAACTACCGCAAAAGACAAAACCATACGCCTCTTCAATGCGTCGGACGGAGCCCTTTTACGTACATACAGAATCCCCATCGGCCAGGGGGACGAAGGAAGGCTTCACGCAGTTTCGATATCTCCCGACGGAAAAATAATCGCATGCGGAGGCTGGACGGGATATGACTGGCATCGATCGAACTCCATCTATATTTTTGACCGAGAATCTGGAAAGATGATAAAAAGGATAGGCCGCCATCCCGAGGTAATCATGTACCTGAAACATTCACCTGACGGAAAATATCTGGCGGTATGCCTTGCCGGGCCAAACGGCATCCGCGTCTACGACACATCTGATTATTCTTTGGTAAAGGAAGACAAATACGGTGATACGAGCATGTATGCAGATTTTGACGAACAGGGAAGTCTGGTGACGGTTTCCGACGATAAATTTCTCAGGCTTTACGATAAAAAATTCAATCTTATACACAAGACCTATATTAACGATATGAAAGTTCCTGCAGCAGTATCCATTTCCCCAAAAGGCGACCTGATTGCAGTGGGCGATGAACTATCGCCGAAGATTAATATATATTCCCGCACTCTTCAATACCTTTTTTCACCGCCGATATATGGCTTCCATCCCAGCACCGGTATTTTTACTCTCAGATTCTCCCGGGACGGCAACATCCTCTACGCAGGAGGTCAGGCGTCTAAACGCGTCAATAACCGTCAGACAAACTTCCTTCTTTACTGGGATAATAACGCACGAGGCTCCATGCAGGAGCTTGCCGTGGGAAGCGATTCTATTATGCATCTTGAACTCTGCAACGACAAACTTGCCTTCTGCAACGCGGACCCGCAATTCGGCCTCATTTCAGGAAACAGCTTGCTGTACTCCAAATCATCAGTCCTATCAGATTTCAGAGTTACCAATAACCGCATCAAACTATCGAACGACGGGAAAAAAATCATGTTCGGGATTACCGAAGACCAGCAGGAAAGCGCAATATTTTCTTTTGATTCACTCAGTCCAATCAATAGTCAATCGGGCCTTTTCCCTCCAAAGCAACTTTTCACCCACAGCTACGGCAATTATGAGTGGAAAAACTACAGGGATTACGCCGTTATCAACGGTTTAAAAATCGGTTTATTGAAATTTGAAAACTCGAGGAGTTTCGCAATTTCTCCTGATGAAAACAACTTTGTCCTTGGAAGCGATTGGTATGTCCGCTATTGCAATCGCCCAGGCACAGTTCTTTGGCGAAAACAGATTCCCGGGGTTGCCTGGGACATCCATATTTCCGGCAATGGCAAATTTGTAGTAGCTGCTCTCGGCAACGGCGTAATCCGCTGGCTGCGCGCGAAAGATGGCGAAGAAATTCTCAACTTCTTTCCGCATTCAAATAAAAAGGACTGGATTGCATGGACGCCAAAAGGATTTTACGCCACAAGCCCGGGAGCTGACTCGCTCTTCGGATGGCATGTGAATCAGGATCAAAACAAAGAAGCGCTTTTTTTCCCGGCATTCGTGTTCGCCGAGCACTTCAAACGGCCTGATATCATTAAAGAAGTTCTATCAAACGCCGAAACCGACGTTGAACTGGCAAGAAGAAAAAATATCGCGTTCCCCGATATCGCCGTCATGATGCCGAAACTCATGGAGATGGTCTCCAAAACCGAGAAGGATATTGAAAAGAAACCTGAGGCCGAAGGCATGGTAGTAGGCCGGGTTTACGGCGTTCATCTTGCTTCCGGCGAGGTTATTGTGGCATCTTCCCGCGCGCACCAGCTTATGAAAATGTACGACAAAGTGTACGTGAAAGCACAGGGGGAAAAAATACAAATGAGGGTCACTTTTCCCATGCTCTCCACGGCGAAATGCCAGGTTCTCGGCAATAAAGCTAAAGCATCGGCGATTAAACAGGGTGATATTGTGTACAAATAGAAGAATTTAATAAATTTTTATACATAAAACCGCTTTCTTTATAGTTCATCTTTAAACAAGAAAGCGGTTTTTTTATGCGCGCATACGCATCATATCTGCGTCATCAGATACATGATGCGGCTGGCTTTATTTCTCGGCATGAGGGAAATAAGATAAGAGGAGATGCTCATCTTGCCCGCCTCTTCCGCGTTGGCATCAATCTGCCGCAAAACATCGATGATGAGCGTATCCTCCCAGCGCACCATCAGCTCCACCGCTTTTTGCGGCTCGATGCTTTCCACCTGCTTCGCAAGCACCTTCACGTTGCGCATGTAGCCCGAGTATTTCTTCTGTTCCTGTTCGAATTTCTTCTTTTCGAGATCTAATCCTTTGCGCATTTCGAGGAGCTTTTCCCTTTCAGCTTCAAGAGACTTCTCCGCTTCCGCAATCTTCGCCTCTCGCTTATCCAGTTCCTCAATCCGCTCGCGGATTTTCTCCTTTGCTTTTTCAAATTCTTCCTTTGCCACCAGGGATGGCTCGTCGCCCGGCGCTGTGAGGGAAAGCTCCGGTTCCCTTCCGAATCTATCCTGCGCGGTGCGAAAGACATTGACGATACCCATATAATCGAGCCATGACACGAATACGCCGATTATGAACACCAGGAGAAGAATCAGATAAATTATTTTCGCCCTTTCGGAAACTCGTATTGCCATCGGTCAGCACCTCGGTCATTCGCTGTTGCGCATGTAGGCGCGCATAACTCGGTTTACATAATTCCGCGTTTCCGGAAAATCGGGGATTCCTCCGCTTCGGTCCACCGCGCCCTCTCCCGCATTGTACGCGGCAAGCGCACGCGTATAATCGCCTTCGTATTTATCCAGAAGCCGACGCAAAAGCGCCACACCGCCCCGAATGTTTTCTTCGGGTTCAAAGGGATCTTCCACGCCAAGCGAAGCCGCCACATCAGGCATAAGCTGCATAAGACCCATTGCTCCGCGGGGTGAAACTGCTCTCGGGTTGAACGAGGACTCAACTTCAATAACAGCGTTTACAAGTGCGGGTGGTATTCGGTTGCGCGTTGCATAATTGCGGACAATATCTGAAATCGCTCCTCGCCGCAGTATGTCGCCGTCATGATTTGCAGAAGGAGTATCTGCAATCACCGATTCCGCAGGCGGCCGATCGCGTACCGCTTCCGCAAGTTGATCCGCAAAACCCCTTTCTTCACGCGGAACTCTCTGCGGAGTCATCCTGGCCGGATAGAACCGCTGCCGTATTTCACGTATGCGGAGCATCACTTCATGCATGCTTTCAATCATTGCATCCCTCACATTCCGGCTTCACGAAGTCTTCGAAGATGCCTCTTCTGGTTCGCATCGTCGTTCTCTTTGACGATTTCCCTGTTCAATTCATACTGATATTGTTTTTGCTTTCGTTCTTTGAGCTTTTCCACAACCTTCTTCTCCCGCGATGCCTCTACCAAACGCGCCCGCACTTTGTTGATCTCGCCTTCCATTGCATCGATCTTTACCTGAGCCGCTTCGATAACCCTGTGCGCAAACTCCACAAAGCGCTCGAACGCCATAGCCTCGTTATAGGAGAACTTACCCTGATGCATCATGTTCACGAAACGCGCGCGCTCCATCTCAATTTTATTTTTATATTCTTCCTGCCGTGCCCTTTCGATATTTTGAATCGAAAGCAGCGCCGCAAGCTCATTTTTCACCTCGCGCTCTCGTGCTTCCCGAATATCCAGAAGCGTCTGAAGTTTAAACTGAAACTTTTTCACTGTCTAACACAATCCTCATGCCCGAATGTTATCTTCTCGCAGACGCAAAATACGGCGTCCGGGCTCTTGCTTGAAGCGCTGCCGCCGGTTTTCCCTCTTTTATAAAAAGCTCTTTCAGGCGTTTCACAATGGAATCAAATTCATCTTTCTCGTATATGCCCTGCCGTAAAAATGCATTCATCTGCTCGCGCATGTCAATCGCGCGATCGACCATCATATCGGAACCGCGCTTGTACGCTCCCAACATGATGAGGTCCTCGGCCGATTTATATGCGGCAAGAAGTTCCCGAAAGCGGTTCGCGGCTTCTAAGTGATCATGATCCACTACATCCTTCATACATCGGGAAATCGATCCGAGCACATCGATAGCGGGATAGTGATTTTTATGCGCAAGTTCACGATCAAGAACAATATGGCCGTCTAAAATCCCGCGTACCGCATCAGCGATCGGCTCGTTCATGTCATC
The DNA here is from genome assembly GCA_937921485.1 of uncultured bacterium. GTDB lineage: Bacteria > Spirochaetota > UBA4802 > UBA4802 > JAGODF01 > DYLV01. The sequence goes on from CAKZSV010000035.1 coordinate 56,210, forward strand.
GGCCTCGACCAGAATCGAATAAAAACCGGTAATGCTCCCACCTTCCTGGCGGGTGCCTGAACGTTCAAGAAGCCGCGGCAGAATGGAAAAAACCGAGGGTGGAAATCCCCGGGTGGCAGAAGGCTCGCCGGCGGCAAGACCAACTTCCCTTTGCGCCAGCGCAAATCGCGTCACAGAGTCCATGAGCAGATTCACACTCATACCCTGGTCGCGGAAATATTCTGCAACCGCATGCGCAAGAAAAGCCCCTCGAATTCGCACCATGGGCGGCTGATCGGAGGTTGCCGCAATGACCACCGAACGGCGAAGACCGTCCTGTCCCAGCTCTTTATCGACAAAATCGCGCACTTCTCTTCCACGCTCTCCGATGAGCGCAATCACATTCACATCCGCATTGGTAAAACGCGCCATCATTGCAATAAGCGTTGACTTTCCCACGCCAGAACCGGAAAAAATACCAATTCTCTGCCCCCGCCCCACCGTAAGGAGTCCATCAATTGCGCGGATACCGACCGAAAGCGGCTTTGTAATGAGTGATCGATCAAGAGGATTTACCGGCTTGCTGTCCACCGGATAGTGCTTCTTTGTAAAAATTGGGCCTTTCCCATCTAAAGGCTCTCCTATGCCTGAGATCACTCGACCGAGGAGTTCCTCGCCAACCGCAACAGTCATCCCGCCTCCGGCATCAACCACCTGCGCGCCAACGGTCACGCCGCGAAGATCACCTATCGGCATGAGTATGAGGCGGTTTTTGTTGATGCCAACCACTTCAGCGAAAAGATATTCACCGTCTTCCCGGCGGATTTTGCACAGCTCGCCGAATTTTACCGCAGGACCGATCGATTCGAGGGTCAACCCCGCCACCCGCTCGACCTTTCCGGTCTTTCGGACGACATCGATCTCATCGATAATATCCTTATACTTTGAAAGGACATCGACTTTTTCTTGCGGAAGGATTTTTACCATCTACGTCCTCACAGAGTGCTCGTGTTGCGGATTGCTTCCTCGATAGTATCGAGCTGCGTTGAAATGCGCGCATCAATTGCGCCCACATCGGTTTCGATGATGCATCCTCCGCGATCGACCCTCGAGTCTTCGTAGATATTCACCTTTTTGAGAGAAGCCATCATCTTGATGAGTTCCTCTTTGTGTGCCGTGGTCATATCAAGGTCGGCGAAATTCACACGGATATCGATGCGGTCGCGGTCTTTTACCCTGCGAATTGCTTCCTTGATGTTGTTCATCACCACCTCCCGCCTCTCTACTATCTCGTCCTTTATCACCTTGCGCGCAATCTGCAGGATCATATCAGTCATCAGCTTTTCGGAAGAGCGTATTATGTTATCGCGGATATCCACTGCGGTTGAAACAATTGTGCCCAGGCGGTCAATAAGGCGCAATACTTCCGCCTGGCCTTCTTTGTAGCCCTCTTCGCGGCCTGCATCATACCCTTTTTTATACGCCTCGTGCTCTATTTCAGATACTTTGAGTTCCGCGTCTTTGATCATCTTTTCGGCTTCGAACTTCGCGCGCTCAATCTCGCGCTCGGAATCGATTTTGAGCTTTTCCATTTCCGCTTTGATCTGCTCGCGCACGGATTCATGATGTTCAAAAGCGGCTCGCTTCCCTTCTTCTTCTATCTGCTTCGCACGTAGCTGCGCGTCAGCAAGCATCTTGCGGACTTCTTCCTCTGTTTCGCGACGATACCGCTCAAGCTCGGCTTCCATTTCCTCAATGGAAGGCCCCTGATAGACATCAACAGGATTACCGTTTTCGTCCACCTCAAATTCGCGGTACTCCTCGTCGGTCATGACGTTCTTTTGATATTTGTCCGGCAATTCAATCTGCTTCGGCATGCCGGCTATGTGAATTTCCGTTGGTTTGAATACCAGTCTAGACAATGAGTTCCTCCTCGCCGGCGCGCGCGACGATGATATCGCCGGCTTCTTCAAGTTTTCGGATTATATTCACAATCTTCTGCTGGGCCTCTTCAACGTCGCGCAACCGGATGGGCCCCATAAAATCCATGTCCTCGCGCAAGAGCGACGACGCGCGCTTGGACATGTTTCGGAAAATTTTCTCCTGCACTTCGGCATCAACGCCTTTAAGCGCTTTGGCAAGATCCTGGCTGTCCACCTCACGAAGGACTTTCTGGATAGAGCGGTCGTCCAGAAGCACGATATCTTCAAAGACGAACATCCGCTTTTTAATTTCTTCGGCAAGCTCAGGATCCTCTTCTTCGAGTGCCTCAATGATGATCTTCTCTGTTCCGCGGTCAACATTGTTCAGCACTTCAACAATCGCATCGATACCGCCCGCGGAAGTGTAATCTTCGCTCGCCAGAGTCGAAAGCTTCCTTTCAAGCACCCGCTCTACCTCGCGGAGTACTTCCGGGGAGGTGCGGTCCATTGTCGCGATGCGCTTGGCCACATCCGCCTGTATCTGATGACTTAAGCCAGAAAGGATCTGGGCGCCTTTGTTTGGTTCGAGATACGCTAAAATCAGGGCGATTGTCTGCGGATGCTCTCCCTGGATGAAGTTCAAAAGATGGCTCGGGTCGGTGCGCCGAATAAAGTCGAAGGGGCGCACCTGAAGGCTCGAGGTAAGCCGGTTCACAATATCGATTGCCTTCTGGGTTCCCAGAGCCCGCTCAAGCACCTCGCGCGCATACTCGATCCCGCCGGTAGTAATGAAACCCTGGGCCATCATGAGTTCCTGGAACTCCTGCAAAACCCGGTCTTTGTCCTCAGGCTCTATCTTATCCAGACGGGCAATCTCAAAGGTAAGCTGTTCAATCTCATCTTCCCGGAGGTGTTTGAAGATTTCGGAAGACACATCGGTTCCCAGCGTCACCAGAAATATTGCCGCTTTCTGCTTTCCCGTCAGCTGTGACTTTTTCGATTGAAGCATGTACGCCACCCCTGCATAATAGGTAACGGCCGGAATTTTCGCTCCTATTAATAAAATACATGTAATAAATAAAACGTCAAATCATTTCTGCCGCAAACCACCGCAAAGCGATCATTCTTCTGCAAGCCAGGTGCGGAGCAATGCCGCCACATCGTCGGGACGCTCCCGCGCCAGGTTGATGGCATTTTCCTGAAGCTCCAGCCGCGCCTTCTCTTCCAGCGAGAGCTCGACTTCCACGCCTTCCTCTTCCGCTGCCCTGAGTGCCGCCTCCCGCATCCGCTGCTGTTCGCGCGCAAGCTCTTCTTCCCGAAGCCTTCTTCTGCGCGCAAGTTCCTTGCTGATCGCTCGATAGAGAATTACGCCAAGGAAGAGCGCAAATACTCCGATAAGCGCGGCAAGCAGCATGCGCTTCAACTGTTCCTTGCGGGCAAACTCTTCTCGAAGGGCGCGCCACTCGCTTTCACGATCGAACATAATGTTCTCGACAGCGACCTGATCGCCCCGTGCTTCGTTATAATTAATCGCCTTCTTGACGATATTTTCTGCCTGTTTCAACTCATCTTTCGTTAATGCCACCTGCACCGGCTTTTTCATCGGATCGAGGTCATAGGTACCATCAGGGTTGCGCGGCAAATCCTGCCTTCCGTCAACGGCAATGGCAACAGACACGCCGGTGACATTATACGGTTCTCTTTGAATCTTCTTTACGCTCTTATTGACGGCCTGGTTGCGGATTCTTTCACTTTTTTTATACTTCGCGAACTGATCATCGCTGGCCTTGTATCCAGGAGGCTTATTGCCTTCCGTGCCGGCAGGTCCTTCTGGATTCCAGCCATGGCCCTGAAATTCCTCTTTGGTGGATTTTTCGGAAATGGTCAGCGAATCCTTCACCTTCCGTTCGGAATACGGCGTAGCCGGATTGTCTTTTTCCATTTCAATTGGGGTGTATTCCTCCCGCTCCTCCTGCACCTTGTCCCAGTTGAATGCAACATTCAGGCGCACAATCTGAATCCGGTCGGGAGAAAATACCTTCTCCAGGCCTTTACGGATATCATTCATGATGCTTGCTCTGACCCTCTCCTCCACCTTCTGACGGTACTGGATGAGCGTGTACTCGGCCTTTGCCGCGTCGAAATCGTCCTCAAAATCCGAAATAATTTTTCCGAATTCATCAGTCACCGTCACATTCTCAGGTTTCAGCTTATTTCCTACGGCACGGGAGACAAGATACTGTATGCCTTTCACTTCTTTCTTATTGAGCTTTTCATAACCCGATGCCAAATACACCGTTACCGCCGCGGTATAGCCCTCGTCCTTTTCCACATATAAATCATCTTTGGTGATGGCTATTTCGACATTAGCCCTATCGATGTTGGTGAGAGATTCTATATGGCGCTTGATTTCATCACGGAGCGCCCGCATGTATTTCACATCGAGTTCCCGATCGGTTTCCGTCCATTTGGAGATATCGAAAAGCTTCCAGCCCGGAATTCCCTTGGGAATCATGCTCTCCTGAGCTAATTTCGTGACAATGATGTCCTTCTGGCGCGGATTGACGTAAATCGCCGATGTACCGGCAGTGGTATAGCGGAAGCCCATCTCATCGAGCTTTTTGGTGACATTACCGAAATCTGCCGGATCGAGCTCGGAAAAAAGCACGACATTCTGCTGTTCACTGGATACAGAAAACAAGATAATGAACGCCACCACCACAACACCGCCGACAACCCCGATGATGATCTTTTTCGTGGTATCGAGCTTGCTGAAAAGCTCCTTTAATTGATTAAAGAGGTTCCGTAGAAAATCCATCTCACGCCTCCCAAAGGTTTCGAAGCAAAAAAATCGTTCTGCCGCCGGATATCCCCAAAAGAGGGTGAATCTAAAGCGACATAATCAATTTTGCCGAAATAAAAAAAAATGTAAAGAAAAAAATTAGTCTTTTCGGAAAAATTGATAAAATTTTTTTCATCGTCACCCTGCCAAACCTTCTTCAACGCTGAAGCGGGTGCATCGGATCCCTCCTTATGCACCCGAACCGGCGTTATCTGAGATTCATAAGTTCGCGTACCGTACGGATAACTTCGTCCCGCACTGCTCTGGTGAAGCTCAGCGCGATTTCAGCCTTCTGGGAGGCAATCATCACCGTATGAATATTGACCGATTCAGGTTCGGTGATCATCCTCCTCGAAAGGTCTTCCGCCTCCACCTGGAGATTGTTGACGGTGCCGATTGCCCTCGAAAGCGCTTGCGCAAATGTTCCGGCCGCATCATCGGTGGGTTCGGGCGTTCTTTCATCCCTGTAATGCTGCGGATGGGTTGCTTGCAACTTCACCACATGCCCCTGCGCGATACGAGTATCCATAACACTCCTCCTCTTTTGTCATTGTGCGTGATGCACCCCATGCGCCTGCCTCTGCGCCGCCATGGTATAATCCTTGATTGCAAATTCGCGCTCCATATTCGCACGAATTGACAGTTCGTGTGATACGTGCAATTCCATTTTACCAGTCAGTTCTTTATACATTGGATACCTCCTCTTATCCGGTTATTCTGCCGAGCTCAAGAGCTCTGTTGAACATGGTCCTTTCGCTTTGAATCATCGTGATATTTGCTTCATACGCGCGCGTCGCCGAAATGAGATCGGTCATTTCCGAAACCACATTCACGTTCGGCATTTCCACATACCCCTGCCGGGGTCCGGTCTGAATGGCGTCGGGATGCGAAGGATCGTACACCAGCCGATAGGGCGAACGGTCTTCTTCTATTTTGAGTACCCGGACACCTCTACCCAGGCCCGATTCGATGCGTTCGGGAACAAGGGGCGAGCGATAATTCGGCCGGACATTGACCGGCGCAAAAATGGCTCTTCTGCGGCGGTAGGCCCCGCCCTCCGGCGTTCGGGTGGTGGTCGCATTTGCAATATTGTTGCTGATGACGTCCATCCGAAGACGCTGCGCCGTAAGCCCTGATGCAGCGATATTCATGCCATCAAACATTCCCATCTACATGCTCCTAAATCTGCCGTATTGCGATCTTGAGCATCCGGAAATTATTGCTCAAGGATGCAATCATGGCGTTATAGCGCATCTGATTTTTCGATGCGTCCACAATTTCCTTTTCAATATCGACATTATTCCCATCGTTGCGCATGGTGGTGTTATAATCCAGATTGATCCGAGGCGATACCGACCGGATATCGCGCTCCACATAGAAAGGGATATGCCGCTCATCACTCACCGCGCCGGGGTAGCGTGAATCCTGCGAATTATTATACTCAATCACCCTGCGAAGTTCGCTTTCAAAATTCACTTCACTGCGCTTGAAATGCGGCACATCAACGTTGGCAATATTGTTCGCAATCACCCTTCTTCGGAGCGATTCCACATCCAGGCCCCTCTCCAGCAGGTAGTTGAGCCTCATCATGCCGCTGTTTTCAAACATACCATCCCCCTTCTATCTTAGGTATAACATCGGAAAATTACAAAAATCCATAAGCGTTTTTTTGCGACATAAGAAAAAAAATGAATTTTCGGGATAAAAATTGTAATAGCTGGACAAACAGAGTTTTTATTTTGGATTACCTTAGGACTACATCGGTGTGGTGCGATCCCCCCAATTTTTACTTGACTGCCTTCGCACATATCCCTTACTATTTTTTTTGCCGATACTATGAATACATGAAGAATATCGCAGAAATCATCATCCATTGGAAGGAATTATCAGAGTACGACCTTCTTACGGCTGAAGCACTTTTAAAAAGTGGCAGATATTTGTATGTTGGTTTTATGTGCCATCAAGCAATTGAAAAGATTTTCAAGGGATATTATCTTTATATCATTCACGAAACACCTCCTTACACGCATAATCTAACAAAACTGGCTAAAATGGGCAATTTTTACCAAGATTTACGCGATAAGGATAAGGAGCTTATTGATTATCTTGAACCATTGAACATTGAAGCGCGCTATCCGACGGATAAAGCGAGACTCCTGAAAGAACTTACCCATACTAAATGTACTGAAATTTTCGAAAAAACTAAGGAATTTCATGGATGGATAATGACGAAATTCTAAATAAAGTCAATAAGTTTGCCAGATGCGTTATTGAAAACTATGATCCAGAAAAAATTATACTTTTCGGTTCTTTCGCAAAGGGCAACGCGCGGGATGACAGTGATATCGACATAGCAATAATCGTCAATGCAATTGATGGGAATTTCCTTGAGCATAAAGCGAAATTATTTAAACTTAGGAGAGAAATTGATGAGATGATAGAACCAGTGCTTCTGGAAGCCAATAATGATAAAAGCGGATTTTTAACAGAAATTTTAAGGCATGGGAAAATTATTTATCAAAAACGGAAAGAATAAACGTATATGGAAACTACTAAAACTAATTGCAAGAATGATATCGTGGGGGCACACTGCGCAGGGGAAAAATCCATTGTAATGCTATTGCAGTATGGTATGAAAAACGCGATTTGCGATATGCTCATAATCCTTGCAAACGGAACGGCTTGATTTCATGAAAACGAAAACACAATCAATTGCAATCGCATTGCTTCTTATGGTAGTGCTGCTTGCGGGCTATTTCTTTATACGCCCCGGCCTGTACGAAAAGGAATACACCGGCCGCCTCTTGAGGCAATGCGATGAAATTTCACAAAAACTCACCCGCTTTGAAAGCAACCGTGAATTCGGCAAGAAGGATTATCCGAAGCTTTTCGAAGGGGTAAATAAAATCCACGGGCCGCTGGAATATTTCGCGGTATTCGATGCGTTAAATGCGAAAATCTTCGCTTTCACGCTCGACAGGGAAAGCGAGCTTTTTTATTCCATCACCCAGGACATCGCTGCAGGAAAAATCAAAGCAGAAGAAAAGCCACTTGTCCGCTTCTACAACCAGAAAAAATTCTTTATTTTTGTAAAAAATGTTCCGGGCGGCACGCTTGCCCTTTCCTACCGATTCGAACCGACCAGGAAAGATATCATCCGGCTGGGGCTCGAAATAACGTTGCTGATACTTATGTCTATCTTTTTTGCCGCGGCAGTTCATCTGTACCGATATCGATCGGGCAAAATTCCTGCCGAAGTGCATCGTGTGGTGAAAGTCGGCAATTCTTCCAGGATCGATATACCCGATTTTGAAGGCAAAAAGAACGAAATAAGCGCAAGCGCGACTGAACGCCTCAAATCGTATGTGTTTGAACTGTTTTCGAATATTTCTTCGAGCTATGCGCCTGACGCCATTTCGGTGTATGTGATGAACCGCGAATCGACCCGGATGTCGAAGACTTTCGAAATGAAAGGGAAAAGCTTCATTACCATAGACTCACCCGATCTCGATGTTATTCACCTGCAGAACGACATCGGCAAGGAACTGCAGCGTTCCTCGGTGCTCGTGCTTTCAAACAGCATGCGGCTGCTTATTCCAATCATGTATCGGAACACTCTTCTGGGCGCAGTAAACATTGTAAGGGGCGTGCCGTTTCAGGGCCTTGAAATCAAAGAGATACGATCACTTTTCGGGACACTGGCTCAGTTTCTCAGCGAATACATTCTGTATCACGATGTTGTTGTTGATGCAACCACCGGCCTTTACACCAATTTTTATTTTCTTCTGAAATACGAAGAGCTTCTGCGCGAGGTTTCTCATGGCGGACAGTTTGCCGTTCTTGCGATTGCGCTGATGAGGGAAAGCCTTCCACAGGGAGTTGCAATCGGCGACATTACACGTGCCATCGCAAAAAAGCTTTTCGATAAAATCGGCAAAAACAGCATCGCCAGTTTGTATGATGACACACTTCGGATCATCCTTCCAGGCGCGGATAAAGACAGCGCACTGAAGATTGCGCAGGCGCTTCTTGCATCTCTTTCTGGCCTTGCGGTAAAAACCGAGAGCGGCAAAATCGTGCTCCAGCCCGTCATCGGCCTTGCCGCCACTACCATGCCCGGCTGCGCGGAAAACCCGCTTGAGGCCGCCCGCGCAAATGTAGAGTATGCGCGTACCACAGATGAATCAAATCTTGAGTTTTCCCGGATAAAAAATATTTGAGGCTGATACACGAAAAGCCGGCCGCGTGAGAAACATCACGGCCGGCATCATTTCTAATTAAAACACTCCTTTTACGCCTGCATAAAAGCTTCTTTTCGGCATCGCGTAGCCAACAACCTGCTGATACTCTTTATTTGTAATGTTTTCCGCTTTCGCAGTGATGGTGAGCTGAGGGGTAAGCGCGTAGTGCGCGGCAATATCCGCTTTCACATAGCTTTCATTTTCCACCTTAACAGTTGTAAAGCTTGTTGAATCATAATACGAATCGTTTCGTTTGCCGATATAGCTGCCGGTGGAGGTGACTGTGAGCTTTGCAACCGAAACACTCACAGAAGCAAAAGCCTGATGCTTCGGCCTGCGCAGCAACTGTTCGTCCGTATCTTCATCAATTGCTGTAAGGTAGGTATAACCACCCGCGATCGCAATAAACTCTGCGGGTGTAATTGTCGCCGAAGCTTCGTACCCGCTCGTTTTTACTCTGCCGACATTGATATATTTTGAGGGAAAGGAAGTATCCGCAACAATCATGTTTCGATACCTGTGTGCAAAATATCCCGCGCTTATGGTCGCGATGTTCAGAATTGGCTGTTCAATACCGGCGTCGAAGCCGGTATTCTCTTCCGGTTTTAAATCTTTATTTTCCTGTACATACACGCCGCCGTCGCCGTAGATCTGATACAAACTCGGCGCTTTGTATCCTTTGCCCCAGTTGCCTTTAAGCTTTGTCCGCACTACCGGCACCACAACAGCGGATGATGCGGTGTAGCTTTGCTGCCATCCGAATACCTCATGCTTGTCGGCCCTTGCTCCGGCGGTTACATACAGCATTTTCGCAATGCTCAGATGATCCTGGGCAAAAAAGCCAGCAGTCCAGGAATTCTTTTTAAGCGTGGTATCGTTGAGTTCATCATCAAATCGGTATTTTTCTTTATCAAGGCTTGCTCCCACCAGCAAAGTGGTGAGGTCTTTTAGGGTGAAGGTGTGCAGCCATTCGCCATGGGCCATGGTGCCTGTGTAGGCAGAATCCATTCCGAAGTCATCGAATCCAAGCGCGCCATCGTCATCGAAGTCATCGTAGCGGCGTTTCGTTTGCGATCCGTCAACGGTGATGCTGTGCTTCCAGAAATCTGCAACTGTGTGCGTGACCCGCAGATATCCGGAAAACTCCTTTCGATTTTCAAATGAATTTTGGTCATCTAAAAATGCGCCATCGTCCAGATCGAGATCGGTCCGTTTGGCGGTAAAACCGAGGTCTATGCTGAGCGGTTCAAAGGGATTGAAGCCGAAACGCCCCGCCGCGAAGCGCTGATAAAAGCCATCATCGTCGAATGGTTTTTTTGCGGCATCAGGTTTTGCTGCCCTGGAATAGCCCTGTGAAGCAATCTGGCCAAGCGTGAGAGAATAATGAAATGCGTTTTCCCCGCCTGCTATATTTGCGGAAAGCTGGTTGGTGTAAAATGAACCGCCGGACGCCGCAATGGTCGCAGTCGCTTTGCCCTGCCCCTTTTTCGTCACAATGTTAATGATGCCACCGGTTGCGTCGGAACCATACAGCACGCTCTGCGGTCCTTTGACAATTTCAATGCGTTCAATAGCATCGACTGAGAGCGTACCAAAATCGAAGGTGCGTTCGATAGTCGATGGATCATTTACTTTCACACCATCGACAAGCACCGCCATATTTCCCGTCTTCGCACCGCGAATAAAGACGCTTGCCGTGCCGCCGAGTGCACCGTTTTGCGTCACCATCAGTCCCGGCACCGTCTGAAGCGCGTCAACCGCGAACGCGTAGCCGCCCTTCTCAAGATCCTTTCTGGTGATAACGCTCGCCGATGCGCTTTGGCCAATCGGCATATCCATTTTGTAGGCGCTCACCACCACGTCCTCAAGCGGAATTTCATTTTCCGCATAGGCCATGGACGGGATAACGCCGATGAGCAATAAAAACACTGCCAAAAATCTGTACATAGTACCTCCTCATAGGTGAAGATGATGTAACTGGATTGAGGAGGCGGGATCCAAAAATAAAACGCATGCTCGAGGCATGCGGTGATGGTTAGAATCAAGGAGACTTGATGCTAACTGGCTCCCAACCCTCGAGGATATCCAGCATAATGGAGTTCCTGGCTTTTTCGCGCAGGCGAAATCACAGTTGCGGGTCAGCGCGGGATTTTCACCCGACTTCCTCCAGCTTCGCGCTTCTGCGCAAAGCAAGAACCATGTATTACGCACTAATTCACAGCGTCAACATTTTTTCAGCAATTCAGGTTACCACATCGCCTTCTATTCGATGCAATGAATTATACACTACTTTTGAAAATGTTCTTGCAATTGATTCCAATCTCTGCACGATTGCCACGAAAGATATCTGATATAGAAATCCTTTTCATACAAAGAAACATATACTCTTATTAAGGAGAACGTATTCCCATGAGCAATGCATCCGAAACACAAGTAAAAAAGACCCTCGGCCTGTTTGATGTTATCATGATCACGATAGGCATTGTGATTGGTTCCGGTATTTTTAAGCTGCCGGGCTACGTGGCCAAAAGCTCGCCGAGCGAAACGGCCTTCATTCTTGCCTGGGTCGCGGGAGGGCTAATGTCGATTATCGGAGCGCTGTGCTACGCGGAATTGGCCTCCGCATATCCGAATACCGGCGGGGATTATTATTTTATTCACCGGGCATACGGCGACTTCATGTCGTTCCTTTTTGCCTGGGCACGCATGACGGTCATTCAGACAGGGTCCATCGCTTTTTTGGGATTCTTCATCGGCGATTTTCTTTCCGAGATGTATTCACTTGGCGCCTATTCCTCATCCATATATGCCATCATCACCGTCGTCTTGCTTACGATCATAAATATCTTCGGCATAAAGCAGGGCAAGTGGGCACAGAATCTTTTCACCATCGCAATCGTGACATCCATGCTCATGATTGTGGCAATCGGCTTCGGCGGCACACCGGCGCCACAGGATCCATCCGCCGCTCACACCCCATCGATGAGCCTGGGTATGGCAATGGTTTTCGTGCTGCTTGCATTCGGGGGCTGGAACGAAGCAGCATACGTATCGGCTGAAATCAAAGATCCGGAAAAAAATATCGTTAAATCACTCATCATTGGCCTTTGCGCGGTCACGATAATCTATCTTTTGATGAACTTCGCATATCTGCGCATTTTAGGCCTGAAAGGAATGGCGGCCTCATCCAATGTCGCCATCGATCTGGTAAAGGCTACGCTCGGGGAAAAGTTTATACCTATCATCACTCTCAGTGTGGCATTTGCGGTGCTCAGCACCACCAACGCCACCATCATATCGGGGGGCAGAGGTAATTACGCACTCGGGCGCGACTTCAAGGTATTCGGCTTCCTGGGCAAATGGAACGAAAAATCCCAAACTCCAGCTATTGCCCTGGCCGCTCAGGGAATTATTGCGATAATCCTCATTCTCATTGCAAACAAAATCGACCGCAACACCGGTTTCGAGACCATGGTTGCCTACACCACACCGGTCTTCTGGTTTTTCTTCTTTCTGGCGGGAATTTCGCTTTTCATCCTTCGCCACTGGGACAAATCTGCGGTACGACCTTTCAAGGTGCCCCTGTATCCGATTATTCCAATTACATTCGTCGCAATCGGCCTGTATATGCTGAACAACGGATTTGATTACATACGTCTTCTTCCGCATATCGGCATGTATTCAGGAGTCGGTGCGGTCATCGGCGTTGGGGTGTTGCTGCTCGGCATTCCTCTGTATCTCATTAATGGGAAAATGGAAAAGAAATAATAGCGTAGGGAAGAATTTAGTTATTTCACACCTTTCCCGAGGAAAAAATCGCGGTACTTCTTATCGCTGCCGAGGATGTGCTTCGTGAGCCAATCCTTTAAGAAATTCATCAGTTCCAGAGAAAACGAAACCTTTCCTGCCTGGTATCGCCCGGCGAAATCCATAACTTGTGCGGTCAGCTCATCATGCTCGGCCTTATGTTTCGCATAGTCGGGATAATCATACAATGTCATGTATTCTTCCTCATGTCGGAAATGAATTTTTGTATAATTCACCAGGCTTTTTAGAATATCCTCCATCGTTTTTTTTGCACTGCCGGATGAAAGGGCCTGGCTCAGCTTGTTCACAAGGTTTATGAGTTGTTTATGTTCTTTATCGAACACCTCAACGCCAACACTGAGGCCATCACTCCATTCAATGAATGCCATATTTCCTCCCTTGAAATATAATATTAATATGTTAAAATTATAGCAATTTTCAGAAAAAAATCAAAATTTCAATATTATGGAAATACAGAGATTCACCCGCAATTATTATTTATCGACGTAAAACAGGTGAGCTTAGTCGGTGCCAACAGGATTAGCAGGATTCCAAGGATTTCACCCTTCGCATTTCTTGATGTTCATCCTATTTATTCTATTTATCCTGCTTATCCTGTCTATCCTGTTAAGCCAATAATTTCGCAGCTACATATACCCTCTTATTATGAACGCCCGCATTCAATACTCAAAGCACTCCCATGTGCTCAATCAGTATCTTCGCACCAATGGCAATGAGAATGATACCTCCTGCAAGCTCTGCACGCCTGCCAACGAACGCCCCCACCTTCTTTCCGATAAAAATCCCCGCAACAGAAAACGCAGCGCACACAAGACCTATCACGATACTTGGAAAAAGTATGGCGTATCCAATGACGCCCAGAGAAAGACCGACCGCAAGCGCGTCAATACTGGTAGCAAACGACAGCACCACCAGGTTCCATCCCCGCGAGGGATCTTTCCGGGAAAAATTATCATCACTGTGAAAGAGTGCGCTGTAACACATCTTCCCACCGATGAATGCCAGAAGGGCGAAGGCAACCCAGTGATCATAATCGCTGATGAAGCTTCCAACGCGGACACCGGCGAAATACCCGATAACGGGCATCATAAACTGAAAAAGCCCGAAATGAAACGCAAGCCTGAAATAGTGCCCGAAGTTTATGTGTTCAATCACAATTCCCGCGCTAATCGACACGGAAAACGCATCCATCGCAAGGCCTACAGCAATGAGAAATATTTCTATCCCGTGCATCTTTATTGTTTCTTTTCTGTGTATAATTTTTCCGCGCGCTTCTTGATAGTTCGAGTAACTGTCATCACTGATGAAACATTAACACCCACCGTGATGGTCTGTTGGTCGTCTTCGAATTTCTGCAGAAGAGCTGAGTAATTTTTTGTTGCGCCACTATATCGAACGAATGTACCTTTCGCGCTTGGAGTCAGCCTCCATTCCCAATAGCTTCCTCGAAGATCGCCCGAAACCTGCGCGATGTGTATGATTTTCTTCTCGGGATCCGTCGAATATTTCAGTGTGTAGCGCTGATTTACCAGCGGGACGCTGATTTCGAATTTCACGGTGATATCTCTGCCATCCTCACTTTTCGCCAGTATCTTTGAATACACCACCCGCGGCATAAAATCGCAATAATGATCCAAATCCAGAATAACACTCCACACGAGATCCTGCGGCGCGTTAATCTGAAGTAGCGCTGAAGCATACAGAAATTTGCCCTCTTTTGATTGCTTTACCGTAAGTACCGGTCCTTCGGCCAGAAGGCTATCTACATCAACCGCATAAAGGTCCGATGCCATCAACAAAAGCAAAATAGAACTGCAAAAAGCATGGAATTTTTTTTTCATCGTTTCCTCCTGTGCAGAGCTCATTACTGCGATGTTTAGCATTTATCGCAATCACTTTCCGAAAAAAAACCCCCGGGAGGATGCGGGGGTTTTCAATCCCATATCATGTACCGTATTTTATGTCACTAACGCCTGAATTCTCTGCATGAAATCGTTTATCTGGGCTCCATATTCGGGCGCTCCTTCTATGGTTACAAAACCTTTGCCCACCGCACCCACAAATTCTTCATCGCGCAATAAAACCGCAAGCGCTCCGTCAACGCCGTGAAATCTCATGTGCACAAATGGTCGCCTTCGTTCATAAAATCCCCTGCCCGCCTTGGTATTTCCTGCCTTCACCCGAAGATATGCCGCGATGTCCGTTCCTTCAACCGACATCTGGTAGATCCGGTCAGGCTGTTTGCTTGTCCATTTCATCATTTCCGGATCGCCGCCTTTGTTGTACTGACTGAGGGCGGTGGTAATCATGTAAAAAGCAAGTTTCACTTTCAGATATTTCTTTTCTGGATGCTGAGGGCGGGCATTCGGCATCATAATTTTTAAACTTAAAAGCAGGCTCATCACTTTCATCAAAAGGCCCACTTTGCTCATACCCTTTATTGAAGGAATCACGGGCTTACCCGCAAGCATATCGTTCATTTTCTTAACGCTTTTAAAAGAAAAGGTGATATCTGCGTTATCAACAATACCCTGCTCAACCTTGAAATCTCCATTATCGAACATCAGGCATGCGCCGATTCTCTCTCCGTCATTGTCCGCGACGAACTGCACACGCGCTTTCACCTTCTCGAATTTTTTCTTCATGCTCGGCACATCGTTCAACACAACTTTCATCACCGGGAATACCGCCCGCATGAAGATTCGTGCCGCCATAAGTTCTCGTTCAGTGGCCGCCATATCACACCTCGTCTTCCCAGCTTTCGTCTTCCTCAAACTCTTTGCCCATCACCTGGCGCACTTTTTCGATAATCCCATTGGTATCGAGCTTATAGTGCGAATAGAGGTCTTCCGGATAGCCCACTTCTGCATAGCAATCGGGAATGCCCACCTTTTCGAACGCACAGCCCTTACCGCTCGCGGCAATCACATCGGCAACCGCGCTTCCAAGGCCACCATGAATGTTATGATCTTCAAACGTGATGATGCGCCTCGTTTCCTTCACTGCCTTGAGAATTGCGCCCTCGTCAATCGGCTTTATTGTGTGCATATTGAGCACGCGCACGGAGAGGCCGTCTTCTCTCTGTAGAATCTTCGCTGCTTCCGCTGCCTGCAGCACCGTGATGCCGCAGCAGATGAGGGTGATATCCGTTCCCGGGCACACCTCGCAGGCTTTGCCGATTTTGAAGCCATAATTTTCGTCTTTATAGAAAGGCGGTTCAAACCCCCTGCCGATGCGAATGTACACCGGCCCTGGATAATCCACGCACGCTTTCACCGCATTTGCAGTTTCAATCCCGTCGGCCGGCACAATCACCGTCATGTTTGCGAACGAGCGCGTAATGGCAATATCCTCTGTGCAATGATGGGTGGTGCCCGCCGCACCGAATGAGGTCCCCGCATGCGTTGCGATGATTTTTACATTGAGCTTCTGGTAGCAGATATCGGTACGCACCTGTTCCGCCGAGCGCATGGTGGTAAATGCGGCCATTGTTGATACGAAGGGGATGAGTCCTGATTTTGCCAGCCCGGCGGCAATGCCGAACATATTTTGTTCAGCAATTCCTACATTGAAAAATCTTTCGGGAAATTTATCGCCAAAAAGTCCTATCTTCGTCGATTTCGCAAGGTCTGCCGACAACCCGACGATTTTCGGATATATCGTTCCAAGATCGCATAGTACCTGCCCGTAAATTTCAGCCTGGGTCAATGTGTTCGCATCATACACTGTCCAGGTGGTTCCTGTTACTTCAGCCATTGTATATACCTCCTCAGTATTGTCATAACAACATCGCGTGCCGATATTCTCATTTTCCGTACATCGCATCGACCGATTTTCGCGCCCTGTCTGCCAGCACGGAATCGATGCTTCCATAGTGCCATTTTACTTCGTTTTCCATGAAATCCACGCCTTTGCCTTTCACCGTATGTGCAATGATTACAACCGGCGCGTTTTTTTCTGCCTGCGCATAATCAATCGCCGCAGAAAGCTCCTCGAAGCTGTGGCCATCGCATTCCCGTACTATCCATCCGAAGGCTTTCCACTTGTCGGCAAAGGGTTCAAGAGCCATAACCTTTTCCGTCGGGCCGTCAATCATCAGCTTGTTTCTGTCCACAAAGGTAGTGAGATTGGTCACCTTAAAATGTGCAGCTGCCATTGCCGCTTCCCAGACACTACCTTCATTGCATTCGCCATCGCCCAGAATGCAATATGTCTTCCATGTTTTTTGCTGAACACGCGCTCCAAGCGCAAGGCCCACGGCAATGGAAAGGCCATGGCCGAGGGAACCGGTGGATACATCAACCCCTTTGACTTTGTTCCCGTCCAGGTGCATTCCGAACGGTGATTTAAAATGATTGAATTCTTTAAGCTCATTTTTTTCGAAATACCCGCGGTTTGCAAGCACGGGTGCATACCCCACACCGCCATGGCCTTTGCTCAGCACCACCCGGTCCCGGTCTTCCCAGTCGGGCCGATTCGGGTCGATGTTTAAATATTTAAAATACAAAATGGTCATGATTTCCACCATACTGAGGGCGCCGCCAATATGCGCCCCGCCTGCCCATACGGTGGTATCGATGATATCCCGGCGTATCTGCCACGCCTTCTCTTTTAAATCTTGTAGATCCTGTTCTGAAAGCGGCATGATTTCCTCCCTGCGTGATATTGAAACTAAAATCTTTTACTACATATATTGCTTTTTTATCACCTTACATGCTTCATCAACGATATCCCATGTGCGCTTGATATCAGCATCTGTGTGCGCCGTTGAAATGAACCAGTTATGATGCGATGTGAAATATGCCCCCCGTTTGGTGCATTCCGCACACCATTGTTGATGCAGCATGAGCGTTTCATCATCGGTGATGCGAAGATACGGCATCGATGGCGCGCCGCTCACTTTCAAAGTAAACCCATGGTTAGCAGCAATTTTCACCATGCCGTCTAAGAGTTTCTTTCCGCGCTCGAGCATGATTTTTGGCCCATTGATGCGCCTGAGCTCTTTCAGCGTGGCAAGTGCCGCCGCCATCGGTGCCGACTGAAACCAGTAACTTCCCGTATAAAACACCCTCGCGGCTTCGCTTTTGAGTGAATTCTTTCCCATGAGCGCGGAAATCGGATGCCCATTGGCGATTGCCTTGCAAAAGCACACGAGGTCAGGTTCAAATCCGAAATACACATGAGAGCCGCGCATATCCAGCCGAAATCCGCAGCGTACATCATCGATGATGAGCACAATCCCTTCCTTATTGCACAGCGCCTGCACCTTTTGCCAGTACCCATCACCGGGAAGTTCATTATCCACAAATGTCGGATGATGATACGGCGATGCAATGAATCCCGCGATTTGTCCCGGATTTTCTTTTACCGCTTTTTCGAATTCATCGAATCTATTCCAGCGGATCCTGATCATATTGACATAATCTTCTTCGATGAGCCCATGATGGCCAGGCGCCTGCATCCACGGTGCCACACCGTGATAACCGCCGCTGATGGCAACAATCTTCTTTCGGCCTGTTGCCGAACGGGCAATCATCGCAGCGTAGTTGGTGACATCACCGCCGTTTTTTGCAAAAAACGCCCAGTCCATTCCGGAAATCAAATCCACCATATATTCAGCCAGTTCCACCATTACGGGCGATGGCCCCATCAGGCAGCTTCCCGCTTTTTGATACTTCGCCGCGGCAGCTTCAACTTTCGGATGGTTATAGCCCAGCACCATCGGCCCATAGGCGCACATGTAGTCGATAAACTCATTGCCGTCCACATCCCGGAAACGCGAACCTTTGCCACGGGATGCGTAAAAAGGATAATCGCTCACGGGAATGAGCGGTGCCGGGCTGAAGTGGCCGTAGATGCCGCATGGAATGACCTTCGCAGCACGATTAAAAAGCGCGTGAGATTTTTTATATGAATATGTCTTCATCATCCTGCTCCCTGGTTATGATAAATACTCTGGTACCCGGTCGAGAACCAGGCTTAAACTATCGAGCATAGAGGTCTGTCCTTTGATAGCCACATCGCCCTTCACAATGGCAGTAAATCCATCGACTTTGCCGTTGAGAAACGCATTCGCTTCCTTCATTCCTTTCATCTCCATAACCGCCATAGGACGCTGTGCGAAACCTTTCTTCACATCGATGCCGTTTTCATCGAACTGCAGATATGCACCGGGGCCTTCGGGCTTTACCACCAACTGTACCGCACCTTTTCTGATATGACCACACACCAGCTTACCAATGGGATCATGAAGCGCAATTTCCCGCGCCGCGAATGCCGCAGTCGCAAGCGTGAAACGCGTGTTGAGTTCAAGATAATTCGAATCTTTCAGCAATTCGTCGGTCGGCTTGAGATAGTACGCAAGCCTGTCGGTGAGCACAGGAAATTTTTTCAATAAAAAGCCGATCTTAGTAAATCCACGCAGAAGCATAGGATTTCCCTTCCCGTCGAACATTTTGTTTAACTGGGCCGGGGAGACAAAAAAAAGCAGAATAGAAGCACAACGCTTCACTCCTCTTCCCACAGTACATTTCCCATCCTTAAATACAATAAACGCTTTCGGGCCACCGGGTACGTAAAACTGTATGGAAAGATTCCAGTCCTTCACGAAATCCTTCATTTGGTTATCATGCACTACAAGCTCCTCCAAATTTTGGAGAACCGCATAAAGATTCAAATGCGCTTTTACTAATTCATAACTCATTCATATACCCCCATTTAAACGAGTGATTACTTACTCATATATTTTAACGCTCGATTTTGTCAAGCTGAAAAAAAGAATTAAACTAAAAAATGAGTGATAAATCACTCATTTTTTTATTTTTTTCTTGCAAAATAAACATTTAATGGGAAAATGGATACAAGGTATGAATTGTTATTATCATAATATGAATAATTAAATTAAAATTATACATATTTGCAGGCTACAGAATGAAATGGACAGAATTAGCTGAATATGACAGCGCAAAAACCCCGCAAAATGGGCGTTTTTTTAAGGAAACTTTTGAAAAAATATCTGCCGAAAAGAAAGAGCGAATCCTCAATGCTGCCATTGCGGAATTTGCCCGAAAGGGCTTTAATGCGGCAAACATCAATCACATCGCAAAAGAAGCCGGCATCAGCATCGGTTCAATGTACAATTATTTCGCGTCAAAAGAAGATCTTTACCTCACGCTCATCGACTACGGCTATCAGCTCCTTGAATCGGTCATCGCCCGAATCGATTTATCGCAAGGCACTGTTTTCGACAAATTTGAAAAACTCCTTCGGGCTGCGCAGGAATATTCCCGTAAATATCCGGAAATAACCCACATATATATCGATATATCTACGGAAGGTCTTTCCCATCTTTCAGAAAAATTGTCCAGAAAAATGGAATCCATCTCAGCTCTCTACTATCAGCACCTCATCGACTCGGCAAAAAAAGAAGGCCTGATACTATCCGACATTGATTCGAAAATCGCTTCATTCTGCATTGACAACATCATTATGATGGTACAGTTTTCTTATGCGTCACAATACTATGCCGAGCGATTGAAAATTTTTACCGGGTGTGACCCGGACGTGGAAAACTCGGAAGCGCTCATCAAAGGAATAATGAATTTTATACGGCGGGCACTCGGGTGCAACGAAACGAAAACACACCAAGAAGCTATTCAGTAAAATTCAATTTGACACTATAAATATTCCCTCCCATCATCGCCCAATCACAAAAGGAGGACGCAATGAGCGTATTCGAAGAATTGCAAAATACGGCGCCATCCCCTTCATTCACGGCATATTCGAATTCCAGGTAAAGCGATTGAATAAAGAGCTCGCCGAGTTGCTGGAACAATACTACAACGAGGGTCTTTTCAAAGCAGTGGGAATGAATGCAACCATGTTTTTGCGCCCCATCCCGGTACATCAATCAATCGAGATAAAAAACAAAATTGCCCCTTTTGAAGACGCAGTGGAAATTCTCAAACGAGCACCTCTCATTGCAGTCGCCGAATGTATATGCAGGAAAGAAAAGAAAATCGTCGGAAAAGGTTGCGATAAACCGATGGAGGTCTGCTTTATGTTCGGTTCCATGGCAGAATATTATATTGAACAAAATCTTGGGCGAAAAATTGAAGTTGATGAAGCAATTTCAATTCTCACCGATGCACAGAAGCACGGTATGGTAACGCAACCTGGCACAGCCCAGAATCCAGCCGGGATGTGCAGCTGCTGTGGTGACTGCTGCGCGGTGCTGTTATCGCTAAAAAAGTTCCCTAAACCCGCTGAAATGGTGTTTTCAAATTATATCGCAAGGGTTTCCGACATGTGCACCGCATGCGGCGCGTGCGCCGATATGTGTCAGATGGATGCAATTACCCTAAGAGATATCGCGGAGGTAAATGCCGATCGCTGCATCGGATGCGGTTTGTGTGCCATCAACTGCCCCGTTGAAGCAATTGCACTCATACAAAAGAATGATACGAAAAAACTCCCGCCGAAGAACAGTGCCGAGCAGATGATGGAAATGGCGAAAATGCGGGGCGTTTTGAAATAGAAGCTGCCTTTGTGAGTTTGCAAAACACAACAGTATTCCATCCTGGGAGATACCAGTATTAATGATGGTGATATTTTGTTTGATGTTATCGGGCAAACTCAGCCGCTAATAGCGCCGGATCGCTGGGTAAACCCCACCAGATATGAAACACCGTAGCTTCTTCTATACATTTATCATAAATTGCACAGCTTTTGTATGGATAAGAATCCACTTCCTCATCGTACTCGCCCTTTTCGATGCGTTCCACAAGTTCAGGCAAATAGTTCAGCACCGCAATCGCAATCACCAGCGAAATCGACCTTCTGTAAAACCTCCGCATATCATTAAAATAATCATACTCCCGTTCGAGAAATTTTACTTTTACCCGGATTTTTGGTATTGGTATGCGATTTTCATCAAAGCGCTTCTGGTATGCAATTCTTCCATGCTCCCTTTCATACTTTGCGTGATGCCGCATGGCAAAGCGCATCACAGCAATAATGAGTTCAATCATTGTCCATCCCGTGCGCTTCTCTGCGTCTTTGAGCATCAGCAATATTTCGTGCGTCATCATGTAGGTTGTTCGTATCATCATCGCCCTCCATACGGTTTTAATTCCACTTAAAAATCAACTATACGCATGTTTAGTATTTTTGCAAGTAAAAAATTTTTTCTTCGTATGCTCTTTGATATATTTCAATGTTTTTATGTAAAAAAATTTATCTCCCCCCGATTTTCATCGTATTAATTGGAAATTCCGCTCCAAACCTGCCACTGATTCCGGCGTAAACCTGCCACCCGTTCCGGGAGGGGACTGCCGCCTGTTCCGGAGCAAACCTGCCACATTTTAGTAGCTTTTCAAGGGCACATACCATATCTCTCATGTAACACCATAATGGGAGATATGCATATGAGCAAAAGGAAGGT